>NZ_JAOCCY010000001.1:0-816461 GCF_029840625.1 Agrobacterium sp. GD03872
ATGGTATTTGAAGTTTCCGTATGGCTTAACAGATTTTAACCGTTTTCGGACAGGCAAGCGGCAAGCTCCGCACACCCTCCCCTATATAGGGTTTCGATTTCGCAATTAAAGGACCCGAAGGGCCTCGCTATATCAGTCGGAAGACGGGCTGAAACGGGCGACCAGAGCATGCGCATTGCCCGGATAAGTGAAACGCACATAGGTGACCGCGCCGGAATTGCTCCAGGTGCGTCGTTCCACGACAAGACAGGCCTGCCTGTCGGAGATGCCGAGCAGGCGCGCAGTCTCCTTTGACGGTGTTTCGGCGCTGATGCGGTGTTCGGCAGTACTCCACGGAACATGGCCTAGCAACCAGGGGCCTGGCGCGATTTTGTGAAAGTCGGTTTCAGCCGCCTCCGGCACGGCATCGAGATTGATGAGACGCTGCTCGACGCAGAATTCGCGCGCACCCGCAAAATGAATGCAGATGATCTCGATCATGGGGGTGCCGACGGAAACGTCGATCCGCTCGCGATCCCCGCTTTTCGCATTGCGCCTTTGGCGCTCCAGTATCTTGAAGCCGTAGTCGAGGCCAAGGGACGCGACCTCGGCGCCGATGTCGTGAATTTGCAGAACGGCAGACTGAATCTGCGGCTGGCGAACGAAACTGCCGGATTTCTTGCGGCGTTCGATCAAACCGGCCTTGGCGAGCTGACCCATGACCTTGTTCACTGTCATGCGCGAGCAATGATATTGATCGGCAAGATCGACCTCGAAAGGCAGCCGGTGACCCGGCGGCCATTCTCCCGAGACGATCCGGCCCTCGATGTCGCTGAGGATACGCTGATGCAGGGTCTGTCCGGCCGATGCTTTCGTCACGTCCGCAATGCCTTTCCCCGCTGGCTTTTTTCCGTTTCTGCCGAGCCCATATCAGCTATCGAGGAGTTCGGCCATGACCTTGTTGAAGCGATCGGATATTTCCCGGCGGTGGATATGGCGGCCAGCCTGCACGCGTTTTTTGCCACGCACCCAGACGGAATCGACGCCAACGCCACCCGCGAATATCCACTGATCGAGAATCTGGGATATCGGAAGATAAGAAACGGCGGAAACATCAAGCGCAACAAAATCGGCGCTTTTTCCATTTTCAAGGCCGTTTCGCGACGCAAGAGCCCTGCCGCCGCCTTCGAGCGCCTGCCGGAAGAGCTTTTCTCCCGTGGAATGGCCGGCATCGGCGATGACATTGCGTGCCCGATGCGAGAGTCGCTGCGAATATTCGAGCGTTCGCAATTCTTCCGGCACGGAAATCAGAATGTTGGAATCCGATCCGACACCATAGTGGCCGTTTTCAGCGAGAAAAGCCGGAGCCGGGAAGATGCCATCGCCGAGATTGGCTTCCGTGATCGGGCAGAGACCGGCAACAGCACCGCTTTTTGCCATGCCTCGCGTTTCGGTTTCCGTCATGTGTGTCGCATGGATAAGGCACCAGCGACCATCGACCGGCACGTTTTCAAGCAGCCATTGCACCGGTCTCGCACCGGAAAAGGCGAGCGAATCTTCCACTTCTTTCGTCTGTTCCGCCACATGAATATGGATCGGCCCGCCTTTTGCCAGCGGCTCGATGGCTGCCAGCTCGTCGCCGGTTACCGCCCGCAGGCTGTGCGGCGCTATGCCGAGGGTGGCGCCCGGCAGCCTGTCCACCACGGCCTGTGCGCCCTGCATCAGTTTTCCGTAACTGTCAAGCGAATGGATGAAACGCTTCTGCCCGTCGATCGGCGTCTGGCCGCCGAAACCGGAATGGGCGTAAAAGACCGGCAGCAATGTGAGGCCGATGCCCGTCTGCGAGGCGGCCACGCCGATACGTTCGGCCATTTCGGCGATATTGCCGTAATGCGAGCCATCCCTGTCATTATGCAGATAGTGGAATTCGCCGACCCGGCCAAAGCCCGCTTCCAGCATTTCCATATAAAGCTGAGCGGCAACCGCCTCGACATGGTCAGGCGTCATGGAGAGCGCGAATTTATACATGACGGTGCGCCAGCTCCAGAAGCTGTCATCGCCGGGACCACGGATTTCGGCAAGCCCGGCCATGGCGCGCTGGAAGGCGTGACTGTGAAGATTGGGCATGGCCGGGACGATGACGGCGTGACGCTCATCCTGCGGCTGCGGGGAAACGCCGGTTTCCACGGATAAGATGACGCCGTCACCGCAAACGATGCGAACATCCTTCGCCCATCCATCCGCCAGAAGCGCTGCGCCCGCGTGAATTACCGTCATGCCACCCTCTCCTTCGGTTCTATCCGGCAAGGCCATTTCAAACACGAAATTGCAGCTTGCCAAGCCGATTATTATGTATATACATTTAAGCCACAAAGGAAAGGCGAAAAGCAAATGCCAGGGAACAAATCTGCAAACGGAACGGCGACGGGGAACGCCACGGCTTTGTGGCGCAACGCCCGGCTGGCGACCTTCAATCCCGCCATGGAAGGCATCGGCACCGTCGAAAACGCCGTCATTGCCGTGCGTAACGGCCGCATCGCCTTTGCCGGCCCTGAAAGCGATCTGCCCGCCGATCTGGCAACGGCCGATGAGACCAACGATTGCGGCGGCCGCTGGATCACCCCTGCCCTGATCGACTGCCACACCCATCTTGTCTTCGGCGGCAACCGCGCCATGGAATTCGAGATGCGGCTGAATGGCGCGACCTACGAAGAGATCGCCAAAGCGGGCGGCGGCATCGTTTCTTCGGTGCGCGACACGCGCGCGCTTTCGGAGGACGATCTGGTGGCGCAGGCTTTGCCGCGTCTCGACACGCTTCTTTCCGAAGGCGTTTCCACGGTCGAAATCAAATCCGGTTACGGTCTCGACATCGAAACCGAGCTGAAAATGCTGCGCGTCGCCCGCAGGCTTGAAACATTGCGGCCGGTGCGCATCGTCACCAGCTATCTCGCCGCGCATGCGACACCTGCGGACTATAAGGGGCGCAACGCCGATTACATTAACGATGTCGTTCTGCCGGGGCTGGAAAAAGCCCATGCGGAAGGGCTGGCGGATGCGGTTGACGGCTTCTGCGAAGGCATCGCCTTTTCCGTCGAGGAAATCGACCGGGTTTTCAAGGCAGCAAAACAGCGCGGACTTCCCGTCAAACTGCATGCCGAGCAGCTTTCCAACCTTGGCGGTTCAGAGCTCGCGGCATCCTATAACGCGCTTTCGGCCGATCACCTCGAATATCTTGATGAGGCCGGTGCTAAGGCGCTGGCGAAAGCAGGAACCGTGGCCGTGCTTCTTCCCGGCGCTTTCTACGCGCTCAGGGAAAAACAACTGCCGCCGGTGCAGGCGCTGCGCGACGCAGGAGCCGACATTGCGCTGGCAACGGACTGCAACCCCGGCACGTCGCCGCTCACCTCCCTGCTGCTGACCATGAATATGGGCGCCACGCTTTTCCGCATGACCGTGGAAGAGTGCCTGACGGCGACGACACGCAACGCGGCAAAGGCGCTCGGCCTGTTTGCGGAAACCGGCACGCTGGAGACCGGAAAATCCGCTGATTTCGCCATCTGGGACATTGAGCGACCGGCGGAGCTTGTCTACCGCATCGGTTTTAATCCGCTCCACGCCCGCATTTTCAAGGGAGAGAAGGTTCGCCCATGACCATGAAGACCATCACGCTTCACCCCGGCCACGTGACCTTAGCCGATCTCGCCGCCATATACTGGGAAAACGGTAGCGCCAGACTCGACCGCAGCTTCGATGCGGGCATTGAAAAGGCGGCGGCCCGCATCGCGGAGATTGCTGCCGGCAATGCGCCGGTCTATGGCATCAATACCGGCTTCGGCAAGCTCGCTTCCATCAAGATCGACGCGGCCGACGTGGCGACGCTGCAGCGCAATCTCATCCTGTCGCATTGCTGCGGGGTCGGCGCACCGCTTCCTGAAAATGTCGTGCGGCTGATCATGGCGCTGAAGCTGGTCTCGCTCGGTCGCGGCGCATCCGGCGTGCGGCTGGAACTGGTGCGGCTGATCGAAGCCATGCTTGAGAAAGGCGTCATCCCCGTCATTCCCGAAAAGGGCTCGGTCGGGGCTTCCGGCGATCTCGCGCCGCTTGCGCATATGGCGGCGGTGATGATGGGCGAAGGCGAGGCCTTTTATGCGGGCGCGCTTCTGCCGGCCGGCGACGCGCTTGCAAAGGCTCGGCTAACCCCGGTGGTTCTGGCCGCCAAGGAAGGGCTGGCGCTGATCAACGGCACCCAGACTTCGACGGCGCTGGCGCTCGCCGGTCTCTTCCGAGCCCATCGCGCGGCACAGGCGGCGCTGATTACCGGCGCGCTTTCCACCGATGCCGCCATGGGCTCATCTGCACCTTTCCATCCCGATATTCACACATTGCGTGGCCATAAGGGCCAGATCGACGCGGGAGCGGCGCTTCGTAATCTGCTGGAAGGTTCGGAAATCCGCGTCAGCCATATCGAGGGCGATGAGCGGGTGCAGGATCCCTATTGCATTCGCTGCCAGCCGCAGGTGGACGGCGCCTGCCTCGATCTTCTGCGGCAGGTGGCCCGGACGCTGGAAATCGAAGCCAATGCTGTGACCGACAATCCGCTGGTTCTTTCCGACAATTCCGTCGTCTCCGGCGGCAATTTCCACGCCGAACCGGTGGCTTTCGCCGCCGACCAGACGGCGCTCGCCATCTGCGAAATCGGCGCAATCGCCCAGCGCCGCGTGGCGCTGCTGGTCGATCCGGCCCTCTCCTATGGCCTGCCCGCCTTTCTTTCGAAGAAGCCGGGGCTGAATTCCGGCCTGATGATCGCCGAAGTCACCTCCGCCGCGCTGATGAGCGAGAACAAGCAGATGGCGCATCCAGCCTCGGTGGATTCCACACCCACCTCCGCCAATCAGGAAGACCATGTCTCCATGGCCTGCCATGGCGCGCGCCGCCTGCTGCCGATGACGGACAATCTTTTCGCCATTCTCGGCATCGAGGCGCTTTCAGCCGTGCAGGGCGTGGAGCTGCGTGGGCCGCTGAAAACAAGCCCCGAACTGCAAAAGGTGATTGCGGCATTACGCGCGGCGATCCCTTCGCTGGAGGAAGACCGTTATATGGCCCCGGACCTGAAGGCGGCGGCGGAACTGATCGCTTCCGGCGCGCTGGTCGCGGCCATTTCGGACGGCATTCTGCCGAAGCTGGAGGCCTGAAATGCGTGTCTTCGACGTCAGGGAAGGTTCATCGCCGATCATTCTCGGCCTCCCCCACACCGGCACGGATGTACCGGCGGATATCTGGCAACGCCTGAACGATAATGGCAAGATTCTCGCCGATACGGACTGGCATATCCATGAGCTCTATGACGGGCTTCTCGCGGATGCGACAACGGTGAGGGCGACCTTCCACCGTTATGTGATCGACGCCAACCGCGACCCGGCCGGGGTCAGCCTTTATCCGGGCCAGAACACAACCGGGCTTGTTCCGGAGACCGACTTCGACGGCGAGCCGATCTGGAATGAAGGACAGGAACCCGCGGCGGACGATATTGCGTACCGTCTGGAAAACTTCCACGCGCCTTATCACGCAGCGCTTGCGGCGGAAATCGAGCGGGTCAAATCCATCCACGGCATCGCCATTCTCTATGATTGCCATTCGATCCGTTCGCATATTCCCTTCCTGTTCGAAGGCAAGCTGCCGGATTTCAACATCGGCACGGATATGGGCAAGACCTGCGATCCGGCCATCGAAAAAATCGCCGTCGAAGTGACCGCCGCAGCGGAGGGTTACGACAGCATCCTGAACGGTCGTTTCAAGGGCGGCTGGACGACGCGCCATTACGGAAAACCGCAGAACGGCGTGCACGCCATTCAAATGGAGCTGGCGCAAGCCACCCATCTTCACAGCGAGACGCCGCCTTTTACCTATGACACGGGCAAGGCCGAACGGCTTCGCTCCCATCTCAAAACCATTCTCACGCGCATGGAAAAATTTGCGCTCGACACGAAACGATAAGGGGAAAACACATGAACAATCCACGCCACAATATCCGCGATGTCCGCTCGCCGCAGGGCACTGACCTCAATGCCAAAAGCTGGATGACGGAAGCGCCGCTGCGCATGCTGATGAACAATCTCGACCCTGACGTGGCCGAGCGCCCGCATGAGCTGGTGGTTTATGGCGGCATCGGCCGCGCCGCCCGCACCTGGGAGGATTTCGACCGTATCGTCGCCACGCTGAAGGATCTGAACGAGGATGAAACCCTCATCGTGCAGTCCGGCAAGCCGGTCGGCGTGTTCCGCACCCACAAGGATGCGCCGCGCGTCCTGATCGCCAACTCCAACCTCGTACCGCACTGGGCGAACTGGGATCATTTCAACGAGCTGGATAAGAAGGGCCTTGCCATGTACGGCCAGATGACGGCCGGTTCATGGATTTACATCGGTACGCAGGGTATCGTGCAGGGCACCTATGAGACCTTTGTCGAGGCCGGCCGCCAGCACTATGACGGCAACCTGAAGGGCAAGTGGATTCTCACCGGCGGTCTCGGCGGCATGGGCGGCGCACAGCCGCTCGCCGCCGTCATGGCCGGCGCCTGCTGCCTCGCCGTCGAATGCGATGAAACCCGCGTCGATTTCCGCCTGCGCACCCGTTATGTCGATGCGAAGGCGCATACGCTCGATGAGGCGCTGGCGCTGATCGACCAATGGACCAAGGCGGGCGAGGCGAAATCCGTCGGCCTGATCGGCAATGCGGCGGAAATCTTCCCGGAACTCGTCCGTCGCGGTGTTCGTCCCGATATCGTTACCGACCAGACCTCGGCGCACGATCCCGTCCATGGTTACCTTCCGGCCGGATGGACCGTTGCCGAATGGCGCGCCAAGCAGGAAAGCGACCCGAAGGCCGTTGCCGCCGCCGCCCGCGCCTCCATGAAGGTGCATGTGCAGGCCATGGTCGATTTCTGGAACGCCGGCGTTCCGACGCTCGATTACGGCAACAATATCCGTCAGGTCGCCAAGGATGAGGGCCTGGAAAACGCCTTCGCCTTTCCGGGCTTCGTGCCGGCCTATATCCGCCCGCTTTTTTGCCGCGGCATCGGCCCGTTCCGCTGGGCGGCCCTTTCCGGCGATCCGGAAGACATCTACAAGACCGACGCCAAGGTGAAGGAACTGCTGCCTGACAACAAGCACCTGCACAACTGGCTGGACATGGCGCGCGAGCGCATCGCTTTTCAGGGCCTGCCGGCGCGCATTTGCTGGGTCGGCCTTGGCGACCGTCACCGTCTCGGCCTTGCCTTCAACGAAATGGTCAAAAACGGTGAGCTGAAGGCGCCTGTTGTCATCGGACGCGACCATCTGGATTCCGGCTCCGTCGCCTCGCCCAACCGCGAGACCGAGGCCATGAAGGACGGCTCGGACGCCGTTTCCGACTGGCCGCTTCTCAATGCGCTGCTCAACACCGCATCCGGCGCGACCTGGGTGTCGTTGCATCACGGCGGCGGCGTCGGCATGGGCTTCTCGCAGCATTCCGGCATGGTCATCTGCGCCGATGGCACCGACGATGCGGCTCGCCGGCTGGAGCGCGTGCTGTGGAATGACCCGGCAACCGGCGTCATGCGTCATGCCGATGCCGGTTACGACATCGCCGTGGAATGCGCAAAGGAACAGGGCCTGCGCCTGCCCGGCATTCTCGGCAATTGATCCTCTTTCGGCCGGAAAGAGAAACACCTCTTTCCGGCCGATCTTTCTCAAAAGTGGAAAACCATGACCCTGCTGCGCGCAAGCGATTACAAGCGAATGCCCTGGAAAAACGGCGGCGGCGAGACGGTGGAAATCGCCATCTTTCCATCCGGCTCTTCCGTCGAGAATTTCGACTGGCGCATCAGCATGGCAACGGTGGCGAGCGACGGGCCGTTTTCGATCTTCCCCGGCATAGACCGCACCCTCTCCATTCTTGAGGGAAACGGTATGGCGCTGGCAATTGCGACGGACGATCCGCTGCTGCTGACAATGGCAAGCCCGCCCCTGCCCTTTCCGGCCGATGTTCCCGTGAATGCGACCCTGCCCGACGGCGCGATCACCGATCTCAACGTCATGACCCGCCGTTCACACTTTCGTCATGTCGTTAAAAGGCATTCCGGCCCGTTTTCGGGAAAAGCCGACGGAAACATGACGCTAGTCCTGGCGCTCGACCCGCTGAGGGTTTCCACCGGTGACGGTAATGACCAGCTGGGGAAGCTGGATGGTCTGCTGATCGAAGGCGGTTTACCGTTCACCGTCGAAGGAGATCGAAGCGAAAGCGCGTTTTTCCTCATCACCCTCGAGCGTCTCTGAAGCCTTCCGGAAAAGGCTTCACAGTTCCGTCCAGATAATACTCAAACCGCTGCCGCCTCAATCCAGACCCAGCGGATCGGCCAACCGTGGCCAAAGCTCAAGGCTCGCCTTGCGATAGGGCGTTTTTGCCGGATCGGTCGGATAGGATGTCGGGGCGGCGATATAAACGATCTCGGAGGCTACAGGCGCAAACCCCGCATGGAAATGGTTGGTGGACTTGACCAGCAGCACATCTTTTTTCGCAAAATCGATGCCGAGATTGGAAAAGATATCCGGCTCATAAGTTTGGGTGCGGCTGGTAATAAGGATGATATCGATCTGCGTGCCGAGCGGCCGAACGACAGCGGCACGGCCGAGCGTTACGCGGCTGTTGCGGAAACTCTGCCAGCCGGCCTCGGCCGTGCGCATCACCTTTATGCGGAAATCGAGCGGCTCGCCGCCTTCCGGGCTGGATTTGCCGCCGATGCGCAGATCTATCTCCGCGCCCTCGCCCGCCGCGTGACAGAAGGAAACCGCAATCGGGTCCCAGATCGTCGCGACGGCGATATTGTCCATGCCGCGCTCCACCATGCGCCGCAGAATATGGGTGGCGTCACCGGCGACACCGCCGCCCGGATTATCCCAGATATCAGAGACGACGACCGGATTGTCCGGATTGTTGCTGCGAATGGCAAGAACCTGGTCGAGACCCGTTTCCGTATCCAGCATCGGCATGGCGGTCAGTTTGCGCATGGCATAAAGCTCATGGCCGAGCTTTTCAGCCAGCACATCGCCCCTTGCCCTGGCATTATCCGTCACGACAACGATGCGTGTTCCCATATCCGGCACGTCACCGGCCATGAAACCGTGAATGACGGAAATCGACAGGATGCCATCCTTGCCTTCCATCGCCTTTAACCGGTCGACATAAGAACGCATCGGCTCGCGGCTGGTGGGATAAATAGTGATCATGCGACAATTGAAAGTGGAGATAACCGGTTTGATCTCTCCCCGAAGCGTTCGCAGCGCCAGTTCCACCACATGCTCGCCGCGCTCCTCGAAATCCGTATGCGGAAACTCCAGAAACGTTGCCATAATATCGAGATTTTGAACCCGAAGCGCCGTCAGATGACTGTGCGGATCAAATTCCGCCGCGACCAGCACATCCGGCCCGACCATGGCGCGGACGCGCGACAGGAAATCGCCTTCCGGATCGTCATAACCCTGCGCCACCATGGCGCCGTGCAGACCGAGCACCACCGCATCGACCGGCAGGGCGGCACTGAGTTCGGCAAGAATGGTGTCCCGCAGCGTTTCATAGGTCTGGCGCTGGATAAGGCCCGCCGGTTCCGCCCAGCAGGAGGTTCCCTCGATTACCGTAAACCCTTCCGCCTTGCCGCGACGGCGCAATATCGGCACTGGCGACGAGCAGAGCGTCGGCGTTTCGGGGTGTTCCCCCGGCCCGGCATAAAAAGCCGCACGAAAAGCGTCCATATCCGTCGGGACAGGTGAAAACGTGTTGGTTTCGGTGGCGAGCGACGCCGTGAAGATGCGCATGTCTCTTGATTCTCGTTACCGCAATCTGCCCATGGGCAGTGTTCATTTCAGAATTTAATTAGCCGGGTAATTTACCAGACCGTGCCGCGGGCCGCGACCGGCTCAACCCGTGTCACGATACCATTTCGATGGAAAACCATCCTGTCGAAAAGATTGCTGACGACGCAGGTATGGTTCGGAACGACCTTGACCACATCGCCGATTTCGGGCCGGCCCAAGGCGCAACCGGATAGATCGACAACCGCATGTTCTTCCGAAAGCGAGACGATTTTTGCGCCCTCATAACCTTCGAGCAGCCCGTAATCGCTAAAACCCAGCAGATCCGAGGTCAGGGCCTTGGAACCGCAATCCAGCACGGCGCGATCGGCCGTGGGCCTCGATACGACGGTGGCGAGAACATGCATGGCAAGATCGTCGACCGTGCAATGTCCCGCGCGCAGCATGGCGCGATCATTATAGACATAGGTGCCGGCCCGATGTTCGGTAGCGGACGGAACGAGATGGGCGGCGTAAAAGTCCGGCGAACCGCCGCTGGATCGCACCGGGCAATCTATGCCCTTTGCATCAAGCAGTGCCATGGTCTCGCGAAGGAATTTTTCCACGGTCTCGGCGCCGCCCGGTGCCGGATAGGTCAATATGCCCTTGAACGTGAGGCCCGGCGCCGCAGCGATCTTTTCCGCAAGCGCCAGTGCCGCTTGCGGCGTCTGCACACCGCAGCGCTTGCCGCCCGTATCGCATTCGACCAGCACGGCAAGCGGTCTTGCCGCCTCGAATGTACCGGCAAGGCCGGCAATCGTCACCGCGCTATCGGCAACCACGCTCAACCCACCGATACGCGCATTCAGCGCCTTCAGCCGCTGAAGCTTTGCCGCACCGAGAATGTTGTAGGTGATCAGAATATCGTCAAAGCCGGCATCCGCAAAAACCTCTGCTTCGCTGACTTTCTGGCAGTTAATGCCGATCGCACCCGCCTGAAGCTGCTGTTTTGCGATGGCGGGTATTTTGTGCGTCTTGATATGCGGCCGGAAGGCCTTGCCGTATCCATCCAGATAGGACTGCGCCCTGAGGATATTGGCACTGAGTCTATCCTCGTCAATGACAGGCATCGGCGTCGAGATCGCATCAAGGGGGGTGCCTGCGTCAGGCCAGGGATAGGTCATCATATACTCTCAAAAAGCGGCAGACCGGGCTTCAGACCAGAGGTTTATAAGCGATAACGTCCATTTCCACCTTGGCGTCAACCATCAGCGGCGATTGCACGGTCGAGCGCGCTGGCGGATGATCGATGAAATATTTCTGGAAAACGGCGTTGAAGCTCGAAAAATCCCGCGCGTCGTCCAGCCAGACATTGACCTTGACCACGTCGGCCAGCGTGCAATCGGCAAGCGCCAGAACATCCCTGATATTGGCGACGACCTGCTCGGTCTGGGCCACGATACCGCCCGTCACCACCTCGCCATCAACAGTCGGCACCTGCCCGGATACATAGACAAAATCGCCGGCTCGCACCGCCTTGGCAAATGGCCGGCGCTGCCCGCCAGCCTGATTATCCGCCGTCTCGTATCTTACCAGCCTCTGTTTTTCCATGGAGTCCTCGCAAATTATTTTCATAATCTTAGAATTTTTCACACTTTATAGCCGATTTAATGGCAACTTTCCACAAGTTATGTAAATTATTTAGCAATATGCAATCATACGCGTAAATCCTGTCATTGCGTCGCATTTCGTCTCGCGACTGTAAACCGCGATGGCTCACCCGTAGGAATCGAAATTATCTCAAGAAAGAGTGCGCTCTAAAATCCGGCCAACCCGCAGGGCATTTTCACCTGCCACCGCTGAACTGCCCATTCCAACAAGTCTCCGCCACACCTGTTTGCACAAAAAGTTTGCCGCGGCTAACATCTGAGGGGAATTTCCAAAATGACTGCGGTAAAAATTTATGTGGGCTGAGCAGCCAGACTGGCTCAACGCTGCGCGGCAATGCGGTCGTTGGAAGCCACCCTGTCCGTAATAATTTCTGCGATCTTTTTCGCCTGCACACGAATATCCGGAACTGCAGTTATTTCCCAGAAACGGCCCGCCGTCAGTGCGCCAGCGGCAAAGAGACCGGGCCAGCCCTGCCCATCCGTTCGCAGCAAACGGGATTGGGCGTCAACCTCGATTCCGAGCCCGAAAGGATCGAGCAGAAGAACGCCGTCATTGCACATCGTTTCAAGAAGGTGCGAGTGGCCGATGCCGGCCCGTTCCATGCCCGTGCAATTGATGACCCAATCGACCTGCAATTCCCTCAAAATCTGCGTATGCCTGCGGCGATAACGGACCGCAATCCCCTCCTCCTGCTCCTCGATGCCACGAAGATAACCCGCGTGGATTTCCAGGACGCCATCCGAAAGCAGTTTCACAAAAGCAGCGGAGACCTCAGGCGCGATCCGGTGCCGATGAATGTTCCACCACGGCAGCGCATGCCGGAGAAACCGGCCGCGCTGTGCAGCTGAGAGACTTTGCCAGAGCCCCTGCGTTTTCGGCCGCAAACCATCCATCACGGCGCGCCATTGCGTACCGTCCCTGACCTGCCTGCGCAGGGATTGCAACAACCGGCTGATTTCCGTTGAGCCCTCGGGCAATTTCGGCTCCGAGGCTGACGGAGACGGGCTGACATGCGGATGTGGCACCAGCCCACGGCGCGACAGGACATGGATCGGCCCTCGGTGCCCTTTTCCACGCAGTGTCAAAACCTGATCGATCATCGTCAGACCTGAGCCGAGGATACAGATACGGTCCCCCGCTTTCACCCTGGACAACCATCCCGGCTGCCAGCAATGACCGATGATACGGCCCGGACCGTCATCGTCTTTCGCAACGGTTTGCACCGGCAAACTCGCCGAACCGACACCAAGGCAAAGAACCACATTATGCGCGCGCAGCCGCTCGCCATTTTCGAGTGTGAAGGCAAATCCCCCGGCTGCATCCGATCGGCAGGCCGAAGCCTTGGCGCGAATGAAATCCACCCGCGCCCGTTGCTCCCTGCTCCGGAGCAAGCCGGCCAGCCTGTCCCGGAGGTAAAGACCATAATCTCCGCGCGAGGCGAATACCGACGCTTCGGTGGCGATGCCACGCTCCACGAGCCAGTCGACAAAGTCGTCGGGTTGGTCAGGAAAAACGCTCATTCTTCCGGCGGGCACATTCAGCCGATGATAGGGCAACTCCGTGCGGTAGGCCGTGCCGCGCCCGAAATCAGATTCGTCGCCAACGATAGCGACCGAAGCATACGGTGGCAGAGATGATAAAAGATGAGCGGCGGTACAGATGGCCGAAAAACCCGACCCAACGAGAGCGACATCATAGGACATTCATTCCTCCAACCTGCGACAGCTTGAACAGCCGGCAACGGGCGCCGAACCCAACGATACTCTAGTCAATGAGTAGAGATTAAACACCTGCGAATGTCCATCCTTCACTTTCCACCGCAATCATTCATGGGATGGCAGATCATACCGAAAGTTAGCCGCGGCTAACTGCAGCGTGGCCCGCATGCTGCTATCCAAAAACCGTCGCCCCATACATCGCGACCGTCATTGGGGAGAAGTTAGCCGCGGCTAACCGTCAAACTGTCACAAAAAGCAAATGTGATTCTTCCACAATGCCTTAGCGGCACTTTCCAACCTGAGAAAAAAGCCTATTGCGCCAAAAAGAGAATCGGCGCTTATATCTCAGTTGCGGAAAAAACCGCCTTTTTCGAAAAAAACCGCTACTGCAATTTCGAGCGAAAGAAGACCGATGACACAGAGTGCCGATTTAAGACGTGCCGCAGGAGCACCCGACCTGACGAGTCTTATACAACAGCATTCGGCTGCGTTGTCAGCCCAATTGCAGGCTCATAATGCAAATACATTTTCACCGCACACCGAAAAGAGCATGCGCCATTTTTCGCCGGCGGAGACCGCGCGGCTGATCGGCATTGGCGAGGCTTATCTTCGCCAGATCGCCGCCGAACGTCCGGAGCTCGACGCCGCCCAGGCTTCCGGCCGCCGCTCCTATTCGGTCGAGGATATGGACGAGATCCGAAAGCTCCTCGATCAGGGCGCACGCGGCACACGTCGTTATCTGCCGCATCGCCGTGATGGCGAAGAGCTGCAGGTCATCGCAGTCATGAACTTCAAGGGCGGCTCGGGGAAAACCACGACGTCGGCGCATCTTGCGCAATATCTGGCGCTGCGCGGTTACCGCGTGCTTGCCATCGATCTCGATCCGCAGGCCAGCCTCTCGGCTCTCTTCGGACATCAGCCCGAGATCGATGTCGGCCCCAACGAGACGCTCTACGGTGCGATCCGTTATGACGATGAACGCCGGCCAATCGCCGAGATCGTTCGCGGCACCTATATTCCCAACCTCCATATCGTTCCTGGTAATCTGGAGCTTATGGAATTCGAACACGATACGCCCCGCGCCCTGATGCGCCGCGCGCCGGGTGATACGCTGTTTTTCGCCCGCATTGGCCAGGCGATTGCGCAGGCGCAGAATTTTTACGATGTCGTCGTGATCGATTGCCCGCCGCAGCTCGGTTACCTGACACTTTCAGCGCTGACGGCGGCCACATCGGTTCTCGTCACCGTTCATCCGCAAATGCTTGATGTGATGTCGATGAACCAGTTCCTTGCCATGACCGGCGATCTTCTCGCCGAAATCGGCAGGGCCGGCGCGCGTTCGGATTACAACTGGATGCGTTACCTGATCACCCGCTTCGAGCCGAGCGACGGGCCGCAAAATCAGATGGTGGCATTCCTTCGCTCGATCTTCGGGGAGAATGTCCTCATTCATCCCATGTTGAAGAGCACGGCGGTCTCGGATGCAGGACTGACCAACCAGACACTTTTTGAAGTGGAAAGAACCCAGTTCACCCGGTCCACCTATGACCGTGCGCTGGAAGCCATGAACAACGTAAACGCTGAAATCGAGGGATTGATTAAAAAAGCGTGGGGTAGGGCAGCATGAGCAGAAAACAGATATTTGCCAATCTCGGCACACCCGGCGCCGACAGCAACGAGGCCGCACCCGAGCGGTCGCGTCCGCGTATCAGGCCCATTCTCGGTTCCCCGGAACTCGTAACGGATGTGCTGAATTCGCCGGTCGGTATGATCGGGCAATCGCTCAATGAGGTATCGGAACGCGCCAAGCGCGCGGAAGAGATCGAAAAGCAGCTCGCGGAAGGTCTGACGATCGTTTCGCTCAATCCCGCCGATATCGATCCGTCTTTCATACCCGATCGCATGCCGGCCTCCGAAGAGGCGGATGCGGGTCTGGTGGAGGCCATTCGTGAGCAGGGCCAGCAGGTTCCCATTCTGGTGCGCCCGCATCCCGATACTCCCGGCCGTTATCAGGTCGCTTTCGGCCATCGCCGTCTGCGTGCGGTCTCAAGCCTCGGCATTCCGGTCAAGGCGGTCGTTCGCGATCTCAGCGATGAGCAGCTGGTCGTTGCCCAGGGGCAGGAAAACAATGAACGCCGCGACCTCACCTACATTGAAAAGGCGCGTTTCGCCCAGAAACTGCAGATGCGGTTTCCGCGGGATACGATCATGGCCGCCATGTCGCTGCACAAGGGCGATCTCTCCAACATGCTGTCGGTCGTCGGCCGCATTCCGGAAGATCTGGTCGATCTCATCGGCCCGGCCCCAAGCGTCGGCCGCCGCAACTGGATGGACCTTGCCGATCAGCTTTCCTCCTCGCAGGTCAAGGAAGCGGCCCGTGCCTATGTCAAGGATACATCGGTTGCCGCCTTGCCGTCGGAGGACCGGTTCAAGTCGCTGCTCGATTTTCTGAAACCTAAGGCGCAGGCCAAGAAAACCGGCGTCTGGTCATCGGAAACCGGCGGTCGGCTGGCAAAGGTGGTCGAGAGCGACCGCAAGCTGGATATATCGATCGACAAGAACGAAGCCCCGGAGTTTGCCGAATTCGTTCTGGAACATCTTCAGACGCTGTTTACCGAATACCGGTCCAAACAGTGATTTTTAACGCCAACGATTAACAGGAGACGCATCACAAAAGAAAAAAGCCCCCGAACGTTGCCGCGCGGAAGCCTTTCTTTGATTTAAGCACCCGAAGAATCTCATTTCCGCGAATCATAGTCAAGAGTCTTGGCATCGAATTTTTCGGTGAGCGATTTTCTTTTGCCTTGTGAAAGGTGAAAGACATGAACAGCACATGTGTAACGACGCCCTTTGGGCGGCGAGCGATGTCGTTTGGCGTCCTCGCAACCCAGTTTGCCGCGCAGAAAAACAAAAAGACGGAAGCCGTCGATAAATGGAAACTCTATCGTTCCGTCTGTGAAGCCAGGCCATTGCTCGGCGTGACCGACCGCTCGCTTGCGGTTCTAAATGCGCTTTTGAGCTTTTATCCGAAAAACGAGCTTTCCAGCGACACCGGACTGGTCGTGTTCCCGTCGAATGCGCAATTATCGCTGAGAGCGCATGGCATGGCGGAACAGACATTGCGCCGGCATCTTTCGGCCCTTGTCGAGGCCGGCCTCATCATTCGCAAGGACAGCCCGAACGGAAAACGTTACGCCCGCAAACACAGGGGAGGGGAGATCAGCGAAGCTTACGGTTTCTCGCTGGCGCCGCTTCTTGCCCGCAAAGCAGAAATCGAGGAACTGGCTGAACGCATCATTCGCGAAAGGCTCGACCTTCAGCGGCTTCGTGAAAGCATCAGCCTCTGCCGCCGCGATATCCAGAAGTTTTGCGAAATGATTTCCGCCCGTGGTGACGTCGAAATCTTCGAGGGATTCCAGACCCGCTACAATGCCATTGCACGCTCTCTTGGCCGAAACGCCAAGCCTGCGGAACTCAAGGAAATCGCCGGTTTTCTGGCCTCGCTGCGTGCCGAGGTGACCAACTATCTGGAAAATATTGAAAAACTGGAAAAAACGGGCGGCAATGACTGCCAAAATGAGCGCCTCATAAAGAATTCAGAATCCGAATCCATATCTGAACGGCACAATTTGTGTGAAGCGATAACCGTCGCACCTGCCAGCATCACAGCCACCCAGCCCAGCCAGACAGCCCCCGTTGGTCCAAAGCCATCACCGCTGGCGTCTAAGCCAGTTCTTCGTAAACAATTTTTTGTTCCTGATATTGTTTTGGTTTTGAAGGCTTGCCCGGATATTTCGCTCTATGCCCCAGGAGGCGCGGTAACCGGCTGGCGCGATCTGGAGGTCGCAACCTCGGTCATCAAAACCATGTTCAACATCAGCCAGTCTGCCCATCAGGACGCCCTCGCGACCTTCGGCCGACAGGGAACCGCAGCCATTCTCGCCTGCCTGCTGCAGAAGGCGGACCAGATAAGTTCACTCGGCGGATACCTGCGCAATCTGACGCGCAAGGCCCAGGATGGCGGTTTCGATGTGCAGACAATGCTTCTCGCCCAGCTGCGCGGGCGCAAGGATAAGATGGAGGCTGGCATGGAGTAGCAAATTCCCAGCCCCGAAAATGCTCACCGCTTGCAGAAAAACCGGTCCGAAGTTACATTAACGCTGCTTCCGCAAGTACCAAGAGATTCGCTTTCAGGCTACCCGATGTTGCCCGGGGCCGCGGGAATTCTATGGTTAATGCAAGGTAATGAAAGCAAAGTGGAAATTAGCTTTCGTTTGCGTTTTTCCGTGATTGGTTTCAATCGCTTGAGTCCCGGTGCTTTTTGCTCGCAATGCTGCCAGAAAGGTCGGAAGTTGCGCCTTTTGACACTGGATCGTCCCCGGAAATCGGACATGCGCCGGGCAAGAACCGGAACTAGAAGCTGCTGAAACCGGACCGCCCGGGAGGGAAGGTGAATTAGCTCCGACCGCGGGATGGGAATGAACCTTCGATAAGCTTCTGCGTTTGCGTTGATTGCTTCAACGGATTGCTGAGCCGATGATTTTTCCTGATGATGTCGAACTGGCTGTCGCTCTTTATATGGCCGATTACGCCTTGCCCCGGCACGGGGCCATTGAAAGACTTCTGAGAGCGGGGCTTGAAAGGACGGGCCATCTGCCCGGCGGTGAGGGCAGACCACCCGAAATCGCCGATGGCCGACCGAGCGCTGACTATGTCCAATATCGCTCCTATCTCGAGGGCGACACATAAGGGCGGGAACCAAAGCCGGCGCGGTCTGTTTATTGCGCAGATAATCGTGCCAGGATATTCGCCCCATGTGTTCCAGATCATCCTTTTTCGCAATTGCGCTCGCCGCCGTGGTTGCCTTGCCGGTCGCCGCCCAACCCGTCGAAGTCAGCAGGCTTGAGGCTGACAAAGCCCAGGACGCTTCATTATCGCCGGCAGTCACCGCCCCAAACTACATTACCGATGTCTCCGGTGAGAAAGTCCGGTTGGTGGGTCCGCGATTTTATCCCGACAGCGCACGGATGCTGGAATTTCCGGGCCGGAGGATAAACCCTGCAACCTCGTCTGGAGGAGACGCCCTGTCACTGCGGTGAAGTATATGGCGGGCGGAACGATCAATATCGAATTGGCAGGGGCGGAATGAAAACCAGGAGTGATACTTCCGGCGATAAACCGGATGCGAAAAGCTGGATAAGGCAGGAGGGTCAGAACGCTGGAAAGGCCAGTTTTCCCGAATTGTTCTTCGATCTGGTCTTTGTCTTTGCGTTGATCCAGCTTTCCCACGCGCTTGCCAGGGATTTCGGGCCGACGGCGGCGCTTGAAGCCGGTATCCTGATCCTGTCGCTGTGGTGGTTATGGATACATACTGCCTGGATCACCAATCTGCTGAACACGGAGAAGGAGCCTGTCAGACTGCTGCTGTTTGCTCTGATGTTCGGCGGGGTTTTGCTGGCCATTGCGCTGCCGGACGCCTTTGCGGAACAGGGCCTGGTCTTTGCGCTCATCTATAGCGCCATGCAGGTGGGGCGGAGCCTTTTTGCGCTTTATGCCTTCAAGGGTGAAGACCGGCAATCTTTCCTGGTGTTCGTGCGCGTGACGATCTGGCTTGTCATTTCAAGTCTGTTCTGGCTTGCCGGGGGGCTCGTCGACCTGGCGGATCGCATTCTGTTATGGGGCATCGCGCTCGCCATCGAATATGCCGGTCCCGCCTGCCGTTACGTGGTGCCGGGCGTGGCTTCGAGCGACGAAGACAGGCTGCATCTTTCCGGCGAGCATCTGGCCGAGCGCTGCGCGCTCTTCGTCATCATCTGCCTCGGGGAAACCATCCTGACCACGGGCCGCACGGCGACGGAATATATGAATTCGGGTCTGACATTCATCGTCTTCTGTTCGGCTTTTGTCAGCACCGTCGCGATGTGGTGGATCTATTTCCATCACGGGCAGGAGGAGGCGTCAAAAAAAGCTGAAAATGCCGACGAAAAGGCGAAGATCGCCCATAATCTTTTCAACTACGGGCATTTGCCCATCGTGGCCGGCATCATCCTGACGGCCGTGGGTGAGGATTTCAGCCTTTCCCATGCGCGCGACGGCGCAACGATGCGGGAAGCGGTTGCCATTCTCGGCGGTCCCATCCTGTTTCTGGCCGGCAATATCGGCGTCAAGATCGCCGCGGCCTATCAGCGGCCGGTCTCGCATTTTGCCGGCGTGGCGGCGCTCTGCCTGCTTTTGCCGGTGCCGGGCATTCCGCTTTTCTTTCTGCAGCTGGCCAGCACCGGCATCCTGCTGCTTGTCGCCCTCTGGGAATATCTGGCGCTGAAAAGGGCGGTGGCCACTGCCTGATATATAATCGTCAGGCGGTGACCAGATTACGGGCCCTGTCGTTCCAGAGCGACAGGCTGCGGGCATAGGCTTCCTCAAAGGGCAGCTCCATGTCATTGACCAGCATCAGCGCGATGGCGGCGGTGGAAATGACGATGGTTTCCGCCCTTTCGTCCCTCGCCGCTCCCGTCCAGACCGCCCGCCAATATTCGAAGGTGGTGAACATGGTCGGCATTTCCGCGGGCGGCGCTTCGCGGGCGGGAATGAGAAATTCGACATCCCTGCCTCTGGAAAGGCCGAAGATCCGGGTGGTGCGGAAAGGAGTGAATTGCGCAAAATCCCGCGTATTGCCGAGAATGGCGAGGTTTTCCACCGAAAGCAGCCGCGCCGTGTCCCGGTGAAGTTCCTGATAGGATGGCCGGGCGACGCCGATGATAGTGCTTCGGGCGCGAAGCGGGTTGAGAAGGTGGACGACGGTGTTGAGCGGCAGGCGCATCTCCAGAATGCCATGCAGGCCAAGCAGGCTCTGGAACTGCAGGGACAGGCCGCCGATCGGCAGATAGGCGATGCGCTCTGAAGATGTGGCTTCGGCGGCCTGTGAAAGCGAGTGGCAAAGGGGAATGCCGCAGGCCTGTGCGGCAAGTTCGAGCTTGCCGCCATTGTCTCCCTGACCCACGTGGCCGTGCAGCAGGACGCTGTATCCCGCCATGGAAACCAGGCGGGCGGAATGCAGGAACCACGGCGCATCGCGATGTTTCGGCGACATATAGGCCGGCCAGTCGATATCCACCGCCGCCGCCGGCTGCCGATCCCTTTCGATATGTTGCCACATCGCCTCGATGAAACCGGCAAGTTCGGCTGCGGTCACGCCGCGATAGTGCATGGTGGCGAGCAGCGCGCCGATCTGTATGGGATCGGCATCGCCCTCGAGAATGATCGACAGCGCATCCATCGCCTCGTCCTGGGCGAGCGGCCGGCTGTTGCCGATGCCCATCGCCGAGGTTGCGATATATTTGGCAAGCCGGTGCTGCGGATCGGCATTGTGTCCGATGCGGGCGAGGCGGTCGGCAATATTTTCCGGTGTCGGCTGACCTTCGAGAAGAACGCTGGGACGAAGCGAAAGCGGTGGCGCCTTCATCAATACCGGCTGCTCCCACCCGCTTTTTTCGGGGGTGGCCGGTGCTTCCCGCTTGTCCTGTGAATAATCGATCAGGTTTTCGGCCTCCGCCGCCAGCGAACGAATGCGCAGCCGCATCGTCTCCGCAAAGGGGGTGGGGCGCAGGCCTTGCCCAGTGCGCAGAAAAAGCTGGTCGCCGTATCTTTCCCGGAGCTGCTGCAAGATGCGGCTCATCGACGATGTCGGCAGTCCCATTCCCGCCGCGGCGCGGCTGACGCTGCCTTCCCGCAACAGCGCATCGAAAGCGACAAGTAATTTCAGCTGTCCAAGCCTGTCGGGTTTTGCCGTGGAAGCTGGTTCTTCTTTTCTCTTGCCGGTTGTCATCTTGCGATTTTTTTACTCCCCCGCTCATCCGGGGAGCCCTTTTTGCAATTTCTGGAATTTAGAACTGTTCGAAAACAAACGCATTGCGCCCGCACCCCCTCCTAAATAAGTGGGGTTAAATTCTCAAGTTAAATGCGGGGGCATAACATGGAATTGAAGTACCGCGGTCGCGAACAGGCCGCGACGATAATAAAGGCCGGTCTTTCGGCGGCAATGGCGGGCACGGCTTTGGGCCTTGCCCCGCCGGCTTTTGCGCAGCAGGCATCCGAGGGAACCACGGTTCTTCAGCAGATTGTCGTCACCGCATCCGGCTTCGAGCAGAATGTGAAGGACGCTCCGGCCAGCATCACGGTTGTGACGCGGGAAGATCTGGAAAAAGGGTCCTATCGCGACCTGACCGATGCCCTGCGTGAAGTTCAGGGCGTGTCCGTCACCGGCATCGCCAATGAAAAGGATGTTTTCATCCGTGGTCTGCCCGGCGCCTACACGCTGATCCTGGTTGATGGCAAGAGGCAGAGCACGCGCGATGCCCGCACCAACGGCAATTCCGGCTTCGAACAGAGTTTCGTGCCGCCGGTCTCGGCGATCGAGCGCATCGAAGTGGTACGCGGCCCCATGTCCTCGCTTTATGGTTCGGATGCCATGGGCGGCGTCATCAACATCATCACCCGCAAGGTCGGCGATGTCTGGTCCGGCTCGGTCACGACCGAAGGCACGGTTCAGCAGCATTCCAAATTCGGCAATAGCGGTCAGGTCTCCTGGTACGCCAACGGGCCGATCCTGAAGGACCAGCTCGGTCTGCAGGTCTGGGGCAGGGGCTTCACGCGCGGCGAAGACGGTATTCTGAACGGCACCACCGGCGCCAAGGAATATGATTTCAACGGCCGCCTGACATTCACGCCGAACGAAGATCACGACATCTACCTCGAAGGCGGCAAGACGCGGCTGCGCCGCGACGCCGAACCTGGCGAGACGCTGGCGCGCAACAGCGACGGAACCTACAATACCAATACGCGCGATCATTGGTCGCTGTCCCATACCGGACGCTGGGGACCGACGACGTCCGAATTTTCGTTCCAGCAGGAATGGGCGGAGCGCACCAATTTCACCCGAAACATTCGCACCGGCCGCGTGACCGAAAACCCGCGCTCGCCGGAGGTGCGCAACACCGTTCTCGACGGCAAGTTCACCACGCCATTCGAATTGTTCGGCAACCACACGCTGGTCACGGGCGGCCAATATTTCGAGGCGCGGCTGACGGACCAGAATCCGGGACGCCGCACCGGCCGCGATGAAACCTTCTCGGCGACGCAATGGGCGCTCTTCCTTGAGGATGAGTGGCGCATTGTCGACAATTTCGCGCTGACGGGCGGTCTTCGTCTCGATAACCACGAAAAATACGGCAATCACTTCAGCCCGCGCCTGTATGGCGTCTGGAGCGCAACCGAAGAATTGACCATCAAGGGCGGCATCTCCACCGGTTTCCGCGCCCCGGAAATCCGCCAGATTGCGCCGGGTTACGCCTATACGACGGGCGGTGGCGGTTGCACCTATGGCCCGAGCGGCACCTGCGGCGTGATCATCGGCGATCCCAACCTCGAAGCGGAAAAGAGCACGAGCTATGAAGTGGCCGCGCTTTGGGACAATGGCGACGTCGCTCTCGGCGCCACCTATTTCTACACCGATTTCAAGGACAAGATTTCCAACGCGCTTGTGCTCAATCCGGATGGGACGCCTGCCCGCTGGAGCGAAGACCGCAACTATCGCCTCTGGTATAATTACAATATCGACGACGCGGTCATTCAGGGTGTGGAACTGACGGCGACCTGGTATGCGACGCCGGAACTGACGCTGCGCGGCAACTACACCTATACGCATTCCGAGCAGAAAACCGGTGACTATGAAGGTTTCCCGCTGGCGCGCACGCCTGAGCATATGGCCAATCTGCGCGGCGACTGGGTGACCCCGATCGATGGTCTGGAAGCCTGGGCTTCGTTGAACTATCACGGATCGGAAATCAATGCCGGACCGCGCATCGGCACCAACGGTACGCCTGTCACGATCAACGGCAAGGCGGGTCGCAAATATGATGCCTACGCCACGCTGGATATCGGCGCGAAATATGCGGTCGCGGAAAATGTCGATCTCAATGCCGCCATCTACAATGTCTTCGACAAGGATGTCGGCACTGACGATTTCAACACCGTCATGGAAGGCCGCCGTTTCTGGATCAGCATGACGGCGAAGTTCTGATCCGCGGCCATATTCACGAAATTGGGAGGCGCCTTCTGGCGCCTCTTTTTTTTGGCTATCGCCTATTGACCTCAACTATAGTTGAGGAATTATACCGGCTGCTCTTTACGATGTTTCCGCGGTTTCCGAGCGGAAATCGGTCCGGAAGCAGGAGCCTAGATGGAAAATACCGTATTCAAACACAGCCTGACGGTAGGCGAGGTTGCGCGCCGCAGCGGCATCGCCGTTTCCACCATCCATTTTTACGAGGCGAAGGGGCTGATCGAAGGCTGGCGCACCGCCGGTAACCAGCGGCGTTATCACCGTGCCGTCCTGCGGCGTATCGCCATCATCCGCATCGCACAGCGAGCGGGTATCCAGCTCAGCATCATCAGGGATGCGATGGCCGATCTGCCGCAGGATCGGGTGGCGACGACGGCCGATTGGCGCAGGTTTTCCCAATCCTGGCGGGAAATGCTGCAGCTTCGCATCAACAACCTGATCATGCTGCGCGATCAGCTTACCGGCTGTATCGGTTGCGGATGTCTTTCGCTGGATGATTGTCCTCTACGAAACCCCAATGACGTTCTCGCCGACGACGGCGCAGGGCCGCGCCGTCTCGTGTCTGCAGAGTGAGCAGGATTTCCGGGTGGGAGCGGTTGTTCTTCACTCGGTACCGTCAGGAACCCAGACGCTGACGCTGCCGCCATTGGTGGGAAAGACGCCCTTGCCGCTGTCATCAAGGGTAATCCGTTCTTCGCGGTGCCCGAGAAAGTCGCGCCAGACTGCGCCGGCGTGATCGGTTCCGAGATCGATCTGCTTTTCCGCCGGCTCTCCATTCGACATCACCACCACGCAGCCCGGTGCATCGGCGGCGCCGTGGCGAATAAAGGCGATGCAGCTTGCATCGTCGAGAATATCCGTCTGGGCGCCATTGGCGAAACGGCTGCGGGCTTCGATGAGCTTCGGCAGGCATTCAATGGCGGGCATGTCGATTTTATATTCGTTGCCGTCATTGCCGGCGTCTGTATAGCTCGTGCCGAACAGATCGGGATAGAAAACGCAGGGAACACCCTCTTCGCGCAGCAGAATGATTGCATAGGCCAGAGGCTTGAACCAGGGCTCCACCGGCGCTTCCAGCGATTGCAGCGGCTGCGTGTCGTGATTGTCGACCAGCGTGACGGCATGGTCGGGAACGGCCGACACCAGTGAGCCATCGAAGATGCTGCGCATGTCGAAATCGCCGCCCTGTTTGGAGGCATCGTGGAAGCGGTGGTGGAGGGCGACATCGAAAAGCATCAGCTGCTTGTCGACGAGTTCGAGATAGCTTTTAAGCGCCTCGAGATCGGGATGCCAATATTCCGCCACGACGAAAAGATCGGGATCGACCGTATCGCGCATATGGCCGACCCAGTCGCGGAAGAACCAGGCCGGAATATGTTTGGCGGCATCGAGGCGGAAGCCATCCACCTGCACCTGTTCGGCGAGCCAGCGGCCCCAATATTTGAGTTCCTCGTAAACCGCCCGGTTCCTGAACTCGACATCCGCACCCATCAGATAGTCGAAATTGCCGTTTTCCTGATCGACTTCCTCATTCCATTCACCATCGCCATATTCGTTGACGAGGCGGAAAATGCCGTCTTCGGTCGGCTCCTCGATGTGGTCGACACCGCTGAAGCACTTCAGGTCCCAGATGAATTTGGAGTATTTGCCGTTGCGGCCGGGAAAGGTGAAGCGTGTATAGGCGAGCGCCTGAAAGTCTTCATCGTCGATCTCGGTACGGTCTTCGGGATTGACTCGGCGAACCCGCACCTTTTCCTTCTCATCCGCACCCATCTTGTGATTGAGAACCACGTCATGAATGACGCGGATGCCGTTTTCCTTCAGCGTCCGGCCGGCATGTTCGAGGGCGGCGCGGTCGCCATATTTGGTTGCGACGGTGCCCTTCTGGTCGAATTCGCCAAGGTCGAAGAGATCGTAGGTGTCGTAACCGACCGAATAACCGCCGGCGGCGCCCTTGTAGGCGGGTGGCAGCCAGATATCGGTGATGCCCATTCTGGCAAGGCTTTCGGCCTTTTCGGCCACCTCGCTCCATAATTTCCCTCCGTCCGGATAATACCAATGGAAGAACTGAAGCAAGGTGCGTCCGGCCATATTTCCCTCACAGTCGTTAGCAGGTCGCGCCATAAACGGCCCGGCGGCGAAAGGGTTCCGCCGCCGGAAATGCGCGATCTGCAATTGTGAGGCCGGCTGGCCGTCCGTATATTAGCCGGCTATGTCGAGAAGGGCAGCGCCCGCCTGCAGGTAATCGCCTTCCTTGACGATCAGGCGGACCTTGCCGGCCTTGGTGGCGACGATCTGCGTTTCCATCTTCATGGCTTCCATGACGGCCAGAAGATCGCCTTGCGAAACCGTTTCGCCGTCTTTCACCTTGAAGGATTGCAGGGTGCCGGAAACCGGGGCGGTGATTTCGCCTTCCTTTTGCCCGGTCGCGGCCGCGCCGGGAACAGCCGCGCTGCCGCCGCTAACCGCACCGAGGCTGGAGAGCAGCAGGCTGGGCAGGCCAACCGATACGCGCTTGCCGTCGATTTCCAGGAAAGTGCGGGTTACGGAAGGGTCGTCGGCCGGCGCCGGGCGCTCCATGGCTTCAGGCATGGCGGCGAAGTCGGTTTCGATCCAGCGGGTGTGAACCTTGAAACCGTCCGTGCCGATGAAGTCTTCGGTTTCGATTGCGGCGCGATGGAAGGGCAGCACCGTGGCGATGCCTTCGATGCGGAACTCCTTCAGCGCGCGGCGGGCGCGGCGCAGGACCTGATCGCGGTCGGCACCCGTGACGATCAGCTTTGCCATCAGCGAGTCGAATACGCCCGGCACGCTGGAGCCGCTGACGACGCCGCTATCCACGCGAATGCCGGGACCGGAAGGGGCGTCGAAAACCGAGATTGAGCCGGGGGTCGGCAGGAAGCCCCGGCCGGGATCTTCGGCATTGATGCGGAATTCCATCGAATGTCCACGCGGTTCCGGCGTTTCGAGAACCCGCAGCTTATGGCCTTTGGCAATACGGAACTGCTCGATGACGAGATCGATACCGGTGGTTTCTTCGGTAACGGGATGCTCCACCTGCAGGCGCGTATTGACCTCGAGGAAAGAAATCGTGCCATCGACGCCGAGCAGGAATTCGACGGTGCCGGCGCCGGAATAACCGGCAGCGGCGCAGATAGCCTTGGCAGCCGCATGGATTTTCTGCCGCTGTTCGTCGGAGAGGAAGGGGGCGGGAGCCTCTTCGATGAGCTTCTGGTTCCGGCGCTGCAGCGAGCAGTCGCGGGTGCCGAGGACCAGCACATTGCCGTGCTTGTCGGCCAGAACCTGCGCCTCGATATGGCGCGGCCGGTCAAGGAAACGTTCAAGGAAACATTCGCCACGGCCAAAGGCGGCCGTCGCCTCGCGCACGGCGGATTCGTAGAGATCGGCGATCTCTTCCATCTTCCACGCAACCTTCAGGCCGCGACCACCGCCGCCATGGGCCGCCTTGATGGCGACGGGCAGGCCGTGTTCTTCGGCGAACGCCGTCACTTCGGCAGCGGAAGCGACCGGGCCGTCACTGCCGGCGACCAGCGGTGCGCCGACGCCGGTGGCAATGCGCCGTGCCTCGACCTTGTCGCCCAGTGCCTCGATGACATGCGGATCGGGGCCGATCCAGATGAGGCCGGCATCGAGAACGGCACGCGCAAACTCGGCGCGCTCGGACAGGAAGCCGTAACCGGGATGCACAGCATCCGCACCGGCGCGTTTGGCGATTGCGATCAGCTTGGCGATATCGAGATAGGTCTCGGCCGGGCGCACGCCCTCCAGTGCATAGGCCTCATCCGCCAGCCGGACGAAAAGCGCGTCCTGATCGGGATCGGCATAAACGGCGACCGATTGCAGGCCGTAATCGCGACATGCGCGGATGATGCGGACCGCGATCTCGCCGCGATTGGCAATCAGCACTTTTTTCATCGCTTTTCTCCTCGGAATTCTATGTTCTTGGCCGCGATTTCGGCGAAGGGGCCGATCGGGCGGAATTTGATTTTGGCGTTGACGGGGATCTGCCCGGCAAGATCGAGATGATATTCGGCGACAGCGCCGATGACGGGATAACCGCCCGTCAGCGGATGGTCGGCAAGGAACAGAACCGGCTGGCCGCTATGCGGTATCTGGATCGCCCCTGTCGCGGTGCCCTCGCTTGGCAATTCGGCGCTGTCCTTGCGCTCGACCGGCACTTCGCCGGCAAGGCGGATGCCGACGCGGTTAGACTGTGGCGTGACCTGCCAGAGCTGGCTGGTCAGCGTCTCCATACCCTTCTGCGTGAACCAGTCGGCGCGGGGGCCGAGAACGACGTCCAGCGTCACGACTTCACCGGTTGCCGGCGGTTCAAATGCCGAAACTTCGTCAATCGATACGCTGGCAAGACCGGACGTCTCGCCCTTGAGCGGCAGGACGGCGCCCGCACCCACCGGTTCCGGGCCGACGACAGCCAGTGTATCCGTTGCGAAACTGCCGAGCACCGGCTCGATATCGAAACCGCCGCGCACGGCAAGATAACAGCGCATGCCCTTCGGCGGCTGGCCGAAGGTCACGACATCACCGGGCTCAAGAGAGACCGGACCATGGGTCTTGGCCGCGAAGCTGCGATCCGCCGTGGTGATGGTGACGGGGCAGGGTGCACCGGTTACGCCAATGACGGTGCGGCTCGCGCTCCTGAAGGAAAATCCGCCGAGCGTCAGTTCGAGACAGGGCGTGTTGACGGGATTGCCGACGATGCGGTTTGCGGCATTGAACGCGCCGCGATCCAGCGCGCCGGAAGCCGATACACCCTGACCGGTCTGGCCGAAGCGGCCGAGATCCTGAAAGATGGCGGGCATGGGGGCGGCGCGCACTTCGAAATGCGGGCCTGCTTTTGCCCGGTCTTTCCCGGCGCTGCGCGGTGCCGAGACGGGGATGTCGACCGTTTTGCCGGCCTTGTCCATGTCGAAGAAACGCACCCGGTAGCCCGGCTGGAAAAGTGCACCGGGATCGCGATCAATGTCCCACATCTTCACCGGCGTGGTGCCGATGATCTGCCAGCCGCCGGGGCTGTTTTGCGGATAAACGCCGCTGAAGGCGCCGGCCAGCGCCACCGAACCTGCCGGAATGCGGGTGCGCGGGCTTTGCCGACGCGGCACATGCAGCGCCGGATCGCCGCCGACCAGATACCCGAAGCCGGGAGCGAAACCGCAGAAGGCCACGGTGAATTCGCTTTCGGTATGGCGGCGGATGACTTCTTCGATGCTCATGCCGGTCAGTTCGGCAACATCGGCGAGATCCTCACCATTATAGTGGACGGGGATTTCAACGAGATTGTCCGAAGGCGCGATTTTTGCCGAGAGATCACGGCTTGCCAGCCGCGCGGCCAGCGCTTCGGCACCGATCTTCTCGGGGCGAAAGCGGATCATCAGGGTGCGGGCAGCCGGCACCGTCTCTTCGATGCCTTCGACCGGATCGTTCTGAAGCGAGGCGAAAAGCGCCAGGGTTTCATCGAGATCGGTAAGTTCGACAAGAATGGTGGTGAGGCTGACGGGGAGAAAACGCATCATATCCTCATGCGTGATAGGCGGAATCGGGAATATCGGTGATGAACATGTGGCCCGGCGCATGGGTGATCGCAAAGGGCACACCGGATGCCATGACGGCAGCCTGGGGTGTGACGCCGCAGGCCCAGAACACCGGAACCTCGCCCGGCTCGATCCGCACCGTGTCACCGAAGTCGGGTTTTGCCAGATCGGTGATGCCGATCTCTTCCGGCGCACCGACATGTACCGGTGATCCGTGTACGGCCGGAAAACGCCCGGAAATCGTCGCGGCATCGGCGACGCGCGACGCCGGGATCGGTCGCATGGAAACGACCATGTTGCCCTTCAGCCGACCGGCCGGGCGGCAGGGCCGGTTGGTGAGGTACATCGGCACATTGCTTTTATCCGTCATGTGGCGGATTTCGATGCCCGCTTCCACCATCGGCGTTTCGAAGGTGAAGCTGCAGCCGATCAGGAAGGCGACAAGATCGTCGCGCTCCGCCCAGGCGGCTGTGGCATCGGCCGTTTCCTCGGCAAGCTTGCCATCCCGCCAGATGCGGTAAAGCGGCAGGTCTGTTCTGAGATCGGCGCCGGGGGCCAGAAGCGTGGTTGGCGAGCCGGGATCGGAGACATCGAGCACCGGGCAGGGTTTTGGATTGCGTTGCGCGTAAAGCAGGAAATCGAAGGCCCAGTCGCGCGGCAGCACGATCATGTTCGCTTGCGTGAAGCCGGGCGCAATGCCGGAAGTTGGGGCGACGAGGCCGTCGCGATAGGTCGCACGAGCCTTTCGCGCGGCCTCCGCGTCCGTGTGGTTGAGATAGGATGTCGGTATCGTCATCGGTTGCCCTTTTCAGCGTTTGGACGCGAAGGAGCGGATGTCGATACCTTCTGCCTCGAAACGGCGGCGGATTTCCTGGGCGATAGCGACCGCGCCGGGGCTGTCGCCATGCACGCAAATGGATTGCGCCTCGATTTTTATGATGCTGCCGTCGATGGCCTCCAGCGTGCCCTCGCGGGCAAGCTGCACCATGCGGTCAGCGATTTTGGCCGCGTCATGCAGCACGGCGCCGGCTTCGCGACGGGAGACGAGCTGCCCTTCAGGCGTATAGGCACGATCCGCAAAGGCTTCGGCAACGACGGCAAGACCGGCCTTGCGGGCGAGATCGAGAATGGGCGCATTGGCAAGGCCCATCAGCACCAGCGAAGGGTCAATCGCCTTGATGCCGTCGATCACGGCCTGCCCCTGTTTCGCATCGTTGGCGATGCGGTTGTAAAGCGCGCCATGCGGCTTGACGTAACGCACCGCGGTGCCGGCAGCGGCGGCGACGCCTTTCAGCGCGCCGATCTGGTAGATGACATCGGCAATCAGTTCTTCCGAGGTCGCGTCCAGATCGCGGCGGCCGAAGCCGACGCGGTCGGGATAGGAGACATGGGCGCCGACGACCACGCCCTTTTCGGCGGCGGCCTTGACGGTGCGGTAGATACCGGCCGGATCGCCTGCGTGAAATCCGCAGGCGATGTTGGCGCTGGAAACGATGGCGAGCATCGCTTCGTCATCCCCCATGCGCCAAGCGCCGTAGCTTTCGCCAAGATCGCTGTTGAGATCGATAGCGGCCATGTTTGCCTCCCTTTGGTTTATTGCTTACAGGCCGAGCAGGCCGAAGATGGTGCCGGCGGACTTGTAGCCCATGTACCATGTCAATGCGCAAGTCAGAACGCCAAGCCCCAGCAGAACACGCGAGTAGCGATGGCCGCCCATCAGGTCTTCGCGTTTCCACGCGGCAAACAGGAAGATGCTGAGGCCGATGGGCAGGATGAGGCCGTTCAGACCGCCAACGAAGACCAGCATGGCGGCCGGCGGCGTCGTGATCAGCAGGTAGCAGACGAGTGAGATGGCAATGAAAACCACCGTTGCCATGTTGCGGGCGCGCTCGCTCATGTCCTGCTTGAAGACGGGCAGGAATGAAACAGACGTATAGGCCGCGCCGATGACGCTGGTGATGGCCGCCGCCCAGAAGATGATGCCGAAGAGGCGGAAGCCGAGATCGCCCGCAGCCGAACGGAAGGCCTGTGCGGCAGGGTTGGCGGCCTGGCTGGAGGTGTCGATGATGACGCCGCTGGCGACAACGCCGAGAATGGCGAGGAACAGCACGTAGCGCATGACGCCGGTGACGGCGATGCCGGTCAGCGCCGCGCGGTTGACGGCAGGCAGGTTTTCAATGCCGACCATGCCCCGGTCCAGCAGCCGGTGGGCGCCGGAATAGGTGATGTAGCCGCCGACCGTGCCGCCGACGATGGTGGTGATGGTGGCGAAATTGATCGTATCGGGCAGGAAGGTCTGGCGGAAGGCGTCACCCACCGGCGGTGCGGAAACGAAGGCCACATAAAGCGTCAGCACGATCATCAATATACCGGCGAAAATGATGAACCGGTCGACGGCAAGGCCCGCGCGCTTGGAAACGAAGATGGCGATGGAAAAGATCGCGCTGATGGCGCCGCCGATTTTCGGATCGAGCCCGAAAATGGCGTTCAGGCCAAGGCCGGTGCCGCCAATATTGCCGATGTTGAAGAACAGGCCGCCAACGATGACGAGAATGGCCAGAAGATAACCGGAGCCGGGAATGGCGGCATTGGCAATATCGGATGCGCGCATGCGCGTCAGTGTCACGATACGCCAGATATTGAGCTGGACGACGAAGTCGATGAGGATGGAGGCGAGAATGCCGAAGGCGAAGGCGGCACCGAGCTGGGTCGTGAATGTCGCCGTCTGCGTGATGAAACCGGGACCGATGGCGGATGTCGCCATCAGGAAGATCGCTCCCATCAGGGATGCGCGTTTTGACATTTTGATATCGGCAGTCGGGGTGAGCTTTTGCTGCTCCATGGATTTTCTCCGCTCCTGTCGCAATCCGCCCCTCGCGGATGCTTTATGTCGCCGATCTTGTCGTGTTCCGCGAAATTGTCAATATTGTTCAACAATAAATAATAATCGTTCTCTTATTCTGTCTATTTGTTGGACGTTATGCGCATGAAATCATCACGTTTTTTTCGTGCTTTGCTAATGCTTTGTGCTATGGGCAATCATGCCGTGTCCGAACATGCCTGTCACGGAATTCCCGATGCTGCATTGCTCTTAGGAAAGGAGCGCCATGACGGAAACGATAGAGGGTCTGCCGCTTGCGGATCGATTGGCCAAGGGTATTCGCACCCTGCTGATCTCCGGCGAGCTGATGCCGGGACAGCGCCTTTCAGAGGCAGCCTTCAGTGAACGCTTCGACGTCTCCCGCAATTCGCTGCGTGAAGCTTTCCGGCTTCTGACGAAGGACGGTCTGCTGCGTCACGAGGCCAATCGCGGCGTGTTCGTTGCCGTTCCCACCATGTCCTCGGTGATCGATATTTACCGGGTGCGACGCATGGTGGAGTGTGGTGCGCTGCGGCAAGCGTGGCATAAGCACCCGGCCATCAAGGCTATGCGGGCTGCGGTCGAAGACGCCAAGGTGAGGCGTGAAGACGCCGACTGGCTGGGCGTGGGCAGCGCCAACATGAAATTCCACGCCGCGGTCGTCGATCTCCTCGACAGCGCCCGGCTCAGCGATTTTTACGAGCGTATCGCCGCCGAACTCCGGCTTTGTTTCGGGCTGCTGAAAGATCCCGAACAGCTTCATTCCCCCTTTGTGGACATGAACAGCAAGATCCTGTCGCTGATGGAAGAAGGCAAGGCGCAAGAGGCCGGCGACGAGATGGAAGTCTATCTCAATCTGTCCGAGCGCACCGTGCTGAAGGCGCTGGAACGCGCTGTCGAACACGTTTCCTGACATGAAGGGCGACAGGGGAAAACAACCCTTGCCGCTCCCTTAATTTTTGCCGCCGCAGCCGATTGCCAAGTTTGCTGCGCTGCGTCATCAATGTCGACATGACGCTTCGCGACCTGACCATTCTTGTTATCGACGAAAACGCCATCCGCGCCTCCATCATCGAAGAGGGGCTGCGCGAGGCCGGCTATCAGCGCGTTACCGTCATCCACGAGGTGAACGGGGTGGCGCGCACCATCGAGACATTGCAGCCCGATGTCATCTTCATCGATCTCGAAAATCCCAACCGCGACATGATGGAGCACCTGTTCCAGCTCACCCGTACCGTCGGTCGCCCCATTGCCATGTTTGTCGACCGTTCCGACACCGCGTCCATCGAGGCGGCCGTCGAGGCGGGCGTTTCCGCCTATGTGGTGGACGGATTGAAGAAGGAGCGGGTGAAACCCATTCTCGATATGGCGGTCAGCCGCTTCAACGCCTTCAGCCGATTGCAGCGGGAACTCGCCGACGCGAAATCGGCGCTGGAGGAACGCAAGGTCATCGAACGCGCCAAGGGCATATTGATGAAGATGCGCGGTCTTTCCGAAGAGGAGGCCTTTGCCCTTCTGCGCCAGACGGCGATGAACGAAAAAAAGAAGATTTCCGAGATCGCGCAAAGCGTGGTCACCGCGGCCGGTCTGTTGATGTGACGAACCGCCGGTCGGACAGTGTGGAGTGAATGATATGGCGACACCGGAAAAAACGGCCGGATCAGACAGCGCAGTAACGCAAACCCCGGGCGCACCGGCAACCGTCGGCAGCGACCGGCAGAAAATCCTGCGTGCCGGTTTTATTCCCCTTGTCGACGCATCCGTCCTGATCGCCGCGGCCGAATTCGGTTTCGCCGAACGCGAAGGGCTTTCGCTCGATCTCGTCAAGGATGTCTCCTGGGCGAATGTGCGCGACAGGTTGGCGTTCCGGCAATTCGATATTGCTCATATGCTCTCACCGATGCCCGTTGCCTCGATGCTCGGGCTCGGCTCCAACCCGTCGCCGACGATTACGCCCTTTTCACTGGGGCGCGGCGGCAATGCTATCACGCTTTCGACCCGGCTGTTTGACCGGATGAAGGCTTTGACCGGGCTTTCTGAAACGGCGGGAGCGCTCGAAAATGCCGAGGCGTTGAAGCGGGTGCTCGATGATATGCGCGCCCGCGGTGAACCGCCGCCGACGCTCGGCATGACCTATCCGTTTTCATCGCATAATTACGAGTTTCGCTACTGGCTTGCCGCCGGCGGCATTCACCCCGATCACGATGTCAAGCTGGTGGTGGTGCCGCCGCCATTGACGTCGGATGCGCTTGCCGCAGGGGCCATCGACGGTTTCTGTGTCGGAGCGCCATGGAACATCGTCGCCGCCGAGCGCGGTGTCGGTCGCATCGTTGCCGCCAAGCAGGATCTGTGGCCTTCGGCACCGGAAAAGGTGATTGGCATGCGGCCCGAATGGGCGGAAAACCAGCAGGAAACGGTCGGACGGCTGCTGACGGCGCTCGATGCCGCCGCGCGCTGGTGCGACCTTGCCGAAAATCACGATGGTCTCAGCGCAGCCCTTGCCGATCCCCGTTACATCGGCGCGCCTGAGGGCATCATCCGCCGTGTGCTCGCCGGTGAATTCAGCATCGACAGCCAGGGCAACCGCCGGGTGATCGACAAATATTTCATCTTCCATGGCGGCCATGCCAATTATCCGCGCCAGAGTCAGGCATTGTGGATCTACAGCCAGATGATCCGCTGGGGGCAGGTGGAGTTTTCGCGAGGGGGTGTGGAGGCTGCCCTGTCCGCCTACCGGCCGGATATTTATCGGGCGGCGCTTGGCGACGCCAATGCACCTCATGGTGCCGATATCCGTATCGAAGGGCAGGAAGAGCAGGACCGTTTTGTCGACGGCGTTGTGTTCGACCCCGCCGATATCGAGGGCTATGTGAAGGGCTTTTCCGTGCGTACTTCCGCGCCCTTCTCTCCCGCCCCAGGAGAGACTTGAGCGTCGTCATGTCTCGCAGGCTGCGCAAAATTCAAGCGCGGAATTCTTCTATTTGCACAAATGGAAGACAAAAAACTCGCTGATTAAAGTTTAGTCAGGGAGTTGATATAAGAAAATATCCTTTATTTTCAGTGTTGTAATGCAGTTTCCATAAACTGGCACGCCTCTTGCTTTTTGTCTTTTGCACCGGTCAACGGCGATCGGGGCAAGCAGGGCGCGGTATAGGCGCCTTCAAAGACACAGACGTCGCAAGGTTTTGCCGCCCGGAACACCTCCCGTTCCGCAGGCGCAAACACCGAGCGGCGTTTTTTTATTTTCAGGTTTTTTCGCAAGCGAAAGCGTCACCCGCAGAGGTGGCCCAATAAGGGGAACATGCGAATGAAAAAGATATTCTCCGGCGATGTCAGCCGCCGCACAATACTGAAGACGACAGCCACCGCCGCCCTTGTCAGCGCCGTGCGTGTGGCTTTTCCGTCCGGTGCTTTCGCAGCCACCGCTGAGCCCGAGGTGAAAGGCGTGAAAATCGGCTTTATCGCGCTCACCGATGCCGCCCCACTCATCATTGCGGCGGAAAAGGGCCTGTTCGCCAAACATGGCATGCCTGACGTCGAGGTTCTGAAACAGGCCTCCTGGGGGGCGACGCGCGATAATCTCGTGCTTGGCGGCGCATCGAACGGCATCGACGGCGCGCATATTCTGACGCCGATGCCCTATCTCATGCATACAGGCAAGGTGACCCAGAACAATGTGCCGGTGCCGATGACCATCCTCGCCCGCCTCAACCTCGACAGCCAGGGCATTTCCGTCGCCAGGGAATATGCCGAAACCGGCGTTCAGCTCGATGCCTCCAGGCTGAAGGCGGCCTTCGAGAAAAAGAAGGCGGAGGGCAAGGAAATCAAGGCCGCCATGACCTTCCCCGGCGGCACGCATGATCTCTGGATCCGCTACTGGCTGGCCGCCGGCGGCATCGATCCGGACAAAGACGTGTCGACCATCGTCGTTCCGCCGCCGCAGATGGTCGCCAATATGAAGGTCGGCAATATGGACGTCTTCTGTGTGGGCGAACCCTGGAACGAGCAGCTCGTCAATCAGGGCATCGGTTTCACCGCCTGTACCACGGGAGAGTTGTGGAAGGGCCATCCGGAAAAGGCGCTCGGCATGCGTGCGGACTGGGTGGAAAAGAACCCCAACGCCACCAAGGCGCTGCTGATGGCCGTAATGGAAGCGCAGCAATGGTGCGATGACATGGCGAACAAGGAGGAAATGTCCACCATCCTCGGCAAGCGCCAATGGTTCAACGTGCCGCCGAAGGATGTGCTTGGCCGCCTGAAGGGCAATATCAATTACGGCAACGGCCGCGTGCTGGAAAATACCGGCCTGCAGATGAAGTTCTGGCAGGACCATGCCTCCTATCCCTTCCGCAGCCATGACAGCTGGTTCATCGCGGAAAATATCCGCTGGGGCAAATTCGCACCCGATACGGATGTGAAGGCGCTGGTGGAGAAGGTGAACCGCGAGGATATCTGGCGCGCGGCGGCCAAGGATCTGGGCGTCGCCGATCTTCCCGCCTCCACCTCGCGTGGCAAGGAAACCTTCTTCGACGGCAAGGTCTTCGACCCGGAAAATCCGTCGGCCTATCTCGAAAGCCTGTCCATCAAGGCGGCCTCCTGAGGAGGAGACCCGGGGGTACCGCCCCTCATCCGCCAGGTGCGCTGCCCAACCGGCGCGACTGAAGACCGGATGAGGGGAGAGCCCCAGACCGCAACCGAAATCAAGAGGAAACGCCCATGTCCGCATTGGCCCGAAAATTCAACGAAGAGCCGCAGCAGCCGGTAGTGCAGAAGGCAAATGTCGTGTCGCTTGCGACGAAACAGTCGCCACGGATCGATCCGCGTAAATGGGGTGCGGCGGCGGCCCGCAACATCGTACCACCATTTGTCGTTCTCGCCATTCTGCTCGGCGTCTGGCAATTGCTCTGTTCCGCCCCCGGCTCATCGCTGCCGCCGCCGAGCCAGGTTTTCGAGGAAAGCTACGATCTCATCGTATCGCCGTTTTTCCATAATGGTTCACAGGATATCGGCCTCGGCCTGCGTGTGTTGGTCTCGCTGGAGCGTGTGGCTTACGGTTTCGGCCTTGCCGCCATTGCCGGCATCATCCTCGGTGCTGTCATCGGCCAGTCGGTCTGGGCGATGCGCGGTCTCGATCCGATCTTCCAGGTGCTGCGCACCGTGCCGCCGCTTGCCTGGCTGCCGCTTTCGCTGGCCGCCTTTCAGGACAGCAACCCTTCCGCCATTTTCGTGATCTTCATCACCTCCATCTGGCCGGTCATCATCAATACCGCAGTCGGCGTGCGCAACATCCCGCAGGATTACCGCAACGTGGCGAAGGTGCTGCGGCTGAACCAGCTCGAATTCTTCTTCAAGATCATGCTGCCTTCGGCCGCTCCCTATATCTTCACCGGCCTGCGCATCGGTGTCGGCCTTTCCTGGCTCGCGATCGTCGCGGCGGAAATGCTGACCGGCGGCGTCGGTATCGGCTTCTTTATCTGGGATGCGTGGAACTCCTCACGCCTGCCCGACATCATCGTTGCGCTCGTCTACATCGGCGTCGTCGGCTTCGTGCTCGACAAGCTGGTGGCGGCGCTCGGCAAGGTCATCACCCGCGGCGCTGCGGCAAATTAAGAGGGCGACGATCATGAACGCTTATCTGAAGCTCGATCACATCGACAAATATTTCGACAAGGGCGGCTCGCGCGCCGAGGTGCTGAAGGGTATCAATCTCACCATCGAAAAAGGCGAATTCGTCTCCGTCATCGGCCACTCCGGCTGCGGCAAATCCACCATGCTCAACCTCATCGCCGGGCTGACGAAAGTGTCTGCCGGCGCGGTGCTTCTCGAAAACTGCGAGGTCAACGAACCCGGCCCGGAACGCGCCGTCGTGTTCCAGAACCACAGCCTGCTGCCATGGCTTTCGGTTTATGAAAACGTCAACCTCGCCGTCGAGAAAGTTTTCCGCAACACGAAGACCCGGGCCGAGCGGCATGATTGGGTCATGCGCAACCTCGATCTCGTGCAGATGGCCCATGCCAAGGACAAGAAGCCTTCGGAAATTTCCGGCGGCATGAAACAGCGTGTCGGCATTGCCCGCGCGCTCGCCATGGAGCCGAAGATCCTGCTGCTCGACGAGCCTTTCGGTGCGCTGGACGCGCTGACCCGTGCCCATCTCCAGGATGCGGTGATGGAAATCCACGCCCGGCTCGGCAACACCATGGTCATGATTACCCATGATGTCGACGAGGCGGTGCTGCTCTCCGACCGTATCGTGATGATGACCAACGGTCCGGCCGCCCATATCGGCGAAGTGCTGGAGGTGCCGCTGGCACGCCCGCGCAACCGCATCGAGCTTGCATCCGACAAGACCTACCTCAAATGCCGCGAGGCCGTGCTGAAGTTCCTCTACGAACGTCACCGCTTCGTCGAAGCTGCGGAGTAACGCCCATGACGCAAAAACTCGTCATCATCGGCAATGGCATGGCGCCGGGGCGCATGCTGGAAAACCTGTTCGAAACCGCTCCCGGCCTTTACGACGTCACCATTTTCAACGCCGAGCCGCGCGTCAATTACGACCGCATCATGCTCTCGCCGGTGCTTTCTGGCGAAAAGAGCTATGAAGACATCGTCATCCACAATGACGAATGGTATGCGGCTAACAATGTCACGCTGCACAAGGGCGCGAAGGTCACCGGCATCGACCGCGACAGAAAGACCGTGACCAGCGAAAACGGCATCACGGTTTCCTACGACAGACTGGTGATCGCCACCGGTTCGTCGCCCTTCATCATCCCGGTTCCCGGCCATCAATTGCCGGGCGTGCTCGCCTACCGCGATCTCGACGATGTGACGAAGATGCTTGACATCGCCGAGGGCAAGGGCCGCGCCATCGTCATCGGCGCCGGTCTTCTCGGGCTGGAAGCCGCCTATGGCCTCAAGCGCCAGGGCATGGATGTCACCGTCATCCACCTGATGCCGACGATCATGGAGCGTCAGCTCGATCCGGCAGCGGCCTATCTTCTCGAAAAAGCGCTTAACGAGCGCGGCATCGACATCATCACCAAGGCCAATACCAAATGCATTCTGGGTGAGGAGAAGGTCGAGGGCATCGAGCTGGAAGACGGCCGGGTCATCAAGGGCGATATGGTGGTGATGGCGGTCGGCATCCGTCCTGCCTCGGGTCTCGCCAAGGAGGCCGGCATCGCCGTCAATCGCGGCATCGTGGTGGATGACGGCATGATGACGTCGGACGCCTCGATCTATGCGCTCGGCGAATGCGCCGAACATCGCGGCATGTGCTATGGACTGGTCGCGCCGCTTTATGAATCGGCGCGGGTGCTCGCCGACCGGCTGTGCGGCGGTTCGGCCGAATATCATGGCTCCGTCACCAATACCAAGCTGAAGGTGACAGGCATCAACCTGTTTTCCGCCGGCGATTTCGCCGAAGGCGACGACCGCGAGGAAATCGTGCTGCGCGATGCCACCGCCGGTGTCTACAAGCGCCTGATCCTCAAGGAAAACCGCATCATCGGCGCGGTGCTTTACGGCGAGACGGCGGACGGGTCGTGGTTCTTCGACCTGATGAAGAAATCGACCGATATTTCCGCCATGCGCGAAACCCTGATCTTCGGCCAGACCTATCAGGGAGGGTCGCCGCTGGACCCTATGGCGGCCGTTGCAGCCTTGCCGGATGATGCGGAAATCTGCGGCTGCAACGGCGTCTGCAAGGGCAAGATCACATCGGCCATCACCTCCAAGGGGCTGACATCGCTGGACGATGTGCGCGCCCACACGAAGGCGTCCGCCTCCTGCGGCAATTGCACCGGCCTTGTCGAGCAGCTGATGACGATAACGCTCGGCGACAGCTACAATCCCGCTGCCGTGCAGCCCATGTGCAAATGCACCGATCTCGGCCACGACGATGTGCGCCGTCTCATCAAGGCCAAGGGGCTGAAGACCATCCCAGCCGTGATGCAGGAGCTGGAATGGAAGACTTCCTGCGGCTGCGCCAAATGCCGGCCGGCGCTCAATTATTACCTCGTCTGCGACTGGCCGGATGAATATGCCGACGATTACCAGTCCCGTTTCATCAATGAGCGCGTCCACGCCAATATCCAGAAAGACGGCACCTATTCCGTCGTGCCGCGCATGTGGGGCGGCGTTACATCCTCCTCTGAACTCCGGGCGATTGCCGATGTGGTCGACAAGTTCGAAATCCCGATGGTGAAGGTGACGGGCGGCCAGCGCATCGATCTTCTCGGCATCGAGAAGGAGGATCTGCCGGCGGTCTGGGCCGATCTCGGCAAGGCCGGCTTCATCTCCGGTCAGGCTTACGCCAAAGGCCTGCGTACCGTGAAGACCTGCGTCGGCCAGCAATGGTGCCGCTTCGGCACGCAGGATTCCACCGGCCTTGGCATCCGCATCGAAAAATTCATGTGGGGCTCGTGGACGCCCGCCAAGCTGAAACTTGCCGTTTCAGGCTGTCCGCGCAACTGCGCGGAGGCGACCTGCAAGGATATCGGCGTCATCTGCGTCGATTCCGGTTTCGATATCCATTTTGCCGGTGCCGCCGGTCTCGATATCAAGGGCACGGAAGTTCTGGGTCTCGTCAAAACCGAAGACGAGGCGCTGGAGCATATCGTGGCGCTGACGCAGATGTATCGCGAACAGGCGCGCTATCTCGAGCGCATCTACAAATGGGCCAAGCGCATCGGTTACGACGAAATCCGCCGCCAGATCATGGACGATGCGGAAAAGCGCAAGGCCTATTTCGACCGCTTCGTCTTCAGCCAGAAATTCGCGCAGGTCGATCCCTGGTCCGAACGCGTATCCGGCCACGACAAGCACGAATTCAGGCCCATGGCGGCAATCGGTTTCAGTGAGGCGGCGGAGTGAGAACGATGGACAGCAACTGGATCAATATTGGCGATATCTCCGACATTCCCCTGCGCGGCGCGCGTTGCGTCAAAACGCCAATGGGCAAGATCGCCGTGTTCCGCACGGCGGAAAATCAGGTCTTCGCCATCGAGGATCATTGCCCGCACAAGGGCGGGCCGCTGAGCCAGGGCATCGTGCATGGGGCTTCGGTGACGTGTCCCTTGCATAATTGGGTGATTTCGCTGGAAACCGGTAAGGCGCTTGGGGCCGATGAGGGCGAGGTGAAGACCATTCCAGTGCGTAATCTGGATGGAAGGCTTTCGATAGCGCTCGAAACCCTGATGATCGCGGCGGAGTGAATTGCGATGGCAGCGGCGTTACCCCCCTCTGTCCTGCCGGACATCTCCCCCTCAAGGGGGGAGATCACTTGCGGCGCGAATTTCCATTCACGGCTTGCGTCGCCGGCCGCAGAGATGAAGCGGCAAGCCTTCCGCTTGTCGATCTCCCCCCTTGTGGGGGAGATGTCCGGCAGGACAGAGGGGGGTAAACGCCGCGCACCGAGAGGGCAAACCCATGCCCACTGAAACAAAAACCACCTGTCCCTATTGCGGCGTCGGCTGCGGCGTCATCGCCACTGTCAACGATAACGGTGCCGTTTCCGTCAGAGGCGATCAGGACCACCCCGCCAATTTCGGCCGGCTGTGCTCCAAAGGTTCGGCTCTGGCCGAAACCATCGACCTCGACGGTCGCTTGCTCCACCCTGAAATCAGCGGTCGGCGGGCGGCATGGGACGAAGCGCTTGACCTCGTCGCCTCCCGGTTCTCTCAAGCCATTGCCGAACACGGCCCGGACTCCGTTGCCTTTTATGTCTCCGGCCAATTGCTGACCGAGGATTATTACCTCGCCAACAAGCTGATGAAGGGCTTCATCGGTTCGGCCAATATCGATACCAATTCAAGGCTCTGCATGTCGTCTTCCGTCGCCGGCCATCGCCGTGCCTTCGGGGCCGATACGGTGCCGGGCACCTATGAGGATATGGAGCTTGCCGATCTGGTGATCCTCACCGGTTCCAATCTCGCCTGGTGCCATCCGGTTCTCTACCAGAGGCTTGCGGCGGCAAAGGCCGCGCGGCCGGAAATGAAAGTCGTCGTTATCGATCCGCGTCGGACGATGAGCGCCGATATTGCCGACATGCACCTCGCCATCCGCCCGGATGGAGATGTGGCGCTGTTTACCGGCCTGCTGGCGCATCTTTCCGATAGTCCTGCAATCGATCGAGGTTATGTGGAAAACCACACGATCGGTTTTGATGCTGCGATGCAGGCCGCAAGCGAGCATAGCCTGCCGGAGATCGCCGAGGCCACCGGCCTGACAGTCGCCGAACTGATTTCCTTTTACGAATTGTTCGAACGCATCGAAAAAACCGTCACCTGCTATAGCCAGGGCGTCAACCAGTCGCAAAGCGGCACGGACAAGGTCAACGCGATCATCAATTGCCATCTTGCCACCAGCCGCATCGGCAGGCCGGGCATGGGACCTTTTTCGCTGACCGGCCAGCCGAACGCCATGGGCGGGCGCGAGGTCGGTGGGCTTGCCAATATGCTGGCCGCCCATATGGCCATCGAAAATGCTGAGGATCGCGACCGCGTACGGCGCTTCTGGGCTTCGCCCGCCATTGCGGAAAAACCCGGCCTGAAAGCGGTGGATATGTTCCAGGCGGTGGCTGACGGCCGCATCAAGGCGCTGTGGATCATGGCGACCAACCCGGTGGTTTCCATGCCGGATGCCGGCGCCGTCGAGGCGGCCATCAAGGCCTGCCCTTTCGTCGTGGTGTCCGATGTCATGGCGAGTACCGATACGGCCCGCCATGCCCATGTGTTTCTACCATCGCTTGGCTGGGGGGAAAAGGACGGCACCGTCACCAATTCCGAGCGGCGCATTTCCCGTCAGCGCGGTTTTCTCGATGCGCCGGGCGAAGCGAAAGCAGACTGGTGGCAAATGGCGGAAGTGGGCCGGCGCATGGGTTTCGGCACGGCCTTCGCCTATGGCCAGCCATCGGAGATTTTTGCCGAACATGCCGCGCTTTCCGGTTTCGAGAATGCCGGCAGTCGCGATTTCGATATCAGCGGTGTCGAACGGAATTCCTATGATGCGATGCCGCCCTTTCAATGGCCGAAGGCTGGGCCGGGCGATGCCGTCGTTACCCGCTTTTTCGCGGATGGCCGGTTTTACCATGCCGATGGCAAGGCGCGGTTCATCGCCACCGCCCTGCCGGAGACCGGCAGGACATCGGCGGATTATCCGCTGACACTGAATACCGGCCGCATCCGCGACCAATGGCACACCATGACCCGCACCGGCAAAAGCGCGCGTCTCACCGCCCATATCGCCGAACCCTTCGCCGAGCTTCATCCGCGCGATGCGCAGGCGCTGGGAGTAAAAAGCGCCGATCTGGTGGAGCTGGAAAGCCCCCATGGCAAGGTTCTGCTGCGGGCGCTGGTGAGCGAAAGGCAGGCGCGCGGCTCGGTGTTTGCGCCGATGCACTGGAACGACCAGTTCGCCTCGCAGGCGCGCATCGATGTTGTGGTTGCGCCGGTGACGGACCCGCATTCCGGCCAGCCCGCCTCGAAAAACGTGGCGGTAAGGGCAAGGCGCTTCGAAGCGAAAGCCTATGGTTTCGCCATCTCCCGCACCCGGCCCGACGCGCCGGATAGCGCCTATTGGGCCGTGGCCAAAGCGGATGGCGGCTATCGCATGGAGCTTGCCTTCGAGGAGCAGCCGCAGGACTGGACATTCTGGGCGCGGCAGGTCTTCGGCATTGATGTCAGGATCGAGCCGCTGGGCTACAGCGACCGGCAGACGGGCGACCTGCGTCTTGCCTTCTTCGACGGCGATATCCTGCTGGCGGCGCTGTTCATCGCCCGGGAGCCGGTGGCCGTCGCCCGCAACTGGGCGATCTCGCAATTGACCGAACGCCATGAGGATTTGCGCATGCGGTTTGCGCTGGTTGCCGGTCGCCCCGGCGCCGGCCGCGCCGATCCGGGCGCCACCGTCTGCTCCTGCTTCAATGTCGGGGTGAACCAGATCACGGCGGCCATCCGCGAAGGCTGCCACAGCGTCGAAGCCATCGGTACGGCATTGAATGCCGGAACCAATTGCGGCTCCTGCCGCGCCGAAATCAGGGGGATCATCGATGGATGCCTTAAAACAGCAGCGGAATGAGCCGGCCCGAATGGAGAGGCTCGCCAGGTTGCCTGTCTTCTGGGGGCTTGAGGGCAAGCGCGTGGTGCTGGCGGGCGGATCGGATGCGGCCCTCTGGAAGGCGGAACTGCTGCTGGCCTGCGGGGCGGAATTGCATCTTTATTGCGAGGAAAGCGAGTTTTCGGAAAGCTTTGCGACATTCGTCGCAAAAAGCCAGATGCTGACATGGCATGATCGTCCTTGGGGTCCGGATATCTTCACCGGCGCGGAGCTGGCTCTGGCGGATTGCGAAACCGAAGCGGAAGCCAGGAGTTTCTATGAATCCGCACGTGCGGCCGGTGTTCCCGTCAATGTCATCGACAAGCCGGAATTCTGCCAGTTCCAGTTCGGCTCCATCGTCAATCGCTCGCCGGTGGTGGTGTCGATCTCCACCGATGGGGGTGCGCCCATTCTGGCGCAGGCGATCCGCAGGCGCATCGAGACATTGCTGCCGCTTTCGCTGAAGGACTGGGGCACGCTTGCCCAGACCATCCGCGAGCGCGTCAATCTGCGGTTCGCGCCCGGTGCCGCGCGGCGGTCTTTCTGGGAGAAATTTGTTGATCGGGCTTTCACAGAACGACCTGATGAAGGCAGCGAAGAACGATTGCTCACGGATATCGGAACGCAGGCCGGTCGGGTGCGTTCGAACGCCGGGTTGGTGACGCTTGTGGGCGCCGGCCCGGGGGATGCCGAACTCCTGACATTAAAAGCCGTGCGCGCTTTGCAGGCCGCCGATGTCATCCTCTTCGACGATCTCGTTTCAGCCGAGGTGCTGGAACTGGCGCGGCGGGAGGCGAAGCGCATGCTGGTCGGCAAACGTGGCGGCCGGGAAAGCTGCAGGCAGGAAGATATCAACGAGATGATGATCGGCCTCGCCAAGGCCGGCAAACGGGTGGTACGGCTGAAGTCAGGCGATCCGATGATCTTCGGGCGGGCAGGCGAGGAGATTGCGGCGCTTGAGGCCGAAAATATCCCGGTCGAAGTTGTGCCCGGCATCACCGCCGCAAGCGCCATGGCTTCGCGCCTGGGTGTTTCCCTGACCCATCGCGACCATGCCCAGTCGGTGCGCTTTATCACCGGTCACTCCCGGCAGGGGAAGCTGCCGGAGAATATCGACTGGCAGTCGCTGTCGAACCCCTCCGTTACCACCGTCTTTTATATGGGTGGACGAACCGCTGGCGATATTCAGTCCTGTCTGCTCGCCCATGGAATGCCGGCTTCGACGCCCGTGGTCGTGATGATTTCCGTCAGCCGCGCCAATGAGCAACGATGGTGCGGCTCGCTTGCGCAGCTGGCTGCAGCAGTCGAGACACTCGGCGTGAACGAACCCGTGCTGATTGGCATCGGGGATACGTTCCATACCGTTTCCGCGGCATTTTCCGTTACCCGCAATGAGGGAACCGATACCGTGCCGGTGCAAAAAGCCGGCTAACAAGATTTTTGCCGGTTTCCGCTAACCTGCGATCCGTCCCATCGTAAACCCTCCCTTGACATTGGTTTTTCGTTCGCTCTTCAATAAAACGAAAAAATTGAAAGAGGAGGGAGGGTGAAATGCTGCTCACACCGCGTCAGGATGAAATCGTTGCGCTGGCGAAAGCGAACGGCCGGGTGCTGGTCGATGAGCTGGCGGCGCGGTTTTCGGTGACCCCCCAGACGATCCGCAAGGATCTGAACGACCTCTGCGATACGCGGGTGCTGACCCGCATCCACGGCGGCGCGCTTTTCCCCAGCGGCAATGAAAACGTCAAATATGAAGCGCGCCGCGCCATCGCCTCCTCCGAAAAACAGGCGATCGGCGCCGCTGCCGCCGCCCTCATTCCCAATAATTCATCGCTTTTCATCAATATCGGCACGACCACCGAGGCAGTGGGAGAGGCGCTGGCAGACCATCACGAGCTGATGGTCATCACCAACAATATCAATGTTGCCAACAGGTTGCGTGTTTTTCCGGGCATCGAAGTGGTGATTGCCGGCGGCGTGGTGCGCGGTTCCGATGGCGGTATCGTCGGCGAGGCGGCGGTGGATTTCATCCGTCAGTTCAAGGTCGATTTCGCTGTTATCGGCGTCTCGGCCATCGATGAGGACGGGGCCTTGCTCGATTTCGACTTCCGCGAGGTCAAGGTGGCGCAGGCGATCATCTCCAATGCGCGCCATGTCATTCTGGTTTCGGATTCGCTCAAATTCGAGCGGACGGCCCCCGTGCGCATCGGCCATCTTTCGCAGGTCCATACCTTCATCACCGATCATTGTCCTGTTGATTCCATCCGCAGCATCTGCGCCGATCACGATGTCCGGCTGATCGAAACCGAGGGTTGCGACGCCTGATTCAAGACACCTCGGGATTTCGTTTGACATTCGTTTTGTCTTCGAATTAGATGGTTGTGCTTTCAATATATCGATGAGGAGAGCGTCGATGAAAGCACGGGAGGGTCCATGTCTGACGAGGCAATTCACGATATTTTCGTGATCGGCGGCGGTATCAATGGCTGCGGCATCGCGCGTGACGCCGTCGGCAGGGGCTATTCCGTGGTGCTTGCCGAAATGAACGATTTCGCTTCCGGCACGTCGTCCGCCGCAACCAAGCTCATCCATGGCGGGTTGCGTTATCTCGAACATTACGAATTTCGCCTGGTGCGCGAAGCCTTGATGGAGCGCGAGGTGCTATGGGCCATGGCGCCGCATATCATCTGGCCCATGCGCTTCGTTCTGCCGTTCCAGAAGGGTGGGGTGCGCCCGGCCTGGCTCGTGCGCCTCGGGCTCTTCCTTTACGACCATCTCGGCGGTCGCAAGCTTCTGCCCGCCACGCGCTCGCTCGATCTGCGCCGCGATCCCGCCGGCAAACCGCTGAAACCGATTTTTGCGCGGGCCTTCGAATATTCCGACGGCTGGGTGGACGATGCCCGCCTTGTGGTGCTGAACGCCCGCGACGCCGCCGAGCGTGGCGCCCTGATCCTCAACCGCACACAGGTTGTTTCCGCACGGCGCGAAGGCGCCTTCTGGCGGGTGGAAACGAAAAACGCCGCGGGGGAAAGCAGGACATATCGGGCGCGCATGCTGGTCAATGCCGCCGGTCCCTGGGTGGACAAGGTGCTGTCCTCGGCATTCGGCAAGAACAATGTCCACAATGTCCGCCTCGTGCAGGGCAGCCATATCATCGTGCGCAAGAAGTTTTCCGATCCGCGCGCCTATTTCTTCCAGAACCCGGACGGCCGCATCATCTTCGCCATTCCCTACGAGCAGGATTTTACCCTGATCGGCACAACGGATCGCGACTATACCGCCGATCCGCGCGCTGTTAAGATCAGCGACGAGGAGATCAGCTACCTTTGCAATGCGGCGAGTGAATATTTCGCGGAGCCGGTAAAGCCGGCCGACATCGTCTGGACCTATTCCGGCGTGCGGCCGCTTTTCGACGATGGCGCGTCAAAAGCGCAGGAGGCGACCCGCGATTATGTGCTGAAGACCGAAGGGGCGGAAGGCGAAGCGCCGCTTCTCAATATTTTCGGCGGCAAGCTCACCACCTATCGGCGGCTTGCCGAACATGCTCTTGAAAAAATCGGCGATGCACTGGGTGAAAAGGGTGCGCCATGGACGGCGGGCTCACATTTGCCGGGTGGAAATTTCGGTGCCGAGGCCTACACCGCGGAAGTTTCGGCGCTGCGGTCGCGTTACCCCTTTCTTGAAGAGCGTCATGCGGAGCGGCTTGTGCGCTGCTACGGAACGGATGCGGCGGTGCTGATCGGCAATGCGACAGAGGCGGCGGCGCTGGGACGGCATTTCGGCGGTACGCTCTACGAGGCTGAGGTTCGCTGGCTGATGGCGCGGGAATGGGCGCTGACGGCCGAGGATATTCTGTGGCGCCGCACCAAGCAGGGGCTGTTTTTTACCCCGGAAGAGGTGCGTGGGCTGGAGGATTATGTCGAAGACATTGCAGGTGGGCGCTTAAGGGCAATCTGACGATCCGGATAAAAGCGGAGGAGGCTTTGGATCACCATGCTTGAATTGCGAAACGTCTCGAAGATGGTTGGCGGTGAATATCATATTCACCCGACCGATCTGACGTTGCAGCGCGGAAGCCTGAACGTCCTGCTTGGACCGACACTTTCGGGCAAGACGACGCTGATGCGGCTGATGGCCGGGCTGGACAAGCCGAGCGCCGGCTCGATCTTTTTCAATGGCGAAGATGTGACGGGATGGCCGGTGCAGAAGCGCAACGTCGCCATGGTCTATCAGCAGTTCATCAACTATCCGGCGCTCAGCGTTTACGAAAACATCGCCTCGCCCATGCGCGTTGCCGGCAAGGACCAGGCGACCATCGACAGGGAAGTGAGGAAAGCCGCCGAGCTTCTGAAGCTGACGCCCTATCTCGACCGTACGCCGCTCAATCTTTCCGGCGGCCAGCAGCAGCGCACGGCACTCGCCCGCGCCATCGTCAAGAACGCCAATCTGGTGCTGCTCGATGAGCCGCTGGCCAATCTCGATTACAAGCTGCGTGAGGAACTGCGCGAGGAACTGCCGCGTATCTTCGCCGAGTCAGGTGCGATCTTCGTTTATGCCACCACCGAACCATCAGAGGCGCTGCTTCTGGGCGGCAATACCGCAACACTCAACGAGGGCAGGGTAACGCAGTTCAGCCGCACCATCGAGGTTTACCGGCGTCCGGTGGATATCGTCACCGCGGAAATTTTTGCAGACCCGCCGCTCAATACCATCGAGGTCATCAAGGCGGGCGGCGCATTCACCCGTGCCGACCAGGCGGTGATTGCGGTGCCGGCGCATCTTGCCGCGGTGCCGGATGGACCTTTGACCATTGCTTTCCAGCCGCATCATCTTTTCCCGCAGGCTAAGGGCGAGGCTCGGCAATCTATTCGGGCGCGGACGCTGATTTCGGAAATCGCCGGATCGGAAAGCTTCGTGCATGTGGAATTTTCGGGCCGCCGCTGGGTCATGCTGGCGCATGGCATTCACGACATCGAGCCGGACAGGGACATAGAGCTGTTTCTCGATACAAAGCACCTGATGGCCTTTGACGCGAATGGCCGCGCCATCGGCGAAGCGGCCTGAGGGAGATCGGTCATGGCACGCATCACGCTCGATCACATCCGACACGCCTATAACGCAAAGGCGCAGGCCGCCGGCGACTATGCGCTGAAGGAAGTCCATCACGAATGGGAGGACGGCGGCGCCTATGCGCTGCTCGGCCCTTCCGGCTGCGGCAAGACCACGCTGCTCAATATCATTTCCGGGCTGCTGCGCCCCTCCGAAGGCCGCATCGCCTTTGACGGAACCGACGTGACGGATTTCGCCACGGAAGACCGCAATATTGCGCAGGTATTCCAGTTCCCGGTCGTCTACGACACGATGACGGTCTATGACAATCTGGCCTTTCCGCTGCGCAACCGCCAAGTGCCGGAAGCCGAAGTCGACCGTCGGGTGCGGGAAATCCTCGAAATGACCGACCTTTCCGGCATGGCCAAACGCCGCGCGCGGGGACTGACGGCGGATCAGAAACAGAAGATTTCGCTGGCGCGCGGGCTTGTGCGGTCCGATGTCAACGCCATCCTCTTCGACGAGCCGCTGACGGTGATCGACCCGCATATGAAATGGGTGCTGCGTTCGCAGCTGAAACGACTGCACCGCCAGTCCGGTTTCACCATGGTTTATGTCACCCACGACCAGACCGAGGCTTTGACCTTCGCCGACAAGGTTGTGGTCATGTATGACGGGCAGATCGTCCAGATCGGCACGCCGGCTGAGCTTTTCGAACGGCCGGGACATACGTTTGTCGGTTACTTCATCGGCTCGCCGGGCATGAATGTGCTGCCCGCCAGTATCGACGGCGCGACAGCTGTTGTCGGCGGTCTCGGCGTGCCGCTGGCCGGTGCGCCAAAGGTTGAGGGAGCCCAACGCATCGAGATCGGCATCCGCCCGGAATTCGTCCGGCTGGAACGGGGCGGCATGCCCATCACTGTCGACAAGGTTGAGGATATCGGTCGGCAGAAGATCGTGCGCGCCCGGTTCGCCGGCCAGAAGCTGGCGATCGTTGTTGCCGAAGACGAGGAAATCCCGGCGGAAGCGGGTGTTCGCTTCGATCCGGCCGCCATCGGCGTCTTCGCCGACTCGTGGCGTGTAAAGATGGGGGCCTGACCATGGAAAAGAGCTGGAACAACAAGGCATGGTTCATGGTGCTGCCGGTGCTGGTGCTGGTCGCCTTTTCCGCCGTCATTCCGCTGATGACCGTCGTGAATTATTCGGTGCAGGATACGTTCGGCAATAACCAGTTCTTCTGGGCGGGAACGCAATGGTTCGAGGAAATCCTTGCCTCGGACCGTTTCTGGGATGCGCTGGGGCGCAACCTGCTGTTTTCCGGCATCATCCTGGCGATTGAAATTCCGCTCGGCATCTTCATCGCGCTCAAGATGCCGAAATCCGGCATCGGCGTGCCGGTCTGCCTCGTCACCATGGCGCTGCCGCTGCTTGTGCCGTGGAATGTCGTCGGCACGATCTGGCAGGTTTTCGGCCGCAGCGATATCGGCCTGCTCGGTTATTACGCCAATCAGCTCGGGCTCGATTACAACTATGTCAACGATCCGGTCGATGCGTGGATCACCGTCGTCATCATGGATGTCTGGCACTGGACGAGCCTTGTCGTGCTTTTGTGTTATGCCAGCCTCGTTTCCATTCCGGACGCCTATTATCAGGCAGCCAGGATCGATGGCGCGTCGCGTTTTGCAGTATTCCGTTACATCCAGCTGCCGAAGATGAAGCGGGTGCTGCTGATCGCTTTCCTGCTGCGTTTCATGGACAGTTTCATGATCTATACCGAGCCTTTCGTCGTCACCGGCGGCGGCCCGGGCAACTCCACCACCTTCCTGTCCATCGATCTCGTGAAGATGGCGCTCGGCCAGTTCGACCTCGGGCCGGCGGCGGCCATGTCGCTGATCTATTTCCTCATCATCCTGCTGCTGTCCTGGGTGTTCTACACCGTCATGACCAGCCACGACGCGGAGACTTGAGACATGAGCGCCTCTGATATCACCACAGGCGTGGAGCGCAACGGCATCGGCAATTCGCCGGCAAGAGCCGCCGCGACAGGACGATCCGGCTTCGCCGTCAATACACGGCGTCGCCACCATGGGCCGTCGCGGTTTTCCTGGCTGGTGCCGACGATCTATATCCTGCTGCTGCTGGTGCCGATCTACTGGCTCGTCAATATGAGCTTTAAGACGAACACGGAAATCGTCTCGTCCATGACGCTTTATCCGCACCAGCCGACCTTGCAGAACTACCGGACGATCTTCACCGATTCCTCCTGGTATTCCGGCTATATCAATTCGATCATCTATGTCGTCATGAACATGGTGATTTCGGTCGCGGTGGCGCTGCCTGCGGCTTACGCCTTCTCGCGTTATCGCTTTCTTGGCGACAAGCACCTGTTCTTCTGGCTTTTGACCAACCGCATGGCCCCGCCCGCCGTCTTCGCGCTGCCCTTCTTCCAGCTTTATTCGGCTTTCGGGCTGATCGACACGCATATCGCCGTTGCGCTGGCGCATTGCCTGTTCAACGTGCCGCTGGCGGTGTGGATTCTCGAAGGTTTCATGTCCGGTGTGCCGAAGGAGATCGACGAGACCGCCTATATTGACGGCTATTCCTTCCCGAAATTCTTCGTGAAGATCTTCATGCCGCTCATCGCCTCGGGTATCGGTGTCGCCTGCTTCTTCAGCTTCATGTTCTCGTGGGTCGAGCTTCTGATCGCCCGCACGCTGACGACGACGGACGCCAAGCCGATTGCCGCGACCATGACGCGCACCGTTTCGGCCGCCGGCATGGATTGGGGCCTGCTTGCCGCCGCCGGGGTGCTGACCCTGATCCCCGGTGCGCTGGTGATCTGGTTCGTGCGTAATTACATCGCCAAGGGCTTCGCGCTCGGGAGGGTTTGACCATGATGAACATGCCCGATTTTTCATGGATGGCCTGGACCTGGCAGACGGCGGCCTTTTTCGGCGCCATCGCCCTGCTGCTCGTCGGCATGTGGTTCTGGGAATATCTCTCGCCCGGCGGCAATCCCCGCTTCGGCCTGTTGCGCTTCGAGACCACGCGCGGCGACAGGCTGTTCATCTCGCTGCTCGGCAGCGCCTTCATCAATCTCGCATGGCTCGGGCTGGTCGGCCCGAACCTGTGGTGGGCTCTCGCTCTATCCTTGGTTTACGCCATCGGCGTTTTCCGTTTTGTCTAGAGCAGGAAAAAGGTGCGGCGGAGGAAAACCGCACCCGCAGACTTCATGCAATCGCAACCCTTGGGAGGACTGATATGCGAAGGCATCTGATGACGACGACGGCAGCCATGCTGCTGGCAATGACGGGTTCCGCTTTCGCCGGAATGGAGGAAGCAAAGCAGTTTCTGGACAAGGAAGTCGGCGATCTCTCGTCGCTTTCGCGTGGCGACCAGGAAAAGGAGCTGCAATGGTTTGTCGATGCCGCGAAACCCTTCGCCGGCATGGAAATCAAGGTCGTTTCCGAATCTCTGACGACCCATGAATATGAATCCAAGGTTCTGGCTCCGGCCTTCACCGCCATTACCGGCATCAAGGTCACGCACGACCTGATCCAGGAAGGTGACGTCGTCGAAAAAATCCAGACCCAGATGCAGACCGGCCAGAACCTTTACGACGGCTGGGTCAATGACAGCGACCTTATCGGCACGCATTGGCGTTACCAGCAAGTGCGCAACCTGACCGATTTCATGGCCAATGAAGGCAAGGACGTCACCAACCCTGGTCTCGACCTCAAGGACTTCATCGGCAGCGCCTTTACGACGGCGCCGGACAAGAAGCTCTACCAGCTTCCCGACCAGCAGTTCGCGAACCTCTACTGGTTCCGTTACGACTGGTTCAACAACGACAAGAACAAGGCCGATTTCAAGGCCAAATACGGTTATGACCTCGGCGTGCCGGTCAACTGGTCGGCCTATGAGGATATTGCCGAATTCTTCACCGGCCGCGATGTCGACGGCAAGAAGGTCTTCGGCCATATGGACTACGGCAAGAAGGACCCCTCGCTCGGCTGGCGCTTCACCGATGCCTGGCTCTCCATGGCCGGCAACGGCGACAAGGGCCTGCCGAACGGTCTGCCGGTCGATGAATGGGGCATCAAGGTCAACGACAAGTCGCAGCCGGTCGGTTCCTGCGTGGCGCGCGGCGGCGATACCAACGGCCCGGCATCGGTCTATTCCATCGAGAAATATCTCGAATGGCTGAAGAAATATGCGCCGCCGGAAGCGCAGGGCATGACCTTCTCCGAATCCGGCCCCGTGCCGGCGCAGGGCAATATCGCCCAGCAGATCTTCTGGTACACGGCGTTTACCGCCGATATGGCCAAGCCCGGCCTGCCTGTGGTGAATGAGGACGGTTCGCCGAAATGGCGCGTCGCACCTTCGCCGCATGGTGTTTACTGGAAGGACGGCATGAAGCTCGGTTATCAGGATGTGGGTTCGTGGACGCTGATGAAATCCACTCCCGATGACCGTGCCAAGGCCGCCTGGCTCTACGCGCAGTTCGTGACCTCCAAGACCGTGGATGTGAAGAAGAGCCATGTGGGCCTGACCTTCATTCGCGACACCACCATCCACCACAAGAGCTTCACGGATCGGGCGTCCAAACTCGGCGGTCTCATCGAGTTCTATCGTTCGCCGGCCCGCGTACAGTGGTCACCGACCGGCACCAACGTTCCTGACTATCCGAAGCTGGCGCAGCTGTGGTGGCAGGCGATCGGCGATGCTTCGTCGGGTGCGAAAACCGCGCAGGCCGCGATGGACTCTCTCTGCGCCGAGCAGGAAAAGGTCATGAGCCGTCTGGAACGCGCTGGCGTTCAGGGCGATATCGGCCCGAAACTGGCGGAAGAGCACGATATCGAATACTGGAATAAGGATGCCGTTTCGAAGGGCAATCTGGCGCCGCAGCTGAAGATCGCCAACGAAAAGGAAAAGCCGGTCACCGTCAATTACGACGAACTGGTCAAAAGCTGGCAGAAGTGATGTCTGCGTAAAATCTGAAACCGGGGCGGCTTGCCGCCCCGGTCATTGCGTCTGAAAGGGAGTAGCATGATGGGCGGTTATATTCTGGCGATCGATCAGGGGACGACATCGACACGGTCGATGGTCTTTGATCGCGACATGCGGGTCATCGGTGTCGGACAGCGAGAATTTCCGCAGCATTTCCCAGCCTCCGGCTGGGTCGAACACGATGCCGAGGATATCTGGAAAAGCGTGCTCGAAACCATCCGGCTGGCGCTTGCCGATGCCGGCATCGCCGCCTCCGATATCGAGGCGATCGGTATTACCAACCAGCGCGAAACGACGGTATTGTGGGACCGGAACACGGGCGAGGCCGTGCATCGGGCCGTGGTCTGGCAGGATCGCCGCGCCGCCCCCATCTGCGAAGATCTGAAAAGAAGAGGGCTGGAGCCGCTCTTTTCGAAAAAGACCGGTCTGCTGCTCGATCCCTATTTTTCCGGCACGAAACTGAAATGGCTTCTCGATAGTGTCAGCGGCCTTCGCGACAAGGCTGTGAAGGGAGACATCTGCTTCGGCACCGTCGACAGTTTCCTGATCTACCGTCTCACCGGCGGCCGCCGTCATGTGACCGACGCCACCAATGCCTCGCGAACGCTGATCTACAATATCGAGGATAACGCATGGGACGATGAACTCCTGTCGATCCTCGATATTCCCCGCGCCATGCTGCCGGAGGTGCTGGATTGCGCGGCCGATTTCGGCGTGACCGACAAGTCGCTTCTGGGTGCGGAAATCCCGATCCTCGGTGTGGCCGGTGATCAGCAGGCGGCTGTGATCGGCAATGCCTGCTTCGAGCCGGGCATGATGAAATCCACCTATGGCACCGGCTGCTTCGCGCTTCTCAACACGGGCACGGATCGCGTCGCCTCCACCAACCGGCTGCTGACGACGATCGCTTACCGTCTGGATGGCGTGACGACCTATGCGCTGGAAGGTTCGATCTTCATTGCCGGCGCCGCCGTGCAATGGCTGCGCGATGAGCTCGGTTTCATCTCGGTTGCATCAGAAGTCAGCGCGCTTGCCGAAAAGGCCGATTCCAATCAGCGCGTTTATCTTGTGCCGGCCTTTACCGGTCTTGGCGCGCCTTACTGGGATGCCGAGGCGCGTGGAGCGATCTTCGGCCTGACGCGCGGCACCGGCCCGGCTGAATTCGCGCGCGCGGCGCTGGAAAGCGTCGCCTATCAGACCTTCGATCTGCTGGACGCCATGCGCAAGGACTGGGCGGGGGACAATGGCAAGACGGTGCTGAGGGTCGATGGCGGCATGGTCGCCTCCGATTGGACCATGCAGCGGCTGGCGGATATTCTTGCGGCGCCGGTGGACCGTCCGGTCTTCCTGGAAACGACCATTCTCGGCGCGGCCTGGCTTGCGGCTTCCCGCGCCGGCATCTGGCCGGACCGCAAGGCCTTTGCCGACCATTGGCGGCGTGACCGCCGTTTCAGCCCGGATATGGAAGAAGGCGAGCGGAAAGACGCCATTGCCGGCTGGCGTGACAGCGTCGGCCGCTGCCTCTCGAAACGGCAAAACTAGGGCATTTCCCGCAAAGGCGTGAAGCGGTCTGCGCCCGGAAATCTATACGAAGCTGCCGGGCGCGATGCTCTTGCTCGATACGAGATCGGAAAGGGCGCGCACCAGCTTCGTGTCCGTGCCCTTGCTCGGCTGAAGCACGAATTCCACGTCCTCCAGAGCCGGCAATACACCCGCTGCAATTTCCCTGAGGCCGGTGGGGGCCATGCTGCGGGGCTGTACCAGAATGCCCATGCCCGCTCTTGCCGCAGCGGTCAGCCCGCTCAGGCTGCCGCAGGTGCAGACGATCCGCCAGGAGAGGCCGGCCCGGTCCAAGGCTTCCTGCGCCGCCTTTCTGGTAATGCTCGGCGGCGGGAAGGCGATCAGCGGCAAGGCGTCCGGCTGGTTCAGCATGCGCTCCGGGTCGCGCGCCAGCCAGACAAGCGGTTCGCGATAAAGAAAGTGACCCAGCTTGTCGCCAAGACGCCGCTTGGCCAGCACCACATCCAGCTCGCCATTATCCTGCATCTGGTAAAGAACGCCGCTCAGCGAAACCGTCAGTTCCAGATCCACCAATGGATAAAGGCGGATGAATTCCTCCAGAATGGCCGTCAGCCGGCTGGCGACGAAATCCTCCGATACACCCAGCCGCAACCGCCCGCGCAGGCGGTTTTCGCTGAAGAGGGAGGAGACCTTGCTGTCGATTTCCAGCATGTTGCGGGCATAACCCAAAAGCGCTTCGCCCTCACCCGTCAGTTTCACCTGATGAGTGCTGCGTGCGATCAGCCGGCGGCCTAGCGTTGCCTCAAGCCTTTGAATGTGCTGGCTGACGGTGGACTGGCCAATGCCCAGCCGCTCGGCAGCCAGTGTGAAACTGCCGGTTTGCTGCAGCATGACGAAGCTGGCAAGATGTTGAAGGTTCAGCATTATCTCAAATCGTGATAACTGTTAATCTTTGCATCCGAAATCATGATGAGCGATAGTGGCGCCCGTTTCAAGCAAAACCGATGCCGGAAAGACTTACCATGACCCGTTTCCTGCCCGACCGTTTCACCATGATGCTGGTGGCCACCGTGATCCTGGCGTCCATCTTGCCGATCAGCGGCGAGCCGGCGGAATATTTCGGCCTTGCGACGAAACTCGCGATTGCGCTTCTGTTTTTCCTGCATGGCGCGCGGCTTTCGCGGGATGTGGTGATTGCCGGTATCCTGCACTGGCGCCTGCATCTGGTGATCCTGCTCGTCACCTTCGGCGTTTTTCCGCTTCTCGGCGTGGCAATCGGCTTCATTCCGGAAAGCATCCTGCCGGCCCCGCTTTATATGGGCGTGCTGTTTCTCTGTGTGCTGCCGTCCACCGTGCAGTCTTCCATTGCCTTCACCTCCATGGCCGGCGGAAATGTGCCGGCCGCGATCTGCTCGGCCTCGGCGTCGAATATTTTCGGCATGTTTCTGACGCCGTTGCTGGTCGGTTTCCTCTTCACTGTCGGTGGCCATGGCGGCGGTTTTTCGCTGGACGCCTTCCTGCAGATTTTCCTGCAGCTGCTTTTGCCCTTCATCGTCGGCCAGGCGTTGCAGCCGTGGATCGGCGACTGGATCCGGGCGCGCAAGAAATTACTGTCTCCCGTCGACCGCGGTTCGATCCTGATGGTGGTCTATCTCGCTTTCTCCGATGCGGTGATCGAGGGCATCTGGCACACGTTTTCGCTGAGGGACATCGGCGTGGTCATCCTCATCAACATTCTGCTTCTGGCGGTGGTTCTGTGCCTGACGATGTTCGGCAGCCGGTTGCTGGGTTTCGAAAAGGCGGATGAAATCACCATAACCTTCTGCGGCTCCAAGAAGAGCCTCGCCAGCGGCGTGCCCATGGCGGGCGCGATTTTCGCCGGCCAGAGCATCGGCGCAATCGTCCTGCCGATCATGCTTTTCCATCAGATCCAGTTGATGGTCTGTGCGGTTCTGGCCCAGCGTTATGCCCGCAAGGCCCATGAAAAGGCGGCGATTGCGGAAGCGGCTGCTGCGGAAGCCGTGGCGGTATCCGTTCGCTGACGCAAGGATTTCCGTAAATAAAAACGGCCCCGTAAAGGGGCCGTTCTTTTTTCATCGCGGAAATCTTAGTTGACCTGAGCCGGCGTGATCTGGGCTTCGATGGTCTTCGGCGCGTCGGCGCTGTCGGACGAGATCGCAATGCGGCGCGGTTTCATGGCTTCCGGAATGTTGCGGATGAGATCGATATGGAGCAGGCCGTTCTTGAGAGAGGCGGTCTGGACTTCGACGTGATCGGCAAGCTGGAAGCGGCGTTCGAAAGCGCGTGTGGCGATGCCGCGATACAGGAACTCACCTTCCGTAGCCTTCTCGTCGGCGGCCTTCTCGGCCTTAACGGTCAGCGCATTGGCGCGGGACTCGATGCTGAGTTCGGTTTCATCGAAACCGGCAACGGCCATGGTGATGCGATAGGTGTTCTCACCCGTCCGCTCGATATTGTAGGGCGGATAGGACTGGGCCTGTTCAGGCTGACCGAGGCCGTCAAGCATCGAAAAAAGACGGTCGAAGCCGACGGTGGAACGATAGAGGGGGGAAAAATCAACGTGACGCATGGTGTCCTCCTTAAGAAGCGACTGTTTGCGGTTAAGTCCGGCATCCCATTCTGGCGATGGCAGGACATTTGGCGCGGCCCCGTTCTGGCGACCGCATGAAGGAGATGGGAATGGTCATGCGCGGCGTCAAGGGGGCCGTGCAACATGAACCATGGCTGAACATCCGGTTCCGGCATCGTTCAGTTTGGGAACCATAAAACATCGGTCATCGGAGACATTCTCCGTGGACAGAAGCAATAACGTCCCTTCTTCTTCTGTCTTATTCGCCGGAACCGCGACTGCTTTAACCGACGGTTCCGGCAATTTTTTCTTTGACCTTCCTGCGCCGCCGACCTATCCCGAAAGGGCAGAAAAGCCGGAAAAGACCGATGATCGAAGCCACATTGCGCGCCAGTGAAGACAACCCGGTTCCCGGCAACCATACCGTCGGATATTTTACCGGCCATGGCGGCAAGCAGCTCCGATATGCGATCTTCCGCGCCAGCCGTCCCATTGCCCGCGGCACGGTGGTTCTGCTGCATGGCAGGAACGAATGTATCGAGAAATATTTCGAGACCGTCACCGATCTGACGGCGATGGGCTTCTGGGTCGCGACCTTCGATACGCGCGGGCAGGGCGGTTCCGAAAGGCTGCTTAAAAATGCAGGCGCCGGGCATGTACGGCGCTTTTCCGACTACCAGCGTGACATCAGCCTGTTTCTCGAGCAGGTGGTGCTGCCGGATACGCGGCTGCCCTTCTTCATGATCGCGCATTCCACCGGCGCGCTTGCCGCGCTTGCCGCTGCACCCGGCCTGTCGAACCGGATCGACCGTCTGGCGCTTTGTTCGCCTTTCATCGAGCTGGACAGCCAGCAATCGGTTCCCTCGTCCGTCATTCGGGTGGTGGCGACGGCTCTCAGCCTTGTTGGTCTTGGGCGGGTTCAGCTCGGCAAGGATCAGCGGGAGCGGGATTTCGACGGTAATCCGCTCACCTCCGATGCCAGGCGTTTTGCGAGAAACCTTGGCCTGCACCGGCAGTTTCCGGAACTGTTCATCGGTGCGCCGACGGCGCGCTGGGTCCATGAGGCGCTGAAGGCCATGGGGCGGGTGGTCCGCCAGGACCATCTGACGAATATCACCATTCCGACCCTCATTCTGGCGCCGATGCTGGATACGATCACGCCCTATAAGGCGCAGGAGGAACTCTCCCGTAATTTCCGGGCAGCGCAGCTTCTTCCAATCACCGGCGCGCGCCACGAATTGCTGCATGAGCGAGACGTTTTCCGCAAGCAGGCGCTGGCGGCCATCGACGCCTTTTTCGCGCCGGAGTGATGGCCGCTTAAACGGGCAGCCTAGAGCTTCGAGAGAATGGCGAGCGCCTGTTCGTGCACCGCCTTTGAGCCGGCCGCGAGAATGCGGCCGCCATTTTCCGGACGTCCGCCATCCCAGGTGGTCATGATGCCGCCGGCCTGTTCGACAACGGGGATCAACGCGCCGACATCATAGGGCTTCAAACCGGATTCGATCACCAGATCGACATGACCGGCGGCGAGCAGGCAATAGGCGTAACAATCCACGCCGTAGCGGAAAAGCCGGACCTGATCCTGTACCTTCTCGTAAAACGGTTTTTCTTCCGCGGTGAAGATGTGGGGCGTTGTGGTGAACAGCACCGCGTCCGACAGCGACGCACAGTCGCGTGTGCGGATCTTCCGCTCGCCATCCGGCCCGAAGTACCAGGCCGCTTCGCCATCGGCGAAATAGCGCTCTTTGGTGAAGGGCTGGTCCATGATGCCCATGGTGGCGCGGCCGGCCGACTGGAAGCCGATCAGCGTGCCCCAGACGGGTACGCCGGAAATGAAGGCGCGGGTGCCGTCGATCGGGTCGATGACCCAGATATGATCGCGGTCGAGGCCGATATTGCCGTGTTCTTCGCCCAAAATGCCGTGCTGCGGAAAACGCGCTTCGATGAGGGCGCGAATGGCGGTTTCTGCTGCTTGATCGCCTTCCGTCACCGGATCGTAGCCACCATCCTGCTTATTGGTCACGGCAATGCCCGTGCGGAAGCGGGGAAGCGTTTCGGCGCTGGCGGCATCGGCAAGTTTGAAGAAGAAATCCCGGTCGGGCAGCATGCGAAACCTCATCGCCTGAAATGGTGATCTGAATCCTGTGGCGCAATCCATAGACTGGAATCGCATCCGTCGTCCACTCATACGAATACCGGAGCCGGGCGAATACCGGAGCCGGGGTTTCCATATTTTCAGCATAAGCATAAAAAATATGCAAAAAATAAAATGATTGACAATTGTGCATATAATGCATAGCGTGATGTTGCAGTCTTTGACTGTAAATACCCTCCTTGGGTGTTTCCTCCCTAGACTTGACCGCGCCAAGGCGCGGTTTTTTTTGCCCGGCACGCGGTCGGGTGATACGGGATAAAATATTGAAGTAGCGGGTAATTCGAAGGCTATTCGGCAGCGAGCGACGTTTCTATCGCATATTCGGAAACGAAGGCGCCGAGCTGGCGCATGAAGATTTCAAGCGATGCCTGAATGGCGGGGAAATCGGCTTTTTTCAGAAGCGTCTTTTCATCCACGTAAAGAGCCCGGTTGACCTCGATCTGCAACGCATGCAGCGAGCGGATCGGCCGGCCGTAATGTTCGGTGATGAAGCCGCCGGCATAGGGTTTGTTGCAGACCGCGACGAAACCCAGTTCCTCAAGAAAATGCAGTGCGGCGCGGGAGACTTCCTGGGATGCGCTGGTGCCGTAGCGATCGCCGATAATTACATCCGGCCTCAGATTCGAGCCGGTGACGCGGATATTGCCCGGCATGGAATGGCAGTCGATCAGCACCGCCATGCCGAAATGGGCATGGGTGCGGGAAAGGAGGCGGCGCAGGCAGGCATGGTAGGGTTTGTAGATCGTCTCTATCCGCGAGAGTGCTTCATCCACCGGCAGGCGGTGGGCGTAGATATCCATATTCTCGGCGACGATGCGCGGCACTGTTCCAAGTCCGCCGGCGACGCGCATGGAGCCGATATTGGCATAGGGCGGAAGCGTGCCTTCGAACATGCGCGGATCGAGCTCGTAGGGCTCGCGATTGACGTCGAGATAGGCGCGCGGGAAATTCGCTTTCAGAAGCGGCGCGCCGATGTCAGGTGCTGCTGCGAACAGCTCATCGACGAAGTGATCTTCGGAGCGACGGATCTCGTGCGAATCGAGCCGTGCCGACTCAAGGAAGGAGATGGGGTAACAACGGCCGCTATGGGGGGAATTATAGACGAATGGCAGGGTTTGAACGGCAGGTTCCGTTACCTCGAACAGCTCATATTCACCCGTGACCCAGTCCATTCAGTGCCATTTACCATGTCGCAAACTATCAGGATGTTCATGTTGCCAGTTACCGTGCGGCAAGTCCATACTATCGCCAAAGCAGCGCTATACCGATTCATGTGTTCACAGGATATTTACCGTGAAAATCCTATAATCGGGCTAGGGTATTCCAAACATTGAGCAGTTACGGTCACTTATGATGAATCAGAAAATTCTTCTCGCTGAAGACGACAACGATATGCGCCGCTTCCTCGTGAAGGCGCTGGAAAAAGCCGGTTACAAGGTTTCTTCCTTCGACAACGGCGCCAGCGCCTATGACCGGCTTCGCGAAGAGCCATTTTCGCTGCTGCTGACCGATATCGTGATGCCTGAAATGGATGGCATCGAACTTGCGCGTCGTGCGACCGAACTCGACCCGGACCTTAAGGTCATGTTCATCACCGGCTTCGCAGCCGTTGCGCTGAACGCCGATTCGAAGGCTCCGAAGGACGCCAAGGTACTTTCCAAGCCGTTCCATCTGCGCGATCTGGTGGATGAGGTCAACAAACTCCTTGTGGCGTAAGGCCTCTCAAAAAACCTTCACAAAACCGAAAAAAAGCAGTTGACGCATGAACCGGTTTTGTGGTCTATCCGCCGCCACGGAGGGCGTGTAGCTCAGCGGGAGAGCACTACGTTGACATCGTAGGGGTCACAGGTTCAATCCCTGTCACGCCCACCATCCGAATTCTTGAGTATCAAGGCCTTGCGAGAAATCGCAGGGCCTTTTTGCTTGGTGGGCTTGAGGTTCATCGAACCTGACTAATTCGGAGCGCGCGCACCCGCGGGATCAAGTTGGACCGACCGCGTACGGAAGAACTTCTTGAGCGAATTGAGAGGGGCAAAAAGGGGCGCTGATCTTGAAAGCGCCATCATAATCGAAATTCCCTAAAGAGGTGCTCACGCCCTATTCACAGGAGTTACGAACAACGGGCCTCATATGCTTCTGTCCAGGCCACTAATTGCTTCTCTTTTGCATCGGCGCTTTTGAAGCTCCCGAACTGCATGCTCAGGCCTATCCAGGCCCAACGAAAAAACCAAGGAACGACCATGAACAGAAAGGCCGCGGCAGGAATGACCATTATAAGGTAGGCGACTGTCTCGCTCACCCCCAAAGCTAACAGGAGCGCATATGTCAGGACGACTGGCAAGCAAGCCAAAATATACAGAACCATTATCATCAGCATGATCGGTGGTGGTCGAATTATAGCTGATAGGCTCCGACTGAAACGCAGCGCCCATAGCTCACATCGATGACGGTGGTATGTGATAAGCTGCCAAAGATTCCGGATCATGTGTAAATTGCCCCTGCTTGTCCCCACAGGAGGATATCTCCAGAAGTCAGTTGAAACTGCAAGATCCGGACTATCAGGACATGCATGAAAACTGCGACCCTACATGACGGTCCGGACGGCCGGCGACGCATCCTAGACAAATGTGCGCGGCTCATCATAATCCCGCAGTTCACTGGGGGATTTCATGAAGTACTTATTTCTTGCTATTTTAGCCTTTGCGCTGACTGCCTGCCAGACGGAAACACCAATGGAATGGCAACTGCGAAAATCGTTCGAACAGAGTTCCGAGCGAGCCTGTCGCGACAAGAAAGGCACAGCGCATTATTCGACATGTTACCAGCGCAACATGCACAAATATAATAAGTTTTGGGAAGACGTTCAGGCCCGGCACCTGAACATAAAAAAGCGCTAGAAGCTCTAGCGGGCGATGAAACGCAATAAGGCTAACAAGCAGTGAGGGGCTGCCGCAAATGATGAAACTGGCACGGTTCATCTGGGGGCTGTTCGCAATTGTGGCCTTCCTAGGCCTGCTCACTATCGATCACTGGTTTTCAATTGGTGAGCGGGCGCAGGGAGGATACTCAACAAGAACGCCGGCGGAACAAGCCGAGGCAGAGGCTAGATCAAGCGCCGCCGAAGACGAAGCACGCAAAGCGGCCGATGGGACATTGAAGATCATGGATGGCGGAGACGCCGAACGAAACGGGACGAGGTGAAAAATCAGTGAGCAGTGAAGGGGATAAAACACCGAGCAACAGCTTGATTGGCGGACCTCTAAAGCTTGATCACCCTTATAAACAGTCTACCTTGCGATCCTGCCCACTAGGGAACCAAACAATGCGCTCGATTCTACTTTCCCGCTGTTTCTCGGCATCAATGTGAGGACTACGCGGTCCATCTCTGGCGTGAGATCCAATCCATACTGATGATAAACTTCGTAAGCTGCGCGGACACCTTCGTCGTATCGAAGTCGCCAACGAGCGCCTTCTCCAGCAGGGTGGCCAATTCTTTAGCTTCTGGTCCTAAATTCGTTTTTCCAGTTTTCCCTGTGGGCTGCGCGACTTGCTCCGCGAGGTTTCTTTTTGCGATCACGTAAGCTGTAGTGTGCTCACTAAACTCAAATTTCATCGACGGATGTAAGGGCAACATGGATATGAAATACAACATCAATCTTTTGCCAGACGGGTCCGTCGTTACGCGGGATGGAGAGTATCTCGGCGCTTGGGAGAGTGATGATAATGATCACTTGTCGTTTACGCCTGATGGAGCAGCAGGACCGGTGCTCCATCATCCGTTTAGGTATCGCCTCCGTGAGTTGATTGGCGAATGGTGCGGGAGAGAGCACTCGGGTGAGGGCGGCTTTGGGCCGCCCTCGGCTGAATTCACATCATCCGTTTGATGTCGGAATAGGAACCGTTGACCTTGACCGTAACGGTCACAGGGCTTGGCCCGCGATTGCGCCAGAACCAGCCGTGATTTCCTGTGAAGGCCGCCTCGATGGCGCCGCTATGTTCCGAGACGCCGCGTCCCTTTTCATAGCTGATATTTTCTCCGCCGCCGTCACCATGGATGTCATAGTTGACCTTGGAACCGCTGGGCGCGCTCCAGGCAAAGTTGGCTGTCGCACCCTTTTCCATCACCAGCTTGACCTCTGCACCTTCGCCGGGCTGCAGGGTGATCGACATCTCGTCCTGGCGTGTCGCCTGCTGTGCGTAAGCGGCTGAAATGCCGAATTCACGGATGATCTTGTTAAGGAGGTTCGAGCCTTCGACTGGCGTCGTCGTTGGCTGGCCCGGCTGACCATTTGCGGGAGCGGATGTGCCGGTCCTGTTTTCGGTAGCCTGTCGGTCCATTTCGGCTTCCTCGGCAAGCTGGGTCTTGATTTCACCCATCTCCTTCAATCCGAGAGCGGAGCCAATGCCGGTCGGATCGATGGCATATTCGGAAGGCAGGACGACGGTGACGAGAATTGCGCCGGCTGCCACGACGGAAATGATCGTGGACTTCACGAGCTGCGCAGAGGTTGGCAGATCGTCCGGTTTTGGTGCCTGGGAGTTAAACATATCGAATTCCTTTAAAATCAAGCGACGAAATAACCGGTGAGCTGATATCCGATCAGCACCCACCCGGCGGTCATCATGAGAACGTTGGCTGTATAGGCGTGGCGCAAGAAGCCCGATGTCTTGCGCCAGTAGCTCATGCCGATGAGGATGATGGCCAGCGCGATGAGCTGCCCGATTTCCACGCCGACATTGAAGGCCAGAAGATTGGGAACGAGGCCGTCTTCCGCGATGTTGTATTCGAGGATTTTTGTCGCCAGGCCAAGGCCGTGGAAAAAGCCGAATATGAGCGTCGCCATCTTTGTGTTCGGCTGGAAACCGAGCCATCGCTGGAACGCCCCGAGATTGTCCAGCGCCTTGTAGACGACCGAGAGCCCGATGATGGCGTCGATGAGGTAGGAACTGACATTCCAGCCATAATAGACGCCGAGCAGCATCGTGGTGGAGTGACCGACCGCGAACAGGCTGACGTAAATGCCGATGTGCTTCAGCCTGTAGAGGAAGAAGATCACACCGAACAGGAAGAGCAGGTGATCGTAACCGGTCACCATATGTTTGGCGCCCAGATAAACAAACGGGATCAGGTTGATACCGGATATTTCCTGGATATAGCCCTTGTCGCCTTCCGCGACAGCATGGGCGGCCGCCGCGCCTGCCAGCATCAGCAAGGACAGGACGGCAAAAATCGACGTGGCGATGGCGCGTCGGGACGCAGGCCCGAACGGCACATCTCCAGAGCGGAGAGAGTTCATAGAAAATTCCATAGATACGTTGAACAGGCCGCAAGTGCGGCGTGGATCAGATCAACGCAGTATGGCGTGGCGGTCGGTGAATGCCGTCGGGCGGGCTACCCGCAAACGATATCGAGGATGCCGAAAAGGCGGTTGGCACCTGGGTTCGAAGGAGCGCACCAGCCGACGTGAAAAGCCCCGCTTTCTCATGGGTATGATCGGCGTGGTGATGGTCGCCGGTGTCGTTAACGGCTACATCGTCGTCGCCGTCGTGCGAGTGGTCGTCATGCGCATGGGCGCCTTGAGAAACAATCTGACTTGCCGTGACCGAATGGAGATTCGGCTGGTGCGTTCCCGGCGCGGCGAACGCGAACAAAAGAACGCCGATCACCGCCAGAAGGGCGGCGCAAAGATCGGTAAATCGGCGTTTTTGTCGAACCAGCATAAGGGCAGTGAATACTAGGGTTAGAAGATTCGGGCAAGATATCCCCTATGGGGGATATCGTTGCTTTATGGCGAAAGCTTGCCTTGAGGACGGTTGACATCATGGGGCTCTGAAAAGCGATTTGATACGTTTTCAAGCCCGAACGGTCCGGACCGTTATTTATGGGCAACTTGTCTGAAATCCCGGCCTTACGTGTGATGCCGGGCCGAAAACTCCCGGCTTCCGGGTGATCCGGTAGACTGCCGCGGCAGGAATGTTGCGAAATGTGCGGCCGACATACGAGGCTGTCAGCCCCAGTTCGCCAAGCAAACCACTTGGTATCGGGCACAACAGCCCGTAGGTGAACAGAAATAATGCGCTGTCCGGCTTCATCCGAGAGAACGCGCCTTTCAGGATCCCGTATACTTTTCGCCTCGGCATGTTCAGCAAACCGAGACCGCAAACAACGGCTCCGAAAGAGCCTGCGGGGGAGAGGTCAAGCTTGGCGATGTCTTCGGCATCGGCAACCAGCACCCGGGCCGTTGGAAAACGAACTTTCAGCAGATCGGCGAAGCTAGCACTGTATTCGATCAATGTGAGCCGTTCTTCAGCTACGCCCCTGTCGATCAGTGCCTGTGTAAATACTCCGGTTCCCGGTCCCAGTTCCAGAACCGGGCCCGTTTCCGACGATATTGACTGGGTGATCAGTTCGGCCAGCGCCCGGCCGGAAGGTTTTATGGCCGCGACGCTCAGTGGATTCTGCAGCCACTCGCGAATGAAGAGCATCGTGTCAGAGTTCGGCATGGGTGCCTCGCAATGCAATGCGCTCGCCTCTGTGCAATTTTTTGGGTCTCATGTCTTTTCCTGACCATGGGGCGACGTGCGTCGGCCACGACGCTCAACGTCGCGAACTGTTCGATAGGTTTCTGTCTGTGGAAGGCTATTGCGCGGCTGCCTTGACACCTGGCCCTCGCGCTCGCACCTTGTCACTCCAGGCATTGAACGATCGATTGAACGCCAGCGTCCTTTCGCGGTTTGGCCATTTCACCCCGTAGCGCTCATAGATATTGGAGCCTTTGGGAATCTCGCTTTGACGAACTATCTGCGTCTTTCCTGCGGTGATCGCGGCGGTTGATGTTTTTCCATCCCAGGCGTCCGTGATCGGGAAACCCGCGAGGCCAAGGGCAGGATCCCATGTGGCGTCAAAGAGGGTTTGCCGCCCGTCGATGTCGACATATACGGTGTCATGGAAGCTGCGGGTATCCGTCAGAAGCGCCAGGATTTCCGCTGGAATAGGGAGATCGGCCCAGTCGAAGGTCACAATGCGTTGATCGGAACGAAACGACGATTTTCGCAAAAGTTGATTGGCCGCTGCCGCTTTGTGCCGGCAATCGCCACGCTGGAGTGAAAACAGGCTCATGGGATCACCTGTCCACGATGTCAGCTTGTAGGGCACGCGTCGAACCAGTTCGAAGATCGCGATGCGGGTCTCGACGGGGGCCATGTCGGCGCCGAGAGATGCCAGCACGAATTCCGCCGAGACGGCGTTTGTCGTTGCGATGCGCCTTGCGATGGTGCTTTCCGCTGTCAGGACGCGCTCAGCAACACCGATTGCCGCCGAAGCTTGGCGAGTCGTGAGGCTCAAAGCCATGAGCCCGGAAAAGCACAGGAAGTCACGTCTGGTCTTCAAAGCCCTATCCCTTTCATAATGCGAGGCCGGGAATGGCCATCGATCGGTTTCAACGAATTCACGCGGCCGAAAATCCAGCCTGAACCTGTTTCGCCGGTGCGGTGCATATCCAGCCGTGTCATGGTGGTGATACCTGCGTGCAAAAGCGGCGCTGCCACCGGGGTATTTCCCCCGATGGCCGCAATCTGCATCGCTGATTTCCGAAATTGGGACATCAGGCGAACGCCTCTCTTTGAATGGGTTGCAATTCTCCCAGAACGGGTTGGCGGCCGTTCCCGGCCCGCACCCGGTCGTAGCGGACAACGTCGCCGTTCATTCCGCCAAGATGGATTCTTTTCGTCAGTTCAAGTCCGGATGATCTGGCAAAGTGATCCATTTCCCCGGCGATCTCGGGCCGGTGATTGAAGATCATCATGCCACCGTCGCCGATAAGCCGGCACGCGTGGCGCATGAATGTCACATGGTCCGTCTCGAAATAGGCGGCGGCCTGAGAGAACAGGATATCAACCGATCCCGGCTGAACGCCCTGCCGTTCAAGTGTCGCAAGTCCGGCTGCCGTGACGTACGGATGCTCATAGACACCATCCGGCAGCGCAGCATGCCAGGGGGTCAGGTTTGTGAAATGCAGAAAGACCGAATTTCCGCGTTCTTGCCAGAAACGGTCTGCGAGCGAGGCAATATTGGCGCTGGGCGCCGTTTTGTATCCACCACCGAACCCGGCCCAGGCAGCGCCGATCTCCAGAAAACGAAAGGTATTTTTGCGTTGGTGGATTTTTTCGGCCTCGGCATGGATATCGACCCCGATCTGCTCGGCGAGGCGAAATGATCCGCCGCTCGATGTCCATGGGCCATCGTGCACCAGTGCTGCGAGCGCCTTGGTGATCGAACCGGTTTCCTGCTGCATGATTTTCAGGAACGCGATCGGGTTCCGGCGAGGCGGTATTGGTACATTTGGCCGCAGGCGCTTGGCTTGCAGATCCCGCTTGATCGCCATGCACAGCTTTGACCATGCCGTGGGATCGACCGAATAGTTGAGCGAAGTGAGGTGGCGCGCAAGCTCACGGCGCGCGAGTGCCGCTTCAAGAAACATTGAAATTCTCCGTGGATTAGACCGTCTGGGACGTGATGGGGTCCACGAAGCACGATGAGGAAAAACGATGCCTTCGTGCTTCGCTCTAAAGCACGGTGGTCCTTGGAGGGCGGAGCAGCCGCGTTACCTGCTCCCGGATTTTCGGCTCCGAACGGGCCGACCATGGGGCCTGGCGCCCCAATGGCGAATGATCGTAAGCCGCCGGCAGAAGGGCATGAGGATGTGAATGTTCCTCCATCCCTGTCGTACTGCCCTGTTGGCCATGCGAGTGTCCATGAGAATTGGACACCGTAATTTCCATCTCAGAACGTTCGGAAAGTTTCGGTCCGCCAAGGTGGTGGAAAGACAGGACGACCATGGCGATCACCGCAGTGATGACCAACGTCCTTTTCCACAAACCTGAAAGAAACCTTCCGCGCATGACCAACGATTGTACTCCAAGAATTAAGGCAAAGTTAAGAACGGGCATCACGAAAATCTTATCCATGGGGATAGGATGATGTTGCCCCGGTTTCTACTCCATCGGGATCGCGTTCAGCGACGCTCGGATCGAGGAGGCCCTTTCGGCGGTAAACCTTTCGGCCCCCCAGGCTCCCGCGGCGACAGCATTCGGGAATGGATTGGCTGGAGGTGCAAAATCCGGTTTTGCACCCAAAGCCGGCAGAGCGCGTGTCATGATCGCGCCGGTTACCGGAACGGCATTCCATCCGGACGTTCGGAAGCCATAGGTTTCAGGGAGGGGTTTGGGTTCGTCGATGATCGTCATGAAGAGGTATCGGGGATTGTTTACGGGAGATACGCCCATGAATGCAGTCATAACTCTTTCGCTCGAATAACGGCCATCCACGACCTTTTCCGACGTGCCGGTCTTGCCGCCGATGTAGAAACCGGCCACGTCCGCCTTGGCGGCGGAGCCGACTTCCGCGTTCAGGCGCATCAGGAACTTGACGATTTCGCCTGTCCTGTCGCTTATCACACCTTGTCCCAGCAAACGCTCCTCGACGTTTGAACCTTTCACAAAAGTCGGGCGTATGAGTTTTCCGCCATTGACCAGAGAGGCGATTGCCATGCTGGCCTGCAACGGTGTTACGGCGATGCCGTGGCCGAACGAGACGGTTGCAGTCGTCACATCGCCCCAGCGCGCCGGGATGATGGGAACGGCATTTTCGGGGAGCTCCGTCTGCAGCCGATCGAACTGCCCCATCTTCCTGAGAAACGCCTGCTGGGATTCTTTTCCAACGGCGAGCGCCATTCGCCCCATGGCGATGTTGGATGAATGGATGAAGCTCTCCGGCAGCGTCAGCGGTCGATTTTGGCCCCGATAGTCGGAAATCGTCGAGCGGCCGAAACGGAGCGGCTGGCTGGCATCTAGGACGGAATTCAGGCCGAAAGCGCCCGAATCCACCGCCATCGCCGTGGTGAGCGCCTTGAAGGTGGAACCCATTTCGAATGTGCCGACCGCAACCCTGTTGATACGGTCGGATTGCAGCGCCTGGGCTGGTATGTTCGGATCGAAATCCGGCAGTGAGGCCAGGGCGATGACCTCGCCATTCGTCACATCCATGATCAATCCGGCGGCAGCGATGGCTGAAAATTTTTCGACCGCTTTGTTCAGCTCCTCGGTCAGAATGTACTGCGCTTTCAGGTCGATGCTCAGCGCTACGGGCTCAAGCGAAGCGCTGTCGGGATTAAGCCCGGCCTCACGCAGACTCTGCAGTCCCTGATTATCGACCCACCGCTCCATCCCGGCTATGCCGACATTGTCGGTATTGACGGCGCCGAGCACGTGAGCCGCCAGATTGCCGTTGGGATACAAGCGGCGCGTTTCTTCACGAAAACCGACGGCCGGGATTCCGAGATCCCAAACACGGTTTTTGGTGGCGATTGAGACCTGGCGCTTGACCCAAACGAAGCCCTTCTGGTTGCTGAGACGCTGATAGAGATCCGCCGGGTCGAGATCGGGGAAGACCCTCGTCAATCCTTCAACCGCTTCATCAATGTCGACCAGCTTGCGCGGTTCGGCGAATATGGAGGCCACCGGCACATCCATGGCCATCGTCACGCCATTCCTGTCAACGATGTCGGGACGTGCCACCGACGGCGGCATTGACGCTATCGCACTTGGTGGCGGCTCCTGGAGACCAAGAAACGTCAGTCGCGCGAATATGACGATGTAACTTGCCACAAATACGCAGAGCATGATCGCCAGCCGTATTTTGCGCTTGGGCCCGGAGGCGCCCCGAGCGCGTTTGCGAAGGGGCTTGAGAAGCTTTTTCTTCCTGTAGAGCGCCATCACCATGTCGTCGCTCCGGACGGCATGTAGGGGCAGGGGCGGACAAATATTGCGACGGATACCGAAGCAAAGCCACGATGGCTACGGGACTGGCTACCCGGACAAGAGAACTGCATTTCCATGATTTTCCAACCTGATGTTTCGCTGAACGTCGGAGTTGGATGAGATGCGTGGAGGCTTCTTCAGCTTGGACCTGTTCTTGTCAGACAGAGACAGGGCGCCGCCATCCCAGATTTGTCGAAACGGGAAGGCGGCGAGATCAAAACTATAAGCCTGTAGGGCCGGTACATCGTGCGAATGGTCGGATTTGTGATGGCTGCTGCCGTGCTCCGCGTGTGGGTGTGTTGCCGTATCGTCGGCCATCATCCCGACCGATGCTGCGTATTCCTGTTGGTCGCCGCCTATGGGAGCATGAATGCCGGAGATCGCCGATAAGAAGGCAAACGCCATAAGGACGACGGATATGATGGCCAGCGTGCGAGCCAGTGGGCGGGACTTCCGAACGGCGGAGCATAAGGGGAGGCTGTCCGCGTAAAGGGGCGGAACAACGCGATCACCGATCCTATGCTTTCTCCAGGTCATTTCTGTTCTGCCGTGTTGTCGAGGTTTGGAACCCGGTCAAGCTGAGATTTGTCGGGACAGGGGTGCGCAAGGTGTTGTGCACCCCTGTTTTCGCTCACTTCATCCGCTTTAGCTGCGCGTAAGTTCCATTCGTCCGGAGCGTCAAGGTGACCGGCTCGCTGGTTCTGTTGCGCCAGAACCAGCCGTGGTTTCCGGAGAATGAAGCTGTCATGACACCTTCGTCCTGGCCTATGCCCCGGCCCTTTTCATAGCTGACCGACTGGCCGCCGCCGTCACCGTGAGCGTCAAAATTCAACTGGCCGCCGTTTGCCGACCACCAAAAATTCGCCTTTGCCCCGGCATCCATGACCATCTTGATTTCGGTTCCCTCCCCAGGGCCCAAAACCACGTTCATCTCATCGGATTGCTTGACCGCATCTGCGCTCCCCGCCGAGATCAGGCTAAGAGCCCCATTCTGATCGGCGGCTTGCGCATCGTCAGGCGAGGCCGGTTCTGAAATGCTGGCAACGGCTCCCGGCTGGGGCGCCGCAGAACCGGATGCCTGGCCATCGAAGAAGAATTTTTCAAGTGCCGAAACGCGCTCTGCCAGCAGCGCGACTTGCGCCTGGGAAACCTGTTGCACGGACTGCTGAGGTGGCGTGGCTGCCGTTGTCATTCTGTCGCTGGCGGCTTCCTGGGCAAGCTGGGTCTTAATTTGTCCCATTTCCGTCAGACGAAGCAAACCACCCACGCCGGTGACGTCTACACCGTATTCCGAAGGGAAGACGATCGTGACAAGAATGGCAAGCGCGCTAGCAGCCGCAATCAGGGTTGAACGCTTCAGTTGTGCATGAGTGGGCAGTTCCGCCCGCGTCGGAAAGTCACTGTTATACATGGTGCCCTCACGAGAAGAGTAGGCCACCGATCTGGTAGCCGAAAAGAGTGAAACCAGCCGCCATCATCACGACGTTGGCACTATAGGCATATCGCCAGAAGCTTCGTGTCTGCCGCCAGTAGCCCATCGCGATGAGGATGGTCGCAAGCGCCAGCATTTGCCCGATCTCAACGCCCACATTGAATGCGAGAAGGTTCGGCAGGAGGCCGTCGGGGGATATGTTGTACTCGATGATCTTCGTCGAGAGTCCGAAGCCGTGAAAGAATCCGAAAACGAGCGTTGCGATTTTCGTATTCGGCTGGAAGCCAAACCATCGCTTGAAGGCGCCGATATTGTCGAGTGCCTTGTAGACGACTGACAGACCGATAATCGCATCGATCACATAGCTGCTGATACCGACGTTGAAATAGACGCCCAGCAGCATTGTTGACGAATGGCCGAAGGCAAAGAGACTGACGTAGATGGCGATGTGCTTCATCCGGTAAAGGAAAAAGATCACGCCCAGCAGGAACAAAATGTGGTCGTACCCGGTGATCATGTGCTTCGCACCGAGGTAGATGAACGGTAGAATGTTTGGACCGGTGATTTCCTGAATGTAGCCCTTGTCTCCTTCCGAGACAGCGTGGGCGAGCGCGACATCGGCACCGGATGTATAGAGCGCCGTTAACAGCAGGCAATAGATTACAGCGCTATTGAAGCGCGATAAAATCGAACTCCGTGAGCATAACGAAAGCATGGCGACAATCCGTTGTTGTTGGCAGGGTTGCGGGACAACGGACTACGAACGTGGCGGGCGCTCCACTCTGATGGAATAGTCGTCAACCAACGGGCTGTTACGACGCAGGGCGTATGCAAATGAGCACGACCCTGTTTCGCAAAACAAGTTGAAAGGCATCGCCGATTTTTCATGTGAATGATCGGTCGAGTTGTGCCCATGGGAATGGTTGGAATTTTGCGTATGCTCCGACTGGCTGCCGGGCGATTTTTTCGTTCCTGAATCGACTTCGCTATCGTGTGGGCTGTGCGTTTCGTCACCGAGGCTTGCCAGTTGCGACGATGCGACACTGTGGGAACGGACTTCGCCAGCGAGCGAAAAAATCATGCCGACCACCAGAGCGAGGCTCAGGCAGAAAACGGTGATCGATTTTTTCATGGTCGTTCGCATGGTTAACAAATGGCACACAACAGTTAATGAACGCTAAAAATTACCAATCCTCCCCGATAGGATTCACGCGCGCCCATTGACGATTTCATGAAACGCCTCGGTGGAAAACCGGGTTGCGCCCGCTCTGGCAGAGGCTCTCAACGGAGAGAGTCGGCGTGAGGCGGATATGCCGCCACCGAATTGCTGACGGTTTTACCCGTGGTTAAAACTCCTGTTTCGCAAGCGCCTGATGTCGCCGTTTGTCGGCGACTCGATGGCCGAAACGACCTTGATTTATCCTCTCTGGGTGGATAGGACAATAATAAAGTGACGTGTTTTTGATGACGTCGCGCCGATTGGCGGCCTATTCTCTTGCCAAAATGGTGAGCGGCGATCCGCAGTCCAAAGGCTTGATGAAACGGCGTCCCGGGCTTATGGCTCTAGACTAGGGCGCGCTCTTGCAAGGGAGAGGAGTTAAACAAAGATATGGACACCATGACCGAACCTCATACTCACGAGACCCATACCGACATCATCAAAAGACTGAAGCGGGCTGACGGCCATCTGAAAAGCGTCATTGCGATGATTGAAGCCGGAAAACCCTGTGTCGATATCGCTCAGCAACTCCACGCAGTCGAAAAGGCGATCAGCAACGCCAAAAGAAATCTCATTCAGGATCACCTCGACCATTGCCTCGAAGACACTGTCGGCGCCCTGCCAAGAGAAAAGCGTCAGTCAATCGACGAGTTCAAGACCATAACAAAGTACCTTTGACGATTCTTGCGGCCCTATCCGGGAAAGCCTGACGCCACGCGGGGCGATCGTCTGGTCCGCGCGAAATGTTCGTCGCCCATTCTTGGGGGGCAATTTCTGCTGTTGAAGGCCCTGCCTGTGTCCCGCGCGGCGGGTGGCCTGATCCGGATTTAGGTCGAGGCTGGAGCGAGCCGGAAATCCAGGAACGGCGAAAATATCATTTGCAATATCCCTACCGGGGGGATAGGTAATTGAGCGAGATTCCTATCCGTCCGCCGAGGTTTATCAAATGCCTGAATTTTCTGAACTGCTGCAACAGGGGTCGGCACATGCGTGGCTGTTTATCCCGAGCGCCATTCTTCTCGGTGCGCTTCACGGACTGGAGCCCGGCCACTCCAAGACGATGATGGCTGCCTTCATCGTCGCGGTGCGGGGCACTGTTGCTCAGGCGGTTCTGCTCGGCCTTGCCGCAACGATTTCGCACACGGCCATCGTCTGGGGCATAGCATTTGCCGGCATGTATTTCTGGCAGGGTCTGGATGCGGAAACCTCCGAGCCGTATTTCCAGCTTGTCTCCGCCATTATCATCATCGGCATAGCTTTGTGGATGCTCTGGCGGACATGGAAAGATCAGCAGATGGCCAGGGCCGCCGCAGGTCATGCCCACGGTGGTCACGGGGCTCATGATAAACATCATGGCTCGCACGCCCACGACGGCTCTCATTCGCATGGCGCGCCCCACGGTCATGATCACGCGCAGCCAGCGCCAGTCGCTTCACACGGACACGCGCATGGCGATGTCCGCCGCATCGACACCGGGCATGGTGTCATCGCGGTTGAGGTTTTTGAAGATGGCGTCCCTCCGGTCTGGCGGCTTCGCACGGAGCGGGGGCAGGCGTGGAAGGCGCAGGATGTCAAGATAATGACGGAACGGCCAGACGGCATGATGCAGGCATTCGCTTTTGCCGACAAAGGCGACTATCTCGAATCAACCACCGAAATTCCGGAACCGCATGAGTTCATGGCCCGCGTCAGTCTCGGCCACGGTAACCACACCCATGATTATGATCTTTCGTTCGTTGAGGGTGAAGGGCACGATCACATGCACGAGGAGCTACGCGGCCTGGAGATCAGTTCGGACGGTTATCAGGATGCCCATGAGCTTGCCCATGCCAACGATATCCGCCGGCGGTTCGCAAACCAGAATGTTACGACGTGGCAGATCGTGCTTTTCGGCCTGACCGGCGGGCTCATTCCTTGCCCGGCCGCAATCACCGTTCTGCTCCTGTGCCTGCAGCTCAAGGAATTTACGCTGGGCTTTGTTCTCGTCCTGTGCTTTTCTATCGGCCTTGCGATCACTCTCGTGCTGGTTGGCGCTGCGGCGGCTCTAAGCGTTCGCCACGCGACCAAACGCTGGACGTGGTTCGGCACCGTTGCCCGGAGAGCGCCTTACGTGTCCAGCATCCTCATCATTCTCGTCGGGCTCTATGTCGGTTATCACGGCTGGACAGGGCTTGCGGCGCAGGCAGCAACCGCCATCCCCGCAGCTGGTTGATCGAACGGAATATCTGTCATGTTGCAAGTTCTTGCAAACCGTACCTATCGTCATCTTTTTCTCGCCCAGGTCATAGCGCTTGTCGGCACGGGTCTGGCCACCGTGGCGCTCGGGCTGCTGGCTTACGATCTGGCCGGGCCAAATGCCGGGGCTGTTCTTGGAACGGCGCTCGCCATCAAGATGATCGCCTATGTCGGCGTCGCGCCGGTTGCGGCGGCCTTCGCCGAACGCCTGCCACGTAGAACCATGCTTGTGTTCCTTGATCTGATCCGGGCGGCAGTGGCGATCCTGCTGCCCTTCGTCTCCGAGATCTGGCAGGTGTATGTACTGATCTTCGTGCTGCAGTCGGCCTCGGCGGCATTCACGCCGACCTTCCAGGCAACCATCCCGGATGTATTGCCGGACGAGAAAGAATACACCCGCGCGCTGTCGCTCTCGCGACTTGCCTATGATCTCGAGAGCGTCGTCAGCCCGATGCTGGCTGCGGCGCTTTTGACCGTCATCAGCTTCCACAGCCTGTTTGCCGGAACCGTTGTCGGGTTCCTGGTATCGGCGGCGCTCGTTGTCTCCGTGGCGCTGCCAAGCCCCAAGGCAACCGAACGGCGGGGCATCTATGACCGGACCACGCGCGGAATGCGCATCTATCTCGCGACCCCGCGCCTGCGGGGGTTGCTGGCGCTCAATCTTGCCGTGGCGGCGGCAAGCGCCATGGTCATCGTCAACACTGTCGTTCTCGTGCAGGCCGGCTTCGGCCTCAGTCAACGGTCAACCGCGCTGGCTCTGGCGGCTTTTGGCGGCGGTTCGATGATCGCCGCATTGCTGCTGCCGCGCCTGCTTGACGAGATGCCGGATCGCAAGGCGATGCTTGCGGGCGCTTCCGTCCTGGTCCTCGGCCTGTTCATCGGCGTCACCGTGCAAAGTTACGTGTTCTTGCTGCCGCTCTGGTTCATGCTCGGTCTCGGATACTCATTGACCCAGACCCCATCGGGGCGCCTGTTGCGGCGCTCGTCACAGCCCGAAGACCGGCCTGCGCTCTTTGCGGCGCAGTTTGCGCTGTCGCACGCATGCTGGCTGATTACCTATCCCGTCGCAGGATGGCTGGGCGCCAAGGCCGGTTTGCCCGTGACCTTCGTGGCGCTCGGGCTGATTGCCGCCGTCGCAGTGTTCTGCGCGATGCGACTGTGGCCGGAAAGCGATCCTGATGAAATCGAACATACGCATGACGAACTGGACGCAAGCCATCCGCACCTTGCCGACGCCATTGCCGTGGGGCGTGGACATCGCCATCGGCACACCTTCGTCATCGACAGCCATCACCCGGAATGGCCGCAGGCTCAATGACGGACCTCATCGTTTATGTCGGGCTGTTCGTCACCGCATTTGTCGCCGCGACGATCCTGCCCATGCAATCGGAAGCCGCGTTGGTGGGCCTTGTGCTCACCGACGCTTACCCTGTCTGGACACTGATCGCGGTCGCCAGCCTCGGCAATGTCCTGGGATCGGTTGCCAACTGGCTGCTCGGACGTGGCGTGGAGCGTTTCAGGAGCCGGCGCTGGTTTCCCGTGAAGCCCGCAGCGCTTGACCGGGCTCAAAATTGGTATCGCCGTTATGGAAAGTGGTCGCTGCTTCTCAGCTGGGTACCCATCATTGGCGATCCGCTGACCGTCGTCGCCGGCGTGCTTCGCGAACCGTTTCCCATCTTCCTGCTGCTTGTAACTTTCGCCAAGGTCGGGAGGTATGCGATTCTCACGGCAGCAACGCTGAGCGTGGCGTGATGGTCGGCCTGATCCAGGACATCGTCAGTTTCCAGCGGGATGTCTATCTTGCGTTTGCGGAACACATCAAGGCCTTCGCGACCGGCGGAGGCTGGGGCGCATTCCTCGTCTATCTGCCAATGGGCGTCTTGTTCGGTGCGGCCCACGCGCTGATGCCGGGACACAGCAAGATGATCCTCGCCAGCTATCTCGCCAGTTCGCCGCTCGGCCTGATCCGCGGGTTGACAGTCTCCGCTGTTTTGTCCTTTACCCACGTCGCACTGTCGGTGCTGATCGTCGTGCTTGCCTTGCCGCTCGTTTCCTTCTCCTCGTTCGTCAACCCCGGCCGTGCCCCCTTGCTTGAGGATCTGAGCCGTGGATTGCTCGGTGTCATCGGTCTGTGGATGCTCTATCGCGCTTTCTGGAAACGTCCGCATAGGCATGATCACGGCGAAGGTCTGGCGGTCGGCTTCATGGCCGGTCTCATCCCATGCCCCCTGACGCTGTTTGTCATGACCTTCGCGGTATCGCGCGGTGTTCCTGAAGCCGGTGTGATGTTTGCCGGCGCCATGATGGTGGGCGTGGCGCTGACGCTTTCGACGGTTGCGGCTGCAACAATCCTTTTTCGCAATGGGTTGATCCATCTGATTGAAGGCCGCGCCGTTGTGTTGGAGAAGGCCTCTCGCGTGCTTGAGGCGGGTGTCGGCCTGCTGCTGACACTGATTGCCGCGCGCGAACTGTTTTTGGCATAATCATGCGTAATGCGAAGCTTGCACTCGCGGCCACTTGGCGCTATTTTCCAGACAAGGGGTTAATCGCGACGACCCCGTGAGGCGGCAGCCCAAAGATCGCGTCCACAGTTCCCACACATGAAGGGATGGACGCTCATGCCGTCAAATACAGAAATTACCCACTCGCAGCTTTCCCGCCTGATCGGCTTGCCGAATGCGCCTGTCATCATCGACGTTCGCACCACTGAAGATACGGCCGACGATCCCCGCTTTTTGCCGGGGGCAATCCATCGCCAAGCGCTTGACGTTGCGGCGTGGGCGAAGGAATTTAGCTCTCAGAATGTCGTCGTTGTCTGCCAGAGGGGCCAGAAACTGGCACAGGGTGTCGCGGCCTGGCTGCGGCATGAAGGGATCAATGCCGAAACGCTGGAAGGCGGCTTCGAAGGCTGGCGCGCTGCAGACGGGGTGCTCGTCAATTCACAGTACCTGCCGAAACGCGACGGGGCTGGGCGCACCGTCTGGGTCACGCGCGCCCGTCCCAAGGTCGATCGTATCGCCTGCCCCTGGCTGATCCGCCGCTTTGTCGATCCGCATGCCGTTTTCCTGTTTGTCTCGGCAGCGGAAGTGACGGCCGTTTCAGAACGCTTTGACGCCACGCCATTCGATATCGATGATGTGTTTTGGAGCCACCGCGGTGACCGATGCACGTTCGATACGATGATCGAGGAATTTGGTCTGGTCTCAGGGCCCTTGGAAAGGCTGGCAACGATCATCCGGGCTGCTGATACGGCGCGGCTCGACCTCGTGCCACAGGCGTCGGGATTTCTTGCCGCGTCGCTCGGCCTTTCCCGCATGTACCGCGACGACCTGGAACAGCTCGAAGCGGGCATGCTTCTTTACGACGCCTTCTACCGCTGGTGCCGGGACGCAACCGAGGAAACACACAACTGGCCGTCCAACCCGAAGTCGGTGTGAGGGAGGCTGCGATGTCGATTTCCATGACGGCAGCACAGCCTGGCGTAGAGCCTGAAGTGCCCACACTCGCCGAGGCCACCCATGTGTGGGCCAAAATCGGCCTGCTGAGTTTCGGAGGGCCGGCCGGACAGATCGCGTTGATGCATAAGGAACTGGTGGAAGATCGCCGCTGGATCGGTGAGCAACGTTTCCTGCATGCGCTCAACTATTGCATGCTGCTTCCGGGCCCGGAGGCGCAACAGCTTGCAACCTACATCGGCTGGCTGATGCATCGAACCCGGGGCGGGCTAATCGCAGGCCTCCTGTTCGTACTGCCAGGTGCTGTCGTCATGCTGGGCCTCAGCATCCTCTATGCGCTTTATCGCCACGTGCCGTTTATTGACGCCATGTTCTTTGGTGTGAAAGCGGCGGTGCTCGCCGTGGTGGTGGAAGCGGTCATGCGGATCGGTAAACGCGCGCTGAAAAACCGCACCATGATCGGGATCGCCGTGGCGGCCTTCATAGGGATCTACGTCCTTCAGGTGCCATTTCCGCTCATTATACTCGCGGCCGGATTTGTCGGCTGGCTCGGCAGTTACGTCGCACCCCAGCTCTTCACCGGCGCGGGCCATGGAGGAAAGGGGGGCCCCGACTTCGACGGGATCATCGACCGGATGTTTGAACGGGGCCTGCTTGCTCACACCAGGCCGTCTTTTCGCGGAACCTGTCGCTCTTTGATGCTCGGCCTTCCACTATGGCTCATGCCGGTGTTCCTGCTGTGGCTGCTGGCGGGGCCAACGGCCGTCTGGACGCAGATCGGCACCTTTTTCTCGACCATGGCCGTTGTGACATTCGGCGGGGCTTATGCCGTTCTCGCCTATGTTGCACAGGCGGCCGCCGACACATTCGGTTGGCTTGCGCCTGGTGAAATGGCGGATGGCCTCGGCCTTGCCGAAACGACACCGGGGCCGCTCATCATGGTCCTGCAGTTCGTCGGCTTCTTTGCTGCCTATCGTAACCCTGGCATGTTCGACCCGGTCGTCGCAGGATGTCTCGGCGCGGCTCTCACAACCTGGGTAACCTTCGCTCCCTCGTTCCTTTTCATATTTGTCGGTGGACCATATAGCGAAGCGCTTCGCGGCAACAGGAAGGTTTCGGCAGTCCTGTCCGCGATCACGGCTGCCGTTGTCGGTGTGGTGGTGAACCTGGCGCTCTGGTTCGGGCTCCATGTCATGTTCCGCGAGGTTCGCTCGCTGGACATCTTCGGCGTAGGGCCGGACATACCGGTGTTGACGTCGATAAACTGGCCGGCGTTTGCCCTCTCGGCGCTGGCGATATTCGCCATGCTGCGTCTCAAGACGGGGATGATCCCGACCTTGGCCGGCTGCGCAATCGCCGGCCTTTTACTGAAGCTGCCCGGGGCCTGGTTCTGAAATCCCCGGCGGCAGGGCTGCAAATCAGCCCGGTCCTTCGCTGCATTTTCAGATGGCGTTTGCAGCGCCTTTCTGCCTGCGCCTTTTTTTCGTGCGGTTGATGAACCGCTGGAACGGTCCCTCGAGAAAATATGCGAGGATGAATGTTACTGCTCCCGTCATGGGGATCGCGATCCATGGAGCGAGGTTCAGGCTTTCGCGCACATCCGTCATGATGGGGAAGTGAATGACGTAAATTGCGTAAGAGATCGGCGCCAATATAGCAAACGGCCCGAAAAACAGCCTGAATCCTTTCCATCCTAGGGCGGACCATCCGAACATGACCAGGGCAATTACCACGGCCCCCGCAAAGTGCCGCAGTTCCAGATAGGGAAACAATATGCTGTTTCCGACATCGATGCCGGCCGTGGCGTCGGATGCAAGAATGGCAAGGCACAGCGCCACGAGACAAACGGGCAACAGCGCCAGGAAAAAGTCCCTTGTCTGAAAACGCCCAAGATAGACTTCGCTCATGACCGCGCCCAGCCACCAGATGCAGAAATAGGCAAGGAAGCGGCTCAACTGATTGGGATAAACCAGCATCACGAGGAAGAATACGACCGAGGTGATGCCGACGACGAAAGTTCGCCAGTCTGGCGGCGCGAGGCGGATCAAGGCATAATAAAACAGATAGAATGCGACCTCGTAAGACAACGACCACAGGGCCTCGTTGCCCATGTAGGGCTCCACGATCGTGCCCAGTCTCGGGCGGTCCTGAAGCATGAGTGCATTTCCGAGAAAAGCCCCAAGATCCATGTCAATCAATTCTCGGACCGAGATGGCCGCGCAGAGATAGGAAACAACGAGCGCGACCAGGAAAATCGGCATGATCCTGACCAGCCTGTCCTTTGCAAAGATCGGAAAGCTCTTTTCCTCTCGCTTCGACCACGAATAGTTGATTGAAAACCCCGATAGCAGGAAGAAAAGAATAACCGCCTCCTGCCCAAACCGGAACGGGATGGACAGGACGTAGGAATAGGCCTGAATTTCTGGCCGCAGAACATGAAAGAGAACGACGTAGAGCGCAGCAAAGCCGCGTAAACACTCGATCTCAAAAATGCGATGTGTGTTAATCGTCTTGCTGAAATGCACCGAGGTCACCGGATTTCCGTTTTGCGAACACTTGCATCAATCTGTGTTCCTGGCTTTTCGATCACTGCTCAGGCATTTACATCATTATTCTTAATTTTATTTCTCCGGCGTTTTGCGGCCGGCAAGTTCAGACCGATGCCGCGCGATCTTTGAGCATCCGATATACTTGCCCCCTGAAGCACCGCAAAATCGACAAAGCGGGAGCCGGCTGTGTCGGTTTCAGCCTCGGTCGCATTCATGCTCTGCAATAAATTTCACAATATAAAATAAAATTCAACCGCATTGACGCGGCGTCCGTTTCCGGTTATCTCATGTTTCATGCAATAAATTACATCGTATAAAATTTATTGCGGACTAAGTCATTGTCCTTGGGAGGGGAATATGTTGGCTTTTCTGAAATCGACCGCTGCCGCGGGTGTCTTGGCTGTGGCGATGAGCGCTGCTGCAACGTCGCCGGCTGCCGCTGCGGGCAAATTCGCCTGCGAGCCGGGTGAGACCTATGTGATGAACGTCATGGTTTCCAGCCACCCCTATTGGGTGCCGGTCTTCGAGGGCTTCAAGCAGGCCGCAAAGGCGCTCGGCTGCGAGGCGGTCTTCACCGGTACGCCGGAATATGACATTACCAAGCAGATCGCATCTTTCGAGCAGGAACTGGTGAAGAAGCCGAAAGGCATCCTGCTGCATCCGATGCAGGCCGATCCCTTTATCGAACCCATCAACAAGGCGATCGCCTCCGGCGTTTCCGTGACGACCTTTGCGGCGGATTCTCCGAAGTCGAAACGCACCGCCTACATCACCTCCGACAATGTCGCCGAGGCGAAATTCGCGGCCGACGAAATCGTCAAGAAACTCGGCGAAAAAGGCGAATACGCCGTTCTGGAAAATCCGGGACAGAGCAACCATGACCTGCGCGTCACCGCGCTTATCGACTATATGGGGCGCACCTATCCGCAGATGAAGCTGGTCGGCCGTCAGGCGACCAACCAGGATTCGAACCTTGCCTATCAGGCGGTCGGGGCCATGTTGCAGGCCAACCCCAATCTTGGTGCTCTGTGGATTCCTGAGGCTGGTTCTGCCGAAGGCGCGACGGCTGCGGTTCTCGAGGCGAAGAAAAAGGTCCTGATCCTGCATGCGGATATTACGCCTGCGACGCTGGAACATATCAAGCAGGGCAATATCTACATGTCCGTCAATCCCAATCAGGGCGTTCAGGGTTTCATGGGTTTCATGAACACTTTTCTGGGCGCCCATTCGGACCTGATCGACCCGTTCAACGACTATAAGGTCTCCGGCTTCAACCCGATGCAGATTCCGTCGATGGACAATGGTTTTGCCGTGATCACCAAGGCGAACGCCGCTTCCTTCGATCTCAACGACTATATGAAGGGGCGCTGACGCGCCGCTCTGAAACCGGCGAGGTTCACGCCTCGCCGGCCACTTGGGAAAGCAGGTTCGGGAGGGGCGTTATGGGTGAGGTCATCCTCAGCATGACGAATATTCACAAGGCGTTCGGCCCCGTCAGGGCGCTGCGTAATGCGGCACTCGAGCTGCGGCGCGGCGAAATCCACGCGCTGGCGGGTGAAAACGGCGCCGGCAAGTCGACGCTGATGCATATTATCGACGGCATTCTGCAGCCGGATGGTGGGGAAATCCTGCTGGATGGCAAACCGGTCAAGATATCCTCGCCCAATGCGGCGAACCGGCTTGGTATTGGTTTCGTGCATCAGGAGATCGCGCTCTGCCCGGAGATTTCGGTCGCCGAAAACATGTATATGTCCGAGACTGGTCAAAGCCGCTCCTGGTTCATGAATTATCACGACCTGGAAAAACGGGCGGCGGCCGTGCTGCGGGAGATCGGCGATATCGATCCTGCCCGCCGTGCCGGTGACCTGTCGATTTCGCAGCAGCAGATCGTCGAGATCGCCAAGGCGCTGACTCTCGATTGCCGTATCCTGATCCTCGACGAACCGACTGCGGCCCTGACCGAAATCGAGGCCCAGACGCTTTTCAGGATCATGCATCGACTGGCGGAACGGGGCATTGCCATCATCTATATCTCGCATCGCATGGCGGAAATTTTCGAACATTGCGACCGCATTACCGTGATGCGTGACGGCTGCCATATCAGGACGGAGAATATCACCGAGATTTCCCCGGAAGAGGTGGTCAACAGCATGGTGGGACGGGTGCTCGACAAGCTCTATCCGCCGAAGCTTTCAGACGATGAAAAATCTGATGACGTCATTCTCTCCGTTCGGGGCCTGAATGAAGGAAAACGTGTTTTCGATGTCGATTTTGATCTGCGCCGCGGTGAAATCCTGGGGTTTGCCGGCCTGATCGGGGCGGGACGAAGCGAGATTGCGCGGGCGGTCTGCCGGCTTGAGGGGAAACCGAAAGGCGAGGTTACGCTGCGCGGCCGGCCGCTGAAGCTCAGGGACTACCGCGACAGCATCCGCGAGGGGTTGGTCTATCTTTCCGAAGATCGCAAGGGCGATGGGCTGTTCCTCAACATGTCCATCGCCGCCAATGTCTCCGCGCTCGATATCGGCAGGATATCGAACGGCATGGGCTTCATCGAGCGGCGCAAGGAGATGCAGCGTGCCGATGAACTGGGACGCCGGCTGAAACTGCGGGCGAACAGCGTTGGCGATGCGGTCTCGACCTTGAGCGGCGGCAACCAGCAGAAGGTGGCGCTGGCCAAGATGCTGTCGGTGGAGCCCGAGGTCATCTTTCTGGATGAGCCGACACGCGGGGTGGATGTGGGCGCGAAGGCGGAAATCCACCGCCAGATCCGGGAACTGGCGCGCGAGGGGGTTGGCGTCGTCGTCATATCCTCGGAACTGCCGGAACTCATCGGTGTCAGCGACCGGGTGCTGGTGGTGCGCGAGGGGCGCATTACAGGCGAGGTTGAAGGCGACGACATGACGGAGGAAAAGATCATGCAGCTGGCATCGATCAATATAATGCAGAGCCCGGCCGGGGCCTGAGGGAGCGGGAAAATGGCAACATCGGAAACACCTTCAAGCCTTGCCGGGACGGCGGTTCGCCGCACCGCCTGGTGGGAGCCGGCGCTCAAGGCGCGGGAAACCGGGCTGATCGTCATCATCCTCGCGCTTTTTGCAGTGATGTCCTTCATCTCTCCGTATTTTCTGACGGTGGACAATCTGCGGGCCATGGCCATGGTCTTTGCCATCGAAAGCATCGTCGTGGTGGGCATGACGATTCTGCTGATCTCGGGCGGCATCGATCTTTCGGTCGGTTCCGTCACGGCGCTTGCGATGGTTGCGGCCGGCTGGCTCTTCCTCAACGGCGTCGACCCATGGGTGGCGGCGGGGCTCGCAATCTGCCTCACCACATTGGTCGGCATGGCCATGGGGTTCCTCACGACGGTGATCGGCCTGCATCATTTCATCGTGTCGCTGGGCGTCATGGTGATTGCGCGCGGCGTTTGCCTGCTGGCGACGGGCGGGCGGCCGCTCGGCCTCTACTCGCTGCCGCCGGAATTCAAGTTCATCGGCCAGGGCTCGCTTGTCGGCATTCCGCTGGTGCTGATCATCTTCGCCGTGGTGGTCGTTTCCTTCGACCTGCTGCTGCGCCGCACGACCGCCTTTCGCAAGGTGTTCTATACCGGCAGCAATCCCAAGGCCGCGGCCTATTCCGGCATTCGTGTCGGCCGGGTGGTCTTCGCCACCACCACCTTATGCTCGATGCTGGCCGGCGTCGCAGGCGTTATCTATATGGCCCGTTTCGGGTCCGCCCAGCCAAGCTTCGGTATCGGCATGGAACTCAACGTCATCGCGGCGGCGGTGATTGGCGGCGCCAGCCTTTCCGGCGGCTCGGGCACCATTCTGGGTGCGATCCTTGGCGCGATCCTTCTTTCGGTCGTTTCCAGTTCGCTTGCCTTGCTCAATGTCTCTGTCTACTGGCAGGACATCATCAGGGGCAGCATCTTGCTGACCGCGGTCCTGTTCGACCACTATCTGGTCAGGCGTCGCCGCTAAGCGCTGCAGAGCGGCCCATGGATAACGGGAGAAAGACGATCATGCTGGATATCAGGGACGATTTCGATCAACAGAGGCAGATGTATTCCGTCCTGGTGCTGCATTTCATCGAGGGTGTGAAGCAGTCGGAAATCGCCGAGCGGCTCAATCTTTCCCATACCAAGGTAAACCGCATGATTGCGGCGGGCCGCAAGGCGGGCATGGTGAAGATCACCATCGCCAGTCCCTATCAAAGGCTTGTGGACCTCGAAAACGAGATCAGCCGCCGTTTCGGCCTCAGGCAGTCGGTGGTGACGCCGACGGTATCAGACAATCCGGAAACCGCCTTGCAAATGGTCGGTCGGGTGGCCGCCAACCACTTGCTGGAGACAATCCGTGACGGCGACGTGATCGCCATTACCGGCGGCAAGGCGGTGAGCGCGGTGGTCGACAACCTGCAGGCGGAGCGTCGCTTCGATGTGCGGGTGGTGCCTCTGACCGGCGGCGTACAGGGCAAGCATTATACGGATGTCAACCACCTCGCCACCCAGCTTGCGGAAAAGCTCGGCGGCAGCGCCTCGCTCGTTCATGCGCCGCTGTTTGCCGAAGATGAGGAGCAGCGCGATCTCCTGATGAATGTCGCCTCGATCCGCGAGGTGTTCGACTTAGCGCGGCAGGCGCAGGTGGCGCTGGTCGGCATCGGTTCGGTGGAAGCGCCGGGCTCCGGTTATTACGATCTTCTGCCGGATGCGGCCCGTGGCGGGCAGGCGCTGGTGGATGCCGGCATCGCCGGCGAATTTCTCGCTCATCTCACCATGGCGGACGGGCAGCTGGCGCGCATCGATCTCAATTCGCGCGTGGTGGCGCTGGACCCCGGGCAGCTCGCCCGGTGCCCGAACATCATCGGCGTTGCGGCAGGCGCCATCAAGGCCGGGCCGGTGGCGGCCACGCTTGCCGGCCGTTATCTGACCTCGCTCGTCGTGGACGAGGCTATTGCCGGCTATTTACTGGATCATGAAGGAAGGGAAACGTCGTGACGGAGAACGCAATATTGACCCGGACGATCGGCGGCAACGGCATCAGCGCATCCGCCGTGGGGCTCGGCACCTGGGCCATCGGCGGCTGGATGTGGGGCGGCACGGATGAGCGCCAATCCATCGCCGCCATCCAGGCCTCCATCGATGCCGGCATTTCCCTGATCGATACCGCGCCCGCCTATGGCATGGGGCTTGCGGAAACCATCGTCGGCAAGGCCATCGCCGGCAGGCGCGACAAGGTGGTGCTGGCCACCAAATGCGGGCTGGTCTGGCATGTGAACGAGGGGGCCTATTTCTTCCATCAGAATGGCAAACCCGTGCACCGTTATCTCGGCGCCGCTTCGATCCGGTACGAGGTCGAAGAAAGCCTGAGGCGGCTCGGAACCGATTATATCGATCATTACATCACCCATTGGCAGGACGCCACGACGCCGATTGCCGAAACGGTGGAGACCCTGGTGCGCCTGAAGCAGGAGGGGAAGATCCGCTCGATCGGCGCGAGCAACGTCTCGCCCGGCGATCTCGAGGCCTATATCGCCACCGGCGTTCTCGATGCCATCCAGGAAGAATATTCCATGGTGAAGCGGGATATCGAGACGACGCTTCTGCCGCTTTGCCGCACGAATGCCGTGTCGGTCCTCAGCTATTCGTCGCTTGCGCTCGGTCTCCTGTCGGGCAAGGTCGGACCTGATCGGATATTTGCCGAAGACGACCAGCGCCAGGGCAACCCGCGCTTCAGTCAGGCGAACCGTCAGAAGATCGCGCGGTTGATGGGCGTGCTGGAACCGGTGGCGGCCGCACATCATGCCTCGGTTGCGCAGGTGGTCATTGCCTGGACGATTGCCCAGCCGGGCATAACATTCTCGTTGTGCGGCGCGCGTGACCCGGCCCAGGCGGTGGAAAACGCTGCTGCCGCCCGCCTGCGTCTTGCGGACAGCGAACTGGCTCTCATCAGCGCGGGCATCGTCGATCATCTCGTGGGGCTTGATAGCTGAAATAAAAACGGGGGCGGGATTTCAGGCGAATAACACATAATTTTCGCCCCCCGTCTCTCACGTCGCATTAAACGGTCAACAACATTGGGACGCTGGTGGTTAGCCAGCGAACGGTATTCCTATGCCCAGTTCTCGCGAGGACGCTCTCCGCCGCATCCGGCAAGACGGTGATTTTGACGCCATCGTCATCGGCGGCGGCATCAATGGCATCGCAGCCTATCGCGACCTCGCCTTGCAGGGGTTGCGCGTGCTGCTGGTCGAGCGCAATGATTTTTCCTCCGGCTGCAGCGCCGCCCCTTCGCGCATGATCCATGGCGGCCTGCGTTATCTCGAAAATGGTGAATTCGGGCTTGTGGCGGAATCCTTGCGGGAGCGCGATGCGCTGCTGACGCTCGCGCCGCATATGGTGCATCCGCTGCCGACGACGATCCCGATTTTTTCCATGTTCAGCGGCCTGTTCAATGCGGCCGCCACGTTTTTCGGGTCCGGCGGCAAACCCGCAAGCCGGGGCGCGCTGGCCATCAAGGCGGGCCTCACGCTCTATGACTTCGTTACCCGTAAGAACCGTATCCTGCCGCGCCACGAATTTCGCAGCGCCGGCAAGACATTGCAACGCTGGCCGGGCCTGACACCGGCGATCCGATATTCGGCCACCTATTATGATGCCTGGATAAGCCAGCCGGAGAGGCTTGCCCTGGAACTCCTGATCGATACCTCGGCCGATGCGCCGCAGAGCATTGCCATGAACTATGCGGAGGCCATCCGCACCGGGGAGGGTTATTTTCTGCGTGTGGAGGAAAGGGAAGAAACCCTGCCGATCCGGCCACGGATCATCGTCAACGCCACCGGGGCCTGGATCGACGAGACGATTGGCGCACTTGCCGCCGCCCCGGCTGGCGAAAAGCAGAAGCCGACCGTTTCGGGCACCAAGGGATCGCATCTCATCATCGCCAACGCGGCGCTCCTGAAAGCGCTGAACGGCCATATGATCTTCTTTGAGAATGCGGATAACCGCGTCTGCATCCTGTTCCCCTATCTCGGCCGGGTTCTTGCGGGCTCGACCGACATCAAGGTGGATCGTCCCGAACGGGTTCGGTGCGAGCAGGAGGAGCGGGACTATATTCTCGAAGCGGTCAGGCAGGTCTTTCCCGACATTGTCATCGATCACTCGGACATCGTCTTCAGTTTCAGCGGCATTCGGCCGCTGCCGCGCAGCGATGCCGCCTTTACCGGAAGAATTTCCCGCAGCCATTTCATTCACCGCGTCGACGGCGATCCGCCGCAACTTTGCATGATCGGCGGCAAATGGACGACCTTCAGGGCCTTCGGCGAACAGGTGAGTGACGAGGTTCTGGCGTTTCTGGGACGCAGGCGGCTGACCGGCACCATGGATCGTCCGATTGGCGGCGGCAGGGATTTTCCCACGGGTGCCGGCCGCCTGGCCTCCCTGCTGTCGCAGCAATTTTCAATCGACCGGCGCCGGTCGGAGCATCTGGCCTTGGCTTACGGCTCCCGCGCCCTCGAATTGATGGGTTTTTGTCGCGCACGCGCGGATGACACGCCGCTTTCAGAAAACGTGCCGATAACGGCCGCCGAGGTGATCTGGCTGATACGCGCCGAACATGTCCGGCACCTGACGGATATCGTCCTGCGGCGCACGACGCTCGCCATCACCGGCGTCATCGATGCCGATCTGATCGACGCCATTCTCGATGTCGCGGCACGGGAGCTGGCATGGTCCCCCGCCCGGGCGGCGGCGGAAGGGCAGCGGCTTATCCATGAGCTGGAGACCTTTTACGGGGTCACGCCGGCAATGCTTCAACACAGATGCAAGGAGAATGCATGATGATGCGGATTTCGAAAAAGGCGCGCATGAACCGGCTGTTCCGCAATGGCGGCTGCCTCGACGTGGCCATCGATCACGGGGTTTGCAACGAGCCGAGTTTCCTCGTCGGGCTGGAGGATATGGCGAAGACCGTCGACAGGCTGGCGGAGGCCGGTCCCGACGCCATACAGATGGCTTATGGGCAGGCGGATCTGCTGCAACAAAGGCCGGAGCGTGACAAGCCGGCCCTCGTCATGCGCATCGACATGGGCAATCCCTATAATTCCACGCGCCACAGAACCATGTGGTCGCAGCTCCAGAACTACCATGACCCCATTATCGGCGCGCTGGAGATGGATGCCGCCTGCGTCGTCGTGAACCTGTTCATGCTGCCGGACGAGCCGGACCTGTTTCGCCAATGCGTCGAGAACATCAGCAGGGTGCGGGCCGATTGCCATCGGTTCGGCATGCCGCTGATGATCGAACCGCTGGTGATGCTGCCCAATGATGTGCGCGGCGGCTATCAGGTGGATGGTGACGCTGAAAAGATCGTGACGCTTGTTCGCCTTGCCTCGGAAATGGGAGCCGATATCATCAAGGCCGATCCCACCAGCAATCCCGCGGATTTTCACAGGGTGATCGAGGCGGCGCGCTGCCCGGTGCTGGTGCGGGGCGGAGGGCGAGAGGATTTGCGCAATGTGCTGACAAAATCGGCGGCCTTGATGGCCGAGGGTGCGAACGGGATGGTCTACGGACGCAATATCTATCAGCATGACAATCCCAAGGCCGTCGTGACGGCCCTGATGGCCATCATCCATCAGGGCGCGAGCGGCGAAGAAGCATGGGACATCTATAATCGTGGCTGAGAGAAATCACATATTGGGCCTGGATGTCGGCAACACGGTCATCAAGGCCGTGCTTTTCGACATGATGGGCCGGCAGATCGCGCAGCATGCCATCGACGGACATTCGACATTCCCTCAACCAGGCTACGTCGAGCGGGACCTCGAGGAATTGTGGCGGAACGGCTGCGAAGCGATCCGCCAGTTGCTGGTGAAATCGTCGGTCGATCCCCGCAGCATCGTGGCGGTGGGTTGCGCCGGTCACGGCAACGGCCTTTACCTGCTGGACAAGGAACAGCAACCGCTCATCGGCATCCAGTCGCTCGACAGCCGTGCCGCGGATATGGCGGCCGAGCTCGACCGGAAGAGCGGGTCCTTATTGCAGGCACGCTGCCTGCAGCGGCCATGGCCGGCGCAGACGCCCAGCCTTCTGGCCTGGGTGAAACGGCACGCGCCCGACCTCTATGCGCGGACCGGTACGGTTCTGTTCTGCAAGGATTTCGTCAATTTCCGCCTGACGGGTTGCCTTGCCAATGATATTTCCGACCTTAGCGGCGCGGGGCTGCTTGCCTTGCCGGAAGCGGTGCTCGACCGTGAACTTCTGTCGCTTTACGGTCTTGAGGATGCGTTCGCGTTCTTCCCCCGTTGTGTGGAATCGGCGGATATAGTCGGCCATGTAACGCGCGAGGCCGCCCGCCTGACAGGGCTTTCCGAAGGCACGCCGGTCATTGGCGGTTTCTTCGATGTCGTTTCCAGCGCCATGGGATCGGGCGTCATCAATGCCGGGGAAGCGTCCATCATCGCCGGCACCTGGAGCATCAATCAGGTTTTTGCGGACAGGCCGGTCATCAGTCCGGATGTCTTCATGGTCACGACCTTCGGCCGTGACCGCTATGTCAACATTGAATCCAGCGCCACATCCGCCGCCAATCTGGAATGGTACGTGCATCGTGTCCGTGCCGACCATGGCGACCATGCCTTCGAGCGCTGCAACGAGCTGGTCGGTTCCGTCACGCCGCGGGCGGACGATCCGTTCTTTCATCCCTTTATCTTCGGCTCAAGGCTGGGTGCGGAATTCCGCGGCGGGTTTTACGGCCTCGCCGGCTGGCATGGCGAAGGCCATATGCTGCGCGCGCTGTTCGAGGGCGTCTGTTTCGAGCACCGCCGCCATATCGCCGTCCTGCGCGAGGCGGGGTTGCCGGTCGAAAGCGCCGTCATGTCCGGCGGTGGTTCCCGCAGCCAGCATTGGCCGCAGATCATGGCGGATGTTCTGGAAATTCCCCTGCGCGTCGCGGAGGCCCGCGAGACCGGTGCGCTCGGTGCGGCAATCGGTGCGGCCGTGGCGATCCGTCTTTATCCCGACTATGAAGAGGCGGTCGCGGCGATGACGCGTGTTGCCAATGCATACCAGCCGGATGCCGGCCAGATCACGCATTACCGGCGGCGCTATGGCCTTTATACGCAGCTGACCGAACAGCTGCGCGGCTTCTGGAGCGACCTGCGTTTGCAGGAGCGATAGTCGCTCCGCCTGAAGGCCCCGTGGCGCGCATCAGCTGCGCCACGGGGGCAGGTTCGGGCGGGAAATGGAAGATGGACTTTGTCTGCAAATTGAGCATCTTATTCCTGCAAGCAGCAATGGGATGATCAACAGCAGATGGATATCAGGCGCCTGAAATCGTTTATCACGATTGTCGATATGGGGAGTATCACCAGAGCGGCCGATGTGCTGCATATCGCCCAGCCGGCGCTCAGCCAGCAGCTGGCAAGCATCGAGGAGCATTTTCGCCAGAAACTTTTGACCCGAAGCCAGCAGGGCGTTGTCATGACCGATGCCGGCAAGGTCGTCTACAGGCATGCGCAGGTCATTTTGCGGCAGATGGAGCAGGCGCAGGCGGAAGCGCTGGAAGCGGGCGCTGTGCTTTCCGGCAAGGTGTCGGTGGGCCTTGCGCCCTTCAGCAGTGCCGCCACGCTATCGCTGCATCTGATGGAGGAAACCAAGCGGCTTCATCCCGGCATTCTGCTGCACATCACGGAAAGCGTCAGCCAGCCCTATAGCCAGATGATCATGAACGGCCGTCTGGAAATGGGTTTGATCCACGGCGTCGGGCCGATCCGGGGTGTCAAGTTCAGGCCGCTGTTGCGTGAGGAATTCGTGCTGGTCGTGCATCGCAGCTTCGGTGTGGAACCGGGCGATGCGCCGATCACGGTCGCCGATCTGGCTTTTTTGCCCTTCCTTCTGCCGCCGACCTATAATTTCGTGCGCCGCGCCATCAATCTCGCCTTTACCCGCAGCCGCAAGGATCTGATCGTCATGGCGGAGCTGGAATCGGTAAGGACGATCGCGCGCGGCGTGGACGCCGGGCTTGGCGCGACCATCACACCCAAGGCCATCGCCGACCGTATCGTGGCGGAATCCAATGAGGAAATCGTCGTCAGGCAGATCGCCAGCCCGATGATCGAGGAAACGTTGTCCTTCTGCGTATCGGACAATACGCCGCTCTCCGAGCCGGCGCTTGCCGTGAAGGAGATATTGCTGCAACTGGCGGAGACCCTGAAATAAAAAGGGTCAGGCCGGTTCTAAAGCCACGTGCAGCACCGTTTCCCGGTGCCGTGTGTGGAAAAGATCAAAGCATTGCTTCCTTGCGGCAGTTCACCAGCAATTCGGCCACCGAAAGGTTGTTCGGCAGGCGAAGCAGGGTTTCGACCATTTCGGCGAGATCGTCCGGCTGGGTCATGTCCTCGCGGCTGACTTCCGTTTCGCCAACGGTCATATCGGTTGCGATATAGCCGGGGCAGAGGGCGGTGGCGGCCGGATTTCTCGCCCCCGCCGCGACAGTGAAACTGGCTTCGTGAAGCCTTCTGGCGATCGCAAGGCCAAGACCCCGCGATGCGCCGGAAACCATGATGACACGGCCACTTCCTCCCAACATGCTGTTCTCCCTATTTCATTCCATTGCAGAATTCGGCGATGCGGGCGCAGCCTTCGGCAAGGTTTTCCATGCTGGTGGCATAAGAAAGCCGGAAGAAAGGGCTGAGGCCATAGGCCGCGCCCTGCACTGTCGCAACGTGATGTTCGGCGAGAAGCGCCATGACAAAATCGGTATCGTTCTCGATCTTCGTGCCGCCTTTCGTCGTCTTGCCGATCAGCGCGGCAATGTTCGGGAAGATGTAGAAAGCGCCTTCGGGCTTGTGGCAGCGGATGCCGTCGATCTCGGCCAGCTTGCCGAGCACGAAGTCGCGGCGCATCTTGTAGATATCGGCGCGCTCCTTCAGCAGATCCTGCGGGCCGTCGAGAACCGCGACGGCGGCAGCCTGCACGATGGTCGCGACACCGCCGCTGTTCTGGGTATTGACGTTGCTGATGGCCTTGATGAGATCCTTCGGGCCGCCGCAGAAGCCAAGACGCCAGCCGGTCATCGCATAGGCCTTCGATGCGCCGTTGACGGTCAGCACCCGGTCATAGAGGCGCGGCTCGACCTCGGCGATGGTGCAGAATTCGAAGTCGTCATAGATCAGGTGCTCATACATGTCGTCGGTCATGATCCAGACATGCGGATGCCGCAGCATGACCTCGGCGATTTCCTTCATTTCCGCGCGGGAGCAGGCGGCGCCCGTGGGATTGTTGGGGAAGTTGAAAAGCAGCCATTTGGTTTTCGGTGTGATGGCGGCTTCGAGATCTTCGGCGCGCAGGCGGAAACCGTTATTCTCCGGGCAAACCACCGGCACTGGCACGCCGCCCGCGAACTTCACGATATCGGCGTAGCTGATCCAGGACGGCGCGGGAATGACGACCTCATCGCCCGGGTCGCAGGTTGCCATAATGGCGTTGAAGATGATCTGCTTGCCGCCGCCTGCCACCAGAATCTGGCTCGGATCGTAGTCGAGATTATTGTCGCGCTTGAACTTCCGCTGGATCGCGGCCCGCAGCGCAGGCGTTCCGTCGGCCGGCGGATATTTCGTGTCGCCGGCAAGGGCCGCGGCATGCGCCGCTTCCACTGCGTGGGCAGGGGTCGGGAAATCCGGTTCGCCGGACGACAGGCTGATGACCTTGATGCCCTGAGCGGCGAGATCGCGAGCTTTCTGGGTCATGGCGAGCGAAGCTGACACGGTGACGTTGTTAAGGCGTTGGGCGATAGTGGGCATGGATTATTTCCGATTGTAACGGTGAAGACAGGCATCGTCGCGACGCCGGTGCATGACAAGGAGGTTACGGGAATTTTCCGCCGTTTCCCCAATACGACTTCGATGTGAGGTCATACGGGATTTTGATGCATCGCCGTCAAAAATGGGGCGGGCGGTCCATCCACTGAAATAACCCGATCGGGCGCGTCCAGACGAAGGGTGGCACCGTCTTCGTCGAAGACCTGGAAATCCGGAACATAGGTGATCCCGTCAACTCCGAACGGGGACGGCATGCATCGCCAGGCTGTGGCCGACGGGTTTACATCGAGAATGCACCCGACATCGCGGGCCGCCTGCCAGCGGAACAGGCGCACACCGTCACGTGACCGGGTGAGACTGAGACGGACGAGCGACAGCAATCACGTGATCCAGCTGAATTGATGATTTCGCGGCCGGGTCGCTCAGGCGGCCCGGCTGGCGACGGATCGAAATCCGTGCCGTATTCCATAGCCGACAAAATGCACCGCGCTCCTGACATGGAATGCGGTGCCGTGCTTTTTGTGCTTCAGGCAACCACTTCGCGAGCCGGCACGACGCTGCCGCCGCAGGCTTCCACTTCGCTACGCACCGTGAGCGCAAGCTCCAGCGAGCCAGGTGTATCGCTATGAACGAGGATCGATCTGGCGCGAACGGGAATGGTCTCGCCCTCGATGGTCGTGACCGTGCCTTGTTCCAGAAACTGGCGCACGCGTGCGCGAACTTTTCCCTCTTCCTTGATGACGGAATTGGGCAGCTTGCGTGGCACGAGCTGGCCCTTCACATCATAGGCCCGGTCGGCGAGAAAGAGGTTGAGCACTTTCAGCCCGCAATCCAGAGCCGCCTTTTCGATCAGCATATCAGGCATCGAAAAGACGATGAGATCGGGATCGACCGCTTTGATCTTTTTCATGATTCGTTCGGCAAGCGCCGCATCGCGGTTGATCATGTTGCCCATGGCGGCATGGAAGCTGATATGGGAGAGCGCGACCTCCTGCGCCCTGGCAATCGCCGAGAGCGCGCCGAGCTGGTAAAGAACCTGCTGTTCCATTTCTTCCGCATCGACGGGAATTTCGCGGCGGCCGAAGCCGAGACGGTCGGCAAGGCCCGGATGGGCGCCGACGCCGACGCCGTTTCGTTTGGCAAGACGCACCATGCGCGCCATCATTTCCGGATCGCCGGCATGGAAGCCGCAGGCGATATTCGCCGAAGAGACGACTTCCATAAGCTTCTCGTCGTCGCAGACCTTATAGACGCCGAAACCTTCGCCCATATCGGAATTAACATCGATCTTCATGGTTCCCTCTCCGTGTTTTTCAGGATTATCGTTTCGTGAGCGTGCCGAGTGCGGCGGTGACCAGCGGCAGGGTTTTGCGGATATCGGCGAAATAGGCGTCGATTGCCTGCTCGATCTCCAGCGCCTCGCGCACCGTCGCCTGCACGAAGCGGATGCGACTGCCGATGCGCGCCTGTCCGAGCCGCCAAAGATCGCTGTCGATGATACCTGCCATCTTCGGATAACCGCCGGCCGTGTTGGCGTCGCTCATCTGGATGATCGGTTCGCCGCCCGGCGGCACCTGAACCACACCCGGAATGACGCCATAGGAGCGCAACTCGACGGGAGCCGAAAGCATAAGTGGCGTGCCGGCAAGCCGGTAGCCGGTGCGGTCGCTCTGCGAGGTGATTTTCCAGGCTTCGGACCAGAAACGTTCCGCACCTTCGCCGAAAAGATCGTGTTCGGCGGCGGGAATGGCTCTCAGCAGCAATTCGCCCTTGTCGGATACCGGAAACATGTCCGGCATCGCCTCGGCAAGCGGCATGACGCCGAGGCCGCTTGCCGGCAGCGCCGGCGGTTCGGATGGCAAGACGGACAGCCTGTCGCCGGTGGTAAGGTGGCGTCCCTCATGGCCGCCGAAGGAACCGCGAAGCGAGGTGCTTCGTGATCCCATGACTACGGGAACGTCTATGCCGCCCTGAAGGCAGAGATAGGCGCGCGCATTTTTCAGCGGTGTCGAAAATTCGAGGATCTGACCCTTTTCTGCCCGCGCGCACCAGTAAGGCGGCAGATCAGAACCATTGAGCCGGGCGGCGCAATCCGCACCGGTTACGGCGAAGGTCAGCGTCTCTTCGAATTCGATGCGGAACGGAAAGGTCTGGATTTCAATCGCCGCGGCATCCTCGCCATTGCCGACGAGAATATTGCCGACCCTGAGCGCGATGGGGTCCATCGCGCCCGTGGCGGTGATGCCGATATTGCGGTAACCCGCGCGGCCGAGGTCCTGGACGGTGTTCAGCGGCCCGCAGGCAAGAATATGGATCATAGTTCGATCCTTTCGGGAAGGAAACGAACGCGGTCTCCGGGCGCCAGCACCGCCGGCTGTTCGGCGGTGGCATCAAACATGGTGATTTCGGTGAAACCCAGCGAGTTCCAGCCATTCGGTCCAGTGAGAACCGAGATGCCGGACTGCATGCCGCCAATCGTCACCATGCCCTTCAACATGCGCAGCGACGGAACTTTCTTGCGCGGCATGAAAATGCGCGGATCAAGGCCGCCGAGATAACCGAAGCCCGGCGCGCTGCCCACGGCGAAAACCGTATAGGTCTGCTCGAAATGAAGGCGCACGACTTCCTTGTCCGGCAGGCCGGAATAATCGCAGATCGCGGCAAGGTCGATGGCGTGTTCGCCGCCATAGGTCGTCGGCACCTCGATGGTCTTGCCCAGAAGATCGAGTTCCGCCGTCCTTTGCCAGATGTCGAGAAGCTCATCCTGCAAACGCCCGGCATCTTCAGGCGTGCCACGCAGCACGATCAGGAGATTGGTCATGCCGGGTATGAGTTCCAGCACATCGGGGCGGTCCTTCAATGCGCGCGTCAGCGCCCAGATGCGCCGCTGGGCGGGCAGGTCCAGCTCGCCGGGCGCTTCGATCAGAAACGTCTTGTTGCCGATCATCGAGATTTTCGGCAGGCCCAGATGGGCGGGGGTCAGGTGGGGCGTTTTCAGCGGGAGGTTGCTCATCGACGTCACCATCATGTTTCGGTCTTGAGAAGGGTGGAGCCATAGCCGACAAGCGCACCGGTTTCCGTCACGATTTCGCTGACGGTGCCGGCTTTTTCGGCGATGACCGGAACAAGCACGGGGCCGGCCGCGACGAATGCGACGATCTCGCCTTTCACCACGGATTGTCCTGCCTGAACCGCCCGGTCGGGGCGCTGCGGATGCGCGGGTGTGAAGATGCCGGCCATCGGTGCACGGGCGAGAATATCCCCCGCCTTTGCCGGCACTTTGGCCGCTTCAATGCGCTGTGCGGCAGGGGCCTGAGCGCCTGCCATGGCAACGATCTTCAATGATCCATCTGGTGTCTCTATTTCAATGGCGGAAACGTTGTTGCGTTCGAGATGAGCGGCAAGATCGGCAATGGTGCCGGGCTCGCTGTAGCGGGATATGGAAACAGGCTGTCGCTTCACTTTGCACTCCGCGCTGCAAGCCAATGCTCGAGGTAATGAATATCCGTGCCGCCTTCGGAAAAGGCCGGGTCCTGCAATATTTCCCGGTGCAGCGGCAGGTTGGTGGAAACGCCTTCGATGCGCATTTCGCCAAGCGCGCGCCGCATGCGCAGGATCGCCTGTTGCCGCGTCGGCGCATGGACGATGAGCTTGGCGATCAGCGAATCGTAATGGGCCGAAACCCGATAACCCGCCGTCCCATGGGTATCGACCCGGACGCCGGGGCCGCCCGGCAGGTGCAGAGCCGTTATCAGGCCGGGGCAGGGAATGAAGCTATAGGGGTCTTCGGCATTGATGCGGCATTCGATCGAATGACCCTCGCAGACGATATCCTCTTGCGAAATTTCCAGTGGATGGCCGAGAGCGACGAGAAGCTGCTGGCGCACCAGATCCACGCCCGAGGTCATTTCCGTGACCGGATGTTCGACCTGCAGGCGGGTATTCATCTCGATGAAATAGAATTCGCCATTCTCGTAAAGAAACTCGAAGGTGCCGACGCCACGATAACCGATCTGGCGGCAAGCTTCGACGCAGCGATTGCCGACGAAAGCCGCGACATCGGGCGGGATGCCGATGGCCGGGCCTTCTTCGACGACCTTCTGGTGGCGGCGCTGCATGGAACAATCGCGCAGGCCAACCCAGACCCCGCCGCCCTGACTGTCGCAGAGAACCTGAATTTCGACATGGCGCGGATGTTCGAGGAATTTTTCGATATAGAGTTCCGGCGTTCCGAAGGCCCGGCTTGCCTCTTCACGCGTGACGAGAACGGCATCCTGAAGGGCGGAGGCTTCGCGCACAACGCGCATGCCGCGCCCGCCGCCGCCGCCGGCCGCCTTGACGATGACGGGATAACCGATTTCGGCGGCGATTTTCGAGACTTCGGCCATGTCATCCGGCAGGGCGGAATCAGGGCCGGGAACGCAGGGCACGCCGGCCTCCATCATCGCCCGTTTCGCTGCTATCTTGTCGCCCATGGTGCGGATGGCGTCGGCGTGCGGGCCGATGAAGACCGCTCCCGCCGCCTCCACGGCTTCCGAAAAAGACGCTCTTTCGGACAGAAAACCATAACCGGGGTGAACTGCGCCAGCGCCGGTCAGCTCCATCGCAAGCAGTATGGCCGGCGCGTTGAGATAGCTCTGGGCGGGAGAGGCCGGGCCGATGCAGATGGCGGTATCGGCCGCCTTCAGATAGTCGGCGTCCTTATCGGCTTCCGAATAAATCATGATAGTCTTCAGGCCGAGTTCACGGCAGGCGCGCTGCACCCGCAAGGCAATCTCGCCGCGATTGGCGATCAGCACGCTGTCGAATGCTCTTGGCTCAGCTACTTTTGGGAGTGTCGCATCCATCATTCGAACTCCAGTACCGGCTGTCCGAGTTCGACATCTTCGCCGTCATTGGCGATAAATCTGGCGATCCTGCCGCTTCGTTCGGCCCTCACGGTGTTGAACACTTTCATCGCTTCGATGATGAAAAGTTCCTGCCCTTCCTTCACCTCATCGCCGGCTTCGGCGAAAGGCGCCGCACCCGGGCTCGGGGCGCGATGGAAAAGGCCGAATGAGGGTGCTGCGACGATGCCGGATGACGCCGGTGCGGCTGCGGCGGATGCCGGCGCCTGCTCTTCGGCGCGGGGTGTCTCGGATGCCGTTTCGGCTATCGCAACGAGCCGGGGCTGCGATGATGGCGCCTGCAGTGAAACAGCATTGTTTTCGCGGATGATCCGGACCGTGGTTCCCTCCTGGCTCACGGTCAATTCGGATACTCGCGAAGAGCCGACGAACTCGATCAGTTTCTTGACCTTTTCCAGATCCATATTGGTTTCCAACGTCTTTTTTGTCCCCACGGCGGCAGGCGGGCGGAGTGGAATCCGCACCCTGTCCATCAGCAATAGCTACCATGGGGGCGGGATTGATGGGGTCAGACGAAGTTCCTATGGACATTGCTTTGCGGTTTGATATCCCGCCGCCGCGTGATGAAACGGTTCGAAGACGTCCGAAGGAACGAACCATGGATTCCCGCAAAGGCATTCTCCTCAAAATCTCCGCAGCGCTCGCTCTGGTGCTGATGGGCGCCTGCATCAGCAGCCTCAGGGGCGAGATACCCATCGGGCAGGTGGTCTTCTTCAGGTCGGCGGTGGCCATGCTGCCGCTCTGTCTGTGGATGGCGGTGCAGGGCGGTTTGCGAAGGCAGGTGGCCACCAGCCATATTGGCGGTCATCTGGTGCGGAGTTTTTCCGGCACCGGCGGCATGGTCTTCAGCTATCTGGCGCTGGCCTATATTCCGCTCGCCGACGCGATGGCCATCAGCTACGCGACGCCGCTCTTCACCGTCATTCTGGCGGTGCTGCTTCTCAAGGAAGTCGTCAGGATTTACCGCTGGACGGCGGTGGTCGTCGGGCTCTGCGGCATCGTGCTGATCCTGTCGCCGCATTTTTCCTTCGATGTTTCGGATGTCGCTTCCGGTTCCGGCGTCGCCATGCTCGGCGGCCTGTTCGGTCTGGCGGCGGCTTTTTTCTCCGCCATATCGATGATCCAAATCCGGCATCTGACTCAGACTGAAAATACCGGCGCAATCATCTTCTATTTCACCCTGCTTACAACGCTCATCGGCTTTGCCAGCATCGGCATGGGCTGGAAAATGCCGACCGCATGGCAATGGACCCTGCTGATCGGCACCGGTCTCATTGGCGGAACCGCGCAGATACTGGTGACGCTCAGCCTGCGTTATGCCGAGGCCTCGCTGCTGGCGCCGTTCGATTACACCACGATGATCTGGGCGCTGTTGATCGGTTATGCCTTCATGGATCAGGTTCCGGCCCTGACGACCATTCTGGGGGCTTCTATCGTGGTTGCCGCAGGCTTGTTCACGCTGTGGCGGGAAAGGCGGCTGCATAAAAGGCGCGTCACGGAACAGCTGACACTGTCGGTTCCCTGACGACCTGTTTCGCCAGCCGGTTTTCGCGCCACAGCGTGAACAGGCCGGCGGCACTGATCGGCATGCGCAATGTCGTTCTCGCTCCGCATATCGGCGCTGCGACCCATGAGACGCGGCTTCAGATGGGCGCTCTGGTTCTCGCCAATCTGGATGCGCATTTTGCAGGACAGGATCTGCCGACGGCTGTGGTCTAGAATATGCCGGTGGCCGGTATGGGGGATGCATCGCTGAAAGTGGTGCAATCGCCATCCATACAAGTTGCTTATTACTCCAAAAAAAATCGGTCTTAGGCAAGCGATGAAAGCTTCACTACTGTTTGCTCAACGATAGGGGACAAACATGCCATTCTCAGACTACAAGACCGCACTCGTAACCGGCGCATCGTCCGGAATTGGCGCCGCCGTCGTCGAGCGCCTTTGCCGCGAAGGGCTGGAAGTGCATGCGGTTGCCAGAAGCGCGGACGCGCTCAACAAGCTGGCGAAGCGCACGGGCTGCTTTGCCCACGCCATCGATGTGACGGACCGGCCGGCGCTTGCAAAGCTCACCAGTGAGGTAGCGTTCGATGTCCTCGTGAACAATGCCGGTGTCGACCGCCCGAAGAAATTCCTGGAAGCGGATGAGAGCGATATCGATCTCCTGATCGATGTGAACCTGCGCGCCGTGCTGCATCTGTGCCGCATGGTGGTGCCGGGTATGGTGGCGCGCGATCGCGGTCATGTCATCAACATCTCCTCCATTGCCGGCAATTATAATTTCGGCGGCAATTCCACCTATCATGCCAGCAAGGCCGGCGTGGCGATGCTGTCCAACCAGCTGCGTATCGATGCTTTCGGTAAACGCGTGCGGGTGACGGAAATCTGCCCCGGCCGTGTCGCGACCAACATTTTCAACCATGTGCATGGCGATGATCCGAGCATTCGTGAACGTTTCATCGATGGTTTCGAACTGCCGCAGGCATCCGATATCGCCGATGCGATTGCGTTTGCCATCGCCGCACCCGTGGCCATGAATATCGGCCACATGGAAATTACCCCGACGCTTCAGGTCATGGGCGGGCTGCAGACGGCCAAGCCCCAAACGGCTGAAAATCGGCCGGCTGAAAAGGTCGCGGCGGGCGGAGCCGGAGGAAAAGTCGCGTGAGCGGTTTTGACCTCGGCGCAATCTTGAACAATGCGGACTATGTCTCGATGCTTTTGCATGGCATCCAGATGACGTTCATCATCTATGCCGGCTCGTGGCTGCTCGCCATGTCGCTCGCCATCGTGCTTCTCGCCATCCGCCTCTCGCCCTTCCGCTTCGGCGATCCGCTGGTGGCGGCCTATGTGTCCTATCACCGCAATGTGCCGACGCTGGTGCAGCTGATGCTCTGGTATTTCGGCGTCTTCACGCTGCTGCCGAGCGGGCTGGCCAGCTGGCTTTCCAGCCACAATGCGGAAGCGATCTTCGCCATTATCGGCCTCGGCCTCTGTCAGGCCGCCTATTTCAGCGAAGATCTGCGCTCCGGCGTTCGTTCCATCAATCCCGGCCAGATGGAGGCGGCACGTGCGCTCGGGCATAGCTATGTCTCGGCCATGCGGTTCGTCATCATGCCGCAGGGTGTTCGCAACGCGCTGCCGCCGCTCATCAACCATAGCACCTCGCTTTTCAAGAACAGCAGTCTCGGCGTTCTGATCGGCGCACCGGAACTCACCCATGCGGTCAAGGAAGTCGAAAATCTGAGTTTCCGGACGTTTGAGGTCTATCTGGTCGCCACCGTGCTTTATCTGTTCTTCTCGCTGCTGATCATGGGTCTCGGAGCCTATATCTCCATGCGTGCCGATCCTATGCGGAGGGCGCGGGCATGATCCACGACATGATCACAATCATCCAGGATTACTGGCTGCTGCTCCTGATCGGCCAATATCCCAACGGTCCACTCGGCGGCCTTGCCAACACGCTCATCCTGTCGGCGCTCAGCATTGCGCTTGCCTTTCCCGTCAGCATCCTGATGGCGCTGGCGCGGCTGTCGAAATGGCGGGTCCTGCGCTGGCCGGTGACCGCGGTGGTGTATTTCACCCGTGGCGTGCCGCTGCTGATGCTCATTCTCTGGAGCTATTTTCTCGTTCCGCTCTGGACCGGCGCCGATGTGCCGAGCTTCGTCACCATGCTCACCACGCTCGTCATCTATCAGGGCGCTTTCATGAGTGAAGTCGTCCGCGCCGGCATCGTTTCGCTGGGCACGGGGCAGATGGATGCGGCGCGCGCGCTCGGCCACGGTTATTTCGGTGCAATGCGTTATGTCATCCTGCCGCAGGCGCTCTACAACATGATCCCGAGCCTGATCTCGACTTTCGTATCCACCATCAAGGATACGACGCTCGGTTACGTCATTAATGTGCCTGATCTGACCTTTGCGGCAAATCAGGTGAACAACCAGCTTTTGACCCAGCCCTTCCAGGTCTTCCTCATTCTGGCGCTGGTTTATTACATCATCTGCTGGTCGCTCACCCATGTCGCAAATCTTCTCGAGCGGCGTATCGCCCGCCGCCGGGCCGGCCCGCGCGGCAAGCTCGCCGCAGACACGGCACCGGCCCCCGCCAATATCGTTACGGAGCAGCTATGACCGCGCCAGTTTCCGCCACTCAGGACGCCTATACCATCACGCTTTCGCAGGTCTGCAAAAGCTATGGCGATTATCAGGTGCTCAAGGATGTCAACGAAAACGTCACCCGTGGCGAGGTCGTGGTCATCTGCGGGCCGTCGGGCTCCGGCAAGTCCACCCTCATCCGCACGATCAACCGTCTGGAAGAGATCAGCAGCGGTTCGATCATGCTGGATGGCAGGAACATCCATGCCCAGATGCGCGCAAAGGAGCTGAACGCGCTGCGCAGCCGGGTTGGTTTCGTCTTCCAGAGCTTCAACCTCTTCCCGCATCTTTCGGTGGTGGAGAATGTCTCCATGTCGCCGATCCGGGTGAAGGGCGTTGCTCCGGCCGTCGCCCATGACAAGGCGCTGAAGCTTCTCGACCGCGTCGGCCTTGCCGACAAGGCCGGTTCCTATCCCGCCCAGCTTTCCGGCGGCCAGCAGCAGCGCGTCGCCATCGCGCGGGCGCTCGCCATGGAGCCGCCGGTCATGCTGTTCGACGAGCCGACCTCAGCGCTCGATCCGGAAATGGTCGGCGAAGTGCTCGCCGTCATGAAGAGCCTCGCCGCCGAAGGCATGACCATGCTCTGCGTCACCCATGAAATGGGCTTTGCCCGTGAAGTGGCCGACCGCATCTGGTTCATCGATGCCGGGCGCATTCTCGAAACGGCAAAACCGGACGAGTTTTTCAAAAATCCGCAACATCCGCGTGCCCAGCGGTTTCTTGCCGATCTGAGACACTAGAGCGGGATGGCGAAAAGTGTGAGCGGTTTTCGCCTGAAATCCCGCTCAAAACCTAACTAACAACCCCAACCTCTATAATAACGGGAGAACTGAAATGAACTGGAAGTGCATTACTCTTACCGCCATATTGGCAACCTCGGCTGCGGTCCTGCCGGCCAAGGCCGACCAGCTCGACACGATCATTGCGAACAAGACGCTGCGTTGCGCGACATTCGCCGATGTGCCGCCTTTCGCCTCGCCGGACCCGAAGACGCGCGAAATGGCCGGCTTCGATGTCGATCTGTGCGGCGCCATCGCCAAGGAACTCGGCGTCAAGGCCGAGATCAAGCCGGTGTCGGTTGAAGCGCGCGTTCCCGAAGTCAAGCTCGGCCGCGTCGATCTTTCGGTCGCCAACCTCGCTTACACCCAGAGCCGCGCCGAACAGATCCAGTTCAGCGACCCGTATTATCTGGCTAAGGAAATGCTGATCGTTCCGGTCGATGACCCTGGCACCAAGAAGTCCGACTTTGTCGGCCAGCGCATCGCGTCCAGCAAGGGCTCGACATCGGAACTCTCCGTCAAGCTCAACAAATCAGAGCCGCTGACATTCCAGGATACGGCATCCGCCTATCTCGCCGTCCAGCAGGGCAAGGCACGCGGCATCGTCGGCAACACCATGACGATGACCAAGTTCGTCAACGAATCCAAGACCAAGGGCAAGCCGATGCGCATGATCCAAGAGCCAATGCTCTTCCAGCCCATCGGCATCGGCATGGCCAAGGACAACCCGGCGCTGACCGCGAAGATCAACGAAATCCTGCGCAAGCTCGATGCTGACGGCGAAATCAACCGCATCTGGGACAAGTGGCTTGGCCCGAACACCGAATACAAGATGACACGCACCGACAAGGTCGTGCCTCTGTCTGAACTGAAGTTCGACCCGATCCCCTGAGCTTCGGCTCAGCCTCGGCCAATTTTCAACTCTTCAACACTATCGGTCGGCGAGACGCTCTCGCCGACAGCTTCAACGTGGGAGGTTTTCATGATCCACATTAAAGATATCGCGCAGCGTCCGGCCAAGGCGGATGTCGACGCTCTTGCCAAATTCTCTCCCGCCACGATCCATGAGGCGCAGGGACGCCGCGGCGCATTGTCTTCGCGGCTGAAGCCGGTCGATTATCGCATGAAGCTTTGCGGCCCGGCCTTCACGGTGAAATGCGCGCCGCGCGACAACATCATGCTGCAGCTCGCCATCAACTATGCCAAGCCGGGTGACATCATCGTCGTTTCCGCCGGCGAATATGAAGAAGCCGGTTCCTTCGGCGACGTGCTCGCCAATGCCTGCCTCGCAAAAGGCATCGGTGGCCTGGTGACGGATACCGGCGTGCGCGATACGCTACAGCTGCGGGATCTCGGTTTTCCGGTCTTCTCGCTCAGCGTCTGCATCAAGGGCACGGTCAAGGAGACCATTGCCGCGGTCAACGATCAGGTGATTGTCGGCGGCGAGATCATCAATCCGGGCGATATCATCGTCGGCGACGCCGATGGTCTTGTCGTCGTCAGGCGCGAGGAGGCACAGGAAGCGGCCAAGCTTTCGCAGGCCCGCGAAGATGCCGAGGCGGGCTACATCGAAGCATACAAGCAGGGCAGGTCGGTGATCGAGGTCAGCAAGCTCGAGCCGGTTCTGAAAGCCAAGGGCCTCGTGGTCGATATCTAAGACAAGTCCGGACAATGGGCAGCGGCGGCGACTGCCGCCGTGTGAGCCTTATGGGAGGAGAGACTATGAAAGCGGTTGTCATCCACGCGGCGAAGGATCTGCGGATCGAGGAACGGGAGACCGAGCAGCCCGGTCCGGGGCAGGTCGAGGTGGCCATCGAAGCGGGTGGCATCTGCGGCTCCGACCTGCATTATTACAATCATGGCGGCTTCGGCACCGTGCGGGTACGGGAGCCGATGATCCACGGCCATGAGGTGGCCGGCACCATCAAGGCGCTGGGAGAAGGTGTCTCCGGTCTCGCCGTTGGCGACCGCGTTGCCGTATCGCCGAGCCGGCCCTGCAACCATTGCGAATTCTGCCTGAAGGGTCAGCAGAACCAGTGCCTCAACATGCGTTTTTACGGCTCCGCCATGCCCATGCCGCATATTCAGGGCGCATTCCGTCAATGTCTCGTCGCCGAGGTATATCAGTGCCACAAGGTGCGGGATGGAATCTCCATTCATGAAGCGGCCATGGCCGAACCTTTCGCGGTAACGCTGCATGGCGTCAATCGCGCCGGCGCATTGACCGACAAGCGCGTTCTGGTCACCGGCTGTGGGCCGATCGGCGCACTTGCCATCATCGCCGCCCGCGCCCATGGCGCGCGGGAAATCGTCGCGACCGACGTCATGGATGCGGTTCTGCAAAAGGCGCTCGCCATCGGCGCCGACCGCGTCATCAATGTCGCCAGTGATCCGGATGCGCTCTCCGCCTATTCGGCAAACAAGGGCTATTTCGATGTGCAATTCGAGGCGTCTGGCAATGAAAGAGCCGTCCGTTCGGGTCTGGAGGCGCTGAAGCCGCGCTCCACGGTGGTGCAACTCGGTCTCGGCGGCGATGTGTCCATTCCGCAGAATATGGTGGTTGCCAAGGAAATCGAGATGAAAGGCACTTTCCGGTTTCATGAGGAATTCGGACTTGCCGTCGATTTCATCAACCAGCGCCGTGTCGACCTGAAGCCCCTGCTGACTGGAACCTTTCCGCTGGAAGAGGCGGTTGCGGCATTCGAAACCGCCGGCGACCGAAGCAGGTCGATGAAGGTTCAACTCGCCTTTTAACGGGTGTGGGTACCTGATTTCGAAACGGCCGCAGGAAGATTCCGATTGCGGCCGTTTGTGCGCGGTTGAAAGATCATTTCGGCCGTGGCCGGACAAAGCGCTGTTCCAGCACCTCGCTTCCCCACTGGCTGCCCGGATGTTCCTCGACGCATTTGAAACCATGGGCTTCATAGAGGTGCCGTGCGGCCAGAAGGCCGTTGAATGTCCAGAGATGGGTTTCGGCAAAGTCTTTTTCATCGACGAAGGCCAGCGCGGTCTGCAGCAGCCTGCGCCCGACACCGCCGCCGCGCACGCCGTCATCAACGATGAACCAGCGTAGATGCGCAATATCCGCTCCGAGATCTTCGCCATCGATAGCGACGGAGCCGATGATCTCCTGTCCGCGCATTGCGACCCAGATCGCATTCTTCGGGCTTTCGAGCCGGTTACAAAAAGCGGCGAGGCCTTCGGCCACGACGGATTCGAAACGCTGGCCGAAGCCGGATGTCCGGGCGTAATAGAGTGCATGCATCTGCGTGATCCGAGCAATGATGCCAGGCCTGTATCCCTCCAGGATTTCTATGGAGGGAGCCACGGTATCGGTGCTTTCTCCCAGCGCATCGGCGTAAAGACGAAGCCCCTGGAGGATCGTGTCGGCATCCGCCGACGTAAGCTGCGTCAGGGCGCCGGAGACCTGCCGGTTCGCGAAGCCATGAATGGCGGCCACCTGTTCTTGTCCCTGACCCGTAAGACGCAGCCGCTTGATGCGGCTGTCCCCTTCATCCGTTTCTTCACGAACGCCGCCCGAGAGGACGAGCTTGCGCAGCATGCGGCTGACACTCGATTTTTCAAGCCGCAGAAGTTTTCCCAGATCCCGCGCCGTGATGTCGGGGCGTGCCTCGATCTCGATCAGGGCATGCACGGCGGAGGGCGGCAGATCGGTGCCGGCAAAGTCTCCCCCCATGAAGCCGAGTTCGCGGACGAGCCGGCGCGAGGTGGAACGGATGTCGTTTATGGGGAAGGGTTGTTGGGGCACGTTCAATCCATTATGGTTGCATCGTGCAACCATAATCATATTCCGCCTGACTTGCCAAGATTGCTCCCGACGTAAAAGGCTGGCTTTCTCAGCAAAAGCGGGCAATCTGCTCTTCCGGTCGCCGACAATGGCGGCTAAACCGATATTATCGCCAAGATGGATATTCGCTGAGATCGCGCGGCGGGACTTTACCCGCGCCGTTTGCGGCATTTGATTATCCGGCTATGGAGCAGGCATGCCCGACACGCCCCGATTTTTCCGTTACGCGGTTTTAGCGGCCATGTTTCCCGTGGCCGTCCTCGGCCTGGTGGCCACCCCGAACGAATATCGCGCCATCGGCGTCGAGGCCGTCGATTGCGATGGCCCCATATCCGTTCTGATTGCCGCGGTGCCGGCGCTTGCGGCCTATGCAATTATCGGCTGGATGTTTGTCTGGGGGGCCAAACGCCATCGCTCGCTGATTTCAGCCTGTTTTTGCGGACTTGTTTGCCTGGCGCTCGTCTGGAACATCGGCATGGCTCTTCAGGAGCAGCGGCGAAACGCGGCTGAAATGGCATGCGGTTTCAGTAGTCGGTTGTGACCGCGCTCCGCCCCAGTTCTGCTGTAACGTCCCGCTTGTTCAACGGAACCGAAGGTTCCGGCGTGTGAGCTGATCGACGGAGGTGCAGCCCATCAGCTTCATGCCGCGCTCGATTTCGATACGCATCAGCTCGAGCGCCCGTTCCACGCCGGGCTGTCCGGCGGCGGCTAGCGGGAAAAGATAATAACGGCCGAGCCCCACGGCCTTGGCGCCCAGAGACAGGGCTTTCAGAACATGGGTGCCGCGCTGCACGCCGCCATCCATCATCACGTCGATCCGGTCGCCGACGGCATCGACGATTTCGGCCAGTTGATCGAAGGCGCTGCGGGAACCATCGAGCTGGCGGCCGCCGTGATTGGAAAGCACGATGCCGCTGCAACCGATCTCGACGGCGCGTCTGGCGTCGTCCACCGACATGATGCCTTTTAGGCAGAACGGCCCGCCCCATTCGCGCACCATCTGCGCCACATCGTCCCAGTTCATCGAAGGGTCGAGCATGTCGGTAAAATAGCGGCTGATGGAGAGCGCGCCGCCGTCCATTTTGATGTGGTCGTCGAGCTGCGGCAGGCTGAAGCGCTCATGGGTGAGGTAATTGATACCCCAGGTGGGTTTCATGGCGAATTGCGCGATGCCGGAAAGATTGAGCTTGAAGGGAATGGCAAAGCCGGTGCGCTTGTCGCGCTCGCGGTTGCCGCCGGTGATACTGTCCACCGTCAGCATCATCGTCTCGACGCCGGCGCTCTTGGCGCGCGCCATCATGTCGCGATTGAGGCCACGGTCCTTATGGAAATAGAACTGGTAGACCTGCGGGCCGCCGCTGATCCGGCGCGCTTCCTCAAGGCTCGTGGTGCCGAGCGAGGAGACGCCGAACATCGTGCCGAATTTTCCCGCCGCGGCCGCGACCGCCCGCTCACCCTGGTGGTGGAAGAGGCGCTGCAGCGCTGTCGGTGAACAATAGACCGGCATGGACAGCTTCTGCCCCATGACGGTGACCGACATATCCACGTCCGCCACGCCCCGCAGCACATCGGGAACGAGATCGCAATTTTCGAAGGCGGCCGTGTTTCGCCGGTAGGTCACCTCGTCATCGGCAGCGCCGTCTATGTAGTTGAAGATCGGTCCGGGAAGACGCTGTTTGGCCATGCGGCGGAAATCATGGAAATTATAGCAGTCCTTGAGTTGCATCTGTCGCTCGGCCGGTCCGGTTTGAGAATTCAAAAGATGGATCGAAACCTATACCGGGGATTGGGGCCGGGCAATTCCATGAACGGCGTTTTTATCGCTCTCAGTCGCTAAGCGGTGCCTGCAAGCTGCTCCGTGGAAACGGCGTAAAGGGCTTTGCCGGTATCGAGGAAACTCTCGATATTACCGATCGTGGTATCTGCAATGTTCCTGAGGGCTTCCTGTGTGAAAAAGCCCTGATGGCCGGTCACCAGAACATTCGGAAAGGTTAGCAGTCGCGCGAAAACATCGTCGCGCAACACGTCATTGGAAAGGTCTTCAAAAAAGAGATCGGCTTCCTCCTCGTAGACATCGATGCCGAGAGAACCGATCGTGCCGTCCTTCAGACCCGCAATCGCGGCCCGGGTGTCGATGATGGCGCCACGGCTGGTGTTGACGAGCATCACGCCCTTTCTGAGAAGGGGCAGCGTCTCCCTTCTGATCAGGTGCCGGGTCTCAGGCGTGAGGGGGCACATCAGGGCGAGAATGTCCGATGTCCGGAACAGTTCCTCGCGCGTGACATAAGTCATGCCCAACGCCTCGCAATCGGGATTTGGACGAAGATCTTGGCCGATGAGACGGCAGCCGAAGCCGGATGCGATACGCGCGAAAATCGCACCGATCTTGCCCGTGCCGACAATGCCGATGGTCTTGCCGTGGAGATCGAAGCCCAGCAGGCCATCAAGGGCGAAGTTGCCTTCGCGGACGCGGTTATAGGCGCGGTGGATCTTGCGGTTGAGCGACAGGATGAGCGCCATCGTGTGTTCGGCAACCGCATAGGGCGAATAGGCCGGCACGCGGGCAATGGTGAGGCCGAGCCTTTCTGCCGCTGGCAGATCGACCTGGTTGAAGCCGGCGCAGCGCAGGGCAATCAGCCGTATTCCGATTTCCGCCAGTTTTTCGAGCACGGGCCGCGAGAGGTCGTCATTGACGAAGGCGCAGATCGCATCCGCTCCCTGCGCAAGAGCCACGGTTTCAGGAGACAGGCGCGCTTCGCAATAGTGCATCCGCATGCCCGGCCGGGCAGCCCCGTCAAGGAATTGCCGGTCATAGGGTTTGGCGCTGTAGACCACGATCCGCATCTGTCTCTCCAGTCTCGAAACGAAAGCCGCCGTCAAAGGGGATGCGTCCGGCAGAAACCCTAGCTGCGAAGGCCCGGTGCTTCCTGCCCCGTGCTCTCGACATATTCGGTATAGCCGCCGCCATATTGGTGGATACCATCAGGCGTCAATTCCAGCACCCGGTTTGAAAGCGCGGCGAGGAAATGGCGGTCGTGCGAAACGAACAGCATCGTCCCTTCGTAATCCGACAGGGCCTTGATCAGCATTTCCTTGGTGTCGAGATCGAGATGGTTCGTCGGCTCGTCCAGCACGAGGAAGTTCGGCGGATCGAACAGCATGGCCGCCATGACGAGACGGGCTTTTTCACCACCGGAAAGAACGCGGCAGCGCTTTTCGACGTCGTCGCCGGAAAATCCGAAACAGCCGGCAAGAGCGCGCAGCGGCGCCTGTCCCGCCTTCGGAAAGCGCTCCTCCAGCCATTCGAGAATGGTGCTGTCGCCATCCAGAACATCCATGGCGTGCTGGGCGAAATAACCGAGCTTGACGCTGGCGCCGAGGGTGACATTGCCCGAATCCGGTTCCGCCGTGCCCGTCACCAGTTTCAGCAGCGTCGATTTTCCGGCGCCATTGACGCCCATGATGCACCAGCGCTCCTTGCGCCGCACCATGAAATCGAGATCGCCATAGATGGTACGGCTGCCATAGGCCTTGTTCACCTTCTTCAGCGCCACGACATCCTCGCCCGACCGGGGCGCCGGCGCGAATTCGAAGGCCACCGTCTGACGCCGTTTTGGCGGCTCGACGCGGTCGATCTTCTCGAGTTTCTTCACGCGGCTCTGCACCTGCGAGGCGTGCGAAGCGCGAGCCTTGAAGCGCTCGATGAACTTGATTTCCTTGGCAAGCATGGCTTGCTGGCGTTCGAACTGCGCCTGCTGCTGCTTTTCGTTCTGCGCGCGCTGCTGTTCGTAAAAGCCGTAATCACCGGAATAGGTGGTGAGATTGCCGGCATCGATTTCGATGATCTTGGTGACGATGCGGTTCATGAATTCGCGGTCGTGCGACGTCATCAGCAAAGCGCCGTCGTAGTTTTTCAGGAAGTCCTCGAGCCAGATCAGACTTTCGAGATCGAGATGGTTCGACGGTTCGTCGAGCAGCATCACATCCGGGCGCATCAGGAGGATACGGGCGAGCGCCACGCGCATCTTCCAGCCGCCGGACAGCTTGGAAACGTCGCCATCCATCATCTCCTGGCTGAAGCTCAACCCATCCAGCACCTCACGGGCGCGGCCTTCCAGCGCGTATCCATCCAGCTCCTCATACCGCGCCTGGACCTCGCCGTAACGTTCGATGATGGTGTCCATCTCGTCCATCCGGTCGGGATCCGACATGGCGGCTTCCAGCTGCCGGAGTTCCGCCGCCACTTCGCTGACGGGCCCTGCGCCCTCCATGACTTCGGCCACGGCGGAACGGCCGGACATTTCACCGACATCCTGATCGAAATAACCGACCGTCATGCCCTTTTCGACGACGACCTGCCCCTCATCGGGCTGGTCTTCGCCTGTTATCATCCGGAAGAGCGTGGTCTTGCCGGCGCCGTTGGGGCCGACAAGGCCGATCTTTTCGCCACGGTTGAGCGCGGCGGAGGCCTCGATATAGAGAATGCGGTGGCTGTTCGACTTGCTGATATTTTCGATGCGGATCATGACAGGGCCTGTGAATGGGAGCGCCCTCCTATGCCACGGGCGGCTCCCGCTGTCACCTGCCATGGGTGTCCTGCCAGCCATGCAGTCCGGCAACATCAGCCCCCGAAGCAATGCCGCCCCGGGGATGTATTCCTTGGGCGCCTGTCAGTTGGTGAGTGTGGCTATGCTGCCGGCGGCCTTGCGGGCGATTTCGCCGAAGGCGGTAACGATCTGCTCCATGTTTTCCGGCGCGTAATAATTGTCGAGGCTGGAGGCGCAATATTGCAGCAGCGACTTGCCGTTGTCCGGCGCCATGAAAGCGACGCTGAAAATCTTTATCCCGTCTTTTTTGGCCGTCTCGCAGGTGGTGCGCACCGACTGGTCGATGCTGGAATTCCACGCGGCGCTGTTCCCTGTCATTTCGCCATCGGTCATGAGGACGATATAACGTTCGAAGGATACGTTGTCCTGCGACTTGTGTGCTTTTGCTTCGTCGGTATTCGCCTTCTTGAGCGCGTTATACGCGGCGTTGAGGCTGCTCCGTGCATCCGTGCCGCCGGTCGGAAACTCCGGGATCTGCTTGTCGACATAGGTGACAATGCTGTTTGTACCCCAGGTGATCGCCTGAGCCGGATAGGTCTCGTGGGTATAGACGGAGGCGCCGGTCCGAACGAGCTGGGAGCCGCCATTGGCGGTGTAGGTCGGATCAGCCTTGTTCAAGGTCGCGACCAGAAATCCGACAGCGGTTTTCAGCGACGTCGCCTTGTTGACGTAGCACGGGCTTGACGTAACCTGGGCTTCGGTCCTGCCCCAATTGCTGGACGTGTAGTTCGGGCAGGATTTTTTCGCCGTATTGATCGTATCCGTCTTGAAGGACATCGAACCGGATCGGTCGAGCACCAGGTACATGGAGATCGGCGCGCCCTTGTTGACCGTGCTTTTTGCGGTGCCGGTCGCGGCGAGGTCGAGCGTCTTTGCCCCGAGGAATCCTATGAACGGATTGAGTTTCATGCGATAGTTGATCGTGGTCTCGACGGTATAGGTCTTGCCGCGGGCATTTTCCGTCGTGGTGATATTGGTTGGAGAATTCTCCTCCAGTGCCTTCTTCTCGTCCTCGGTCAGGTTGTTTACCAGCTGCGCGGCGATGAAAGCCTTGGCGATTTGCCTGATCTGTTCGTCAGTCATGGCGCCCTCTTTCAAACGGGCCTCGGTGGCCGCCGCAAGCGCGGCAGAATCTGCCGTATTCTGCAGATCCGCTTTCACCTGCATTATGTTTGCAAGTTCCATGCCGGCTCCGGCGGCGCCCAGCAGCACCGGCAGCAGGATTGCTGTCATCATGCCGAAATTACCGCTCGTATCGGCAAAAAAACGACGCTTCAGTTTCTGGAGTACGGAGGTGATCATGATGGGCTCGCCGATAACACTGTTCGATTGAACGCAGGAAACCTGCAAACGATGTAGAATCCGCTAACATGACCGATTGAATTTTAGGTAACGTTCAAATTGGGGCAGTTTTTCAAGTATTTTAAAGAATTGTTTCGCGCGGTGACCGCAATAATACACACCGTGTCATTACTGGACGGGAATGACGTCGACGGCCTGTTTTATCTGCTGGTTGCCATAGCTCTTCAAGACACCGATAACGGGTGCGACATCGGAATAGTCCCGGCCATAACCGACGACGATATGGTCGCTTCCGGCGACAATATCGTTGGTGGGGTCAAGTTCCAGATAACCGGTCGCCTCGCCGCACCATATGCGGACCCAGGCATGCATGGCGTCGGCGCCCTCCAGCCGCTCCTTGCCCGGCGGCGGAATGGTGCGCAGGAAACCGCTGACATAACCGGCGGGAATGCCAAGGCTGCGCAGCGCCATGATCATGATATGCGAAAAATCCTGGCACACGCCGCGCTTCAGCTTGAAGGCTTCCGAAGGCGTCGTATCCACGGTCGTCGCCTCGCCATCATAGGTGAAATCCGTGTGGATGCGTTTGCACATCGAGAGCGCGATTTCGCGAATGGTCATTCCGGGTTTCAGCAGGTCCCGGGCATAGGCCGAAATTGCCGCGTCCACGCCTATTCTGGGGCTCGTGCCGATGAAATGGTGCGGCGACTGGAAGTCGAGCGACCAGACATCGGCAAGCTCCAGCGGCAGGCGGGAAAGCTCGGGCGAAAAATCCGCCGTCAGCGCCGGCGCCTCCACCATCACCCGCGCCTGCATGCGGATGTCGAGCTTCTCGTGCGGGGCGCGCAGATGCACGGAGGTGGCCGACTGGTGAAAGAAGTCCTCGAAGGTGGCACGTTCTTCCGGCACCGGCGAAACATCGATGGAGCCGGCGACAAGCCGCTGCCGGCCTGGGATGGAGAGCGGCAGGACGCGGATGATGTGGCGCGCGCCATGGGCCAGCGTGTCGTAGGTGTAACCCATATGCAGGGAAAGATCGTAAAGCATAGGATTATCCGAGATAGGTCCGGGCCAGAACATCGGAGAGATGTTCCATGTCGGTTTCGAGCTGCCGATAGATCGCGCCATTCATGTTTTCCGGGGTCATGACGGCAAGCCCCGAATGCAGGCGCATCGCCTCCCGGTAGAAGGGCGACATCTGGCCGTTGACGAAGGCGTTCGGAAGCTGCTCCACCTCGGTGCGGATCTCGTTCAGCTGGAACAGGATCGAGCGGGGATTGAGCGGGTCGAGCGCCAGAAGGTCGGTCACGGTCAGTCCTGCCGTATTGACGTTGTAGCGGCGGCGATGCGTCATGACGCTGTCGCCGATTTCGAGCAGCATGTCATAGGAACCGTCAGGCGCGTCCGGTCCGGTCATATGGCCGAGAAGCCGCGTCATATGCAGGCCGCGTTCGAGATAACGACCGATCGACAGGAAACGCCAGCCGGTGAAACGGTACATGTTTTCATGCACGAGACCGGCAAAGCCCGCAAGCTTGCGTAGCAGGATCGTCATGGCATGGGTGGCGTCGTCGCCGGGGGCCACTTTTGCATGGAAGCGGCGGGCGGTCTTGGCAAGGTCGTTCAGCGCCAGCCATCCGTCGGGCGAAAAGCGGTCACGAATGTTGCTGGCGGAATAAAGCGCGCTGTTGATGTTGTTCAGCAGGCTTTCCGGCACGGCATCGTTCATCTCCACATCGAGCGCTTCGAGATAACGTGTCACATGGGCGAGCAGCGGCTGGCGAGGATCGGCGGATTCGGCATAACGTCCGTGCCAGGCGCGCAGGATGCGCAGTGCACCTTCCGAACGTTCGATATAGCGGCCGAGCCAGAAAAGATTGTCGGCCGCGCGGCTCGGCAGGCTGCCCGGCATGTTGCGGGTGAAGCTTTCTTCCGCCGGCAGAAGTGTGGTGCGTTCCACCGGCTTGTCGCTGACGATCCAGACGTCGGCCGCACTGCCGCCGGACTGCATGGCGATGGCGGAGACGTCATCGCCGCTTCCGATACGCGCAAAGCCGCCCGGCATGATCTGCCAGCCATCCTGCGTGCGCGCCGCAAAAACGCGAAGGCTCATCGGGCGCGGTACGAGCTTGTTGTCGACATAGGCCGGTGTGGTCGAAAGCGTCACCACTTCCTGTCCCACCAGCCTGTGGCCGTCGGAGGCGAGCCAGTCGCTGATCGATTCCTTCGCCGTTTCACGCAGCGACGAGCCGAGCACCGATTGGCCGTTATCGTCGAAGAAGGGAAGCCGCGAATAGGCGGGGCCGATGACCATGCCTTCAATATTGCCGGCAACGTGACGGCGTTCGGATTCCTGGCCGCACCACCATGTCGCAATCGAGGGAAGTTTCAGCTCCTCGCCCAGAAGGTGGCGGCAGATGCGCGGCATGAAGGCGAGCAGGGCCCGCGTTTCGAGAATACCGCTGCCCAGCGCGTTGACGATGGTGAGCGCTTCGTTGCGCAGCGCCTGCACCATGCCCGGCGTGCCGATATGGGACTGCTGGTTGAGCTCCAGCGGATCGGAATAGGAGGCGTCGAGGCGTCGCCACAGCACGCCGATCGGTTTCAGCCCGGCCACTGTCCTGACCATGACGCGGCCGTTGACGACGGTGAGGTCCTCGCCTTCCAGCAGCATGAAGCCGAGATAACGGGCGATATAGGCGTGTTCGAAATAGGTCTCGTTGGCGGGGCCGGGAGTCAACACCGCGATCCGGTCGTCGGGGTGCTTTCTCTGCGCCTGCAGGGTATCGCGGAAAGCACCGAAAAACGAGGCCAGACGGTGCACATGGGTTTCGGCATAGATATCGGAAAGCGCACGGGTGGTGGCCACCCGGTTTTCAAGCGCGAAACCCGCGCCGGATGGCGCCTGTGTCCGGTCGGCCAGCACCCACCAGTTGCCGTCAGGTCCGCGCCCGATTTCAAACGAACAGAAATGCAGATAATGGCCGCTTGCCGGTTTTACGCCAACCATGGGCCTGAGATATTCCGGATTGGAAGCAATCAGCGCCGGCGGCACGAAACCTTCCTTGACCAGACGGTTTTCGCCGTAAAAATCGGCGGCCATGGCTTCCAGAAGATTGGCGCGCTGTTTCAGTCCTTCGGAAAGAACGGCCCATTCCCGGTCAGCGATCAGCACCGGAATATGGGAGATCGGCCAGTTTCTTTCACTGCTGCCCTTGCCGTAGTCACGGTAGAACACGCCGGCATCGCGCAGATAACGGTCGGTGCGGGCGAAACGCTCGTGCAGTTCCCGCTCCGACATGCGCGACAGGGCGTCGAGCAGGGTCTTCCAGACCGGTCTGACCTTGCCGTTGGTGTCGAGCATCTCGTCGGCAACGCCAGGCAAGGGGGAATATTCAAGCCCGCGCGGCTGCGCGCTCGTTTCCGTCTTGCGTTCCGTTGCCGGGGCTTTGGACAATTTACACTCCGTAAGGCCGGCGCAGATCGAGCGTCAGCGGAAATTCTGGCGACACGGTTTCCGCTTGTAGCGGATATTGCCCTGCCGTATGCCCCCATGGTTCGAAACGGGCGAGGCGGCGTGCCTCGGCCTCATTGCCGTTGACGGGAAACGTCTCGTAATTGCGCCCGCCCGGATGAGCAACATGGTAGATGCATCCGCCGATCGATCGCCTCGACCATGTATCATAAATGTCAAAGGTCAAGGGTGAATTGACGGGCAGAACGGGATGCAGGCCGGATGCGGGCTGCCACGCCTTGAAGCGGACGCCGGCCACCGCAACGCTGCGGTTTTCCGTCGGCGTCAGCGGCACGGCGCGGCCGTTGCAGGCCACCGCGTAGCGGCCGGGATTGGAGGTCTCCAGCCGCACCTGCAGGCGCTCGACGGAGCTGTCGACATAACGCACGGTGCCGCCGATGGCGCCCTGTTCGCCCATCACATGCCAGGGCTCCAGCGCCTGGCGCAGTTCCAGCTTCGCGCCCTCATATTCCACCTCGCCGAAGAAGGGGAAACGGAATTCCTGCTGGGCGGCGAACCATTCCGGCTTGAGATCGAAACCGTTTTCCCTGAGGTCGGCAAGCACGTCGAGGAAATCCGCCCAGATATAATGTGGCAGCATGAAACGGTCGGCGAGCGCCGTACCCCAGCGCACGAATTTGCCGGCGGCCGGATTTTTCCAGAAGCGGGCGATGAGGGCGCGCACCAGCAATTGCTGGGCAAGCGACATGCGCGCATTCGGCGGCATTTCGAAGCCGCGGAATTCCACCAGTCCGAGGCGGCCGGTCGGCCCGTCAGGCGAAAACAGCTTGTCGATGCAGATTTCGGCGCGGTGGGTATTGCCCGTCACATCCGTCAGAAGATTGCGGAACAGCCGGTCGACCAGCCATGGCAGCGGCGGCACACCTTCTCCGGGGGCAGGCACCTGCGCGAGCGCGATCTCCAGCTCGTAGAGACTGTCGTGGCGGGCCTCGTCGATACGCGGCGCCTGGCTCGTCGGGCCGATGAACAGGCCGGAAAACAGGTAGGAAAGGGAAGGATGCCGCTGCCAGTGCAGGACGAGGCTTTTGAGAAGATCGGGCCGGCGCAGGAAGGGGCTGTCATTCGGGTTGGCGCCGCCCACGACCACATGGTTGCCACCGCCGGTGCCGGTGTGGCGGCCGTCGATCATGAACTTGTCGGCGCCGAGACGCGACTGGCGCGCCTCCTCATAAACAGCCGTGGTGATGTCGACGCAATCCTTCCAGCCCGCGGCGGGGTGGATGTTGACCTCGATGACGCCGGGATCGGGTGCGACGCGGATGACATTGATGCGCTCGTCATGCGGCGGCGCATAACCTTCGATATGGACGGGCAATCCGAGCTCGGCGGCGGCGGCTTCCGCCGCTGCGATCAGTTCCAGATAGTCCTCGATGCGCTCGACCGGCGGCATGAAGACGCAGAGCCGCCCATCGCGCGGCTCGACGGAAAGAGCGGTGCGCACCGCACCGCCGATTTCACCGAGCGTCTGCTCGATGCGCTCCTGCCCGGCAGCCCCTTCACTGGCATGGAAGGAGGCCTCGGGCATGGCGCGGCCCGAAGGCTTGAAGACATCGGGAAGCGGACCTCTCGGGATCGAAGGATCCGCCTCATGAATATAGGGATAAGCGGATGGCGGCACATAGGGCAGCGTGCCGAGGGGCAGGCGGTAACCCACCGGGCTGTCGCCGGGAACAAGGAATATCTTGCCGCGCCGCGTCTTCCATTTTTCGCTGATCCAGCGCCTGCCGGCGGCGCGCGCATTCCACGCCTGAACGGGAAGAATATAACCGGTCGGTGTCGTCAGGCCGCGTTCGAAGACGCGGGCGATGCGGTTTCGCTCTTCCGGGTCCTTCAGTTTCGAATTGGACGGATCGACATTGTCGGGCAGGCTGCCTTCCTTGACGATCCATTCGGCCGGATCCTCATAGGCCGGCAGCACCAGTTCCGGCTCGATGCCGAGATGGGCGGCCATGCCGCCCAGCAGTTTCTGCGCATCGTCCGCCTTGACACCCGTATTTGCGCCCTCCTCGGCGATCAGCGCCGGGTTCTGCCAGATCGGCAGGCCGTCCTTGCGCCAATAGAGCGAGAAGGTCCAGCGCGGCAGGCTTTCACCCGGATACCATTTTCCCTGCCCGTAATGCAGAAAGCCGCCCGGTGCGAAACGCTCGCGCAGGCGGCGGATCAGCGCGTCGGCCTTTTCACGCTTTGTCGGCCCTACCGCACCGGTATTCCATTCATCGGATTCGAAATCGTCGATGGAAACGAAAGTCGGTTCGCCGCCCATCGTCAGCCGGACGTCATGGCTGTTCAGAACCTCGTCGACCGCCTGGCCGAGCCCATTGAGCTCCTCCCAGCTTTCATCCGAAAAAGGCTTGGTGATGCGCGGCGTTTCGGCAACCCGCCGGACCTGCATGTCGAAGGCGAATTCCGTATTGGCATGGCCGTAATAGCCGCCGGAAATCGGTGCGGCATTGCGGTAGTGCGGCGTTGCCGCCAGCGGAATATGGCTTTCGCCGGTCAAAAGCCCGGAGGTCGGGTCGAGACCGATCCAGCCGGCGCCAGGCATGTAGACCTCCGCCCAGGCATGCAGGTCGGTGAAGTCCACTTCGGTACCCGATGGGCCATCCAGCGCCTTGAGATCGGGAGTGAGCTGAATGAGGTATCCCGACACGAAGCGGGCGGCGAGGCCAAGGTGCCTCAGAACCTGCACGAGCAGCCAGCTGGTATCGCGGCAGGACCCCTTGCCGGAGGCGAGCGTTTCTTCGGGCGTCTGGACGCCCGGTTCCATGCGGATGACGTAACCGATCTCCTGTTGCAGGCGGGCATTGAGGCCAACGACCATATCCACCGTCTGCTGTCCGGGCGTGCGGTCGACGGTGGCCATGAAGGCGGCGAGCAGCGGGCCTGTCGGTTCCGGCTTCATGTAGATGGAAAGGTCGTCGCGCAATTCCTGCGGATAGTCGAAGGGCCACTTGGTCGCTTCTTCCTCCACAAAGAAATCGAACGGATTGTAAACCGTCATATCGGCGACAAGATCGACCTCGATCTTAAATTCCGTCGCCGGCTCGGGAAAAACGAAGCGGGCGAGGTAATTGCCGTAGGGGTCCTGCTGAAGGTTCACGAAATGATTGGAGGGCGAAACCTTAAGCGAATGACTGATGACGCGGGTTCTGGAGTGGGAGGCGGGCTTTAGTCTTATGATCTGTGGTCCAAGGCGAACCGGATTGTCGTATTTATAGTGCGTCAGATGATAAATGCTCGCTTTGATCGCCATTAATCTGCCTTGCCCGGTTTTCCGGCTTATGCGGTTTGTCCGCCCCTCTGAAATTATTCGGATTTTGTGCAATGCAGGAAAAGAAAGCAAGGATCATTTCCGGGGGCAATCGCATTGTTGGTTGAGGCCGCAATGTTTGCCCGCTCGAAGAATTGTGCGGGCTTTTCAATCACCGCCGCGGAGATTTCGCCGGGATTGTGGACAAGGTTAAACAGCATGTTATTGCTTGGCATCGAAAGGCGCAGAATCGCGACCCGCTTTCTTTGCCGACTGACGTTTCGGAATGGAATGAATGGCAACAACCGTGACCGACGATCAGCGCAAGAGCGCGGCTAATCTTTCGAGTTTCGATCTCGACTTTCCGGCGCAGCTGCGCATGATGGGTCGTGCCTTCTGGACGTCGCCGGTGCGCACCCGGCTGATCCTGCTGTCGATCGCGCTGCTTGCGGTGATATTGCTAACCGCCTATGGGCAGATCAGGCTCAATGAATGGAATGCGCCGTTTTACAACGCGCTGGAGCGACGCGATCTCGATGCCTTCATTCACCAGCTCGAGGTCTTCGCCATCATTGCCGGGCTGCTGCTGCTGCTCAACGTCATCCAGACCTGGCTGAACCAGATGACGGCGCTGAACATGCGCGAGGGTCTTGCCAAGGATATGGTGGACCAATGGCTGAAACCGGGGCGCGCCGCCCGTCTTGCCAGTTTCGGCACGATTGCGATCAATCCTGACCAGCGCCTGCATGACGATGTCCGCAACCTTGCGGAAAGCAGCACGGCGCTTTCCATCGGTCTCGTGAATGCAACGATCCTGCTCGTCAGCTTCATCGGCGTCCTCTGGTCGCTTTCGGCCGGTTTCGCCATCACCATCAGCGGCGATACCTATGCGATCCCCGGCTATATGGTCTGGGCGGCGATCCTTTATGCCGGTTCCGCTTCCCTGCTCAGCAATCTCGTCGGTTACCGGCTGGTCGGGCTGAATGCCGAACGTTATTCGAAAGAGGCGGAGCTGCGCTTTTCACTGATGCGGGCCAGCGAAAATCTTGCCGCCATTGCCCTTGCGCGCGGTGAAAAAAACGAAAGACGCCGGATCGGTATCGATATCGATGCGGTGCTCGGCGTCATCCGCGGGCTCGCCATGGCGCTGACGCATCTGACATGGGTCTCGGCCGGTTATGGCTGGCTGGCGGTGGTGGCGCCGATCCTGATCGCCGCGCCCGTCTATTTTTCCGGCAACCTCACCTTTGGCGGGCTGATGATGGCGGTCGGCGCCTTCAACCAGGTCAATACCGCGCTACGGTGGTATATCGACAATTTCGGTCCGATTGCCAGCTGGAAGGCGACCTTGCAGCGTGTTTCGGTGTTTCGTAACGCTCTCATCCAGATGGACAGCGTCGAACAGCACGGCCTCACGATCGGCCTGCAACGCAGCGCCCAGAATGAAAAAATCCGTCTTCAGTCGGTCGTGATCTGCCGCGATGCGGGTGGACAGGATCTCGAACGCGGCTTCCAGCTGCGCGAGAGCGACGTGGAGGTTGGAGCGGGCGAACGGCTGATGATCAACGGCGAACAGGGAGTGAACCGGCGGCTGCTGTTTGCGGCCATGGCTGGCCTGTGGCCCTGGGGCCAGGGCAGGATCGAGATGCCCGAACAAGCCGACACGCTTTTTATCGCACAGCATGGTTATCTGCCGGCAGGTTCGCTGCGTGAAATCCTCGCCTATCCACGTGCGCCGCAACGGTTTGCGGATGCGGATTATCTTACGGCGCTCACCGCATGCGGGCTTGGAGAAATGGCCTCCCGTCTCGATGAAAACATCCGCTGGGACAAGAAGCTGGATTCGGACGAGCAGGCCAGCATCCGCGTTGCCAACGCCCTGTTGCTGAAGCCGAAATTCATCGTCATCGATGATTTGCTGGAAGGGCTGGAAAGACAGACGCAGGATACGCTGGCGGAGGTTCTGAACGGGATCGAAGGCGCGGCGATCATCTATATCGGCCGGTCCGAAACATTTCTGTCTATCCTCACGCCGGCTGTCGCCCATCTCGATCACACCTTGCCGAAGGAAAATATTTCCAGGCAGGATGGTGTTCCGCACTAGGTTGTCGGGCCATGGACCCTGGTTGGGGGCGGATCAGAGCCGCAAGTGCCACGTGTCTGAAGCGAGCCTCTGCTGTTTGGCGAGGTTTATCGTGGCTTGCGGCTCCACCTGCGAACGCAGGGCAATTGTGCCTGTCGCCAGGCTGATGGCGACGACGCTCGCGACCACTAGGACGATGCGGTCGTAGCGCTGCTGTATTGTGTTGTTTCCACTCCAGTCATAGGCCATTCGTACGCCCTCGCGTTTTCTGGAATCGTGCCCCATCATGGTTAACCGAAGCTTACGATGCCCCGGTGATTCCTTGCTGTTTTGGAAGGGCTGCCGCGAAAAATCGGCTATTGGCTGAGGGCGCGCGGTTGTTTAAGTCCGGCAGCGGGAGGTTTGTGAAAGGATTTTGAGACATGGACCAGCAACCGCCCGCCGACATGGAACTCACGCTCAGAACGCTTGCGATGCCCGCCGACGCCAATCCGGCCGGTGATATTTTCGGCGGCTGGGTCATGTCGCAGATGGACCTTGCCGCTTTTGTCCGCGCCAATGATGTGGCCGGCGGCCGCACCGTTACCGTGGCAGTCAATGAAATCGTCTTCAAGAAGCCGGTCAAGATCGGCGATACATTGTGTGTTTATACGCGGATCGAAAAGATCGGCCGCACCTCGGTCACGCTCAAGATCGAGGCCTGGACACGCAGGCACTATCAGGATTCACGCGAAAAGGTGACGGAGGCCGTCTTCATCATGGTTGCGGTGGATGATAATGGCGATCCACGCCCCGTTCGCAACGAGGCCTGAGGCCGGTACTATCGCGTCTTTTCAAAGCAATTCCAAAGCGCCTGCCGGGAGAATGGGACGCAAAGGCGCTTTGGCCTTCACGCCGCTCAATACTTTAGAAATATCCAATTTATTTATCAATTTTTGCGATCAAGACATGGAGTAGGACGGGGATCAGGCTTTGACCATTCCAGGTGTTGTTATTGTCGGCGGCGCTCACGGCACGCTCGCGCTCGCCCGCAGCCTCGGCGCCCTGAACGTACCTGTCTATTATCTCACCCATGATTCCCCTTTGCCGGGCTGGTCGCGTTTCGTGCGGGAAACAATTCGCTGGGCCGGGCCGCACGATGCCGGGGCAATGCCATTTTTGCGTCAAATGGCTGAGAGGCACGGTTTGAAGGGCTGCCTGCTGGTGCCGTCCGGCGATGGCGAGGTTCAGCTTGTTTCGCAGCATCGTGAAGAGCTTTCGGCTTTTTACAAGATCATTCTGCCGGATTGGACGGCCCTGCAATGGCTGTGTGAAAAGCCGCTGCTCTATAAACGCGCGGCGGAGCTTGGTGTCAGCATACCGCGGACCTATGCACTGGCATCGACCGCCGATATCGATGCGCTGGATGCGATGTTTCCCGTCATCCTCAAACCGAACATGGGTGGCGGCGATACCACCATTGCCCGGGCGAAAGTGATCCGCGCGGCGGACCGGCAGGCGCTGAAGACCGCTTTTGCCGATGCAAGTGGAGAGATCGGCGCCGGCAATGTCGTTGTGCAGGAGCTCATTCCCGGCGGTGGGGAAAGCCAGTTTTCCTACGCGGCCCTATGGCTCGACGGGGAGCCGGTCGCCGAATTCACCGCCCGGCGCCTCCGGCAATATCCCGTCGATTTCGGTTATACCAGTACCCGTGTCGAGGTCGTCGACAACCGGCAGGCGATAGAAGCGGCGCGGAAAATATTGCAATCGGCCGGCCATAGCGGGCTGGTCGAGGTCGAGTTCAAGCTCGACGGCAGGGATGGCGCGCTGAAACTTCTCGATGTCAATCCGCGCCCATGGTCGTGGTTCGGCCTTTGCTCGGCCGCAGGCATCGATCTTGGTGCTTTGCTGTGGCGGATCGCGAACGATGAGCCGGCCCGGCCGCCCGTCAATGCGCGTCAGGGCGTGTCCTGGTCCTATCTTGTGCGCGATGCCGTTGCCGCCTTCACCCTGGCCTGGAGGGGGCAGGCGAGAATCGGGGACTATTTTGCCTCGTTGGGCAAAATCCGCAGCTGGGCCGCTTTTGCGCTGAACGATCCATTGCCGGGCGTGATCGACCTGCCCTTGACGGTTATGCGGGTCGTAAAAAAACGCGTCCTTCCCGGCCTGGCATCAGGGCAATCGAATAAGGTATTGTTTCAGCCGCTCAAACGCCTCGTGAAACATGGGGCCATAAGGGCGGGGCTGGAAGTGAGTTCTTTCCCGCTCGTCCGTTCGGTATTTCCGTCGTCTGCCGGGCGCGGTGTGATTTTTACCCTTCACCATGTGCGCCCGGGCAAGGCCGCCTCGGCCTTTGCACCGAACGTTCAATTGTCCGTCACGCCGCAATTTCTGGAAGAGGCGATACAGGCCGCGCTCGAATGCGGTCTCGTGCCCGTCCATCTGCACGACCTGCCGGCTCTGCTTGCCGATAACCGTGAAGGCCGGTCGTTCTGCGCCTTCACGCTCGATGACGGCTATCGCAACAATGCGGAATATGCTGCGCCGATCTTCCGCAAATATGCCGTTCCCTACACGATTTTCATCACGCCCGGTTTTGTCGAGCGAACGCGCAGCCTGTGGTGGGAAACGGCCACAGCCCTGACGCAGAAAGCCGCGTCGTTTGAATTCGATTTTGGGGCAGGGCCGGAACAGGTAACATGCACCACCCCTTCGCAGAAAGCGGAGGCATTCACGCGTCTTGAAGATTTCGTGCAGAATTTTTCGGAAGACGAGGCGGTGGAAAGGATCGATCGCGCCGCGCGGCAACAGGGCGTCGATCCCATCGCCATCGTGGACGAACTTGTCATGGATGCTGATGAACTGCGGCTGTTGTCGGAAGATCCTCTGGCGCATCTCGGTGCGCATACCATGACGCATGTGAATATGCGCAAGATCGACGCGGCGCGTCTGGCTTATGAGATCGCGGAATCGACACGCCGGGTGGAGGCCTATGCCGGCTATCGGCCGCAATCCTTTTCCTATCCCTATGGCTGGACGAAAGCCGTCGGAGAGCGCGAAGCGAAAGCGGTTCAGGATGCGGGATTTTCCGTGGCAGTCACCACGCAGGCGGGCGTCCTCGGCCCCGACAGTCTTGAAAAACCGGCACAGTTGCCGCGTGTATCGCTGAACGGGCGTTTTCAGAAAAAGCGCTTCGTCAGAGCGCTCATCTCGGGGCTACCTTTCCGGTTCGCTTAACGGCAGCCCCATTTTCTTCTTTCACGCGCCACGCGGTCGTCTGAAGCTGCGGTGCCCATCCGCCGCTGCTCTTGGATAAACTTTGCCGCGATATGGGCCTGTCCTTCATCTTCATCGCTCATGACCTGCCGGTGGTGCCGGACTTTGCCGATCATGCCATGGTCATGCAGCGGGGAGAGGTGGTGGAATTCGGCACGGTGCGGCAGGTTTTCGAAGCGCCGCGCGAGGCCTATACGCGTGCGCTGCTTGCCGCGAGCCGGACCCGATACACAATCTGCGCATCCTGCGGCCGTCGCCGGCCACGCCATCGGACATTCAAGCGGAGTTCCTTCATGAGCAAACAAGCTTTCGTCGCGCTCGTTACCTGTTTCAACGAGGATGAAACCATCAATTACGCGGCGACGCGCGCGCAGGTGCGCCGCCAGGTGGCGGCCGGCAACAACATCATGTGCGCCGGCACCAATGGCGATTTCAGCGCACTGACGCATGCGGAAAAAATCCGGCTGACGGAAGAGGTGGTGGGTGAGGTTGCGGGTCGCGCAGGGGTGATCGTCAATGCCGGCATGCCGGCCACGTTCGAAACCCTGCAGCTTGCCAAGGCCTTCGACGGCATCGCCGTCATCACGCCCTTCTTCATCGCCTGCACGCAGGACGGCCTGATCCGTCATTTCCAGACGGTGGCCGATGCCGTCGGCACGCCGGTCTATCTCTACGACATTCCCACCCGAACCCAGAACCACATTGAACCTGAAACGGCGCGTAAACTCGCCGCTCACGGCAATATTGCCGGTATCAAGGATTCCGGCGGGGCGCAGCAGACGCTTGAGGCCTATCTTCAGGTGGCGCGGGATGTGCCCGGTTTCGAGGTCTATTCCGGCCCTGACCATCTCGTGCTCTGGTCGCTGCAGAACGGTGCCGCCGGCTGCATTTCCGGTCTTGGCAATGCGTTACCGGATGTGCTGGCGGGTATTCTCAGCGCCTTCAACGCCGGCGACATCGCCGAGGCCGAGCGGCAGCAGGCGATCTATGCCGATTTCCGCACCGATCTCTACGCGCTTGGCTTCGCACCCGCCATGGTCAAGCGCTCGCTTTATCTCCAGGACCCTTCCGTCGGCGCGAGCCACCAGCCGGCACTCCTGCCGGATCCGGAACAGGATAAAAAAATCCTGGAAATCCTGCGACGCCATCGACGGCTGTGAAGCGGCGACCGAACGTAGCGGGCACTGCCGTAGTCGTACACGCCACCTCAAAATATCCACCAAAACGGCCGGAAGCCGAAGCCTTTCGGAAGCCTCGTCCATGACGAATAATTTGTGACATAAACACGAAATTTCCCTTGTCAGCCCGATCATTGATGTTTAAGAGGAGCGCGCAACGCAAGCGTTCGCGCATGCGGAGAGGTGGCAGAGTGGTCGAATGCACCGCACTCGAAATGCGGCATACCTGCAAGGGTATCGTGGGTTCGAATCCCACCCTCTCCGCCATAAAAAATCTTGGACCGTAAGGTTTTTTCCTGATCTACTGAATTAGCCCAACTTGAATTGCCTTTGCCGGGATTGGCTAGGGCCACAGCCGCGGCACGAGGGAGCGTTCCTCGACCTTCATTTTTGCCTCTTACCAGTCGGCGAAGGTCAAGACGTCTTCTTTGAGTGTTAAGTTGACAGGGCCGCCGAGTTGGGCTGCCCAGAACGGGCCGCGGAGATCCTCATACCCAGCGCCAAGCCATTCAACGACTCTCACAAGTTTGTCGGCGCGTTTCTGTGCGATCAGTTGGTTTAGGTGAGTGTCGTTTCCTGAGTAGCCAAAAATAACGATCTCTTGGCTTTCATCCAGAGCTCGTTTTAAGAATTCCCAATATGTGCTCAAAATTTCTGATCCGGCGATGATCGTCCTCTTATGGGTGACGTGAGTAAGCACGATGTGGCGGCCAACATGCTTCAACTGACCGAGATTTCTTGTGAGAGATGATGCCGCTAGTTTGGAGGGTTTCGATTTTTCTCGGTCGACGAATAGCGGGCAACCGTGGAGGTGAAGATACCACCCTCCTTCTTCGCGATGTCGGAAAAGATTCCTCGTATCGAATTTTTGATCGATGAAGCCGTCACGCAACACTTTGCCGTCACCTAATACGCCAGCCATTTCAAATGCTGACGAAAGAAGGCCGTCATAATTCAATGTCGCTACATGAGACTGAGTTTCCTCGACCTTTTTAATTAGGCTCTTCACGAAGTCTGTAGGTAGACGGCATGGTTCACCAACTTGGCTCCCCTGTTTGTGCTTCGCCAAGAACATTTGCTTGGCAACTTCGAATGCGAACTGATGGACCGCATTTGGGAATTCTTGACCGTGAGGAGACAGCCAATGGCCAAATGCTACTGGCCTTATCCCGAGCAGAACCTCGCAAGCCCCAACAATTTCTTGAAGTTTCGCCAACTGTTCCTCGGACGTGGGCTTGCTAACGTCGTCTGGAAGACACGCCAGAATAAGCTTTTTCTGCGTTTCCGTCAGGTATTTGTTGTCCCAAGCCGACGTCATAACGGAATTTAGATTGTATACGTCTGGCGCAAGCGCCATCCCTAAGCCATTTCCGAATATGAATAGCTTCCTCATTTTAGCTATTCTCAATCCACTTTGCCATATTGTCGGCCACGCTCGACACGGCTAAACCCGTTGTATTACTTGATCCAGAATAGGTCTTCGAAGAAGTAGCATCGAAAAGTTTGTATTGATAATTTGGTGCTGATTTTTTGAATGCTTGCTCCATTACATAGCAAGCACAGTTCGCTTTTGATTTATCCATCTTTGGATTCTGTATTGCCCAGATATGATATACATCCATAGATGTCGTGGTTTCTACCATGAAAATAGGTGATACGTTAATAACTATTTTTCCATCAGCTAGTTTCAAGGCTCCTTTCTTCTCGAATTTAGTCAGTTTCTTTTTGCTTCCGAATTTCTTCTCAAATGAATCGAAGGCAGCTTTGTTGTAACTTATTTCGTCCGGTCTTGACGAATTATTCAATATGTAAGAAATCTCATCTTGAGATTTACTATTGATGTGAGCAGAAATAGCTAAGTTCAAGGTTCTGTAAAAATCATACCCGGTAGATTGCTGGACGCGGCGTAGAACTTCAGAGATCTGGCGAGCCGGATCCATGGCGTAAATTCTGATAAATGAGTTGAGAGAAAGCGACAGTAGGGGCGGTGGCTGGGATATCATTGTCACAGGTGCTCAAGGCAATGGGAATCAGTATTTACTGCGACTATAGAACTACATTGGCTCCTAAGGAACAAGGGGTGATGAAAACTGACAAATCGACTTTGGAGTGAGGTTAGTTGCTTGCTCCACGCGTGCCGGGATAATCCTTGGCCCCCTCGACGGGGCATCCTACGCATGATCGACAACAAATGTTGGAGATCACGATGGCGACAATCAGAAAACTCAGAGGGCGCTGGCAAGCACAGGTGCGACGGCGCGGTATGAAGCCGCGCTGCAAGAGCTTCGACACGAAGCTCGAAGCTGAGAAGTGGGCGCGCGACCTTGAAGCACAGGTCGATAGGTTCGGTGCTGCCCCGGACACGAAAATCCTTGAAAGCACGACGCTCGGGCAGCTTCTCGAACGTTACCAGCGCGAAGTGTCACCTCTTAAGCGCGGGTCCGTCCAAGAGATACAGCGGATAGATGTGCTCCGTCGCCACGAACTCGCATATAGGACGATGATCGGACTGAGCCAGCAGGACATTGCTTCGTTCCGTGACGAGCGACTTCAGAGTGTAGCTCCATCTACTACTGTCCGCGAACTCGCAGTCTTAAGCCATGTCATTGAGGTTGCTATCCGCGATTGGGGGCTGCCGCTTGCAAAGAATGTCGTAAAGTTGGTTCGCCGTCCGATGATCCGTAACGAGCGGAGCCGTCGTCTTGCACCCGACGAGGAGCAACGGCTACTTGATGCTTGCGACATCGGAAAAATACCTTTCTTGCGCACGTTGCTGATCGTCGCAATCGAGACCGGGATGCGCCGTGGCGAACTTCTCGGACTGAAGTGGAGTGATTTCTCTCACAATCGTCGAGTGCTTTCGCTCGCTCTTACCAAGAACGGTTCCGGTCGTGACGTTCCTCTGTCACAGCGCGCATTTGATACATTGATAGCTTGGAAGGAACATCCGGGCGTAGATCAATCTACCATATTTCCAATGCGAGCCGGGACGCTTGAACAGGCATGGCGAAGGTTGCTGGCGCGTGCTGGCATAAAGGGGTTGCGCTTCCATGATCTACGCCATGAAGGTGTCAGCCGCTTGTTCGAACGGGGGTTGAACGTGATAGAGGTCAGCAGTGTAAGCGGGCACAAAGAGCTGCGGATGCTAAGGAGATACACGCACCTCGCCGCTGACGATCTCGTGGCTCGGCTTGGGTAGATTAATCTAAGAAATGGAATCGTGAAGCTGCGCTGTGTCTCGTGCGCCGGAGCACAGCGAAGTCCTAGAAAAACTCGTCTCGACTGAAGGGGATGCCTTGGGTCGCCACCGAGTTTTGAGACCCAAACCACCGCTCCTACGAGCGGCCGGGATTTACCTTTTGACAAATATGCTGTGTTGGACGTGGCATAATCGTCAGAAAACGACCGGAATTAGAGGTCGGGCTAGCAACGGGTTTCTTACGAGCAATAAGAAACTCGTTTCCGCTATCTTTGCGCTAAGCGGAATAGAGCTATCCCCCCTCCCTTAAGACTGAAGCATAAAGCTCTGGCACAGCCAAAGTCAAAACATTGATATGTCTAGACCGTCTCAAGGGAGGGAGGATACTATGTAAATCTGCGTCTACAGAGAGCTAAAGCAAATAGCGTTAATCTACGCGGAAGGCGGATGCCGTTTTCCTTCCATAATGCCGTATCCGAGATATCTTCATATCTCCATCGGTTAGTCGCGGCACGGAATGCCGAGACCGCATTCCCTGCAAGCATACGTCTCAACCTGTAGGGAATTTCGGGATGTGGTCCACGCCATAAAGGCGACCACACAGAGCCCGAATCTTTTGGTGTCCATTCGTGCAAACGCACAGGCGACGAGGCACATAGGCTGTCCATGATCTTAGTCACGGGGTCGCGCTACGCCCTTCTTTCCCTTCATGTCCCGAACCATGGCGTTGCCACCTCAACAAAGGATGGCTTGGACGCTTGTAACGTGACTTCGGGGATCGGACCCGGAGCCTTCGAGAAAATCATCTTTTGGGCGATTAATCCCTAAGAAGATCGAACAAAGTTTGACTAGAGATAATATAGCATTTTATTGGGAGATTACGAATAAATTTCACGATTTTTTTTGAGTTCGCCAGAAATTTTCGCCCGTGCAATAACGTCATATAGAGTGTCGCACACGCGCGTCCTCTGTATACTTATATATTTACGTCGAACATTTAAAACCTCAGCCGGTGGGCTTCTCTGTGTCGGCGTGATTGTTTCATACACTAAGTATCGCCAGCATAAACTTTATCAGATTCGGACTATCCCAACCATGGCCGTTCTGGGTCCTGCGGCTTACTCGTGAACTCGCTTCCAGCCTTCCATTCGAAATTTTCTGGCTGCGAAGGCTTTTTCGGCTTGGCCGACGCGTCTGCTCTTTTGGCGCGATTAGTCCGTCTGACTTGTTCGACGGGAGACAGGCCAGCGACGACGATGAGCGCTACGAAACTAAAGCAGAAACCCAGAACAAACCAACCAAACGCATTGCGATTTTTATTCGCAGCAATGATTGCGCTGCCCCCTCCAAAAACACATCCGGACACAATCAGCAAAAATAAAAACATCGCTATTTCCCTTCAGCCGAGCGACCCGAGGGAACGAAAGGGAACCTTTATCCGATAGACAAGTCGATGTGGAACTGACCCGGACACGTCTTTAGATTTCAAAGGCTTCCGGGTTTGTTTGGTTTTAATCCCGACAGAGCGAAAGGGTTGCTTTATGTCAAGGTGACCCGATTGCTGTAAGGGAAACGCAATGAAATTGATTGGCTACGCAAGGGTTTCTACTGTCGAGCAAAACCTCGATCTTCAGATGGCAGCTTTGTCAGCCGCGGGGTGCGAAGAAATCCTGACGGATCAAGGTTCCTCCGGTGCGGACTTTCAACGTCCTGGACTTCTAAAAGCTCTCCGACATCTAAAGAGCGGGGACATGCTCATCGTTTGGCGATTGGACCGCCTTGGTCGCTCGTTGGTTGATCTGATCCAGACCGTAAACAAGGTGTCTAAACGAGGCTGTGATTTCCGATCGCTGACCGAGAACATAGACACGTCGTCATCCAGCGGACGGCTGGTCTTTCATATGATGGGCGCGATGGCAGAGTTTGAGAGGGCAATTATTGCTGAGCGCACCAAAGCGGGAATGGAAGCTGCAAGAATTCGCGGCTCCCGCATTGGTCGACGACCCTCTATGTCGCGAGAACAGATTGAAACCGCGCGTCGTGCGGTGGAGGCAGAGTGCCGTTCAGTCGCAGAAATCGCGGCAATAAATGGTGTTCATCCGAAAACCCTTGCTAGGCTCTTGCGGGAAACAGATCGGCATTAGCGTAAATATCGACCGCTTTCCGGTGAGCATTGCTGCGGTTTCAAAAAAATTCCAACTCCTGTTGACTTTGTCTTGGTAACGGTAGATACCGTGACGGTAACGATACATGCAGTTACCGGAGCGATGAATGGCAAAAACTCGAGCGGAAATACAGAGAGAATACCGCGAACGCAGAAAATTGGCGGCGGAAGCTAAGCGGGCAAAACCTACGCCGGCAATCAATCCCTTGATTTCGGCATCGTCTCAAACGTTTGCCGATTTCTACGCACAGCACGAAGCCAATCTCACGCACCCAGAAAGTCTTGATTGGGTGGGTATTGGGATAGACGTTAATTTAGGCGACGAGCCCCCCAAACTCTCAAAAGCCCATCTTTGGCGTGAGCAAGGTATTGAGGTCAATTCACTCAGCGTTGCAGCGGCCCGCATGGAAGTTTTCATCGATGCCGCGAAAGAACTCGCTGACCTAATCAACAAATATCAGCTTCATCAAATCGATGTTCGATTGGCTACGGCGCAGCCAGCCGAAGCGAAAGAGCTTCAAGCTCTAAAAACACGATTGTCCAAAAAGACGAGCCATTTCTTCCCGGTCACCAATTAACCGTGTGCAACCGTTGCACACAGAAAGAATTGAAAATGAACGAAACCGTCGGTTGCGATAACGTTGAGGAACTAGAGACTGCACTTGCTGATCTCGATATCGATAGCTCAATATCCAATTCCGCGTCCATGCAAAGCACTCCTAACCCGGTGACTACCGAAGTGGCACCCGATGTTCAGTCCGCCCAGCGCGACGCATTCTATAAAAAAATGCTGAAAGCCGATGCAGAAGAACTCAAAGAAACCGCTGATCGAATCCGGGAGCGTCACCGCACGAGCATCATAGAAACGGGTAAAGACCTTCTCAAGATCAAGACAAATAAGAGCGGCATCTTTGTCAGATGGTTGGAGGTCGAGTTTGATATGAGTGTTCGGACGGCTTGGAACTACATTAGTGTAGCAGAGCAATTCGCTTCTACACCCAAAGTGGTGGACGTGTTCCCACCAGCTACTGTCTATAAGCTGGCCGCCTCTGGAACCCCCGACGCAATACGTAAAGCTGTAGTGCTGGAAGTGAATTCCGGTGCGTGCCCAACCAAAGAAGACGTGGAGCGCCGCATTACGGAAGCGAAAAACCTCGCTCGAAAGGATCGAGAAGATGCCCGTCAGAAGCTTGCCGATGAAAAAGAAATCGCTGCCTGGAAAGCGACTGAGGCGAAAGCTTGGGCGAAGCGAGAAAAAGAGCTGAAGAAAAGTGGCGCTACTGACGAAGACATAGCTACCGCGCAGACAAAATGGGCCAACGACAGGGAACACAAAGAGAAGTCTAAGATTAAGGCGCTCCAATCACGTCGAATCGAGAAAGAACGCGAGCAGCAAAAGCGTAATAAGAACGTCAAACATCTTCAGGAGAAAGCCTATTCTGCTGCCAAATATCTGATAGAGAACTTTAAAGGTGATCGTAACCGATTGGCTGAACTCATGGAGGGTGTTTCACAACATGATGTTGCGAATGCGCTAGCCGCAGCGGTTCGTGCTTAGTTTTTTACGACGAAAGACGAAGATACGCCCGCATTTGCCGGCGTATCTCCGTCGCTTAAATGAAGCACCCGCGCGCTTGGCGTATCAAACACGACGTAGGCGTCCATTAGCATTAAGCCAGCCAGAAAGCTCCTTTGAGCCAGAGAACGCTGTGGGATTGCATCCCGCTCTTACCAACCCCGTCTCATTATCCAATTGCCCAAACGTCCATTGCTTTAGAGATTAAAATGTCTTGTCTGCTGGAGACTTGTTCAGAAGTCCATTGATCTACAGCTAAAATCTGTTTCGTCGTGTCAAAAGATACGATCTTGTTTTTCTCTGCGTAAATCTGCTTCTTTCTATCGAACGAAAAATACTGCGCCCGGTAATTTTTTGTCCCTGCCAACAGCGCTAAATTACCGAGGCGATGAAGCCAAGCTCGATGTTGTTCCTCGGCGAATTTTTCAATCCAATAGGCATCCTTCAGAGCTTGCGGCAGAACATGCTCAATCGTGATTTTACCTCGGTAGGTTTTTGTAACCGACTCGTCCTGATCTGCTTCTTCTAATCGCATGAGCACGGCATGCGCAAAAGGTCTGCCATACACTTCGCCGTCTAATAGGGTCTTGAACTCGGCATCGTTAGCGCTAGCTTGAAATACAGCAATAACCTCCTCAGCATTTTTTCCGTCGCGTATCGCGTTTATCAGCTGAAAATAAACAGTTAGCCGTGCGGTAAACGCTAGTCGACGAACCCAGTTTTGATAGGTTATTTTCTCTAACAAGACGATGAACTCAGCCTCTGTCATCCCTATAACCGGCTTGTTAAGGAAGGCGAGAAGCGGCGGAATCCATTCCTCGAACGCTACTCTATGTAAAGAGCGAAGGGATCTTAATGCCGTGCTGTCGTCGAAATTAGCCTGCAGAATTCGAACATAATTTTTGGCCGATGCTGTTACTTCTTCTAGAAAAGTGAATGGGTCTGCACTTTTCGCGATCAGCGGCTCGAATTCCTCATGGAGTGACTTTCGAGACTTTATCGCGAGGAATGACGAACGGTGATGAGCGAAAAACTGATCGAGTCGATCGATGCCAATTATTTCCTCTAGTTCCAGCCAGCGTTCCTCCAGTTCTTCGCTTTTCCGCCCTCCTACAAGTTGCGCAAAAAGCAAATTCTTGATCAAGTCGGCATTTGAAAGTGGCATACCTCGCGCATTCAGAACATTAAAAAGCCTGTAAGCCGACTTCGTCGATTGTGTTGCGACCAAAACGACAAACACGCGATCGAGGAGATAGTCTTTGAACGCTTGGATTGTCTTTTCGTCTTTATCTTCGCAGAATCTGTCAATCGTTTCGGTATTCTCAAGGATATTTAGCTTGGGTTTATCCTGAGTTTTCTCCAGCTCGCTTTTATGGACCGCGCTCACCGGTTGCTTGTCCAATACATGCTTCAGGTAGAATGTTTGATCTCGATTGCGCAGAGTCAGTCTGGGCTTGCTTTCGTCATCCTTATTCTTCTTTGGTAGCCTAACACGCGCTTCCAGGTCTACCATCGCGTAAGGATCGGTGATTTTTTCCCGAAGTTTCGCAAAAATCAAATTGAGCGTTGTAAGGCGCTGCTGCCCATCAACGACGTCGTAGAGAACGCCCTTCTGTCTCTCGATGGTAATAAGCGATCCTATGAAATACTCTTCATCTCCGGCTTCGTAGGCTTCCCAAACATCGTCAAGAAGCTGTTCAACGTTGCCTTTCTCCCACGAATAAGGTCGTTGATACGGCGGAATCTCATATCGAATTTGCTCAGTGAGTATCTGCGAGATTGTCCGCTCGGACGCTTCCATTGTATTTCCTCATATTGATAACCATCGGGCAGCACAGAAAAGACTTCGCCGAATCAGCCCTTAGAGGAGAGTAGTTCAAGCTAACGCGAGATAGAAGCCGCACTGCTAGGTTGAGGGCCTTTCTAAATTCCCCTGTCCTGTTCACGTGGAGAAAAGAGGGAAACAGTCCAAAGTTTCCTTCAGCCATCGAGCCGCATTAGCTGATGGTTGGGAGATATTGAAGCACCTTGCACGTGTCGAAACAGGCCCGAGCCGCTTATCGTAAGTGATAGTCGCAACACATTACAAAAGTTCGAGAACAACTCACAGGCACGCGCGCCACGATTTGCGCTGCGATAAACGCTTTGCTGCACCAAGCCAGCCAGCAAGCTCCCCTGAGTCAAACAACGCTACGCCAGAGCCAACCTGTTCTTCTCGAGCGCTTGCCGCGCCCATTCTGCCCATTGATCCTGGGGTGGCAGCCAGAACCAGCCGCCTATATTATCGCCCACGACCTCAGCTTTGCCGCTCGCAGCACACGCCGCAGTGAGCAAGCAGATCCACGCGGCTCGCTTTTCGTGGTCGCGCTCGTCAAGAACTGCGGTCATCAGCTCAGCATTCTTCCATCCAATCCTTGGGAAGAGGTCCGCGAGGACACAGCTCTCGACGGCATGCTCATACAGCCAATCAAACTTCTTACGTTTACCTGCTTTCGGCAGGGCAAAAAGTGCATCTGGCAACAGCACACCCAGAAAGGCGTTTGGAAATGCTTCGATAATGAACGTGTCCTGGCGGATCGCGTTCGATACGCCTGTGTTATGCTCAGCCAGGTGGACCACCTGATTTGCCGTCTCAGCAGCAGCCCGTCGCAGATCTTTGCCATAACCATGATTGCTCAGGCCCGGCTTACATCGCGTCTGGAATGCGCCGCGAATGAATAGGCGTTCGCACAACCGGTCCAAGCTATCATCGGAACCGACAGGGACGAGCGGCCCGTCGATGGCTATCACCGAGAACTTCGTAGACGTTGGAATGCGCTGGCTACGACGTTCCCAATCCGAGTGCGTCCTGGCTGCTCCAAACTCGCCGTTGTTGCTCCAGGCGACGCCAGTGGTCGGCCTGGATTTTGAAAAGCCCACATCGATGCCGAGGAGCGCTGTATCGTTGAGATTGATCATCTGCTTTGGTTCTCTCTAAGCAGGCCTTGTTGCACCATGCGACTACATCCATCTCATTGTAATTGCCTGTCAACTGAGAGGCCACGCCAAGTGTGTCAAGCCGCTGATCCAACCCAGCATCACTGCGAATCGCGGAGCCGATCGGGTGAGAACCCGGGCATTAACCGACCTTCTACTTAACAACTATTATCACGAAATGAACTGGAACCACCGGCGAATGCGGGCTAAGACCGGCGCATAACGCATGCAATGGGTGGCCCGTGGAACAAATCAACAACGTCGAAAATCGCCTCTGGAGTTCGGCAGATACGCTACGGGCAAACTCGAATTTCGCCAGCAACGAATATTTCATGCCCGTCATGGGCCTTATTTTCCTGCGCCATGCCTATTCACGGTTCCTGAAAGTGCGGGCGGAGATCATCCCGACACTCCCCAGCCGGGGAGGCATGGTGCGGGAGCTGACCAAGGAAGATTTTTCCCGACGTGGTTCGATCTATCTTCGGCCTCAGGCACAGTTCGACACGCTGGTCGGCCTGCCGGAAAGTGAGAGTGCCGCAGAAGCCCTGATCACTGCCATGGAGAGCATCGAGAGCGACTACAAGACACTTGAAGGTCTACTGCCAAAGCAGGAATATGCAGAGCTTGATGATGATGTGCTGCGCCAGGTGCTGCGCATCTTCAATGATCCTGCGCTGCAAAAGGCTGATGGCGATGTCTTCGGTCGCATCTACGAATATTTTCTGACCCAGTTTGCGGATCAGAAGGCGCATGACAACGGTGAATTTTTCACCCCTGTCAGCATCGTTGAAACCATCGTGAGCGTGATTGAGCCCACCCGTGGCAAGGTCATGGACCCGGCCTGCGGCTCAGGCGGCATGTTCGTTCAGTCGGCGCATTTCGTCGAGGCGATGAAGGCGAACCCCAACGAGCAGCTGACGTTCTACGGAATGGAAAAGAACCCCACCACCATTCGGCTAGCCAAGATGAACCTCGCCGTCCATGGCCTGGATGGCAAAATCCAAAAGGCAATTAGCTATTATGAAGACCCTCATAAGAAAGACGGCCCTTTCGATTATGTGATGGCGAACCCGCCCTTCAATGTCGATGAAATCGACGCGGAAAAGATAAAGGACGACAAGCGCCTCTCCTTCGGTCTTCCGGGCGTCAACAAAGCGGGTAAGGTGTCGAATGGCAACTATATCTGGATGTCGTTCTTCCATTCCTACCTGTCGCCACGCGGGCGCGCAGGCATCGTCATGTCGTCGCAAACCTCCTCTGCCGGTGGCAAAGAGGCAGATGTCCGCCAAGCGCTCGTCAAAACCGGCGATGTGGACATTATGATCGCCATCCGGGGTAATTTTTTCTACACCCGCACCGTGCCTTGCGAGCTGTGGTTTTTTGACAAAGCCAAGCCTGAGCATTTGCGCGACAAGGTGCTGATGATCGATGCCCGGCATGTGTTCCGCAAGGTCACGCGCAAGGTCTATGACTTTTCGCCAGAGCAGATGCGCAACCTCACCGCCATCACCTGGCTTTATCGTGGCCAGTCAGAGCGCTTCACGGCCCTTGTGCAGGATTATCTTGAAACGGCGCGGCTTGAGGCCACGGCTGCGGATTTCACGGGCCTGCTCGGCACTGTGGATGAGGCCGTGGCCTTCTTCGCTGACCATGTCGGTGCAGACGCTCCTGTTGACGCCTCCCAGCGGCTGAGGGCCGATTGCGACGATTTCAAAACTGCTGCGGCTAAGTTGATTGCCGCTCCAGCCGAGATTGATGCCTTGAATGATCGCCTGACAGTCATGCAGCCGGTGGGCGACAAGGCCAAGACATTGATCAAGGAGATCGACGCGCTCGTAAGGCTGCTACAAAAGGCGCAAGAGGTGCTGATAGCCCAAGGCGAACGGCAGATTGCAGAGCAGACTAGCGACGCAGCGGCCAAGCGGGTGACAGCTGAGGTTCGAAAACTTGCCTCCGACGGAAAGAAACTGATGGCAGCAATTGCCGAGGCACGCATTACCTTGACTGGCGATCCATCGGTGCAACTGACTGTGACGGGCAGCCTTAAACGCTTCCGCTACTTTGAGGCCCAAGCCCACTGGCTATTGTCGCGCTTTCCGCAAGGCGTGCTTTGCGATGTGCAGGGGCTGGTCAAGCTGGTGCATCACGCTGAACTGGCCGCGCACGATTACAGCCTGACGCCGGGGCGCTATGTCGGTGTCGCGCCCGAGATCGAGGATGACGATTTTGATTTCGAAGAGGCGCTGCGCGAAATCCATCTGGAATTGGACGGGTTGAACACCGAGGCGGCGGAACTGGCCGAGGTAATTGCGAAGAATTTTGAAGAGTTGCTGGTATGAAGTGGCAGTCCATTCGATTTGGCGATGCTTACTCCGAACCATCGAGAAATGGTGTCTACAAGTCAAAAGAGCATCACGGCGTCGGCTCCAAGATCGTCAATATGGGAGAGCTCTTTCGTTACGATTTTATTGACCGGCAAGAGATGGCGCGACTGCAGATGTCCGATGACGAGCTGTCAAAGTCTGGACTTCGCAGTGGAGACTTACTTTTTGGTCGCCGATCCCTTGTTGAAGCAGGCGCTGGAAAATGCAGCCTGGTAACAAACCTAGACGAAGATACTACTTTTGAGAGTTCCATCATCAGAGTTCGCGTCAAGCGGGACGTTCTGGACCCTCGATTTCTCTTTTACTGGTTCAAGTCACCTAGTGGCCGCGGTCGAATTCGTGCGATTGTAAGCGGAGTGAATGTTAAGGGCATAAGAGGGTCGGACCTTCAGAACATTGTGGTCGAGCATCCCAACCTACCCACCCAACAACGCATTGCCTCCATGCTTTCGGCCTATGATAACCTGATCGAGAATAACCGAAGGCGAATCGCGTTGCTGGAAGAGGCGGCGCGGCTGCTCTATCGCGAATGGTTCGTTCACTTCCGCTTCCCCGGCCATGAGACGGCAAAGGTCGCCGATGGCCTGCCTGAGGGGTGGAGCAGACCAAAGCTGGGCGACGTTTGCTCAACAAACAAGAAAAGCCACAAGGCGGGAAAGCTGCCGCCCCGACTTCGCTATATCGACATTGGCTCAGTTTCGACGGGTCGCGTTGATCAGGCGACGGAAATGGCCGCGGAAGAAGCGCCGGGCAGGGCAAGGCGGATTGCTGAAGAAGGCGATACCATCTGGTCAAATGTCCGCCCCAATCTGCGCGCCTATGCGCTTGTAACTGCACCTCGGCCAGAGGACGTTTTTTCGACGGGCTTCACAGTGCTTCATGCAGAAGCAGTGTCGCCCTATTTCCTATATCTCGCAGTCACGACCGATGACTTTGTGAAGCATCTGGAAAACCACGCAACCGGTGTAGGCTATCCCGCGGTGCGGGCGGACGATTTTGAACGCGCCCTTGTCATTAAGCCGACCGATGCTGTGATGGCGAAGTTCCACGAGCTTTGCCAGCCAGTGTTCTCTCAACGCCAGCAGCTACTCGACCAAAACGCCCAACTCACCCGCGCCAGCAACCTTCTTCTCCCTCGCCTCATGGATGGACGTATTCCCGTCTAAAGTGTAGTGATTGCCTATGAATAATTTTACCGAAGACCGTCTTGTTCAACAAACCATGGCCGACTACCTCGAAGCCAAGCATGGCTGGCGGGTTGTTATGGCCTGGAACAAGGAGGTTTTCGGGCCTGAGGGCACGTTGGGGCGCAAGTCCGACAAGGATGTGGTGCTGACGCGTTATCTCTCCGAGGCGCTGCTTCGCATGAACCCCGGCTTGCCCGAAGACGCTTATGTGCAGGCACTGCGCGAGATTACTGATGTGTTCAGCTCGCAATCGCTGCTGCATATCAATCAGGAGAAATACGCCCTGGTCCGTGATGGGGTGCGGGTCAAATTTCGCCAAAACGGCGAGCAGCGCACAGAACGCCTGCGGGTGTTTGATTTCGACAATGCCGAAAACAACGACTTTCTTGCCGTGCGCGAGTTGTGGGTGCAGGGTTATTCTCACCGACGCCGCGCCGACATTGTGGGCTTCGTTAACGGCCTGCCGCTGATGTTTTGCGAGCTAAAACGCCCGGACAAAGACCTGAAACGCGCTTACGCCGAAAACCTGTCTGACTATAAAGACGCGATCCCGCATCTGTTTCACTTCAACGCCTTCGTCATTCTCGGCAATGGCGATCTGGCCAAGCTTGGCTCGATCAGCGCGGATTACGACCACTTCTCGGACTGGCTGAAACTGGACGAGGCCGAGCAACGCGACCAGATGCTGCCGATGGAAGCACTGCTGCGTGTGGCCTGCGACAAGCGGCGGTTCATGGACCTGTTCGAGAACTTCATACTGTTTGCCGATACCGCGAACGGACCAGTGAAGATTCTGGCGAAGAACCACCAGTTCCTTGGCGTCAATCGTGCGGTCGAGGCGGTTGCGAACCGACACGCTCTGAAGGGCAAACTGGGCGTCTTCTGGCATACGCAGGGGTCGGGTAAGTCCTTCTCGATGGCGCTGTTCACGCAGAAAGTGCATCGAAAGCTGGGTGGTGATTACACGTTTCTTGTGCTGACAGACCGGACCGACCTGGACAACCAGATCTATAAGACGTTTGCTAGCGTGGGTTTTGCCAATAATGACAAGGACCCCTGCAGGGCTGGATCGGCGCAAGAATTGCGGGATCTGCTGGGCCAGCAGAAAAAGGTGATCTTCGGCATGATCCAGAAGTTCACAGATGATCAGGCCGACGCTGGCGTCTATTCCGACCGTGACAACATCATTGTGATGACAGACGAAGCGCACCGATCGCAATATGGAACGCTGGCGCTGAACATGCGCAAAGCGCTTCCAAATGCCGCCTTCATTGGTTTCACCGGCACGCCGTTGTTCTCCAACGATCAGATTACCAAACAGGTGTTTGGCGCTTACCTTTCGACCTATGACTTTCAGGATGCTATCGAGGACGGCGCAACGCTGCCGCTCTATTACGATGCGCGCGGTGATAAGCTGCAACTGACAGGCGGGAACCTCAATGAGAAGCTTGCCGCAGCCATTGCCGATGCAGAAATTGATGACCCGGATGTCGCCGCTAAGCTTTCAGACGATCTGAAGCGCGAATATCATGTAGTGACTGCCGAACCCCGGCTTCGCCATATTGCCCGCGATTTCGCCTGGCACTTTTCCTCAAATTGGGAGAGTGGCAAGGCAATGTTCGTTGCCATCGACAAGATCACTGCCGTGCGGATGTATGACTTCATCTCCGACGCCTGGCAGTCACGGCTCAAAGAGCTGGAAAAGGATCTGGCCAATCTTACTGACGATCAGGAGCGCGTGATCCGCAGCCAGCAGATCGCCTGGATGCGGCAGACGGAGATGGCCGTTGTTGTCAGTGACGAGCAGAACGAGATCAAGAAATTCAAGAACTGGGGCCTCGATATCATCCCACATCGCAAGCGGATGAAAGATGGTTTCACCGTTAAAGAGGTTGTGGGTGGGCGCGAGATCGAGAAACGCCTTGATTTGGAAACCGCGTTCAAGCGGGAAGATCATCCGCTCCGCATCGTGATCGTTTGCGCCATGTGGCTCACCGGTTTCGACGTGCCGTCCCTTTCAACACTCTACCTAGATAAGCCGTTGCAGGCGCACACCTTGATGCAGGCCATCGCTAGAGCCAACCGCGTGAAGGAGGGCAAAAACAATGGTCTGATCGTCGACTATTGTGGAATCCTAAAGAACCTTCGGAAGGCGCTGGCGACGTTTGCCGGACACACGGGTGGCAAGGGTCCGCTTGGTGAGGGAGGCGATGAACCTGTCGTTGATCCGCTCAACCCTCAGGAGGCGTTGCTCGGAGAACTCGCGGAAGCGATCCATATCGTCCGTCAGGGGTTGCATGCCGATGGCTTCGAACTCGATCGACTGCACGAAGCAACCGGTTTCCATAAACTCAAGGCGCTGAAAGACGCCAAAGAGCTGATCAACGAGAACGATGAGACCCGCAAACGGTTCGAGATCGCCGCACGCGCCGTCTTCCGAAAATACAAATCATGCCTGACTTTTCCGGAAGTTCAGCGACACAAGCCGGACTTTCAGGCCATCAACTACATCTATGCCTCGCTGCAGGAAGACAAGCTGGCTGCTGATACGTCCGCCATCATCCAAAAGCTGAACGCCATCGTTGGCGAGGCCATTGATATCCGTCCGGACAGCGCTGACGATAAGATTTTCGATATCTCCAAGGTGAATTTCGAGCTGCTGCGCAGGGAATTTGCCAAGAGCGAACGCAAAGCCAGCGATGTGCAGGATCTCCGCACTGTTCTTGAGGAGCGCCTTGCAAAAATGCTGGCGGCCAATCCCACGCTTCAGAATTTTCAAGAACGATTCGACCAAATTATAGCTGGTTACAATCACGAGAAGGACAAGAACACGATCGAGGCTACCTTCGAAGCACTGATGAGGATGGGCGCCGAACTGGAGGGAGAAGCGCTGAGCCATGTGGCGCTGGGCCTTACGCAAGAGCAGAAGCCGGTCTTTGACCTGCTGATGCGAGAGGACCTTACCAAGGAAGAGATCCGGCAGATCAAGGCTGTCTCTGTCGAAGTGTTGAAAGCCATCCAGCGGCGCATGGAGGAGGTGCAGGACCTCTTCGAAAAGCAGAGCACCCGTGATGACTTGCGTCAGCAGATATACGATCTGCTCTATGATGACAGGACCGGCCTACCGGCAGCGAAATACGATGAAGGCGACCTGGACGAGAAAACGGACGTTCTGTTTCAGCACTTCATGCACAGCTTCAGGCCGAGCGGTTATGGCGGGATTGTGGGAGTGAATTGAGCAGTGACCTGCCGGGGGGAGGAGGCTTACCTGCGCCTGCAATTTGAATGATCATCAGGCAGGGCGTCGAACTTCTACCCGCTAATCATTGATCACAATCCAATATCGCGAGCCGCTTGACAGCGCCACTTTGGGATGAGATTCGCTTGGCATCAAATGTTAGATTTTTAGCAGTATTTATGTTGCTGCCATGCAGAGACCACGTGATGTGGCCGCGCTTTCCTGCAGGAAAGCCCTCATCCAAACGAAATGGTATGATTTTCTGAAGCGATGTTATATAAGCACGGCCGTTACCGGTAATCGCATTAAACCTTGTGACATGTCCGCTAAGATGACCCCAGTCTTCATCGACAATACTGCTCTGCAGGTAGAGCTTCGTCTCCGGATCAAAAACCATGATGGTTCCATTTCGCGGTCGATCGATTGATATCTGGCCAATGGAATTTCCAATCGCTCGGTGCCCTTCTTTAAGAGGGTCTTCTACTGCCTCCACTGTCAAATCTAATAGATCATCTTCCTTATCCGCATCGAGTCGCTGGACGTAGACCGACTTGGGGGTGTATTTCTGTCCGGATGCGCGCGAGAGTATCGTCGACAAGAAATCAAAGAAGGTATCTCGATCCTTTGGAACCCCAACTGATCGTTTCAGAATATTGAGATCGAAGTCAAATAAGAGACTGCCCGGCTTAACGCCTGCAAGGTATATCTCTCCGTCATGCAATGCGGTCGCTCTGGATACCGCAACTTGATTTAGATAAGACTGTGTAACAATTTGAATTGCACGTGTCATTCCGAGGATTGATCGGCCACCTTCATAAGCTTCGACGCGGTGGTCGTCGGCGTCCTTGCCCGCGAAACGGATTTTAAAAGGTATGGAGTATTCAGGGTCAGCCACGTGCGTCAATTCCTTGGTGAAAGTGACATGACGTTATTAGAAGTTGTATCTGAGTCAATCCGTCAATCGTGTTCGCAGCTTGAATGGCTCAGAGATTTTCTTGGATGCCAGCCGCCCACAACCAGATGGCAATCTTTTGTAGATTTGGTGAAGGAATGGCAAACGCTGCTCACTGGTATAGCAGCGATCATACCTGCGTCGATTGCAGCTGTTTTCGTATGGAAACAAATTAACGATCAGCGGGCTCAATTTCTTCAATTGTCCGAGCGACAATCACACAAGGCGCGACTAAGACTGGCCAGAAACGCGTCTCTGATATCTCAGAGGCTCGACAGTTTTTACGCTCAACTACTCCAAGAGAACTTCGCTTTTGCCGACCATTCACTTAATGAGGAAATTCTCGAAGACGTGTTGGATGCTGGGATAATGTCCGGCAAAGCAAACTTTGAGTTCGTCACACGTTACGTGACCTGCACTCAGCGATACGCGTCGCTCTGTGCGATCTACGCTGAGCATCGTCAAAAGGAGCACCTGGTCGAGCTTTTTAAGGAGCTAGCCACTTTGGATGCGATGACCGATGCACTTTACCCCTTCGCCCGTTTCGAAAGCGAATTGTTAGAGGCGCCAATCATCGAAGGCTCAATAATTGAGCAATATCTAACGGTAAACTTGCGGAGGGGTAGAGACATTTCGCACACCAACCTCTCTGAGCTTCTCAGAGAGAAGGCATTTGTTTGATAGGCACGCGAGGGGCTCACTTAGTTGGCTGCCCCGTGTATCGTCCGGAGCTATACGCTGCTCTGTCGCCGCTAAGAGACAACCTGCGCAACGCAAGCGTTCGCGCATGCGGAGAGGTGGCAGAGTGGTCGAATGCACCGCACTCGAAATGCGGCATACCTGCAAGGGTATCGTGGGTTCGAATCCCACCCTCTCCGCCACTTCAGTCCCTGAGTGGGCACTGAATTTACGCCACTTCCCGCCACAAGCGTCTGTAGCAGCCGGGACTTCGATCCCATGATGCGAACCTCGCCCTCGGCAACCTCGACGCGCTGCGCGAGCGCACGCAGGTGGTCGCGGCGATAGCCGCCGCTTTCCAGCCGGATACGTTCACGGGCGGTTGCGGCGAACTTGCGCAGCATCTGCGGAGTCACGGCCTTCTGTCCTGTGTTCTGGAGCATGGCCTGCGCACGCTCGGCATCAGCTTTGGCCTGATCGCGGATGACCTTGAGGCCGTCGATACGATCTTTCAGCGCCGGGTCGTCCAGATCGGCGATGCCCGCCTCGATGGCGTCATAGAGCCGTTTGAGGCGCAATTCCGATTCGGCTGATCGCTTGTTCAACTCGGCGATATGCTCGCGGCGGCGCTCGGCATGTTCTTCCCTCCGGTCGAGTGCGGCGGCAAGAACAGTTTCCAGCCGCTCGGGCTGGAGAAGCTGTTTCTCAAGGTGATTGACGACAAGATCGTCCAGCTTTTCCATCGGCACGGCCATGCCTTCGCAGGCGGTCGGACCCTGCCGTGCCTTCATGGAGCAGGCATAATAGCGATAGCGCCCGCCCTTGCCGGTGCGGATGGTCATGGCCCCGCCGCACTTGGCGCAATGGATCAGGCCGGTGAGCATGGTCGGGCCGCTGATGACGCGGGCGGGCATGACCTTGGGATTACGGGCCTTGAGCAGCTTCTGAACCGCCTCGAACGTATCTTTGTCGATGATGGGCGGGACCGGAACAGTCACGATCTCGCTGACCGGCTTCAATTCCTTGGTCTTGGACCGCTTGTTGAACTCATGCTCGCCCATATAGGTGCGGCGGGTCAGGATGCGGTGGACCTGACCGATGCCCCAGCGCCCGCCGTCGCGGGTGAAGATGCGGCGGCTGTTGAGGTAGGAAACGATATTCTTGACGCCCATCTGGCCGGTGGTGCCGTCGCCTTCCAGCGCAAGACGATAGATCAGCCGCACCGTGTCGGCGTGGAGCGGGTCGATTTCCAGCTTCTTCTTGGTCTTGGCTCCGCGCTGCTCGGCGGCGACGGTGCGATAGCCGATAGGAGGAAGCGAGCCGTTCCAGAAGCCTTGCCGGGCGTTCTCCTTCAGGGCCCGCATGACGTGCTTGGCGTTTTCCTTGGACTGGTATTCATCGAACAGCGCCATGATCTGCCGCATCATGACGTGCATGGGGTCATCCCCCATTTCCTGCGTGATCGAAACCAGCCTGACGCCGTTCTTGGCAAGCCGGCGGACGTAAAACTCAAGCTCGAAGTGATCGCGGAAGAACCGGCTGAACGAATGGACCACGACCACATCAAAGGGTGCGGGCTTGGACGTTCCCGCCTCGATCATGCGCTGGAACTCGGGGCGGCGGTCGTTGGTCGCCGATGCGCCGGGTTCGATGAAGGTTTCGACCAGTTGCAGGTTGCGGGACTCGCAATAGGCTTCGCCCTGCCGCTTCTGATCGGGAATGGAAACGTCATGCTCGGCCTGCCGCGCCGTCGAGACACGCAGGTAAAGGGCAGCGCGCAGCGGCACGGTCATGGCAATGTCTCCTTCTCAAACCTTGACTCGGCCCAAACTGGTGGACCGTTGGCCGCGCTCAGGCGGCGTTCTGTAACGGGCGCGCGCGCTCAACCCGCTCGCGCTCCTTGGGCGTGTTCATCACCTCCCAAAGATCGCTGCGTCGCTGCACGTTGAGCCAGAAGTCCGGGCTGGTGCCGAACACACGGGCGAGGATCAGCGCCGTCGCCGCCGTCACGTTCCTGCGGTTGCCGCATAGTTCGTTGACGTGCTTGCGCTGGACGCCCATCGCCTCGGCGAGCGCGCCCTGTGTCAGCCCCATCGGCAGCATGAATTCTTCGGTCAGTATCTCGCCGACAGTCGCCGGCTTACGCTTGGTGGTCAGCATGGTTGCCTCGCTTTCATCGGTAGCTGTGATCGTCCAGATAAATCCCGTCCGCCTCGCCGCGTTCACCATCCCAGCGGAAGATCAACCGCCATTGCTGGTTGACGCGGATCGAATGGAAACCTGCGAGATTGCCGCGCAGCTTCTCGAAGTGATTGCTGGGCGGCACGCGCAAGTCCTGATCGGTCACGGCATCGTCAATCATCTGGAGCTTGCGGAACAAGCGGGCTTCAAGATCGGATGGGATGTTGCGGGAACGAACATCATCCACAAAGAAAGCCCGAAGCCAGCCGTCCCGAAAGCCTACGATCACAGGTTTACTCCGATATTGGGCATGTGTACCACTCTATAACTCATATTGCAATGGGGAAATGGCTCAGGAGCCGGAGCCAAATAATTCATCGAACAGGTCGCCGAACCATCGCTCGAACACCTCGATTTCAGCTTCCGTGACCGGAACGGGATCGGGCCAGTCGTCGGTGACGGTCCATGTGCTGAGGTCGTGCTTGGGCGGCCTGCCGGGGAATGGCCACGGATAGCCCAGCAATTCCTCAAGCTGCTCCGACGCCGTGGGCGGTCGTTTGGCGTGCCGGGTTGTCTTCGGCTTGTCGTCGTCCCTGCGGTCAATAGTCATCGAGGAAGTCGAACTCGTTACGCGAGCGTTGCCGCCACCCGGCGGGATCGGCAATCCAGCGGTTGATGTCGGATTCTCGCCATCCAGCGCCGTTGGTGCTGATCTTCAGTTGGGCCGGGAACGTGCCTTCGGCGATCTTGCGATAGATGGTGGACCGCGACAGACCCGTGCGAGCGCGGACGGTGTTAAAGCGGATGATACGGTCTGGTTGACGCATGATTGCGCTGCCTCCTGCTGGCTGTTTTTGACGATTGCAGAGACCAGACAGAGCAACGAATTGTCATTGCGCAACAGATATTTACCGTTCGTAGTGCTGTAGCGTAGAAACGGCGGTAAAAAGGAAAACCATACAGGCTGAAACCTCGGCCTCTGCCAAGGTCAATGCCGCGTGTGACGGAGAGTCTGCGGCCAAGACTGCGGCCTGATTCGAGACTGATGCCGAGTTCGCACCTACGCGGTCTTTGCAGCTTTGCGCCCAGCAGATACTGGCGCTGTATATGGATGGGTGAGGCGCGTAAAGCAGAGGGCGAGCGGCGCGATGACAACATTATCGGACGATGCGCTGCAAACGATTCAGCGTGAAATACAGAGATTGCTGGGTCGATGCCTACTGCGACTGCAACAGTACGAACGCCTTATCAAGGCAATCGTGGCACATCACGAAATCTCGGGACCGCCTCACGCGCTGGAGGCGATCCGAGCGGCGCGCGTAACGGAGACCGCGCGCAAGACACTCGGCACACTGATCGGCGATCTCCTCGGATCGTATGTTGTCGTCAACGGCGATCAGACCGCACCCAAGGACACGATCAATTCATCTGAGGATACGGTTTCGTTCAATTTTCGGATGCAGTTGGGCCTATCCGACATAGATTTCGCCCGGACAGAAACTGAACTTAGAGAATTGGTGCTGCTGCGGAACAGCTTGGTTCACCACTTCATCGAAGAGCACGACCTCTGGAGCTTGGAGGGATGCCGTGGCGCTCACGGGGCGTTGCTCGCTGCCTACAGCCGCATCGACCAACACTTTGAACAGCTTCGCGGGTGGGCAGAACATATGGAACAAAGTCGGCGTCTGGCCGATGCTTTTGTCCGTTCGAATGAGTTTCGGGATTTGGTCATCAATGGCATTGCCCCGGACGGCAAGGTGGATTGGTCTGCCGCAGGCATCGTACGCGCCTTGCGGGAAGCTGCTAAGGAATTGGCTGTCGATGGGTGGGCATCTATCACGGAGGCGGGCAAGTGGATTGCCGAGCGGTTCCCAGAACAGCTACCTGCAAAATATGGATGCGGCAGTTGGCGTCAGGTCGTGCATGAATCGCGTGCCTTCGAGATTCGTTACCTTGATATGAATGGTAAGCGCGCTGCGCGGTATCGGGAAAAAGAGAAGCCTGCGACCTCGCGCTGAAATACGTTGGCGCTGCGCGCGAAGGGGACAAAACTGGCAATCGCGCCCTCGGTGTCGAGTGGCACTATTCTTGGCGCACTCTACAATCCGATGCCCCGTCCCCTGCCGAGACCGTGACTGAGGGCAAGTTGCCGCCCGAGCCTCATCCCTGAGTCGAAATCCATGCTGATGCCGAGTTGCTTCTTGCGGCCTTCGAGCAGGGATTCCATCTGCGGATCGCGTTCCAGACTCATCGCCATGTTGCCCATCTCCGCGCGCGCTGACCTGTAGCCGGAATAGTTGCCCGCCGCATATTGCCGGTCGCCGGTCTGTTTGAGTTCCCGGAACCGTTCCACGAAACGGTCGGCGCGGCGCTCCGGGCTGGTCCGAATCTCGGTTTCGAGTTGGAGGGCGCGGATGGCGCGATTGACCTTGCCCGATCCCGCCTCATGGGCAAGGCTCTCATCCTTGGCATAGGCCGCTTCCGCGTCCTGCCAGCCATAGGGGCGCACCTGATCGAATGCCCTGCGGGAATCGACCAGTTCTTCCCATTGCGCCGGGCTTGCCTTGCCCCCGGTATCCTCGGCGTTGAAGACCTGGCCGACGGCATGGGCATGACGAATGAGCGCCATTCTGCGGGCATGGCGCAAGGCATCCTCCGAGTCTATTCCGGCTTCCTTCGCCGCCGCTTCGATCTCCTGTCTTATCCCCCTGCCGGCCACCTCCCTTTCCGTCTCGTCTGCGCCGTCCCGAGGTTCGCGGACGCTCAAGATGATGTCGTTGATCCGGTCGAGAACTCTGTCTGGGACGTGTATCTGTTCAACGGCAACATCACGGGCGCGGAAGGTGATGCCGCGCCGCTCGGCATAGTCCTGCGCCGGGTCGTAATCCGTCGCCATATCCTTTGCCCCGTCGCACGACAGGGTGTTCACCAGCCTGTCCTGACTGGTGAAGTCGTCGCGGCCATAATGCAGGTCCATGCCGTCGCGGTGACGCGACAGGGCGACATAGCTGCCGTGGGCGTCCATGCCGGGTGTTGCCAGCACATGCGTCCGCTCCACTGTCATGCCCTGCGCCTTGTGGATGGTCGCCGCATAGCCGTGGTCGATGCGGTCGTAGTCTTTCAGGTCAAACGAGATGCCGTGCCCGTCATCGGTGCGAACCGACATGGATTGCTGGCTGACTTCCTCGATGGTCCCGAGCGTTCCATTCTTCACGCCAAGCCCGCGTTCGTTTTGCAGGAACATGACGCGATCCCCGGCGGCGAAGCTGCGGTCGCCGCGCTCTACCCTGACGCGCACGTCCTCGCCCAGATCGCCAGCTTCCCGCATCCGGTCGCGGGCGGCTTCGTTCAACTCTCGCACCTCGGCATTGGTGTGGGTGAGGATGATGCGGCTCGCGTCCGGTGCCGCCTGCCGGTCGCGGTCCCAGCGGCCGATCAGATCGTCACGGGCCTGTTCGCGCGTTTGTGCCTCATGCACCATGTCGTGCGCGTCATAGGCATGGATCGCATGGCCCGTCCTGCCGGTCGCCAGATCGCGGGTGGCGTCACGCTGCCAGTCCTCACGCTGGCGGCGGACCTCATGGATTTCGACGCCACCGTGACGCTCGTGGATGGACCGGAAAGCGGCACCGGCTTCGATGGATTGCAACTGCTGCGGATCGCCGACCAGCACGACCTTCGCGCCTGCGTCGGCGGCATGGGACAGAACCCGCTCCAACTGCCGCGTGCCGACCATGCCCGCCTCGTCGATGACAAGCACGTCCCGGCTGGTGAGCATGTCGCGCCCGTTCTTCCAGCCATGTTCCATGCTGGCGATGGTGCGGGACGCAATGCCCGATCCACTTTCGAGATTTTCCGCCGCGATGCCGGACAGGGCAACGCCCCGGACCTCAAAGCCTGACGCCTCCCAAGCCTCGCGCGCCACGCCGAGCATGGCGCTCTTTCCCGTTCCGGCATAACCGACGACAATGCCAAGATCGCGCCCGTCCGTGACATGCGCAAGCGCCCGGGCCTGCTCGCCGGAAAGGACAAGGCCGCGCTGTTCGGCGCGCACAAGCGCCTCAATCCTGTCTCTGTCGTTCACCTCATGGCGTTCCCGTTCCGCCATCATCTCTGCGGCGCGGTGCAGGCGCTGTTCGGCCTCGATCATATCGCGCGTGGTGAAGCGGTCCTCGCCGCGTCCGTCTTGCCCGAGTTCGACCAACTCGGGCGAACCGCGCATCGCGCCCATCACCTCGTTGAACTGCTCGATGCCGTCGCTGTGCCGGTGCGCGAACATCGCCATGTCTCGCCGCGTGAAAGTCGATTGCTGGTGCGTGATCGCGTCCAGCGCAATGGAAGGATCGGCAATGATACGTTCGCCATTGTTGCGCGCGATCTCCCGATGCATTTCCGCCCGGTCTGCGGCTTCAATGCCTTCGCCTTCGATGCGCTGTGCAGGCGCGCCGATCTGGCTTTGCGGCTCAAGCCCAATGCCCTGCGCCTCAAGGCTGCGATGGTCGACCCGGGCGTCGATGTCGAGTTCAGCCAGTCGCTCGTTGGCAAGCTCGGCCCATCGTTCCCGCCACCGCTCCACCATCTCCGTGCGGTTCCAGTCCCGAACCTTAGGACCGAACCCGTCCTCGTTCACCGACCGCATGTTGAGCATGACATGCGCGTGGGGCTTCGGCATCCCGTCCTCGCCGATGTCCCAATGCACATTGAGGTCGGCGATCATGCCCTGATCGACAAACTCCGACTGGGCGAAGTCGCGGGCGAGATCGATACCTTGCGCCTGCGTCATCTCACGCGGAATGGCGAACTCCACCTCGCGGGCAAGCTGCGCATCCTTGCGCACCTCGAACGCCTCGACATCATTCCAGAGCCGTTCGCGGTCGCTCCATGCCTCTGGCGCGTTCTCCGGCAACAGCACCTCGGAATGAACGACACCGCGCTTGTTGGAAAAATCCTGCACGCGGTCCAGCCGCTCGTCGCGCATCCGCGAAGCCGAACGGTAGGCAGCGGAAGCCACCGCACTGCTTCCGGCCTTGCGGCCGATGACCTTGACGTGAAGATGATAGATCGCCATCGCAATCAAGAAATGGCACGGCCAAGCGCACGTCGGAACGACGTATAAGCGCGCCCTCCCTCGAAAAAATCTCGGGATGGACCGGGCCGTGCCAGACCGTCCCAGCAACAATACTGCGTTCCGCTGTCTGCGCAACTATCCTTGCTGCATCAACGACTTGCGACCGGGAAAGGACACGACGATGCGGAAACCGAGAGACTATGACGCGGAACTCAAGGCGCTTGAGGACAAGGCGCGGGAACTCAAGATACGGAAGGTGCAGCAGTTTGGCGAACTGGTCATCGCCACTGGGGCCGATGGCCTCACCGCCGACGAATTGGCCGGTGCGCTCGTCGCGCTGGCCGAAACCAAGGATGCCGGAAAGAGGGAGGCATGGGCGAAACGCGGGGCAGCGTTCTTTCGTGGCAGGTCGCGGCGAACTGCATCGGCGTCTGATCGCGACGCTGGCGGCGCTGCAACGCAATCGGGCGGCGCGCAACCGGCATCAGGCGGCGCGGGCGCGGCATGACATGCGGACATGGCAGGTCGAGCGCCGCAGACGCACGCGGTATTTGATCGAACTAGGCGGTCTCGTCGTCAAGGCCGGGATAGTGGACCTGACCGGCAATGACCGCGCCATGATCTACGGCGCGATGATCTGGATCGCCGAAAAGCTCAAGAGCGAGGACGGCGAACACGCGCGCGGCGTCTGGACAAAGCTAGGAAAGATGGCGTTCGAGATGGAGCGTTCGGCAGGCCCGAACGACAGAGTGCAGTCGCAGCAGGATCGGGCGTGACCGATGGCGGGCGGCGCGGAGACCCCACATATCGCAGCGCCGCCCGCCATCGCGCGGCAACGCCGCGCAAAAACGGTGAGCATCAGGGCGTTGTGCTGCCGTGGTGGCTTGTGCGATCTTGCCATTATTGCGTTGGAAAGGGCGAATACTGAATGCGGGATCAATATGCTGGGGATGTGAGTGATGTAATCAAATTTGCCTTCCTCCGCGCCCTTGCAGGCAAGGATAGAACACTAGGCATCGCATGGTATTACGCCCCGAGTCACGATGGTCGGTCAGATGGTCGGCATCTTGAATGGCGAGACGAAGCGGCGTGGCGCACGCTTGATGAGGAACTGCACACAGGTCTTGCAACCTTGCCGGAACGCAGCGTGGCCGCCCTCGAACAGGCGATGATCTGGCCGGAAGGTGCACTGTTTCATCGCGAGCCTGTGCCATCCCGAGTCGAACGACATGCGTGGGGAGTACGCAAGCGGAGCGCGCTTGATGCTGCCGACATTCTGTTCCTCGATCCCGACAACGGCATAGGCGGAGAAACCGAGAAACACGCGACCTTCTCGGAGGTCCGGCTGTTGCGCAGGCCCGGACGCGCCATCGTCTTCATCACATTTCCGGGCCGGAGCATGACGCACGATGCCCTTTTGAAGCAGTTGCATGAACGGCTCTCTATCGAAACGGGCACCGATAACATCGCCACACTGCGAACCAACGTGTCGGTGCCACGCGCCGCTGGCTCGTCGTCTTATGTGCAGCGCCAGCGCTGGTTTACAGTCATCGACCCTGACGCCGAACTGATGGCTAGGGCGCACGCTTTTGCTACTGCGCTTGCATCTGTTCCCCGCGTCCGCGCGAAATTGGAATGTCTGACGTGAGCGTTTCCGAGAACATCCGCGCGTTGGCGCGCGAAGGGTTGAAGGTTGCCGAGATTGCAAGGCGACTGGGGATTCGTTACCAGCATGCCTACAATGTGTTGAAGCAGTCTCCTGCGCCGTCGTCGGCTGCTGCACGGGACAGTCAAGGGAAGGTGTCACTCGACCTAACCGACGCCCTTGTTCTCGTTTCATGTGTGAGTCAAAAGCTCACCCGACCAGCTCCTGCACAACTGCTTTATCGTTCGGAATGGTTCCTCAAAGTGCGGAAGGTGGTCGAAAGCCAAAAGGCTGACTGGCTTATACTGTCCGCACTCCACGGCGTGATCGCGCCGGATACAGAAATTGCCCCTTATGAAAAAACGCTCAATACCGCTGACGTGATTGAGCGCCGCGCATGGGCAGAAAACACTCTCCGACAATTAGGCCCACATCTGATCGGACGGCGACGGGTCGTGATATTTGCTGGACAACGCTATCGCGAGTTTCTGGTCCCCGCATTGCACGACGACGGTTACGAAGTGGACGTGCCAATGGCGAACCTGCGTATTGGAGAACAATTGGCATGGCTGACCTCGCGATCATGAGCAGGACAGATGATCTTAACCGCCTGTATCGGATCTTGGACCGGCTGGAAGTTCTGACGGGTGGCAAAAGGTTTCTGGCTCAACTTCCCCCTTCGAGAACTTGGCCGCGAAGGGGTGTTTATTTCTTCTTTGAGCCGGGCGAAACCCGTACAGGCAGCGGTCACGGCCCGAGGCTCGTCCGTGTAGGCACGCATGCTTTGGGTGCTGGCGCGCGCTCAACCCTACATCAACGTCTGCGCCAGCACGCTGGCAGGTCGTCCAGCCTCGGCGGAAACCATCGGGGGTCAATCTTCAGATTGCTTGTTGGCGAAGCTCTAATCGCTCGTGGTGACTGCCCGGAGTGTCCGTCTTGGGGGGTGAAAGGCGATATTGGGAAGGCTGCGGAAATGCTGACCATGCAAAGGGCCGAGTTGGCAGCCGCTGAGGCACCAATTGAAGCCGCCGTATCTGAGTATTTGGGTAGACTTCCCTTTTTGTGGCTTCCCGTGGACGATGAGCCGGGGCCTGCCTCCCTACGTGGTTACATCGAGCGGAATGCGATTGCGCTCACAAGCGGCCTGCACGAGCCGATGATTGATCCACCCTCACCGTCATGGCTGGGCTTCCGTTCGGGCAGGGATAAGGTCCGCCGCTCCGGCCTTTGGAACCAGCGACATGTAGATGAGAACTACGAGCCTCGCTTTCTCGATGTGCTGGAAACAGCTATCGAACGCAGTACAGATTCGTAGAACGATAGAGCAAATAGGGAAATACAGAGCATGGCAGGGGCGTCCTTCCAGACTAATCCTATCGACCTTCACCGGCTGCTCGATGAGTGCCATCGGGGTATCATCCAGTTGCCGGATTTTCAGCGAAGCTGGGTCTGGGACGAAGATCGGATCAAGAGCCTGATCGCCTCGATTTCGCGCGCCTTCCCCGTCGGTGCGCTCATGTCGCTCGACACCGGCGGGCCGGTCAATTTCAAGCCCCGCCCTGTCGAAGGCGCGCCAGCGGAAGCCCGAAAGATAGCGCCGCAATCCCTTCTGCTCGATGGTCAGCAGCGCATGACTTCGCTCTATCAGGTGACGTTGCGCGGCAAGGTCGTGGAAACCGTCACACCGAAGAAGAAGCGCGTGAAACGCTGGTTCTATCTCGACATTGCCAAGGCGATTGATGAGACGGTGGACCGCGAGGAAGCTGTGATAGGCGTGCCGGAAGATCGCGTGGAGCGCACAGATTTCGGACGCGAAGTCGCTCTCGACCTCTCCACGCCGGAAAGGGAATACGCCGCGCTGATGTTCCCCGTCAGCCAGGTATTCGATTGGGACGCATGGCAGGACGGATTCAACGACCACTGGTCGGGTGACGAGCACAAGGCGGCGCGCGAGCAGTTCCGCACCTTCAAGAAAGAGGTGCTGGAAAACTTTAAGATGTATCGCGTGCCGGTGATCGCGCTCGACCGCTCGACCTCCAAGGAAGCCGTCTGCGTGGTGTTCGAGAAGGTGAATACGGGCGGCAAGCCGCTCGATGCCTTCGAGCTGGTCACGGCGATGTATGCGGCCTCGGGCCACGAGTTGCGCAAGGACTGGTATGGCGATGAAGGCGTCAAGGGCCGCCACCCGCGACTTGCCGATACCCTGCGCCCCGCGGATTCCGATGCCGGCATTCTAGCCGGTGTCGGCAATACCGATTTCTTGCAGGCCATTTCGCTCTTTTTCACCCGCGACCGGCGGCGTGCCGCCGAACAGGCGGGCAAGGAAGGCAAGGAATTGCCTGCCGTGTCGGGCAACCGGCAAGCCCTGCTCGACCTGCCGCTGGAAGCCTACAAGAAATATGAGGCGCAGGTGGAACGCGGCTTCATACAAGCCGCCAAGTTCCTGCACATGCTCCATATCTACCGCATTTTCGATCTGCCCTATCAGTCGCAGATTGTGCCACTGGCGGCGATCCTCGCCGACATTGGCGATGCGTGGGAGCATGAAGCCAACCGGGCGAAGCTGGTCCAGTGGTATTGGAACGGCGTATTCGGCGAGCTTTACGGCTCCGCTGTCGAAACGCGCATCGCCAAGGATTTCATGGAGGTCACGCGCTGGCTGAGCGGCGGGCCGGAGCCTTCGACGGTCAGCGAAACCATCTTCCGCTCCGACCGCCTGAAAACCATGCGGATGCGGCTTTCAGCGGCCTATAAGGGCATGAACGCCCTGTTGATGAAGGAAGGCGCGCAGGATTTCCGGTCGGGCCAGAAGTTCGACCATACGGTATTTTTCGGGGAGAACGTGGATATTCACCACATCTTCCCACAGGACTGGTGCCGGACGCAGGGTATCAAGCCTGCGGTGTTCGATTCCATCATAAACAAGACGCCGCTGTCGTATCGCACGAACAGGATCATCGGCGGCGTTGCGCCAAGCGAGTATCTGGCGAAGCTGGAAAGTGGAAACAACTCCACGCCGCCCATCGCCAGCGAAAAGCTGGACAGCTATCTGCAATCGCACCTGATCGACCCCGCCCTTCTCCGTGCCGACAAGTTCGAGGCGTTCATGGAAGATCGGCAAAAGCGCCTGCTTGGCCTGATCGAACAGGCGATGGGCAAGGCTGCCTATAGTGGCAACGTCCCGGAAGAAGGCGAGGACACCGAAACAATCGAAGATGACGCCGAAGCGGCCTTGCTCCTTCCGACAGGCTGATGCGGCAATATCGTTATCTATGGTAGGGCTATGGCATAAACGTAGTGATCATCACTATCGGTCGCGGCCCGCCATAACCTTCCTTGGATAGTAAGGTTTTTTCGCTCGCTGATCGATCTACGATGCCTTTGGTTGACGACCTTTGCCGTCATGTGGCAAGCAGGGCCACATCCGAGGCGCTACCAGTCTAAATAATCGGGAAATGTCCTGGCGTCGCCCCGTCGCATTTGTCCATGCTCCGCCTTTACATCGGCGATCCGGCACGTCTTTGGTACGAACGTGCTGCTCTTTGACCCACGCCTGAATTCTCCTGTAAGCCGCCATGTACCTAAATCCCTGGCATTGCCAGAAGCGGATGGGATGCTGGACCGTGTTTCAAATTCGGGTTGGTGATCCTCTTGCTTCTATCCCCCACATATGAACTCCATATTTCTTTCAGCGCGGCATGACCAGGGAACGTAATTCCTTGTTCCGCCGCGCAGCCGCTGATGGCTGCCTTCATCATTCGGTACTCGCCTCCAGATTTCGCTCCCGTGGAGATATCAGCGCCTTCTTCGAGATGCCCGACAAGCGCCGTTTTAAATGTGGTCTCGAGTAACCCGACAGCTCGATTTCTGCATCGCCAAGAATTCACATTTGCGCATAATGACCACTTGCAGAATCCTATGGAGGAGGATAGGTTTAATTGTATAGACATAATAATTTACGGAACTGAAACTTCAAAAAGGGGAATGACCAATGATTGATTTATCTCGCCGGCAATTCGTGACCGCTGCGTCTGCCCTTGCCCTGATTTCGGCCTGTCCGAAGCTCGGCTTTGCGCAGGATGCCGGCACGCTGAAGATCGCCATCGCTGCGGAAACCGGCAATCTCGATCTTTTGACGAACGTGTCGTCGCTGAGTTCCTACACCATCGTATTCGATGGCCTCGTGCATTACGGCCAGAACGGTACGGTCGAGCCGGGGTTGGCTGAAAGCTGGACGGTTGCCGAGGACGGCCTGTCGATCACATTCAATCTGCGCAAGGGCGTCACCTTCTCCGATGGCACACCGTTCGACGCCAAGGCGGCCGAGTGGAACCTCAGGCGCTGGATGGGTGTTGCCGACTTCTCGTGGATCGCGATTTCCGACGCTTTCGACAGCACTGTCGTGCAGGATCCGCAGACGCTGGTGCTCAAGCTGAAGCGCCCCGTTCCGGCCGGCCTTCTCGAACTGACGATCGTTCGCCCGGTGCGCTTCCTGTCACCGAAGGCCGTGGATGGCGAGGGCAAGCAGACCGCTCCGATCGGTACGGGTCCATGGATCGTCGAGTCGACGGATTCTTCCGGCGCCGTTCTCGTCCGCAACGAGAAATACTGGGGTGTAAAGCCGAATTTCAGCCGCATCGAACTCAGCGTCGTCCCGGATGAACTGGCGCGCGCCAACGCTCTGCGCTCGGGTGACCTCGACATCATCGGCGGCGACTGGGTCGCGCCGCTGTCGCCGCGCCGCGCCAAGTCACTGAGTGGCGAGGGGGTTGCGGTCGTAGCCGAGCCTGGCACGGCGACGCTGCTGCTCGGTTATTCGCCGAAATCGCCACTGGTGCAGGATATTGCCGTGCGTAGGGCGATTTTCAACGCCATCGACCGACGTGCCATCGCCGCGGTTCTTTTCGAAGGTTACGCCGATCCGATTGTCGATCTCTTCCCGGCCAATATTCCATTCTCCGGCAAGCGTCATGAGGTGCCTACCCGCGATGTCGCCGCCGTCAGGAAGATATTGACCGACGCCGGCTGGGCGCAAAGCGGCGGTTGGACCAAGGACGGCCAGACGCTTACGCTGGAATTCCTTGTTTCCGAGGAATCGCTGCCCGGCTCGCGGCGGATCGGCGAGATGGTGCAGGGCCAGCTCGCCGAATGCGGCATCCAGGCGCGGGTGACATCCGTCGACAACGCCACCATGCATGATCGCCGCCCGGCTTTCGAATACGATCTCACCTTCTTCACGACCTATGGCGCGCCCTACGATCCGCATGGCACGCTTGGCAATCCGTTCGTTTCCACCGTCGACAGCGGCCCGGACGGCAAGATTTATGTCGCGCCGGCACTTGACGCCCTGGTCAAGACGGCGACCGAAGCGAGCGGGGATGCCCGCGAACCGGCGATGCAGGCGGTCTACGACTGGCTTTTCGACAATGTTGCCGTCTGCCCGCTCGTCGTGCAGCAGCGTCTTTGGGCGCATGGGGCCCGTGTCGAAAACTTCGCGCTGCCGACGACCGATTACGATCTGCCGTTCAAGGGTATTTCCCTGAAGGCCTGACGACCTGGCCATTTGTCGCCGGCCTTTCGAGGAAATAAGGCCGGCGGTCCATTTTGTGGGGAACACCAATGCAAAAACTTCTCTTGAGACGGGCTCTGCTCGCCATCGGGCTGATTCTTGCCGCCTCCGCAGCAATTTTCGCCCTTATCAGCGCCGCACCCGGCAATGTCGCCGCGCTGATTGCCGAACGGGCCGCCGGGCCGGGCGCCTCCGCGCAGATGATCGCGCGTATCGCCAATGACCTTGGCCTGAACGATCCGCTTCCCATGCGCTACGGCGCATGGCTTGCCGATGCCTTCATGGGCGATTTTGGCACTTCGCTGCGCACCGGCAAGCCAATAGCCGAGGAATTCGCCAAACGTATTCCGATCACCGGCGCGCTGCTCGCCGGCGGTGGTTTCATCGCGTTGCTGCTGTCGCTCGGCATGGGCCTTGTGGGCGCGGCAAGCAATGGCGGACCGGTGGATCGCATCCTGCACGGTTTCTCGCTGATCGGGGCTTCGACGCCGAATTTTTTCGTGGCGGCGATGCTGGTCATCGTCTTTTCGGTCTGGCTTGGCCTGGTGCCGGCCTTTGGGGTGAGAGGTTTTACCGGGTGGATTCTGCCCTGGCTGACGATCGCGCTCTTCCCCGCCTGCGTGCTTGCCCGCGTCGTGCGTGTCAACCTGCAGGAAGTGATGGCGCGACCCTTCGCGACCACCGGCTTCGCCAAGGGCTATACGCGCGGCGGCGTACTGGTGCGCGAGGCGCTGCCGAATATCGCCGTTCCCTACGTCACCACCTTCGGCGCGCAGTTTACGCTGATGATTATCGGCTCGATCGTGGTCGAGACCGTTTTTGCGCTGCGGGGCATCGGCTCGTTCTTCATCGACGCCATCCGTTTCCGGGACTTCATCGGCATGCAGGCGTCGCTGCTGCTGTTCGTGGTCTTCTTCGTCTCCGTCAATTTCATCGCCGATTTCGTGTGCATGCTGATCGATCCGCGGCTGCGCCGAGCAAAGGGGGCCTGACATGAAGCCCGATTTCCTGAATCGCCTGCGCGGCCTGCCGTGGCTGACCCTCTCGCCTGTCGTTCTCCTGGTATTCGTTGCCGTCTTCGCGCAGCTGATTATGCCCTACGACCCGGCCGCGCAGGATTACAGCGCCGTTCTCGCCGGGCCGAGCGCACAGCACTTCTTCGGCACGGACTATCTCGGTCGTGACATCTTCAGCCGCATTGTTGGCGGCGCCCAGGTGTCCATGGTCGCCATGGCGATCGTCCTCGTCGCGGCCCTCGTCATCGGCGTCGTTCTCGGTTCGCTTGCCGGCTATATCGGCGGCACGGTCGAACTTGTGCTTATCAGCATTATCGACATCATTCTGGCCTTGCCCAGCCTTGTCATCGCTCTTGCACTGATCGGCATCATGGGCACCGGCTACTGGTCGATGATCTTCGCGCTGACCATGGCCTGGTGGGCGAACTATGCCCGCATGAGCCGTGCCGTGGTGACCGCTGAACTGCAGCAGCCCTATATCGAGGCGGTGCGCGTCATGGGGGCGGGGCATCTCTGGATATTCGTCCGGCATATCCTTCCGCACGTCCTGGCGCTCGTGGTGGTTTACGCCAGCGCCGACGCCGGTGCGCTCGTCCTGTCCATCGCCACGCTCTCCTTCCTCGGTCTCGGTGTTGCGCCGCCGACCCCGGAATGGGGCCAGATGCTGGTCGACGGCATGGGTTATATCGAGGAATATCCGTCCCTGGTCATTATCCCCGGCCTTGCGCTCACCTTCGTCGTGGTCAGCTTCAACCTGCTCGGTGAAGCCTTCGCCCTGCAGAAGGTGCCTTCGCCGATCAGCGGCCGGCTGTTGCGCCGCCGCCGCGCGGCGCGGGCGGCCGAGGAAGTGCAACGCGCGGAAATCGAACGCCAGGGGAGGGTAAGCGCATGAGCACCAAACCTATATACGAGATCAAGGACCTGGTGATTGACCTCCATACGCCGACGGCCAGCGTCCGCGCCGTCGACGGTGTCTCCTTCGCCATCCATCCCGGTGAGACCGTGGCGGTCGTCGGGGAAAGCGGCTCCGGCAAGACGGTCATGACCCTTGGCCCGCTCGGGCTCCTGCCCGAAGGCGTCCGGGTGGATATCCGCGGCGAGGCGTTGGCCGAGGGGGGCGATCTGCTGCGGGCCGGCGGCAGGGCGCGCTCGGCCCTGCGCGGACGCTACTTCGGCGTCGTCTTCCAGGACCCGATGAGCGCGCTCAACCCCATGCTGAAGGTCGGCCCGCAGCTTGCGGCGCAGGTCCGGCGCTTTCGTGGAGCGGATCGCATCACCGCGAAGCAGGAGGCGATCAAGCTCCTCCACCGCACCGGCATTCCCGATCCCGAAGACCGCTACGACCGTTATCCGCATGAAATGTCGGGCGGCATGCTGCAGCGTGTGATGATCGCGCTCGCGCTTGCGGCGAACCCGCCGGTGCTGATCGCGGACGAGCCGACCACCGCACTCGATGCAACGGTGCAGGCGCAGATCCTCGAACTCCTGCGGCAGATCCAGCGGGAGGAAGGCATCGCCGTCATCCTGATCACCCATGATATTGGTGCGGTGGCGGCCGCGGCCGACCGCGTGGTGGTGCTTTATGCCGGCCAGATCGCCGAGCAGGGAGCTGTCATGGACGTGCTCACCCGGCCGGCGCATCCCTACACGCGCGGCCTGCTCGCATCGGTGCCCGATTTCCGCTCCGGCAACCGTATCGTCGGCCGCGAGATTTCGGGCTCTCCACCGAACCAGATCAAGCTGATGCCGGGCTGTCGTTTCGCTGACCGCTGTCCCATTGCCGTGCCGCAATGTCGCGTCAGCCGGCCGCTCCTCGAAACCGTAACGGCGTCTGGCGAAGGCCACCTTGCCGCCTGCCCCATCGCACCACGAAACGAGACCGATCATGCCGCAGCCTGACCTTTCGCAGACGGCGCCTGCCGTCGATATCCGTGGCCTGAAGGTGCATTTCGCCTCCAAGAACGGCGGCCCCGGCGTCAAGGCGGTCGACGGGGTAAGCCTCGCCATTCCCCGCGGCACTTTCCATGGCGTGATCGGGGAATCGGGCTGTGGCAAGACGACGCTCGCCCGCACCATCATCGGCCTCCAGCGGGAGACCGAAGGCAGCGTGCAGATCGCCGGCCGCGACCGGGCCGAGTGGCAACGCCAGGACCCGAAGGCGTTCGCCCGCGAGATCCAGTTCATCTTTCAGGACCCGCTCGGTTCGATGAGCCGGCGCCAGACGGTGGAACAGTCGCTGGAAGAACCGTTGCTGATCCACAGGACCGGCACGGCCGAGCAGCGCCGGGCGCGCCTCGCCGAACTGCTCGATCTCGTCTCGCTGCCAGATACGGTGCGGGATCGTCTCCCGCGCTCCCTGTCGGGCGGCCAGCGCCAGCGTGTCTCGATCGCCCGGGCGCTCGCCCTCAACCCGTCGATCCTCGTCTGCGATGAGCCGCTTTCGGCGCTGGATGTCTCGATCCGCGCGCAGATCGTCCGGCTTTTCCTGGAGCTCCAGCAGAAGCTCGGCCTGACCATCATCATGATCGCCCACGACCTTGCCGTCATCCGCGAGATCTGTACCAGCGTGACGGTGATGTATCTGGGCCGTGTCGTGGAGGAGGGGCAGACCGCCGATCTCTTCGCAAAGCCCGCCCATCCCTATACGCAGGCGCTGCTTTCGGCCGTGCCCTCGGCAGATCCGCGTATCGAGCAGGCCCGCCGGCGCATCCTTCTGGACGGCGATCCGCCGAGCCCGAGGGCAATCCCGTCCGGCTGTCGGTTCCACACCCGTTGTCCGATAGCTGAAGCGGCTTGCGCCAGGATCGATCCGGTACTCGATTTTGTCGGGCACGGAGGACGCGCAGCCTGCATCAAGGCCGATGGCCGCGCGATAGCCGTCAATGCCGCAGGATCAAACGGGCGAGGCTAAGCCTCGCCCACGAGCCTGGCCTCCTCATTCCAGTCTGCAAATCCAGGAACTGTTCATCCCGCAGGTTCCAGGGCTAGCCTACTTTTCCCATCGGCAGCCGCAGGTTCATGCCGATCATGATCATCCTGACCGCATCCTCCGCTGCACGGGCCAGAAGCTTGGGCGCCAGTGATATTGCATCCTCAAGCGAGCATGGCCGGGTCAATATCGAGGCGAAAGCATCAATCCCGCATTCGAAATTGAGCCTCACTCCCTTGCCGATCGTACCTGCAAGGGCAACGACGGGGACGCCGGCCTCCTTGGCCCGGCGGGCGATTTCGGCGGGGACCTTGCCGAAGGGTGTCTGGCCATCGAGGCTTCCTTCTGCGGTGATCACGAGGTCGGCGTTGCGCAGATAGTCGTCGACATCGAGATATTGCATGACGATATCGTAGCGGGGATGAAGCTTGCCGCAGAGCAGGCCGAGGACGGCTGCACCCAGTCCGCCGGATGCGCCGGCGCCTGGCGCAGAGCCGACATCGATATCTGTGCTGTCCTTGATGCGGGCGGCATAGATTTCCATCGCCGCAGCGAGCTCTTCCACCTGTTCCGGTGTGGCACCCTTCTGCGGGCCAAAAACGCGGGCGACGCCACGTTCCCCGAGAAGCTGGTTATGCCAGTTCACAGCGGCATCAATGCGCACCCCGGACAGGCGCGGATCGCGGTTGCCGAGATCGATGCGATCCAGTTTTGTCAACGCCGCGCCGCCGCGGTCAAGATCCCGGCCGGCGGCGTCGAGCAGTCGAACGCCCAGCGCCTGCGCCATGCCGGCGCCACCATCATTGATGCCGCTGTCGCCGCAGCCGAGCAATATTCGTCTTGCGCCACCATTGAGCGCGGCGCGCACGAGTTCGCCGACGCCATAACTCGTGGTCAGGCAGGGATTGCGGCGATCGCGCGGAACAAGGCTGAGGCCTGCGGCTGCGGCCATTTCGATGACCGCCGTCCGCTCTGTGCATCCGCCGAGAAACCCGACAAAGGCGGGGACGGGTTGCCCAAGCGGGCCGGTCACCGTCACCGGGTGGATGGTGCCATTGGTGGCGCCGATCAGCGCCCGGGTAAAGCCTTCGCCGCCGTCGGCCATGGGCGCCTTGACCACAACAGAGCCGGGGAAGGCGCGCAGAACACCTTTTTCAATGCAGTCGGCGGCCTGCTCGGCTGAGAGGCTTTCCTTGAAACCAGAGGGAGCAACAACAACGCGGAAGGGCATGGGACGGTCCTTTCATGACAGTTATGTGACATTGGGGAAACGTCTCGGCCCGCCGCTTATTCCGATGATCATAAAATTTAGTCGGGTAAATAAAAAAGGCCGCATGTCACGGCCTCTCATTTAACCCAAGCTGTTGTCCACGTTAATTTTTCTGCAGAATTCCCTGCATCGGCCAAAGAAATGTGGCCGACAGGATGAGCAGGAATATGAAAGGTGGCAGGAGGAAAGAACCAAGCTTGCGCAGGTCGGCTTGCGTGAATGCGGCGGGCTCCAGGCCGCCGAACAGAACCACCGGTTTTGCCGATACCATCGTCATCTGGCAAAAGCCGCTCGCCAGTGTCACCGCCATCACAAGCACGGCGGGATCCACGCCGAGGCCGGCCAAGGGCAGCGCAAAGGCGGGAATGAGAACCGTCACCCGCGCCGTGCGCGATGTGATCACCAGATGGGACATGGCAGCGACGATCACGGCGAACGAGGTGATGATGACCGGCGCGGTGATCGTGCTCTGGCGGAAAACGGCCACCAGCCGATCGGCCAGCATCTGCGCCGTGCCCGTCTCGATCAGCGCCTCGCCGATGACAAGCGTGCCCGCCATGAAAAGAAGCAGGTTCCACTCAACGGTCTTCAGGGCTGTTTTCAGCGTCATGCCGGAGACGTTCGGCGTGCAGAGGACAAGCGCTGCCACCATGCCGGTCAGCGCCATCCCGATACCGTGAACGGAATGGGTGGAAAACATCAGGACGGTAAAGGAGACAACGCCCGCGACGACGACCTGCTCTCTGGAGAAGGGGGCGACACGCGTGGGCCCCGCTTCGCTGTCCGGGGCCATGTCGCGTTCCTCTTTGGTGAGAAACACGTGCAGCAGGATGGTGCAGGCGATCAGGCAGGTGACGAGCGAAAACGGGCCGGCCAGCACCAGCCAGCCGATGAAATCCGGTTGAACTCCGGTGAGGCGGGACAAGAAACCAGCGGCGATCAGATGCGCCCCGGCGCCGATCAGGGATGCACCGGCCGACAGGAGGATGATCGTGGGAAAGAGCAACCCGAGGGCGCGCGAGATCCGGCTATTGCCGATTGCGGTCGACAGCCCGAGATAGACCGGCATGAGGATCGCGGCCCTGGCTGAAGTGGAGGGAATGACGAAGGCGGTCGCGAAGGTCAGAAACGTCAGCATCCAGAACATGGAGCGTATGCTGCGCATTTTCGGCATCAGACGCGCCGTCACCTGCTCGATCAGACCCACGTTCCGCAATACGCCGGCAATCACGAAAGCCGACAGGAGAAGCCAGATAATGTCATTGCCCAGCGACTGATAAACCAAATCTTCCGGTATGGCGCCAACGACGGCAAGGGCGATGGCTCCGGTCAGGGCAACCGGCGTTTCGGGCAGCTCCAGCACCGTCCATGCGACGATGGCCGAGAAGAAGATGAAAAGCGTTGCCCGCATCGGCATTGTCAGGCCGTCGATTGCAAGAAAGATCAGCACGGCGGCGAAGACGGTCAGCAGCATCGCAACGATCTGCCTGAGGCGCCGGATGGAAACGGTTGTCTCGGTTACGACGATTGTCGCCGGTTCTTTCTTTGGATTTGCCGTGGGCAAGGACATGAGGTGCGCCACCACTCGGCCTCCTTTGAATTGCGCCGTCATTAGCGGGCGGTTTCGGATGGGGAGGCCGCCGGGCGGCTCAAAACTCCCCGTGTGGCAATATGAACGTTCGATGACGGCGGTTATTCCCAGCCAAGGTAAGTTTTTAAATGCAGGGTGGTCCGGGGAAATCGTCATTCCATGGAATAAAGCCGCGGCAGCTGCGTTCATCTGCAGGTATCGACACCAAACATGGAAGGAGAAAAGCCATGAGCCCGATTTTTGCCGCAGGCGCGGCAGCGCTACTTGCCACGGTAACCCTCACAGTTGCGGCATCTCCGGCGCATACCACGCCGATGCAGCCGCAGCTTGTCGTGCGCTCTCACATCGTCCTTGTGGATGATGACAGGGATGACGACGATGATCGTCGCTATAGTCGCCGCTATCGTGGTGACAATGATGGATGGCGGGGGTTCCGTGACGGTTCTTCCGGTGACGACGATGATGATGACGATGACGACGACGACGACGACGATTGATATCCCGCGTCAAGATCCGATGTTCATGCCCGGCCTTGCGCCGGGCATTTTCATTGATGGCACGCATGAATGGGTCAGAAGATAGATGACGCCGGCGAACTCAGCTTTGGCATAAGGATCGTGCGTTGAGCAGGCCCCAGCCGAAAATCGCGTCTTTGCCCGGTGCGCCCATGTCGCTTGCCGACCGCGCCAGCGCGTCCGCCAGATCGTTCGGCCGCATGTCCGGGTTTGCACCCAGCAGCAGCGAGGCTGCGGCCGTCACGAAGGGGGCGGCGAAAGATGTGCCGCTCTTCTGTCTGCCGCCGGAAATGGAGGCGGCGGTCCACACGCCGACGCCGGGCGCGGCGATGTCGACATAATCACCGCGAATGGCGCGCCGATATGGCTTCATGCTTCTGTCCACGGCTGTTACCGCGATGACATCCGCATAGGCTGCGGGATAGACCGGTCTGGCGTTTGGACCATCATTGCCGGCCGCGGCGATCAGGATCGTGCCTTTGTCGATCGTCGCGCCCACCGCCTTTTCGAGCAGCGCGTTCGCCGGTCCGCTCAGACTGAGGTTGACGACCCGGATTTTTCTCTCGGCCAGCACGTCAATTGCGCGGATGAGATCGTATGTTTCGGCAATATCGGCCGTCCCGCGATATCGCTGGAAGGCGTCTATCGCCACAAGGCGGCCGGAGGGGAGCAGGCCGGGTGCGCGGCTGCCCGCAGCCCCGACCAGAAGGGCGGCAACTGCGGTTCCATGCTGTTCGCCCGAGGACGATCTCGCATCATCGCCGAGCCGCACGACCTCGATTGTGGCCTCGGCAAGCGATGCGTGCCCGGCGTTTATGGCGGTGTCGATGAGACCGATCGGCAGTGGCGCGGCACAGCTTGCCGTCTGATCCCGACTGCCATCGAGAGGCCAGCCGACCATATGCCTGACGAGCCTGCAGCCATCACCCGAACAGGAAGAGGCTTCCTTCTGTTCCGGCCGATAGAAGTGATTGAAATCCACGGATGCGGCGGGAGCCGCAGTGGTAACGGCCTGCCGCGCAGTCTCCAGCGTCATGCCCCGCGGTATTGTCAGCTTGACCAATTCGCTGCCCGTCAGCGCAATGTTCATTCGCTCATCGGCAACAAACCCTTGCTGCGCCAGATTTGCAATCGACGTCTCGTCGAGATCGAATGCCAGGATTTCGTTGGGGGCGCGATCCGGAACGCTCACCGTCCTTCGGGGCGGCGGCCTGCGTTCCGCTCGCTGGGATGGCCAGCCAAAAAGCGAGCGCAGATCGCCGCGCGGACGCCGGTCGTCATCGCCGCGGCCTCCTCCGCCGGAGGAGCCGCCATACCCGCTGCCGCCACCATCGTCGTCATCGCTGCCGCCATCGCCATCATCGTCGGCGAGCGCTGCCGCGATACCGGGAGCCACGCCCGCCGATTGCAGCAGCGGTAACCCGGTCAATGAACCCGCGGCGATGAGAATGACGACAAAAAACCCGAAACGAAACGGTGCAATCTTCGGCAAAAGACTATCTCCGGTAGAAAATAAGCGCGAAAATCTCTCAACGCATATGGGAATGTTACCTTAGATAGACGTTTGTCTCGACAGATTATTCCGTTCTGTGCCAAACAAATTGCATGACGAATGAAATGTCTACAGTGCCGCAGAGGCTGGTCGAGTTCCTGCCCAACCTACGTCGATTTGCGATTTCGCTCTGCCATTCACGCGAATTGGCCGACGATCTCGTGCAGGCGGCCTGCGAGCGGGCAATCGTTGCCGCCGACAGTTTTGCGCCCGATACCCGGTTCGACGCCTGGATGTTTCGTATCCTGCGCAATCTCTGGATCGACCATCTCCGCCGCGTCCGGACGGCCGGCCCGCAGGAGGAGATCGAAAAGGCCCATGATGTGTCGGTGCCTTCGGGAGAGGCGGCGACACATGCCCGCATGGAACTGTTGGAAGTCGCGGCGGCCTTGCAGAAGCTGCCGGAAGAGCAGCGCGAAGTGCTGGTTCTCGTCTGTGTCGAGGAACTGAGTTACCGGGATGCGGCCGATATTCTCTCCATCCCCATCGGCACGGTCATGAGTCGGCTGGCGCGGGCGCGCAAACATCTGGCGGAACTGACGGGAATAAGTCTCGGGGAGAAACGTTCGTCCGATACGAAAGGCGGCGTGGCATGATCATGGAATATTTTGACGACGAGACATTGATGGCATTTGCCGATGGCGAGCTGGATGAGGCAACCAGCCTTCGTCTGGAAAAGGCGCTCGAAAGCGATGAAGCGCTTGCCGAACGCCTCGCTGTTTTTCTCGACACGCGCATGGCGCTTGCCGCCACCATGAAACCACTGATCGATGAACCGGTGCCGGATGCGCTTGCCGCATCGGTACGCCGGATGGTCGAAGATTCAAAATCCGGCAATTCTGATGCCGCCGGCAGCAAGATCGTTGCTTTCCGCCGGCGAGAAAAGCCGGAGATACTTCGCCTCAGGCAGCGCTGGCTGGCGCCGATTGCGGCGTCCGTACTTGCCGTTGTCGCCGGCGCCGGTGGCTTTGTGGTCGGGCGTGGTAGCATCGGATTCGGTGCGCCGGCCGAGAGGGAATTATCTGCCGCACTCGACCGCCAGCCTTCCGGCAGGGATATCGAGCTCGGTCAATCTGCGGTGTTGCGTATTGTCTCCAGCTTTGTCGATGGGCAGGGCGAGTTCTGCCGCGAATATGAATTGAAACGGCAGCAGGAGAGCATGACAACCGTTGCCTGCCGGATGGATGGAACCTGGACAACGCGTCTGACCCTGTCGTCCCCGCGAACGGAGGGCTATGTCCCCGTCTCCTCGCAGGAGACGATCGACGCTTATCTCGCGTCGATTGAAGCGGCTCCCCCGCTTTCCGCCGAGGAAGAACAGCGTTCTCTCGGTCAAAAGGTCGAATGACGGGGATGGCTTTCCGTGGTTCCGGCGCAGCCGACAGCGCGGCCCATCCACGCGATTAGTTTATCGGCCATGTCGGCCGTCGCGGCCACGGGAGGCACGTTCAACGGCCAGCCAGAAATATTGCGTCTGCTTGCGTCTTCAGACAATTGCCGCTGCCGTGGACGCAATTCTGCGTCGGTAGGCGCAGGTTCATCTCCACCATTGTCTCTCACCGCAAAGGCGCTATCATAATCGCGTTGTAGGACGACAAGCTTTGGGAGGAGCGAACGTGAGACGGATGTGGCCAGACGAATTTGCCTTTCTGCTGGATGATGCGGAAGAGGTTGACCTGCATATCCCATCGGCAGCACATGACGATGGTTCGCCCGGAAAAACGATATCCAGGAAGGCCTTGAAAGCCCGTATCAGCCAGCAGGATTTTGAAAAAATCTGGCCTCTCGCAGAGGCGCGTTATCGGCTGAACGGCAGGCTTTCGGGCAAAGCGATTACGCTGATCGCCAATAATCCCCATTACCAGAAATGGCATCCCTCCGACGGCGGCAGTGTCGAGAGCGTGTCCGATAGCGGCCAGAAATACACGACGCCTTACGTCATCGTGCACTTTCTGCTGGACGATGTTCGCGAGTCCGTCGAAGCCTGACGTTCGCGCAACCGGTTCGTGCCGGTAACCTGTCGAATGGCCTCGAAGTCATTTCAGACTTCGAGGCCATTTTCGTGCCGGCTTTGATGTTCCCGCATATTCCGTCCGCCGTGGAAACATAAGTCCCGGATAATCAGACTTTGGGTTGCTCGTGGGTGGCGCAATGGATGCCGCCGCCTACCTCACCCACGGGATCGATGTTTAATGTGACGATCTCGCGGCCGGGATAAAGCTTGCCAAGAATGGCTGCGGCCCGTTCGTCGGCTTCCCGGTCGCCGAACTCGGCGGCGATCACTGCGCCGTTGCAGACATAATAGTTGACGTAGGAGGATACGAAATCGGCGCTATCGGACCGGATGTCGTAAGGTTCGGGCAAAATGACCATGTCCAGCTTGCGCCCTTCGGCATCGGTTGCTGCGGCCAGAATCTCGCGGGTTTCGAAGGCGGCGACCGACCACGGGTCATCGCGGTCGATCTTGTCGCCCATCTGGATCAGCAACTGGCCCGGCTTGACGAAACGGGCCAGCGCATCGATGTGATAGTCGGTAATGTCGGCGCCGATGATGCCGGGCGCCCAGATCATCTTGCGCGCCCCCATCGTCTCAAGCAGCATCTGCTCGATCTCGGCTTTGCCACCCCGGTTGCGATTGGCATTGATGAAACTGCTTTCATGGGCGATCAGCGTCCCGTGGCCGTCGGTTTCAACACCTCCAGCCTCACCCACCAGACCCGCATCAAAAACCTGGAGGCCCATATGTTCGGCTATCCGCGCGGCAATCCGGCCATCGGCGCCATGGGTCTGCTTGTTCCCCCAGCCGTTGAAGTTGAACTGCGTGATGGCCAGTCCGCCCTTGCCATCCACAACAAAGGACGGCCCGGAATCGCGACACCAGAGATCGTCGGTCGGAATGTCCCATAATTCGACGTTGCGCGACACCCGTTTGCGGATCGCGCCATGGTGCTGCGCTGCAGCCAGCATCACGACCGGCTCGAATTCCGCGATGGTATTGGCGATTTTTGCGATGGTTTTCTGGAGATCGTCAAGGAAATCGGGATCGTCGTGCACGGCGGGGTTTACCGGCCACTGCATGAAGGTGCGTTCATGCGGTTCCGTTTCCTCAGGATACCAAAAACCGGCGGCACGGGCTGAGGGGCCTGCCGCTTGGCCCCGGCGTGGCGACGTCGAAAGGCCGGCGGTGGCGGCAGCGGCAAACAGCAGGGTCTCGCGGCGGGTCATCATCGTATCACCATGAAAACGCAAAGAAAATTATCGCTATAACTCACGGTTCGCAGCTTAGGTTCGTCCGTGGATGCTGTCAACGGAGGCTGAATCGTCCTGCAATTTTCGGATGGTGCGACGGCTTTATCTCTTCGGGTTCAGAACCCGTTTCTGGCAAGAAACGCCCTGCTGGCAGCCAGGTCGTCCAGAATGCTGCCGGTGTTGCGCGGGTCGCGTTCCTGTTCGATGGTGATGTAGCCGCCATAACCGAGCTCCGTCAGGAGCCTGCGGATGGCCGGATAATCGATCGAGCCACGGCCGATCGGGCACATGACGCCCCTGGCGCAGGCGTCGAAGAAGCGGATGCGTTCTCCCATCACTTCATCAAAGACTGTGGCGTCGATGTCCTTGAAATGGATATAGTCGACACGGTCCCAATATTTGCGAAGCGTCGCGACCGGGTCCATGCCGGAGTAAGCCATATGGCCGGTATCGAGGCACAGGCCCGCCAGATCGGCGGGGATGTCCCCGACGATGCGGCGCAATTCGTCGGCAAATTCGATGTAGCCGCCGGCGTGGGGATGGATGGTGGCGCGCACGCCGTATTTGTCACGGGCGAGCGTTGCGATGGCGCGGATGTTTTCCACCATGCCGTTCCAGGTGTTTCCATCGAGACGCGGCGCGCGGTCGGAGTGGCCGGCCGTGTAGTCGCGCTCGTCATGCCCCCAGTCCATCACCGTCAGATAGGGGGCGGAAAAGCGCTGGCCGGCATGGGTTTGCGGTTTCGGCAGGCGGGTAATCAGCGCGCAGATTTCGTCGGTCTGGCGCAGCAGGTTGGCGCGGTTTTCCGGTGAGACCAGATCGTCGAAGATGGTGCCGGCGACGATCTTCAGGCCACGCCGATCCAGCGTCTGCGAGACAAGCTCGAGATCAAGCGGCAGATAACCGTAGGGGCCGAGTTCCAGGCCGCCGAAACCGGCGGCCTTCGCCTCGTCCAGCACCTTTTCCCAATGGGGCAGATGGGGATTTTTGACGTCGTCGACGCCCCAGCAGCAGGGGGCTGTGGTGATGGTGATCGGGTTGGTCATGGCGTCCTCGTGGCGCAATTGACGCCGGGCCGCTTTCTGCGGCCCGGATCATGTCTCAGCGGCTGATGGTGGCTTTAAGGGCGTCGATGGAGGACTGGATGCCTGCCTCCGTGGACATGGTGAAATCCTCCATCTCCAGGCTCACCCAGCCATTGTAACCGGCCATGCGCACCACGGAGAAAAATTCCTTCCACCATTGCAGATCATGGCCGGCTCCCACCGCCACATAGTTCCAGCTGCGGTTGGCGACGTCAGTCACCTCTTTCAGCTCCAAGAGGCCGTTGACATCCGCCAGCCCGCGTTCGATGCGGGTGTCCTTGCCGTGGCAATGGTGGATCGCGCTGCCGAGTGCGCGGGCGGACGCGATGGGATCGGCCCCCATCCACATCAGGTGCGAGGGATCGAGATTCATGCCGACCGTCGGGCCGACCTCATTGCGCAGGCGGAACAGGGTTTCCGGGTTCCAGACGAGCATGGCCGAGAAATTCTCGAGCGCATATTTTTCAACGCCCGCTTCCCTGGCGAGCTTCACAAGCCCATGCCAGAGCGGGAAGGCGCGGTCTTCCCATTGGTAACGGTCGCGCTCCGGCATCTCGTTCGGCCAGCTCTTGGTGTAGACGAGCCAGTTCGGGACCGTATCGCCGGGTGCCGCCTCCGGCAGGCCGGACATGGTGACGATCTTTGTCACGCCGATTTCGCCCGCCAGCCGGACGGTGTCTTCAATCTCCTGCAGGTGGCGCTTGCCCATATCGCCGGGGTCGAGCGGATTGGCCGAGCAATTGAGGGCGGCGATTTCGAGGCCGCGGGCCTCGATCTCTTTTAGCTTGGACCTGAGCAGGCCCTTATCCGCCAGAAGTTCGTCCGCCCGGAAATGCGGGCCGCTCGACCAGCCGCCGCCGGTCATCTCGATGCCCTCGACACCGAGCGTGACGCACTTGTCGAGCATCTCGGTGAAGGGCAGGTTCGCCATGACATCAGTGCAAATCGCAAGTTTCATCGTGTCGTCTTTCTGAAAAAATATGGGGACGCGTTTGAGGAGGAGGACGGGAGAGTTGTCCGGCGCGCCCCCAAGCTGGTTAAGCGAAATCGACCCAGGCGGCCCCGGCATCGGCCGAACGGACGCAGTTCTCCAGCCAGCGCACGCCTTCGGTGCCGGCCGTGATGCCGGGATAATGGTGGGTTTCAAGGAAAGCCCTGTCACCGCGATTGGCCGCGTCGATCGCCTGGGCGATCCAGAGATAGATGTTCGACCAGCTGTCCCCGAGACCTTCGGTATGCAGCGCGCCCATGCGGTCGATGGCGAGGCTTTCCTGTTCCAGATAGGGCATGCCGTGGTGCAGGATACGGCCGGGTTCGCCCTGAACCTCGTAGATCAGCTGGTCGGGATGGGAATCGGACCATTCGAGCGACGCCTTGGAGCCGACGAAGCGGTAACGCTGCGATCCCATATTGCCGGCATTGACGGAGGAGACCCACAGGCGGCCGCGCGCGCCATTGTCGTAATGCATCAGAACGGTGGCGTGGTCCTCCAGCGGCGCGCGGGTGGGGATGAAGGCCTTGCGGTCGCAGAGCAGCCGTTCCACCTTCATATGCGGCAGCACGACTTCCGAGAGATAATAAAGATGTGTGCCGATATCGCCCAGCACGAAGGTCGGGCCGGCGGTGCGGGGATTGGTGCGCCATTTGACGGCTTCGCCCGCGCCCACATCGTCACCGGCGTTGAAGCCGTGGGTATATTGCAGGTCGACGATACGGATGTCGCCGAGCATCCCCTTTTTGACCATGGCCGCCATCTGGTGGACCAGCGGATGCCCGGTAAAGCCATAGGTGACGCCGACAATCAGGCCCTTCTGTTCGGCCAGCCGCGCCACCTCGTCGCATTCGGCCACGGTGAAGAATAGCGGCTTTTCGCAGATGACATGCAGCCCGGCCTCAAGGCAGGCCTTGGTGATTTCGTAGTGGGTGAAATTGGGGGTGGCGATGGAAACCACGTCCACGCCGTCTTCGCGCGCCGTTTCGCCGGCAATCAGCGCCTTGTAATCCTGGTAGCAGCGTTCCGCCGCCACGCCGAGATTGACGCCGAAATCGCGACCCCTTTCGGCATCGAGATCAAAGGCGCCGGCGACGAGCTGGTAATTGCCGTCGCGCAGGGCGCCGGTGCGGTGCTTGTAACCTACCTGTCCCGTGCGTCCGCCGCCCACCATGGCCCAGCGCAGCGGGCGTGAAATCAGTCTTTCTCCGTTGATCATGTCAGTCGTCTTTCCATTTGATGTTGCGAACGGCCGTGGCGGGAGGCGGGATCCGCCTCGGGTTCAGCGCCGGTTTGCCGCGTTATTTCTTGAAATAGAGGTCGATATAGTCCTGCATCTTGCCGCGCATGAACCGGCTCGATTCATCGGCCCTGTCCTCCCAGGCGAAGACGCAGGAGGTCACGATGCCGTCGAAGCCGATTTCGGAAAGCGTGCCGAAGAAGTCGTCCCACGGCACTTCGCCCTGGCCGATATTCAGATGCTGGTGCACCCGCGCCTGCGTGCCCGGCGGATTGAGGATATAGCGAAGCCCGGAACTGGCCTTGTGGTTGAAGGTATCGCCCACATGGACATGGGCGAGCACGTCCTTGGCCTCGCGCAGCATCGCCCTTGTGTCGTCGCCGAAATAGAAGGTGTGCGGCGCGCAATAGAGGAACTTGACGTTCTTCGAATTGACGGTGCGGATGATGTCCAGCGCCGGCTGCAGCGTTTCGCACCAGTCTTCCGGATGCGGCTCGATATGCAGGTTGATGTTTTCGCGCTCGAAGATCGGCACCAGTTCTTCCATCGAGCGCCACCAGGCATCCTCGCAGGCCTCAATCATCGAGCCGGTATGGCAGCAATAACAGGAACCCTTGTCGGGATGCGGTCCACGGCCGAATTCGGAATTCATCGTGTCGACCTCGAGTTCGATGGCGATCTCGATGGCGCGTTTCCAGTGTTTCACCGCCGCCTGCCGTTCGGTCTCGTCATTGGAGGCCCAGCGATACATCGGCAGCAGTGAGGCGATGCCGACATCGGCGTCTTTCAGTGCCTTCTTGAAAGACCGGATACGCTCGGGGAACACGCGCGGCGCCTTGAACCATTCGAGGAAATCGGCGCGCGGGCTGAGTTCGATCCAGTCGTAGCCGAGTTCCTTCACCTTGGCGGGCAGCTCATCAAGGCTGGTGAAACGGTGCATGTGGGGGTCGAGGGCGATTTTCATGTCGTCTTGATCCTTGCTTTCTCTCTCAATTCGATGGCGGCTGCGGCGGATGGCCGTCATGGCTGGCCATGTAATTCTCCACCTCGGCGCCGAGATCGGCGAGCGCCTCGCCGCCGGCCATCAGGTCGGTGATTTCCTCGCGGGATTTTTCGCCCTTGCGGAAATTGGCGGCGACCGCGCCGCGGATGAGCACGGCGAAATGATCGCCGACGGCGATGGCATGGGTGACCTGATGGGTGATGAAGATCACCGCAATCCCCCGCTTGCGCGCTTCCAGTACGATGCGCAGGACGTGGGACGCCTGTTTCACGCCCAGCGCCGCCGTCGGCTCGTCGAGGATGAGAACGCGTGCGCCAAAATGCACCGCGCGGGCGATGGCGAGCGATTGCCGCTCTCCGCCCGAGAGTCCGCCAATCAGGCGGTCGCCGTCATCGATGCGGGTGATGCCGAATTCCTGCACTGCCTTCACGGCGATTTCATTGGCCTTCTTGCGGTCATAGATCCGAAACGGCCAGAAGCCTTTGGTGGGTTCGACGCCGACGAAGAAGGAGCGGCCGATGCTCATCAGCGGAAAGGTTCCGCCGAACTGGTGTACGGTGGAAATGCCCATACGCTGCGCGTCGCGCGGTCCGTCGAAATTGACCGGCTTTCCGTCCATCAGCACTTCGCCGGAGCTCGGCTGGTAGACGCCGGCCAATGTCTTGATCAGCGTGGATTTGCCCGCGCCATTGTCTCCCAGCAGGCAGAGCACTTCGCCGGCGCGCACCTTCAGCGAGATATCGTGCAGAACATCGATCGGGCCGAAGGATTTGTTGACGTTTTTAAGTTCGAGAATGGGTGTCGACATCGTCTTGCCTCACTTCTTCTTCGGCGAATAGGTGAGCGCCATGACACGGAAGGTGTTGTTCATCAGCACGGCCAGGAGCAGCATGACGCCGATGATGAGGCTCGACCAGTTGCGGTCGAATGAGGTGAAATAGATGCCCTGATTGACGATGGCGAAGGTGATGGTGCCGAGAAAAATGCCGATCACCGAACCGAAGCCGCCGGTCAGCAGCACCCCGCCCACGACGACCGCGATGATGGAGTTGAAGATAAAGGTCATGCCGGCCGAAACCTGGGCGACATTGAAGAGGATCGCCTGACAGACGCCGACGAAGGAGGCGCTGACGGAGGAAAGGACGAAAAGCGTCACCGTCAGCTTGTCGGTGGGAATGCCGGCATTGCGGGCGCTCACCCGGTCGCCGCCCATGGCGAAAATCCAGTTTCCGAAGGGCGAGTAGTGGACATAGAAGATATAGATCGCCGTCAGCAGCAGCCACCAGACGATGCTGACCTGAAAACTGCCGCCGATGAATTGTCCGAACAGGAATTTTGCGATGGGGCCGGATTGGGCGGGGCTCAGCGCCACGCTGGTCGTGCCGGTCAGAAGCACGGAAAAGCCGAGGATCAGACCCTGCACCGCAAACAGCGTGCCGAGCGTGACGATCAGTGAGGGCACCACGGTCCGTATTACCAGAAAGCCGTTGATCAGCCCGACAAGCAACCCAAGGCAAAGCGCGCCGACGATGCCGAGCCAGATCGGCATGCCGTAATAACCGGAGATAATGGCGACCGTCAGCGCGCCGGCCGGGATCATCGCGCCGATGGAAATATCGAGCTCCCCGGAAATCATCAGCAGCCCGACGGGAATGGCGACGATGCCGAGATTGGCGGCGACATTCAGCCAGCTCGCAGCGCCTGCCGGTTTCAGGAATTCGATGCTGCCGAAGATGACGAAGAAGGCAAGGACGAAAACAAGGCCGAGAAAGGCGCCTGATTCCGGGCGGCGCAGCAGGTCGCCCAAAGAGAGATTTTTCACGTCGTTCACTCCAATATTGGCCCTAAGCGCCGGGGGATATCCTTTCGCCCGTCAAACCCCGATCCCCGGTCTTGTCGAGGATCGGAGGCGGGCACGGATAACCGCTCAGCGCGCTCCCTTGGCGACGCCGGCAAGCGTGGTCTGGATGTTGGATTTGTCGACGATATTCGGTCCCGTCAGCAGCGGTGCAGTTGGCAGATCGGTCCCGAAATCGATGGCCGAGGCCAGAAGCGTCACTGCCAGCAGCGCTTGCAGATAGGGCTGCTGATCGATTGCGAAACCCTGCGTCCCGTCCTTGATGCGGTCGAGGCCGGACTGGTTGAGGTCGAAAGTGCCAAGCAGGGCGGTTTCGGTCTTGCCTGCCTGCATGATGCCGATAGCGGCGGAATCCGCGTCACCCGCCGAAATGGTCAGGACGCCGTCGATCTTGCTGTCCTGTAGCAATGTCGCCTTGATCGCTTCGGCAACGGCGGTGGCGTCGCCGAAACTGGTGGCGGGAAGCGGCAGTTGCTTGCCGGCGCCGCCGGCCTTGGTGATGCCGTCGATGACGCCCTTGCAGCGCGCCTCCTGATTGGCGGCGCCCGGAACGGTGTTGACGCAGATGACGTTGTTTTTACCCTGCTTTGCGAAGTAGTCGCCGCCGGCGACGCCGGCAATATATTCATCCGAGCCGACATAATTGATCGCGCCGAGTTCTTTTGCTTTTTCATGCCCTCCGGCATTCATGAGAATGACCTTGATGCCGGCATTGATCGCTTCCCGGATCGCCGGGTCCTCGCCTTCCGGAACCCAGTTCGGAATGACGAGGCCATCGACCTTCTGGCTGATGGCGGTCTGGATCAGCTGCACCACATCGGGCGCGAAATTGTCATAGGTCTGCAGGCGGAGGTAGTTGACCTTGCCGCCATTCGCCTCGACCACGAGGCGCGCATCATCGACACCCTTTTTGATGAGGTTCCAGAACGCATCGTCGTTCTTGCCGCCGACAACAGCGATGTTGGCCGCAAACGCGCCGGATGCCATCGCCAGCGAGGCAGCGCCCGCTATGAGAAATTTCCTGAAAAATGTCATTGTTTCCTCCCTGCCCATTCTCCCGACGGGCCCTGATGACGGAATAATTTATATCTTTCATTTTCGTAGGAATGGAATTTATATTTCATTTAATGTTGCATTTAATATCATTTCGTGTCATTCAAGGATGACACGATTGTGAGGCGTCATGAACCGACCGACCATTACCGATCTTGCGAAAGCTGCCGGCGTCAGCATCTCCACGGTCAACCGGCTGCTGCACGGCTCAACCGCCGTGCGCCAGGACACGATCGACCAGATACTCAAGGCGGCGGAGGAGATCGGTTTTTATGGTCTCGGCACCATCAAGGATCGCCGGCGTGAGGCCATGCCTCACTACAGGCTCGGCTTTCTGCTACAGCAATCCCATCGGCCGCTCTACCGGCTTTGGGCGGAGGGGATCGTGGCGGCCGCCCGCCAGAGGCCGGACAGCGTCATCGAGCCCGATGTCGTTTTCGAGGACGATCTTTCACCGGAAGCGGTTTCCGCCAACCTTCTGAAGATGGGACAATCCTGCGGCGCAATCGCGGTGGTGACGGCCGATCATCCGCTCGTCAGCCAGGCGATTGATGAGTTGCGGGGCAGGGGCGTTCCGGTTGTCACCTACGTTTCCGATCTCTCTGCGGCGAGCCGGGCGGGCTTTGTCGGCACCGACAGCTGGAAACGCGGCCGCACGGCGGCATGGTTTCTCAGTCAGACGGTAAAGGGCGAGGGAATGGTGGTGCCGCTGATCGGCAGCAACCGGTATCAGTGCCAGGATGTTTCGGACGCCAGTTTCCGCTCCTACATGCGTGAAAATACGCCTGAACTTCAGGTGGCGGAAACATTGCTGACCCATGAGGAACCGGAAAATGCCTATGTCATCGTCCGGGACATGATTGCTGGTGAACCCGGCCTCAGGGGAATTTATGTCAATGGCGGCGGCATATCGGGTGTTCTGCGCGCGCTCAGGGAGCTGCCCGCAGAGAAGCAGCACAATATAAAAATCGTCTGCAACGATATCGGTCCGGAAACACGCAAGGGCCTGAACCAGGGGCTGATTACCGCTTCACTGCCGCTGCCCCTCGACAGGATGCCGCAACAATTGATCGACGTCATGTTACGGCGCATCGAAAACGGGGATTCATCCTCTGTCGAACAGCGGATCGTTCCCTTCGAAATACTGACGCCCGAAAGCATCTGGACCTAGGGCGCCGAGACCCCGGCATCCGCCTGCTCCGTTTGCAGCATGTCCCGCACCGCGGTCAGCACAGCGTTGAGCGGTCGGTCGTCGCGGTAAAACGGCGCCCTCGTTCGTACACGCCGGTAAAGCGCATCGGTGCCGGGCGCACGACCGGCCTGGTCTGGCTGCATGTCGTAAGCCTGCGCCGCACTCATGATCTCGATTGCGAGGATGGTTTCGAGATTACCGATAATCGAAAGCGTCTTGTCGGCGGCGGCAGTGGCGTGCGTCAGTATATCCTCCTGCAACGCGGAGGTGATGCCGCCATCAAGGCTGGCGGGGGCGGCGAGGCGACGGTTTTCCGCGGCAAGCGCTGCCGCCGTGTACTGGATGATCATGAAACCGGAACAGACACCGTCACTTTCCGCGAGAAAGGCAGGCAGCCCGCTGACAAGCGGATTGACGAGCCGGTCGATACGACGCTCGGAAATTGCTGCAAGTTCGGCCGCGGCCGTTGCCAGCCCATCCATGGCGAGCGCGAGTGCGGCACCGACGGCATGGGCCTGCGAATGGACCTCGGGCGCCTGCGGGGTGCCGTCCACGACCGGGTTGTCCGTGACGCTTGAAAGCTCGCGGTTTACGACGTCGGCAATGTGCGCGATGCTATCCCGCACGGCGCCGTGCACCTGCGGTACGGCGCGCAGGCTGAGCGGATCCTGCGTGCGAGATCCGGCCGAGCGGGCAAGAAGCGGGCTTGCCGCCAAAATATGGCGCAGGTTCTCGCCGACGGTCTGGATGCCGGGCGAGCTGCGCAGCGCAAGCGGTCCTGCGGCGAAGGGATCCGCCTGGGCGCCAAGGTTTTCGTAGCTCATCGCGGCTGCTGCATCGGCCCAGTCAAGCAGGGAGGTCGTGCGGGCAAGCGCGAGGCTGGCGAGGCCGGTGGCGCAGGGCGTGCCGTTGACGAGGCTCAGCCCTTCCTTTGCCCGCAGAACCATGGGTTCGAGGCCGAGCTTGTCGAGCCCCTGCCTGCCGCTGATCAATTCGTTTCCGTGACGGGCCAGGCCCTCGCCGATCAGGACGAGGCCTATGGCTGCGGCGTGGGTGAGGTATCCCACCGAACCCTTCGAGGGAATGACGGGAAGAATATCGCCATTTAGCAGAGCCAGCAGGGTTTTCACTGTCTCCACCTGCACGCCGGAGTAACCATGCGCGAAATTGTTGATCTGGGCGGCCATGATGGCACGCGTTTCTTCGCGCCCGAGCGGTTCGCCGACGCCGCAGGAATGGCTGAGCAGTATGTTGCGGGAGAGGGCCTGCTGCTGGGGAATATCCACGATCACATCGCAGAGCGCGCCGACACCCGTATTGATGCCATAACCGCGAACCCGTTTTTCGACGAGCGCGTCGACGATGGCGCGGGCTTCGGCAATATGCTGCCATGTCGTATCCGACAGGGCGAGAGCTGCGCCCTTCGCAACAGCGGCAATCTGCCGCCAGGTGAGGGGGCGATCGATGGTGATCGTATCAGCCATGCTGGCTTTCTCCTCCCGCACCCGCGCGGCGCTCGACGAAACGGGCGACATAGTCGTTTGCGGGGCTGTTGAGAATCTGGTCCGGCGTTCCCACCTGCACCAGCTTGCCATCCTTCAGGATGGCGATCTGCGCGCCGATGCGGAGCGCCTCGTCGAGATCGTGGGTGATGAAGACGATGGTCTTGTGCAGGTTCTTTTCGAGCTGCAGCAACTGGTCCTGCATGTCGGCGCGGATCAGCGGGTCGAGCGCCGAAAAGGCCTCGTCCATCAGGATGACGTCGGTATCGGCGGCCAATGCCCGGGCGAGGCCGACGCGCTGTTTCATGCCACCGGAAAGCTGGTGAGGAAACTTGTCCTCATAACCGGCAAGACCGACGGTCTCGATCCATTTCATGCCGATGGGCCGCGCATCGGCCTTGGTCAGCCCGCGCACGCGCTGGCCATAAACGACATTCTGCAACACGGTGCGGTGCGGCATCAGGCCGAAATTCTGGAACACCATGCTGACGCGCCGGTTGCGGAAATCGCGCAGATCCTTCGGCTTCAGTGCAAGAACATTGTCGTCTCCGACGAGAATCTCGCCGCTTGTCGGCTCGATCAGGCGATTGATGTGGCGCACCAGCGTCGATTTGCCGGAGCCGGAAAGGCCCATGATAACGAAAATGCGGCCGCCGGCTATATCGAGGCTGACATTGTCGAGACCGACGCTGCATCCCGTTTTCGCCAGGATGTCGCTCTTTTCCGCGCCCTGCTGCGCCATGGCGAGCGCAGCCTTCCAGTTGCCGCCGAAGATCTTGGACACGTTTCGGATATGGATATCAGTCATTGCCCATTTCCTTCCGGCTGGATCGGCCAAAACCCTGGGTGATACGATCGAGCACGATTGCGAGAATAACGATGCCGAGGCCTGCTTCGAGGCCCTTGCCGACATCGAGCGTCTGGATGCCGTTCAGCACCTGCTCGCCAAGACCGCGCGCACCGATCATCGAGGCGACGACGACCATGGAGAGCGCCATCATGATCGTCTGGTTGAGACCGGCCATGATCGTGGGTGTGGCGAGTGGCAATTCGACGCCGAAGAGGATTTGTCGCGGGCTGCCGCCAAAGGCGGTCGCCGCCTCCACCACTTCCCGGTCTACCTGCCGGATGCCGAGATCGGTCAGGCGGATCAGCGGCGGCACGGCATAAACAATGGTGGCGAGCACGGCCGGGACTTTGCCGAGGCCGAAAAGCATGATGGCCGGGATGAGATAGACAAAGCTCGGCATGGTCTGCATGACGTCGAGCACCGGCAGCGTGATGCGCCGCGCCCACTCGCTTTTGGCAAGCAGGATACCCATGGGCACACCGATGACGATGGAGATGAGGCTGGCAATCAGCATCAGCGCCAGCGTCTGCATCGTCAGGTCCCAGAGACCGAGCGCACCGACGATGAAAAGCATCACCGCCACCATGATGACGAGCGAAATCTTTTTCGCCGCGAACCAGGCCAGCACCAGGAAGACCAGAAAAACGGCCCACCACGGCAGGCCGCGCAGCACCCATTCCACGAAAAGGATCGCCTGCAGGATCGTCTGCGAGATCGCCTTGAAAACGGAGCCGTAATTCACCACCAGAGAGCGCACGATCTCATTGATCGGACCTCGGATGGAAATATGGAAAACTTCAGGAAACATTGGTCTAGTCCTCGCGCCTGCCGACCCCATTTCCGGGAACCGGCCCCTGTCCTGACGGGAAAATGCGCGCCGAAAACCCGGCGCGCCTGCGATGTTTACTTGACGGCGGCTTCGATACGCGCCTTGGCGTCCGCAGAAACCCAGCCGCCCCAGATATCGGCCTTGGTCTGAAGGAAGGTCTTGGCGGCAGCTGTCGCGTCGACCTGCTTGTCGGTCATATAGGCGAGGCTGGAATTGATCTCTTCCAGCGGGAACGTCGCCTTTTCAAGGATGGCGATGATCTCAGGCGCTTCCTTGGCGAAGGTGCTGTTCACGCCATAGGCCACCTCGACGGAGGGGAAGGCGCAACCGGCATCGCGTTTTCCATCGGCGCTGGTCAGTTCCTTCCAGCAGGCGTCGCTATAGGCCGGCTCCTGCAGCTGGACGAGCTTGTATTTGCCCATGATTGCCGTCGGGCTCCAGTAGTAGAACAACATCGGCTCGCCCTGGAGATAGCCGGCGGCGATTGCGGCATCGAGAGCGGTGCCGGTGCCGGGGCGGAAGTTCACATAGTTTCCTTCCAGCTTGTAGGCCTGCAGTTTTGCGGTATTGACGCCTTCGCAGGTCCAGCCCGACGGGCAATTGAGGAAGCGGCCCTTGGTGGGCTCCTCCGGGTCCTTGAACAGTTCGACGATCTTCGGATCGGAGAGCTGGTCGACGCTCTTCAGGTCCGGAGCCTTGGCTTCAATGCCTTTTGCGGCGTCGCCCTTGATCAGATATTCCGGCACGAACCAGCCCTCGGCGGCGCCAACGAAGGTCTTGCCGACCGATGTTACCTGGCCTGCTTCCGCAGCCTTGTTCCAGACGTCGGAGCGGCCGATCCATTCTTCAGCGAAGATCTGCACGTCATTGTTGGCGGTCGCCTGTTCCAGCGTCACGGAGTTTCCGGGAATGGAATCGACCTTGCAATCGTAGCCCTTGGAAAAGATTTCCTTCATGACTTCCGTGATGAAAGCGCCGCTTTCCCAGTCGATGCCGGCGAAGGTGATGGTCTTTCCGGCGCTGCAATAGCCTTCCGCCCTGGCGGCGCCTGCGGAAGCTCCCATGATGAGCGCGGTGGTGGCCAGCGCGATTTTCAGTTTTGAATTCAGCATTGCATTCCCCTTTTGGTTTGATGATTGGCAAGTTGCTGGCATGCGTTTTATGGTTTCAGCCGGGCGCTCTGGGCAGCTATTGACCCCTGAGCCCGGTCGTCATCGGTGCATTTCATATCCCGTCGAAATCGGTGGCTGCACGCTCATCGAATCAATATGGAATTCGATATTCACCTTGCAGCGATGTGCCGGAAGTTCACTATACAACTTTGAAAAATCCCTGTGGTCCGCGCTCCTCTGCGACGTTGAGTCCAGGGCGTCAGCGGCTGGCAGGTTTAGAAAAGGGCGATCTGTCGGCGCATATTGCTCACGCGAGCGATCAAATACGGCTTTGGCTTCGACATGGCAGGCGCTGCCCTTGCGCTGGGCGAGCATTTGAATATCGCCCCGACTGTTGGCGGGAGACTTGCGGCTGCCAGAGATCGAGTCGTCGCTCGCCATTATTTTCCCCTCAAGTTGTATATGTAACTTCACACATTTGCGAAAGACAAGCAAGATAGGATGTGATAATTTTGTGCTTGCGCGGATTCTGGCTGCGTTTTGTGCAGTCGCCCGATTTTTAGGAGTTTTAATGCTGCCCGCCATCGAAAGCGAGTTTTCTGTCTCGGGTGATCGCTCCTCCCTGCCGCTGTATGAGCGGGTGAAAGAACAGATCAAGGAAAAGATCGCCAGCGGGGAGTGGTTGACGAACCACAGGGTACCCTCCGAAAACGAGATGGTCGATATGCTGGGTGTCAGCCGCATGACGGCAAATCGTGCCTTGCGGGAGCTGGCAACCGAGGGGGTGATCGTTCGCGTGCAGGGGCGCGGGTCGTTTGTCGCCCCGAAAAAGCGCAGCGCCGGCATGATGGGCGTGCGTAACATCGCCGACGAGATCAAGGAGCGCGGTTCAACCCATCGGCCGAGCCTCATCCTCGCGCAGACGGAAGTTTGCGGCCCGGATCTCGCAACGGCGCTGGAGATCGCCGTGGGCGCGAAGGTTTTTCACTCCATCATCGTTCATCACGAAGATGACGTGCCGATCCAGCTCGAAGATCGCTTCGTCAATGCGGAGATTGCTCCGGATTATCTGATGCAGGATTTCAATACGCTCACGCCGAATGCCTATCTGACGGCGGCCGCGCCCATTTCCCGGACCGAGCAATTCATCGAGGCGGCGTCGCCGCAGCCCTGGGAGTGCAAATTGATGGCGATCAGTCGAAACGAGCCCTGCCTTCTTGTGCGCCGTCGAACCTGGTCATCGAGCCGTGCGGTCACGTCCGTGCGGCTTCTATATCCCGGCTCCCGATACCGGCTCGAAAGTCAGGAATAGAGGTCTGCTACGCCTGTAATGACGCCTATGCCAGCAGCCCGCGCATGATCAGTTCGAGATGAATCTTCAGAACGGCCTGCCTGTCCAGAATGCGCCGGTCGTTGAAGATCAGCCGAAACACCAATGTACCGACCATGGGCGACATCACGACTTTGGCGAGTTCGGGGGGGGTGGCCCTGAACCTTTTTTTCGCCACGCCCTCCTCGAGGATCGCATCGATGCGCGCAAAGACCGGCGCCATCAAGGTGTCATGATGCTGGTCGATGAGATCGGGGAATTTTGCGCCTTCCGCAAGGATCAGACGGAACAGCTCCCGCATCTTCTTGTTGTCGACAAGTGCGTCGAACAGAAATTCCAGTAGCAGGCGCAGCTCCTCGACGGGGTCGTCGGATGTATGCGCATAGGCCTTGAAAGCATCCTGGAATGGCTGGGAGGCGTGCTTGACCATGGCCTCGAAGAGGGCCTCCTTGGTTTCGAAATAGACGTAGACCGTCCCTTTCGTCACGCCCACCCGCTCGGCGATGTCCTCTACACGCGTTGCGGTAAATCCCCTTTTTGTAAATTCCTCGAATGCGGCATCGAGAATTTGCAACGGACGTTGTATCTTCTGCTCAGCACGTGTCAGTTTTACTTTCGCCATGGCCCCGGATTCCTTTGTTTTTCGGCGCGTGCCCTTCTGTCCGTCGCGATTGGCGGAAATGAGAGATGGTCTGCCTATAGCACCGGCGCAAAAACCGGAACGGATTTTTGCGAAGGCGCGCATGCCCTATCATGCCGGAACATTGCCGATGCGCCCGCAGGGATGTGCCGGACGAATGGGAACGATCAGTCGGGAAACTGGCTCGATACCCCGGACAGATTCCCGATCGGCGGCACAATAATTCATTGACTATTCAGTTAGTCAAATATTATAGGATGAGGCGAAGATCAAGAGGTCACCATGAAAACCATCCTTATCGCGGCGGCGCTTGGCGGCATTTTCGCCCTGTCGTCCTGCAGCAATGAAGAGCCGCCTGCGGAAAAGCCGCTGCGCACCGTCGATGTAATCGCGGCTGAAAAGAAGCCCGTCGATCGCGGCAGTGTCATAACGGGTGAAGTGAGGGCAAGGGTCCAGACGGACCTGTCTTTCCGGGTCAGCGGCAAGATCACCGAGCGGCTGGTGGATGTGGGAGCGCGGGTCAAGACCGGGCAATTGCTTGCCCGCATGGATCCTGAAGAGCAGAAGGCCGATCTCGATGTTGCGCTCGCCAACCTGCAATCTGCGGAAGCGCAGCAGACGCAGGCGCAATTGACATTCGACCGTCAGCAAAGCCTCTTCAAGACGCAGGTCACCTCGCGCTCGGCGGTCGACAAGGCCCAGGAAACCCTGCTCACCACCCAAGGAGCGGTGAGATCGGCGCAGGCGCAGCTCGATACGGCGCGCGATGCGCTCTCCTATACCGAACTTAGGGCCGATGCCGATGGTGTGATCACGGCGCGCAATGTTGAAGTCGGCCAGGTCGCGCAGGCGGCCCAGCTCGTTTTCACGCTGGCGCATGATGGGCCGCGTGATGCGGTTTTCGACGTTTATGAATCCCTCTTCCTGGAACGTGATGTCGACAATCTCGTCAATGTCAGCCTTCTCTCGGATCCGACCCGCAGCGTTGCGGCACCGGTGCGGGAGATTTCCCCGACGATCGATCCGGACAATGGGACGATCCGGGTCAAGGTAGGCCTGAACGGCGATCTCACCATGCCGCTCGGCGCCCCCGTATCCGGCCATTTCCGTTTCAGGCAGGTCGATGCCATTGAGCTTCCGTGGTCGGCGATGACATCGCAGGATGGCCGCCCGGCGGTCTGGCTGGTCGATCCGCAGTCTGCGGAAGTCGCCATGCGCCGGATCGAGGTCGCCGACTACGAAACCGGCCAATTTGTCGTCGCGGAAGGGCTTAATCCCGGCGATCTCGTGGTCACCGGCGGCACCAAGTTTCTCCGCACCGGTGAAAAGGTGGCCTATGAAAAGGGGCAGGCACAATAATGTCCAGTATATACAGAAGCTTGTTTTTGGTGGCCGTTGCGGTTGCGGTTTCCTCCTGCCAGGAAAAGCAGGAAGCAGCCGCTGAAGCCCCGCGTCCGGTTCTTTCCGTCGTCGTGGAAGAGAAGTCGGCGGATGCGCTGCGTCTGACCGGCACGGTGGAATCGCGCATTCAGACCGATCTCGGCTTTCGTGTTCTCGGCCGCATCATCGCCCGCAATGTCGATGTGGCTGATCTGGTCAAGAAAGGCGATGTCGTGGCGTCAATTGATCCGCTGGCGCTCGAGCTTGCGGTGAAGAGCGCGCAGTCCGATCTTTCCAATACGGAAGCGCAGCTTGCCAATGCGGTCACGACCGAACAGCGCCAGCGCGTCCTGGCTGAAGCCCGCAGCGGCACGGAAGCCGCGCTGGAAGAGGCCGAACAGGCGACACGCACCGCCAATGCCGCCGTCGCCAAGGCCCGCGCCAATCTCGACAAGGCCGAGGAGCAGCTTGGTTATGCGCAGCTCCATGCGGAATTTGACGGCGTGGTGACCGCCACGTCAGGCGAAATCGGCCAGGTCGTCTCGGCCGGCCAGACGGTGGTGACCATCGCCCGGCCGGAAGTGCGCGACGTGGTGGTCGATGTTCCGCAATTTGCGGCGCAGCGGCTGGAGATCGGTTCCGCCTTCGAGATCGCCCTGCAGCTCGATCCGAAAATCCGCACCACCGGCGTTGTGCGCGAGATCGCCCCGGAAGCTGAAACGGCGACGCGTACCCGCCGCACGAAAATCAGCCTGCAGGATGCGCCGCCGACATTCCGGCTGGGTTCCGTCGTCACGGCCTCGGTGCTTGCCGCATCCGAACCGCAGATCATGCTGCCTTCATCCGCCCTTCTGAAAACCGACAGTGGCTGGGGTGTCTGGATCGTTAATGCCGATACGGCAACGGTGACCTTCCGTCCCGTCACGATGGAGGGCGAGCCGACTGAGGGCGGCAGCGTGCGCATCACCGGCGGCGTCAAGCCCGGCGAGCGTGTCGCAAGCGCCGGCGTTCACAAGCTCAAGGATGGACAGGCCATCAGGATCGATCAGGAGGTCCGTCAGTGAAGAAATTCAACCTTTCCGACTGGGCGCTCGAACACCGTTCGCTTGTCTGGTACTTCATGCTGGTCTTCGTTCTTGCCGGCGTTTTTTCCTATCTCAACCTTGGTCGTGAGGAAGATCCGAATTTCACCATCAAGACGATGGTGATCAGCGCGCAATGGCCTGGCGCTTCGGCGGAGGAAGTGGCCCGGCAGGTGACCGACAGGATCGAGAAGAAGCTCGAGGAGCTCGACAATCTCGACCATCTGCGCAGCCAGACGGTGGCCGGCCGCACGACAATCTTTGTGGAACTGGTGCCGGAAACCAAGGCGCGCAATGTCGAGCCGACCTGGGTGCGGGTGCGCAACATGATCGGCGACATCAAGGGCGAGTTCCCCTCCGGCGTCGTCGGCCCCTTCTTTAATGACCGTTTCGGCGATGTCTATGGCAATATCTACGCCTTCACCAGCGATGGTCTCAGCCAGCGGCAATTGCGCGATCTGGTGGAAGACGCCCGCGCAAAGGTGCTGACTGTCGACAATATCGGCAAGGTCGATGTCATCGGCGCGCAGGACGAGACGATCTATCTGGAGTTTTCCACGCGGCAGATCGCGGCGCTCGGCATCGATCAGCAGTCGATCATCAAGACCCTGCAATCCCAGAACGCCGTCACGCAGTCCGGCTTCGTTAATGCCGGGCCCGAGCGTGTGGCGCTGCGCGTCAGCGGTCAGTTCACCTCGGAAGACAGCCTGCGGTCCATCAATCTACGGGTCAACAACCGGTTCTTCCCGCTGACGGAAGTGGCGACGATCCGGCGCGGTTATGTCGATCCGCCGTCATCGCTGTTCCGTTTTAACGGCCAGCCGGCCATTGGCCTTGCGATCGGCATGAAAACCGGCGCTAACCTGCTGCACTTCGGCGAGGCGCTGGATGCGGAGATGAAGCGCGTGGTGGCGGATCTGCCCGTTGGTGTCGATGTGCACCGCGTGTCCGATCAGCCGGCCGTGGTCGATGAGGCGGTCTCCGGCTTCACCTCGGCGCTGTTCGAGGCCATCGCCATCGTTCTCGTCATCAGCTTCATCAGCCTTGGCCTCAGGGCCGGCATGGTGGTTGCCGTTTCCATTCCGCTCGTGCTGGCGATCACCTTCGTCTACATGGAATATACCGGCATTTCCTTGCAGCGTATCTCTCTGGGCGCCCTCATCATCGCGCTCGGGCTCCTGGTCGACGATGCGATGATCGCCGTCGAGATGATGGTCGCGCGGCTTGAGGTCGGTGACGATCTCAGGAAAGCGGCGACCTATGTTTACACCTCGACCGCTTTCCCGATGCTGACCGGTACGCTGGTCACGGTTGCCGGTTTCATTCCGGTCGGTCTCAACAACAGCGCGGCGGGTGAATTCACCTTCACGCTTTTTGTGGTGATCGCCGTTTCGCTGATCGTGTCATGGATCGTCGCGGTCCTGTTCACGCCGTTGCTCGGTGTGACGATCCTGCCGAAGACGATGAAATCGCACCATGAGAAAAAGGGCCGCTTTGCCTCCGCCTTTTCGTGGCTTCTCGGCCGGGCGCTGCGCTGGCGCTGGGTGACAATTATCCTCACTATCGCGCTGTTCGGCCTTTCCGTCGGCGGCATGAGACTTGTGCAGCAGCAGTTCTTCCCGTCATCCGACCGTGTGGAGCTGATTGTTGACTGGAACCTGCCGCAGAACAGTTCCATTGCCGAAACCAACCGGCAGATGGCGCAGTTCGAGCAGGAGATGCTCGCCAAGAATCCGGATATCGACCATTGGACAACCTATGTCGGCGAAGGCGCGCCGCGTTTCATCCTGTCCTTCGACGTGCAGACGCCTGACGTCACCTTCGGCCAGACGGTCATCGTGACCAAGGGGCTGGATGTGCGCGACAAGGTGCGCGCCGAGTTGCAGGACTATCTGAACAAAACATTCATCGGCACCGACGCCTTCGTGAAACTGCTCGATATCGGTCCGCCGGTCGGAAAACCGGTACAATATCGCCTGAGCGGTCCTGACATCCAGAAGGTGCGTGAACTCGGGCAGCAATTGTCGGGCATCGTCGGCGAACACCGGCTGCTATCCAACCTGGTCATGGACTGGAACGAGCCGACACGGGTGGTCAAGGTCGATGTCATCCAGGACAAGGCCCGCCAGCTCGGCGTCTCGTCGGAAGACATCGCCAATGCCATGAACAGCATTGTCGAAGGATCCACCGTCACCCAGGTGAGAGACGATATCTACCTCGTCAACGTGGTGGCGCGGGCGCAGCTTTCGGAGCGCGGCTCCATCGAGACCTTGCAGAACCTGCAATTGCCGGCAACCAACGGCAAGGCCGTGCCGCTCTCGGCGATTGCCAATTTCCGCTACGAGCTGGAGCAGCCGACCATCTGGCGTCGTGACAGGATTCCGACGGTCACCGTCAAGGCTGCCATTATCGGCCCGACCCAGCCGGCCACGATCGTGGAGCAGCTGAAGCCGAAACTGGAGGCTTTCGAGAAGACGCTTCCCGTCGGTTACAGGTTGGAAGTCGGCGGCTCTGTGGAGTCCAGCGCGGATTCCCAGGCTCCGATCGTCGCCGTGGTGCCCATGATGCTGTTTGCGATGGCGACGATCCTGATGGTTCAGCTGCAAAGCTTCAGCCGGCTCTTCCTGGTCTTCGCCGTCGCGCCCACTGCCTTGATAGGCGTCGTGGTGGCGTTGCTCTTCTCCAATGCGCCGATGGGCTTTGTCGCCATTCTCGGCGTGCTGGCGCTGATCGGCATCCTGATCCGCAACTCGGTCATCCTCGTCGTGCAGATCGAGCATCTGAGAAGCGAAGGGGTCTCGGCATGGCGTGCCGTCATCGAGGCGACCGAGCACCGCATGCGGCCGATCATGCTGACGGCGGCGGCGGCCACGCTTGCCCTCATCCCCATATCGAGGGAAATCTTCTGGGGTCCAATGGCCTATGCGATGATGGGCGGCATCGTGGTTGGCACGGCGCTTACCCTGCTTTTCCTGCCGGCGCTCTATGTCGCGTGGTTCCGCATTCCGCGTGAGGATGACAAGCCGGAGGCAGCGGAAATCAAGGCGTAATATCTGACGCGGGGCGAGGGTGCGGTGATACCGCACCCTCGCCCCAACAAAAATATCCGCCGTCGTTGTTCCCATGGGCAGGATAATGTTAGGAAGGTCGGCTTGGCCGCGAGAGCGGCGGCCGTCCTTTTGCGTTTGGACGGTTGTCTGGTTTTGCGTTGATATTGCGAACATATTGAGAATGCGGAGGGTTTAAAGATGGGCGGGTTGTCGGATTGGCTAGCAGATGCGCAGCCGATCAATCGCAAGAATGCCGCAGAAGCGGTGTTCGATGATATCCGTTCCGCCATCACCTCGGGGCAGCTTGCGGTCGGCACCCGGCTGCCTTCCGAAGCCGATCTGGCAGCACGATACGGCGTCAGCCGGCCGATCATTCGCGAAGCGCTGCGGTCGCTCCAGACCCTGGGGCTGACGCAGACCCGCACCGGAAGCGGCACCTATGTGATGACGCCGACGCCGCCTTCCGAATTGAATTACGGCGCCTATTCCGCCCGCGATCTGATCGAGGCCCGCCCTTTCATCGAGGTGCCGGCGGCCGGTTGGGCGGCGTTGAGGCGCACCGATGCGCAGCTGGAAATCCTGCTTGATCTCTGCGACCGGATGGAAGCCGAAGAAAGGCCGCATCCCTGGGTGCTGCTGGATGGGCAATTCCATTGCGCCATTGCGGAAGCTTCGGCCAACAGGCTGTTCGCCAAAGTGGTGGCCGACGCCCGCGAGGCCTTATCCCAGCAATCCGAGATGGTGAACCTGATGGCCGGCCGCCGCGTCGCCTCGAATTTCGAGCACCGCCGGATCGTAGAGGCGATCCGGCGGGGCTCGGCACCCGAGGCGCGCGAGGCGATGGAGCTTCACCTTGGGCAGGTGAAGCAGGTGGTGACGACAATCATTGGCGAAGATCGGCTTCGCCAGCCGTGACGGCGGGCAAGTTCGCCAGGTGCCGCGGGCTCAGCGCCTGCTGCAATTGTGCGTCTGTCAGATAACCGCGTTCCAGAACCACCTGCGGCACGGTGCGGCCGCTGGCAAGCGCCTCCTTTGCCACTTCCGTCGCCGCATAATAACCGATCAGCGGGTTGAGCGCGGTGGCGAGACCGATGGATTCTTCCACGCGCTGCGCCATGATCGCCGGATTGGCGACGATACCCTCGACGCAGCGTTCCGCCAGCGTACGGCAGGCGGCGCTGAGCTGGCTGATGCTCTGCGACAAGGCTCGCACGATGATCGGCTCGAAGGCGTTCAGCTGCAATTGCCCGGCTTCAGCGGCCATGGTGATGGTGATGTCGTTGCCGATCACCGCATAAGCCACCTGATTGACCACTTCGGGAATGACCGGGTTGATCTTGCCGGGCATGATGCTGGAACCCGCCTGAACGGAGGGCAGGGTGATTTCGCCGATCCCGGCGCGCGGGCCGGAAGAGAGCAGGCGAAGATCGTTGCAGGTTTTCGACAGCTTGACGGCAACGCGTTTCAGCACGCCGGAGAGATGCACGAAAGCGCCGGGGTCCTGCGTTGCCTCGATGAGGTCTGCCGCCGTCACCAGCGGTCGTCCGGTCAGCTGCGCCAGGTGCTGGCAGGCCAGCTCGGCATAACCGCGCGGCGCATTCAGCCCGGTGCCGATGGCGGTGGCGCCGAGGTTGATCTCGTGCAGCAATGCCGCGGATTCGATCAGGCGGGCCTGATCTTCGCCGAGCATTACCACGAAAGTGCGGAATTCCTGGCCGAGCGTCATCGGCACGGCGTCCTGCAATTGCGTGCGGCCGATCTTGATGAAGCCGGCAAACTCCTGCGCCTTGCGGTCGAAAGCGTCCTTCAATACGCCCATGGAAGCCGCCAGATCGTCGATGGCCTCGATCAGCCCGACATTGATCGCCGTCGGATAGGCGTCGTTGGTCGACTGGCTGAGATTAACGTGGTCATTGGGGTGAAGTCGGGCATAATCGCCCTTGTCGTGGCCAAGCAGTTCCAACGCGCGGTTGGCGATGACCTCATTGGCGTTCATGTTGGTGGAAGTGCCGGCGCCGCCCTGGATTTCATCCACCACGAACTGCTCACGCAGTGCGCCGGCGCGGATTTCGCGGCAGGCCGCGGCGATGGCTTCCATACGTTCGGCGTCGAGCAGGCCGAGCTCATGATTTGCGCGTGCCGCCGCCTCCTTCACATAGGCCAGTCCCCTGACGAGATAGGGGTTGTGGCCAATGGTCACCCCGGTGATCTTGAAGTTCTCCACCGCGCGTGCCGTATGCACGCCCCAATAGACATCCGCCGGAATTTCCTTCGTCCCGAGCAAATCATGCTCCCTGCGCGTCACGCTCACTTCTTCCTCCAATGGCTTTTTAAGCGTTGCTATATCTGTAAAGCTGTCTTACAGATTTTTTGACCTTAATTGGGGTGGAGGAGAAGGTCAATCATGTCAAATACGCTTGACGAACGGCATTATCTGCCATTATGAGGGGCAAAATCTGTCATGCAGCTTTACAGCGCATGAGCATGCATGCTGGCCATATTCCAGCGCGGACTGTGCCAGTTTCATTTTCATTTCCGGCTTATCGCCGACTGCAAGCACTTTATCGGGAGGATAAATATCCATGCATTCTGGGAAAACGGCATCCGCCGAACGCGAGGTCTTCATCGAAGAGGATCTCGGTTACCACAAGGCCCTCAAGCCGCGCCAGATTCAGATGATCGCCATTGGCGGCGCCATCGGCACCGGGCTTTTCCTCGGTGCAGGCGGGCGTCTGGCGCAGGCAGGCCCGGCGCTGGTCTTCGTTTATGCGCTTTGCGGCTTTTTCGCGTTTCTGGTGTTGCGGGCGCTTGGCGAGCTGATCATGCATCGTCCGAGCTCCGGTTCTTTCGTCTCCTACGCCCGCGAATTCTACGGCGAGAAGCTGGCCTTCGCGGCTGGCTGGATGTACTGGCTGAACTGGGCCATGACCTCGGTGGCGGATGTGACCGCCGTCGCACTCTACATGAACTTCTTCAAGCAATATGTTCCGTGGCTGGCGGGCATCGACCAGTGGGTTTTTGCTATGACGGCCCTTCTGGTCGTACTGGCGATGAACATGCTGTCGGTGAAGGTGTTCGGCGAACTTGAATTCTGGTTCAGCCTGATCAAGGTGCTGGCGCTTGCGATCTTCCTCGTGGTCGGCATTTATTTCGTCATTTTCGGCACCCCCATCGAAGGCCACGTCACCGGCTTCAGCATCATCACCGACAATGGCGGTTTCTTCCCGAACGGCATTTTGCCAGCCTTCGTCATCATTCAAGGCGTCGTCTTCGCCTATGCCTCGATCGAGCTGATCGGCACGGCGGCAGGTGAAACCGAAGACCCGCGCAAGGTCATGCCGCGCGCCATCCGCGCCGTGGTCCTGCGCCTCGTGGTCTTTTATGTCGGTTCGGTGCTGCTGTTTTCGCTGCTTCTGCCCTACACCGCCTACAAGGCTGGCGAGAGCCCCTTCGTGACCTTCTTCGGTTCGATCGGCGTCCAGGGCGCTGACGTGATCATGAATCTCGTCGTCTTGACCGCCGTGTTGTCCTCGCTGAATGCGGGCCTCTATTCCACCGGCCGCATCCTGCATTCGATGGCGGTTTCCGGCTCGGCGCCGGCAGCACTTGCGAAGATGAACAAGAATGGCGTGCCCTATGGCGGCATTGCGGTCACGGCCGTCGTCACCGTTCTCGGTGTGGCGCTGAATGCAGTCGTTCCCTCCTCCGCCTTCGAGATCGCCCTCAACCTGTCGGCGCTCGGCATCATCTGCGCATGGGCGGTCATCGTCCTGTGCCAGCTGAAACTCTGGCAGCTCTCCCGCCGCGGTGAGCTTGTGCGTCCGGATTTCCGCATGTTCGGTGCGCCCTATACCGGCATTCTCACGCTCATCTTCCTGTTCGGCGTATTGGTGCTGATGGCCTTCGACTATCCTGTGGGTTCCTGGACCATCGCCTCGCTGCTGGTCATCATCCCGGCGCTCGTCATCGGCTGGTATCTGCTGCGCGACCGCATCTATCGTCTGGCTGCCGAGCGTGCGGGAGCATCGCAGTGAGCGGGCAGGGCACTATGCCTCTGGTGGCGGTCATCGCCACCGGCGGCACCATCGCCAGCCGGCGTGGTGCGGATGGCGTGAGCACGCCCAGCCTTTCGGGTGAGGACCTGCTGGCGCTGGTGCCGCAGATAAACGCCCGGCTGAAGCCCGTCGATCTGATGGCGAAGGATTCTTCCAGCCTGACATTGGCTGACATGCAGCGCATCAGCGATGCGGTGGGTATGGAGCTTGATGATCCCGCCGTTGCCGGCATCGTGGTTCTGCATGGCACCGACGCCATGGAAGAATCCTCGCTGCTCGTGCATTTGCAGCGGGCCATCAAAAAGCCGGTGGTCTTCACCGGCGCACAGTTTACGGCAGACCATCGGGATGCGGATGGGCCGACAAATCTGGCCCGGGCGATAGAAACAGCGCTTGATCAGGCGAATGCCGAAAAAGGCGTGCTCCTGTCCTTCGGCGGCCGCTGTCTGCCGGCCTGGGGGCTTTATAAGCTGAGTGCGGATGCAGCCGACGCTTTCCGCTCGGCGCGACCGATGATTGAGGCCGCCGCGCCGCATCTCGTCGCGCCCGTCGATGAGATCAGGATCGATATCGTCGCCATCTATCCCGGCTGCGACGCAACCCATATCGACGCGAGTATCGCGGCAGGTGCCGATGGCATCGTGCTTGCCGCGCTTGGTTCCGGCAACGCCAATCCGCGTATCGCCGAAGCCGTGAAGCGCTGCGCCGAGCGCGGTATTCCCGTCATCGTTTCCAGCCGTGTGCCGGAAGGACGCCTCGTGGCAAGTTACGGCGGCGGCGGCGGCGGGCATGATCTTGTCGCGGCCGGTGCCGTGCATTCATCCACGCTTCGCCCGGGCCAGGCCCGCATCCTGCTGGCGGCGCTGCTGGCCGGCAAAAGCCCTGCGGAAACCATCGTGTCCGCCTTTGGCGAGCCGCTTCCTCATTAAGAAGCGGCGGGTGCCCGCGTCAGCGGGCGCCGAAATTCCTATAGGATTCCTATTTTATTCCATCTGCGGCCGTCTCGAACCTTTATGCGGTTCGGGTGCATTCTTCCCGGCGTGAAGGGATGGTGTTCCCTTCTCAGCCAGAAAGAATGAAAAGCGACGTCCCACATGACGGCGCTTTTCTTCCTGTCCGGCTCCCAGATGAAAAAGGAGTCCCATCGATGATGGATGTTGTTTTGATCGGCGCGGCGGCGGTGTTTTTCGCTCTCTGCTTTGCCTATACGCGCGCCTGCGACCGGCTTTAGACGGAGGCTGCGATGACATTCGACTATATCTTGGGCGGTGCCGTCACCGTCTTTATCGCCGCCTATCTCACTTACGCTCTCATTCGCCCCGAACGCTTCTGATCGGGAAGCGGCGGCTATTGAAAGTTCAATACCATGACCCTCAATGGATGGTTTCAGATTCTGCTGTTTTGCGGAATCATTTTTGCCCTGGTGAAGCCGCTCGGCTTCTATATGGCGCGTGTCTTTAATGGCGAACGCACCCTGCTTTCGCCGGTTCTCGCACCCGTCGAGCGCGGCCTTTATGCCCTTGCCGGGACAAGCAAGCGCGAGGAACAGCACTGGACGACCTATGCGTTCTCCATGCTTCTCTTCAATCTCTTCGGTTTTGCCCTGCTTTATGCCCTGATGCGCTTTCAGGCCGTGCTGCCCTATAATCCGCAGGGGATGGCGGCCGTCGGGCCGGAATTGTCCTTCAATACGGCGGTCAGCTTCGTCACCAATACCAACTGGCAGAATTATGGCGGCGAAAGCACCATGTCCTATCTGACCCAGATGGCTGGCCTCACCGTGCAGAACTTCGTTTCCGCCGCGACAGGCATGGCAATCGCCATGGGCCTGATCCGCGCATTTTCCCGCGCTTCCGGAAAAGTCATCGGCAATTTCTGGGTGGATATGGTCCGCTCGACGCTCTACGTGCTTCTACCGCTCTGCATCGTGCTGACCCTCATCTATGTGTGGCTCGGCGTGCCTCAGACACTCGGCCCCTATGTTACTGCACAGACGCTGGAAGGCGCGCAGCAGACGATTGCGGTCGGTCCCGTGGCGTCGCAGCTGGCGATCAAGATGCTGGGCACCAATGGCGGCGGTTTCTTCAACGCCAATTCCGCGCATCCCTTCGAAAACCCCGATGCCATTTCCAACCTGATTCAGATGGTATCGATCTTCGCCATCGGCGCAGCCTTCACCAATGTCTTCGGCCGCATGGTCGGCAACCAGCGCCAGGGCTGGGCGATCCTCGCCGCCATGGGCGTGCTGTTCATCGCCGGCGTCGCCGTCACCTATTGGGCGGAAGCGGCTGGAAATCCGCTGATGCACAGTTTCGGTCTTGCCGGCGGTAATATGGAAGGCAAGGAAGTCCGTTTCGGCTTGGCGCTCTCCTCGCTGTTTGCGGTCATCACCACGGCGGCGTCCTGCGGCGCGGTCAATGCCATGCATGGCAGCTTCACGGCGCTTGGCGGTCTCATCCCCCTCATCAACATGCAGCTGGGCGAGGTCATCGTCGGCGGCGTCGGCGCGGGTTTTTACGGCATTCTTCTGTTCATCGTCATCGCCATCTTCGTGGCGGGCCTGATGGTCGGCCGCACGCCGGAATATCTCGGCAAGAAGATCGAGGCCAAGGAAATGAAGATGGCGGTTCTGGCCATTCTCTGCCTGCCGCTCGCGATGCTGGTTTTCACGGCCACGGCCACCGTTCTGCCTTCGGCCGTCGCGTCAATCGGCACGGCTGGGCCGCATGGTTTCTCCGAAATCCTCTATGCCTATACTTCGGCGGCAGCCAATAACGGTTCGGCCTTCGGTGGACTGACGGGCAATACGACCTGGTACAATATCACCCTTGGCTTTGGCATGTTGATGGGGCGTTTTCTGGTCATCATTCCAGCGCTCGCCATTGCCGGCTCGCTGGTCACCAAGAAGACGGTTCCGGCCTCTGCCGGCACCTTCCCGACCGATGGCCCGCTTTTTGTCGGCCTGCTTGTCGGCACGATCCTGATCGTCGGTGGCCTCACCTTCCTGCCTGCGCTCGCGCTTGGCCCGGTTGCCGAACATCTGGTGATGGCGGCAGGCCAACTGTTCTGAGGTGATGTCATGAATAACGACATGTCCCGGCGCATCGTCTCCGCCCGCAAAGGCGCTCCCGTCAAGGGGAGCGCCACGCCCGGCGGCTGGTGCGCCTCCAACCTCATTCTCGCGATGATGGCGGTCCTGTTCGCCGCCGTTGTCGCTCTCGAAATTATCACGGGCTGATCGACCTTTATCGGTCGCCCTGTTTCAAACGCTGGAGCCTCTTCATGAGCCAGTCCAAACAAGCGAGCATCCTTGATTCTCGCATTCTCGTGCCGGCCATCGCCGCCGCATTCAAAAAGCTCAACCCGCGCACGCTGGCGCGCAACCCGGTCATGTTTGTCGTCGCGACGGTGTCGGTGCTGACAACCGTGCTGTTCATCCGCGATCTTGTCACCGGCGGCGCCAATCTCGGTTTCTCCTTCCAGATCAATCTCTGGCTCTGGTTCACCGTCCTCTTCGCCAATTTCGCCGAAGCCGTCGCCGAAGGGCGCGGCAAGGCGCAGGCGGATTCATTGCGCCGGACCCGTACCGAAACCCAGGCGAAGCTTCTGACCGGCGATGACCGCAGCCAATATAAAATGGTGGCGGGCACCAGCCTGAAGGTCAACGATATCGTCCTCGTCGAGGCCGGCGATATCATTCCCTCCGATGGTGAAGTCATCGAGGGCGTGGCCTCCGTCAACGAGGCGGCGATAACAGGCGAATCCGCCCCCGTCATCCGTGAATCCGGCGGCGACCGCTCGGCGGTCACCGGGGGCACGCAGGTCCTCTCCGACTGGATCAGGGTTCGCATCACTGCCGCTGCCGGCTCCACCTTCCTCGACCGGATGATTTCGCTGGTCGAAGGCGCCGAACGCCAGAAGACGCCGAATGAGATCGCGCTCAACATCCTGCTTGCAGGCATGACGCTGATCTTCGTTCTGGCCACCGCCACCATTCCGAGTTTCGCGGCCTATGCCGGTGGTTCGATCCCGATCATCGTGCTGGTGGCGCTGTTCGTCACGCTCATCCCCACCACCATCGGCGCCCTGCTGTCCGCCATCGGCATTGCCGGCATGGACAGGCTGGTGCGGTTCAACGTGCTGGCCATGTCCGGCCGCGCCGTCGAGGCGGCGGGCGATGTCGACACACTGCTCCTCGACAAGACCGGCACCATCACGCTTGGCAACCGGCAGGCGACCGAATTCCGGCCCGTTCCCGGCGTCTCCGAACAGGAACTTGCCGATGCCGCACAGCTTGCCTCGCTCGCCGATGAAACGCCGGAAGGCCGCTCCATCGTCGTTCTGGCCAAGGAAAAATACGGCATCCGCGCCCGTGACATGCAGAAACTCCATGCGAGTTTTGTGCCCTTCACTGCCCAGACCCGCATGAGCGGCGTCGATTTCGAAGGCGCCTCCATTCGCAAGGGCGCAGTCGACGCCGTTCTTGCCTATGTTAACGGCGGTGCGCCGCAACAGGGCAATGTGGCGCTCGCCGTCAAAACCGAAACGGACGCTGCACGCGGCATCCGGACAATTGCGGAAGAGATCGCCAAGACCGGCGGCACGCCGCTCGCCGTCGTGCGCGACGGCAAGCTGCTCGGCGTCGTGCAGCTGAAAGACATCGTCAAGGGCGGCATTCGCGAGCGTTTCGCAGAGCTTCGCCGCATGGGCATCCGCACCGTCATGATCACCGGCGACAATCCGATGACCGCTGCCGCCATCGCGGCGGAAGCAGGCGTCGATGATTTCCTTGCCCAGGCGACACCGGAAAACAAGCTGGAGCTGATCCGCGAGGAACAGGCCAAGGGCAAGCTCGTCGCCATGTGCGGTGATGGCACCAACGATGCTCCGGCGCTGGCGCAGGCCGATGTGGGCGTCGCCATGAATACCGGCACGGTGGCGGCGCGCGAGGCGGGCAACATGGTCGATCTCGACAGCGATCCGACCAAGCTCATCGAGATCGTCGAAATCGGCAAGCAGCTGCTGATGACGCGCGGCGCACTGACGACCTTCTCCATCGCCAACGATATCGCCAAATATTTCGCCATCATCCCCGCCATGTTCCTGGCGCTCTATCCGCAGCTTGGCGTCCTGAACGTGATGGGGCTTTCGACGCCGCAAAGCGCCATCCTCTCCGCCATCATCTTCAACGCGCTGATCATCATCGCGCTTATCCCGCTATCGCTGAAGGGCGTCAAATATCGTCCGATCGGCGCCGGTGCGCTGCTGTCGCGCAATCTGGTTATCTATGGCCTTGGCGGCATCATCGTTCCCTTTATCGGTATCAAGGCCATTGACCTTGCCATTACGGCGCTCGGTCTCGCCTGAGGAGTAAAGACAATGTTGAAACAGTTTCGTCCCGCATTGGTGCTGATCCTTGCCACCACCGCCATTACTGGCCTTGCCTATCCGCTCGGCATGACGGGTCTGGCGCAGGCGCTCTTTCCGGTTCAGGCCAACGGCAGCCTGATTAAGAAGGATGGCGCTGTGGTCGGCTCACAATTGATCGGCCAGGCCTTCACCGGCGAGAAATATTTCCACGGCCGCCCCTCCGCTGCCGGTGACGGTTATAATGCCGCTTCCTCTTCCGGTTCCAATCTCGGCCCGACAAGTGCCAAGCTTATAGACCGGGTAAAAACGGACTATGAGGCTGCGAAGGCCGAAAACCCGGCAGCCGCGGTACCGGCAGATCTGGTGACAGCGTCGGGCAGCGGCCTCGATCCGCATGTTTCGCCGGAGGCCGCCTATTTCCAGGTTCCCCGCGTCGCAAAGGCAAGGGGCATGGATGAGGCCGCGCTGCGCGCCGTCGTGGAGCGGCATGTCGAGGCCCCGGAACTCGGTTTCATGGGAGAACCGGTCGTGAATGTGCTGGTTCTCAATATGGCTCTTGACGCAGCCGGTTCATGAACTGAAATGGCTATGGCTTCTCCGGAAGCCATAGCCTCGACCACTGGTGGGTTAAATGCCTGACGACAATCGCGATATGCCGAACCGGCCGTCGCCCGACGCGCTGCTGGAAAATGCCCGGCGCGAGGCGCGGGGCCGGCTGAAGATTTTTTTAGGGGCAGCGCCCGGCGTCGGCAAGACCTATGAAATGCTGATGTCCGGCCGGGCGAAGCTCGCGGATGGCGTCGATACCATCATTGGCGTCGTGGAAACGCATGGCCGCCGGGAAACCGAGGCGCTGGTCGAAGGGCTGGATGTGATCCCCCGCAGGCGCATCGATTATCGCGGTCAGGTGCTGGAGGAGATGGATCTCGACGCCATTCTCGCCCGGCGCCCCGCTCTGGTGCTGGTCGATGAACTGGCTCACACCAATGCCGCCGGCAGCCGCCACCCGAAGCGCTATATGGATGTTCAGGAGATACTCGCGCAGGGTATCGATGTCTATACGACGCTCAACATCCAGCATGTGGAAAGCCTGAACGATGTGGTGGCGCAGATCACCCGCATCCGTGTGCGCGAAACGGTGCCTGACAGCATCATCGACCGGGCCGACGATGTCGAAATCATCGATATCACCCCCGACGATCTGATCAAGCGACTGCAGGACGGCAAGGTTTACCTGCCGCGCACCGCGCGGCGCGCCATCGAGAATTATTTTTCGCGCGGCAATCTGACCGCACTGCGTGAACTCGCGCTGCGGCGCACGGCGCAGCGGGTGGATGAGCAATTGCTCAACCACATGCAGTCACACGCCATTTCCGGCCCCTGGGCAGCGGGAGACAGGGTTCTCGTCTGCCTCGATCATGGCGGTAACGGTCCGGGCCTGGTGCGTTATGCCCGCCGGCAGGCGGATCGCCTGCGTGCGCCGTGGACGGCGCTGCATCTCGATACGCCGCGTTCGCAGCAATTGTCGGAGGCTGAGAAGGATCGCCTGGCCGGCACCATGCGGCTTGCCCAGCAACTCGGCGGCGAGACCGTGACCCTGCCGGCGCTCGATCTGACGCGGGAAATCATCTCCTACGCCAACGCCAATAATTTCACACACATCATCATCGGCCGCCCGCGAAAAACCTGGTGGCAGCGGATTTTTCAGCGCTCGCTGACGCATGATCTGATCGACCACGCCGGCGATATCAGCGTGCATGTCATTTCCGGCGACAAGAATGAAGAAAAGCCGGGTCAGACGGTGAAGCTTGCGCCGGCGCGGTCGCGACAGTCCTTCCGCTCCTATCTCAACAGCACCCTGTTTGTCGGACTGGCGATCGTGGTCGGCATCGTGCTCGACCAGACGCTTGATGTGCAGAACCTGGCGCTCGTCTTCCTGATGGCCGTTCTGGCGGCGGCGGTGCGCGGCGGCCTTGGGCCGGCGCTTTATGCCTCGTTGCTCGGTGCGGTCGCGTTCAATTTCTTCTTTCTGGAACCCCGTTATACGCTGACGGTCAGTTCTCCGGACAGCCTCATCGCCCTGCTGTTTTATTTTGGCGTTGCGCTGGTCGCTTCCAACCTCACGGTCGCGGTGCAGCGGCAGGCGGCCTCCGCACGCTCGAGGGCTCGAACGACCGAAGATCTCTATCTGTTTTCAAAAAAGCTCGCTGGCACAGGAACGCTCGACGACGTCTTGTGGGCAACCGCATACCAGATGGCGTCGATGCTGAAGGTGCGGGTTGTTCTGCTTATGCCGGAAAACGGCGCCATTGCCGTCAAGGCCGGTTATCCGCCTGACGACACATTGGTGGATGCCGACATCGCCGCCGCTCAATGGGCCTGGGAACACAACAAGGCGGCAGGTCGGGGTGCGGATACGCTGCCGGGCGCGAAAAGGCTCTATCTCCCGCTTCGCACCGGCAGCGGCGCGGTGGGCGTTGTGGGGCTGGATGACGACCGAAGCGGACCGCTGCTGACGCCGGAGCAACAACGGCTTTTTGATGCATTGGCCGATCAGGCCGCGCTTGCCGTCGAACGTATCCAGCTTGCCTCCGATGTCGACCGGGCAAGGCTGGCGGCCGAAACGGACCGGCTGCGTACAGCATTGCTGACCTCCATCTCCCATGATCTCAAGACGCCGCTTGCCGCTATTTTGGGTTCGGCCGGAACGCTTAAAGATTTTGCCGATGACATTCCCCCCGATGCGCGCGCCGAGTTGCTGTCGACGATCGTCGAGGAATCCGAACGGCTGAACCGTTTCATCTCCAATCTTCTGGATATGACGAGAATAGGTTCGGGTGCGATGGAGCCGAATTACGGCCTGCATTTCCTCGGCGACATGGTCGGGACGGCGCTGTCGCGTGCGGCGAAGATCGTTGTCCGGCATGAGGTGGTTCTCGATATCCCCTCCGACCTGCCGATGCTGAAGGTCGATCCCGTGCTTTTCGAGCAGGTGCTGTTCAACCTCATCGACAATGCGGCGAAATACGCTCCCGAACGCACGACCGTCGAAATTCGCGGCTGGCGGCAGGGCAAGAATGTCTTCCTGTCGGTTGCCGATGAAGGGCCGGGCATTCCGCCCGACGACATTGAGAGGGTTTTCGATAGTTTCTACCGGGTGCGCAAATCGGACCATGTTCAGGCCGGAACCGGTCTCGGTCTCTCCATCTGCAAGGGCTTCATCGAGGCCATGGGCGGTTCGATCCGCGCGGAAAACAGACCGGATCGCGGCGGCGCGCGGTTTACCATCAGTTTGCCGGTTCCCGCCGATACGCCTGTGCTAAATCATGATTAGGGCGCGATTGCCGGCGACAAGCGCTTACACGCCGCGCCATGCCGCCGAAGGAGATCGGGAATGACCAATTCCGCCGTTCGCATTCTGATCGTCGATGACGAGCCGCCAATCCGCAAGCTGCTGCGGGTGGGGCTGTCGACCCAGGGATATGCGGTGAGCGAGGCGATGAATGCGAAGGTGGCGATGGAACTCGTCGAGCAGGACAAGCCCGCTCTCGTCGTTCTCGATCTCGGCCTGCCGGATATGTCGGGGCACGACCTTCTGGCGAAATGGCGCGGGGAAGGGCTGGCGCTGCCGGTCATCATCCTCTCCAGCCGGACGGATGAGGCGGGAATCGTCAAGGCGCTGGAATTGGGGGCGGATGATTACATTACCAAGCCTTTCGGCATGAACGAGCTTGTCGCCCGCATCCGCGTCGCGCTGCGCCATCGCCTCCAGAGCCAGGGTGAAAGGCCGGTGTTCCAGACCGGCGACCTCTCCGTCGACCTTGTCAGGCGTATCGTCAAGGTGGAGGATCGGGAGGTTAAGCTCTCGCCCAAGGAATATGATATCCTGCGGGTGCTGGTGCAGCATGCGGGCAAGGTGCTGACGCACCGTTTCCTGCTGGAACATGTGTGGGACGAACTGACCGATGTGCAATATTTGCGGGTCTATGTGCGCCAGCTTCGCCAGAAGATCGAAAAAATCCCGGACCAGCCGCGCTATATTCTGACGGAAACCGGTGTCGGTTACCGGCTGCAGGAGGTTTGAGGGCGTCGCGACGCGGCGCCCTCCGATATCGTCAGACGGCGGCGCAGATCGTCAGGAATTCGTCGACATCGGCCTCGGTCGTTGCGAAGCTGGTGACCATGCGGATCAGCACTTCGTCCTTGCCCACCTTTTCCGGCATGTCGCGCGGCTCCAGCCAGTCATAGAATTTAGCGCCCTTCGCGGTGGCGGCTTCCGCGGCGGCTTTCGGCAGAATGGCGAAAACCTCGTTGGCCGTGGTCGGCCAGGCAAGGCGGGCGCTGTTCAGTGAAGCGAAGCCGGCGCGCAGCCGGTTGGCCATGGCGTTGGCATGGCCGGCAAGACCCAGCCACAGGTCGTCCTGCAGATAGGCCTCGAATTGCGCGGCGATGAAGCGCGACTTGGAAAAAAGCTGGGCGGTGCGCTTGCGCAGGAAGGAAAAATCGCGGGCGAGCGAGGGATCGAAGAAGACGATGGCTTCCGCGCACCAGCAGCCATTTTTCGTGCCGCCGAAAGACAGCACGTCGACGCCGCGTTTCCAGGTCATCTCGGCGGGCGTGGCGCCGAGCGCGGCCAGCGCGTTGGCGAAACGCGCGCCGTCCATATGCAGCGGCAGGCCGTTGTCTTTTGCGATTTTGGCGATGGCGTCGATTTCATCGAGCGTATAGACCGTGCCGGCCTCGGTCGCCTGCGTCATGGTGATGGCTGCGGCGCGGCCATGGTGAACCGCGTCCTGCGGATAACGGGCAATGCGCTCGATCAGGTTTTCCGGCAGCATCTTGCCATCAGGCCCTTCGACGGCGACCATGCGCATGCCGGAAAAGAAATCCGGCGCGCCGCATTCGTCCTCGATCACATGCGCTTCGGAATGACAGAAGGTCAGGCCGCCGGCGCGGGCGATGCTGGCCAGCGAAAGCGAATTGGCGGCCGTGCCGGTGGCGACGAAAAACACCGCGACCTCACGCTCGAAAATCTCGTTGAAGCGCTTTTCGATGGAGAGATCGAGTTCGCTGGTGCCGTAGGCGGCGGCAAAGCGCGTGGATTCCCGCGAAAGCCGCTCGTTGACGGCCGGATGGGCGCCAGCCCAATTGTCTGAAGCAAAAAACATCTCTGAGAGCTTTCCAGTAGCTGAGGTTCTGTGTTGGGCTGCGTGAAACGGTGATGGCAAAGTTCTAGGACCTAACTTTGCGATTGGCAAATCCGGCAATGAAAGCAATGGGTCGGTATGTTTTGCGACAAGAAAGTTTCGCGCAATAGGTCAGTATCGAAACTTCGCTGCAAAATGGGGCTTTCACTAATTGGATTCGCACCCTTGCCAATTCCGCCCGTTTCTGCCAAAATCCTCAGGAATTGAGACAGTCTTGCTGTCCTAAATTTGATCCAGCCGGCCTGAATGCGGATTTTGCGGGAAGCGAAAATTCGTGTCGAGCCGGATCTTCGCATGAAACCGTGCAAGTAATTTTGCAGGAGGGACAAAAATGACGAACAAGCCGCAGGCGGATATCGCCGCCGCCACCATGACCACAGACTGTCCCACCGCGGCTGCGGCCGCACCCGTTTCTGCGAAAGCGCGTTTCGCGGGCGGTTTGCCGGAAAGGCAGGGTCTCTACGACCCCGCCAATGAACATGACGCCTGCGGCGTCGGCTTCGTGGCCCATATGAAGGGTCAGAAGTCGCACCAGATCGTCAAGGACGGCCTGTTCATCCTCGAAAACCTGACGCATCGCGGCGCGGTTGGCGCCGATCCGCTGATGGGCGACGGTGCGGGCATTCTCGTGCAGATCCCCGACCGCTTCTTCCGCGAGGAAATGGCGGCGCAGGGCGTGACATTGCCGAAGGCCGGTGAATATGCCGTCGGCCATATCTTCATGCCGCGCGATCCGGCCCGCATCGAGCACTACAAGAAGGTCATCATCGACGTCATCGGTGAGGAGGGGCAGCAGTTCCTCGGTTTCCGCGACGTGCCTGTCGACAATTCCTCGCTGTCCAAGGCGCCTGATATCGCCGCGACCGAACCGCACCATGTGCAGGTTTTCATCGGCGCCGGCCGCGAGGCCGCGACCAATCCCGATTTCGAGCGCAAGCTGTTCCTGATCCGCAAGGTGATCTCCAACCGTATCTATGACGAGGGCGGCGGCAAGGAGGCGCAGGATTTCTATCCCGTGTCGCTGTCTTCCTCGACCATCGTTTATAAGGGCATGTTCCTCGCCTATCAGGTCGGCGCTTATTACAAGGATCTGGCGGATCCGCGTTTCGAATCCGCTGTCGCCCTCGTGCATCAGCGGTTCTCGACCAATACCTTCCCGTCCTGGAAGCTTGCGCATCCCTACCGCATGGTCGCCCATAACGGCGAAATCAACACGCTGCGCGGCAACGTCAACTGGATGGCGGCGCGTCAGGCTTCGGTCTCGTCCGCGCTGTTCGGCGACGATATCTCCAAGCTCTGGCCGATTTCCTATGAGGGCCAGTCGGACACCGCCTGCTTCGACAATGCGCTCGAATTCCTCGTGCGCGGCGGTTATTCCATGGCCCATGCCGTGATGATGCTGATCCCGGAAGCCTGGGCCGGCAACCAGTCCATGACGGCCGAACGCAAGGCTTTCTACGAATATCACGCAGCGCTGATGGAGCCGTGGGACGGCCCCGCCGCCGTCGCCTTCACCGACGGCAAGCAGATCGGCGCGACGCTCGACCGCAACGGCCTGCGGCCGGCGCGTTACCTCGTCACCGATGACGACCGCATCATCATGGCGTCGGAAGCCGGCACGCTGCCGGTGCCGGAAGAGCGCATCGTCAAGAAGTGGCGTTTGCAGCCCGGCAAGATGCTGCTGATCGACATGGAAAAGGGCTCGATCATTTCCGACGAGGAAGTGAAGCACGAGCTTGCCGCCAAGCATCCCTACCGCAGCTGGCTCGACCGTACGCAGCTCATCCTCGAAGAGCTGAAGCCGGTGGAACCGCGCGCGCTGCGCCGCGACGTATCGCTGCTCGACCGTCAGCAGGCCTTTGGTTACACCAGCGAAGATACCAAGCTGCTGATGTCGCCCATGGCGACCACCGGCCAGGAAGCCATCGGCTCCATGGGCACCGATACGCCGATTTCGGCCATGTCGGAAAAGTCGAAGCTGCTCTACACCTATTTCAAGCAGAACTTCGCGCAGGTCACCAACCCGCCGATCGATCCGATCCGCGAAGAACTGGTGATGAGCCTCGTGTCCTTCATCGGTCCGCGGCCGAACATTCTCGACCATGAAGGTGCCGCCCGCGCCAAGCGTCTGGAAGTGCGCCAGCCGATCCTGACCAATGGCGATCTGGAAAAGATCCGCTCCATCGGCCACACGGAAGACCGTTTCGACACCAAGACGCTCGACTTCACCTATGATGTGGAGCGTGGCGCCGAAGGCATGCCTGAAATGCTCGACCGCCTGTGCGAGCGAGCCGAATCCGCCGTGCGCGGCGGTTACAACATCATCGTTCTTTCCGACCGCCAGCTCGGCCCGGACCGCATCGCGATCCCCGCCCTTCTGGCGACGGCCGCCGTGCACCATCACCTGATCCGCAAGGGCCTGCGCACCTCGGTCGGCCTCGTTGTCGAAACCGGTGAGCCGCGCGAAATCCACCATTTCTGTCTGCTGGCCGGTTATGGTGCGGAGGCGATCAACCCCTATCTCGCCTTCGATACGCTGCTCGACATGCACAAGCACGGCGCCTTCCCGAAGGAAGTCTCCGACGACGAAGTGGTCTATCGCTACATCAAGGCGGTGGGTAAGGGCATCCTCAAGGTCATGTCCAAGATGGGCATTTCCACCTACCAGTCCTATTGCGGCGCGCAGATTTTCGACGCCATCGGCCTTTCCTCGGAATTCGTCGAGAAGTATTTCTTCGGCACAGCCACCTCCATCGAGGGCGTCGGCCTGACCGAAATCGCTGAAGAAACGGTGACGCGCCACACGGCCGCCTTCGGCAAGGACCCGATCCTTGCCAACACGCTCGATATCGGCGGCGAATACGCCTATCGCATGCGCGGCGAAAGCCACGCCTGGACGCCGGATGCCGTGGCTTCGCTGCAGCATGCGGTTCGCGGCAACAGCCAGGATCGCTACCGCGAATTTGCCGAGATGGTGAACGAGACGGCGCTGCGCATGAACACCATTCGCGGCCTGTTCAAGGTCAAGTCGGCGGAAGCGCTTGGCCGCAAGCCGGTTTCCATCGACGATGTCGAGCCGGCGGCTGATATCGTCAAGCGTTTCTCGACCGGGGCCATGTCCTTCGGCTCGATCAGCCGCGAGGCGCATACCACGCTTGCGATTGCCATGAACCGCATCGGCGGCAAGTCCAACACCGGTGAGGGCGGCGAAGAGTCCGACCGTTACATGCCGCTGTTGAACGGCCAGCCGAACCCGGAACGCTCCGCCATCAAGCAGATCGCATCCGGTCGTTTTGGCGTGACGACCGAATATCTCGTCAATGCCGATATGCTGCAGATCAAGGTGGCGCAGGGCGCAAAGCCCGGCGAAGGCGGCCAGCTGCCCGGCCACAAGGTGGATGCGACCGTTGCCAAGACCCGTCACTCCACCCCGGGCGTCGGCCTCATCTCGCCGCCGCCGCATCACGATATCTACTCCATCGAAGATCTGGCGCAGCTGATCTACGACCTGAAGAACGTCAACCCGGAAGCCGATGTTTCGGTGAAGCTGGTGTCGGAAGTCGGCGTCGGCACGGTTGCGGCCGGTGTCGCCAAGGCGCGCGCCGACCATATCACCATTGCCGGTTTCGATGGCGGCACGGGTGCGTCGCCGCTTACCTCGCTGAAGCACGCCGGTTCCCCATGGGAAATCGGTCTTGCCGAAACCCAGCAGACGCTGGTGCTGAACGGCCTCCGCTCGCGCGTTGCCCTGCAGGTGGATGGCGGTCTGAAGACCGGCCGAGATGTCATCATCGGCGCGCTGCTCGGTGCGGATGAATTCGGCTTCGCCACCGCGCCGCTGATTGCAGCCGGCTGCATCATGATGCGCAAGTGCCATCTCAATACCTGCCCGGTGGGCGTCGCCACGCAGGACCCGGTTCTGCGCAAGCGCTTCAAGGGCACGCCGGAACACGTCATCAACTACTTCTTCTTCGTGGCCGAAGAAGTGCGCGAAATCCTCGCCTCGCTTGGCGTTACCAGGCTGGACGAGATCATCGGCGCTTCCGAGCTGCTCGAGAAGGATGAGATGCTGGCGCACTGGAAGGCCAAGGGGCTGGATTTCAGCCGTATCTTCCACAAGGTCGAAGCTCCGAAGGAAGCGACCTTCTGGACCGAGCGCCAGAAGCACCCGATCGATGACATTCTCGACCGCAAGCTGATCGAGAAGTCCCTGCCGTCGCTCGAAAACCGCGAGCCCGTGGTCTTCGAAGTGCCGATCAGGAACGTCGACCGTTCCGCCGGTGCGATGCTGTCGGGTGCGCTTGCCAAGCGCTGGGGTCACAAGGGCCTGAAGGACGATACGATCCACGTCACCCTCAAGGGCACGGCGGGCCAGTCCTTCGGCGCGTTCCTCGCCCGTGGCATCACCTTCGATCTGGTGGGTGACGGCAACGACTATGTCGGCAAGGGCCTTTCGGGTGGCCGCATCATCGTGCGCCCGCCGGAAAACACCCGTATTGTTGCGGAAAACTCGATCATCGTTGGTAATACGGTTCTTTACGGCGCGATCACCGGCGAGTGCTATTTCCGTGGTGTGGCTGGCGAACGTTTTGCTGTGCGCAACTCAGGTGCCGTTGCGGTTGTCGAAGGTGTCGGCGACCACGGTTGCGAATATATGACCGGCGGCATCGTCGTTGTTCTCGGTGAAACGGGCCGCAACTTCGCGGCCGGCATGTCCGGCGGCGTGGCTTATGTTCTCGACGAAAAGGGCGATTTCGCCACCCGTTGCAACATGGCCATGGTCGAGCTGGAGCCGGTTCCGGAAGAAGACGACATGCTGGAAAAGCTGCACCATCACGGCGGCGACCTCATGCACAAGGGACGTGTGGACGTTTCCGAGGACATGACGCGTCACGACGAAGAGCGCCTCTACCAGCTGATCTCCAACCACTTCCACTACACGAACTCGTCGCGCGCCAAGGATATACTCGACCGCTGGAGCGAGTTCCGTCCGAAGTTCCGCAAGGTCATGCCGGTGGAATACCGCCGTGCGCTTGAGGAAATGGAGCGCATGCGCATGGGCGTGGCGGCGGAGTAATCCGCCGCATGAGGATACTACACCAACTGGTCTCGCTGATGATCGCGGTCGCCGTTCCCACGGCGATCTACTGGACGAGCGGCGAGACCGGATTTGAGTTCATCGTGCTGGGGGCGGCTTTTGGTTTCGCTTACTGGTACTGGGGCCCGACAGGCGCTCCGCTTTGATGTGAGGATATAAACGTGGGCAAGGTTACAGGTTTTCTGGAGATCGACCGGCAGGTGGGCAAGTATCAGCCCGCATCGGATCGTATCCGCCATTTCCGCGAATTCACCATTCCGATGTCGGATGCCGAGGTGCAGAAGCAGGCGGCGCGCTGCATGGATTGCGGCATTCCCTACTGTCATGGCCCGACCGGCTGTCCCGTGCACAACCAGATCCCGGACTGGAACGATCTGGTCTATAACAACAACTGGGAAGAGGCGATCCGCAACCTCCATTCCACCAACAACTTCCCGGAATTTACCGGCCGCGTCTGTCCCGCGCCTTGTGAGGAGGCGTGCACGCTGAACCTCGAGGATGCACCGGTCGCCATCAAGACCGTCGAACAGGCGATTGCCGACAAGGCCTATGAGCTGGGTTTCATCGTGCCGAAGCCGGCGACGATCCATACCGGCAAGAAGGTTGCGATCATCGGTTCCGGTCCTTCGGGCATGGCGGCTGCGCAGCAGCTTGGCCGCGCCGGCCACGAGGTTCACGTCTATGAGCGTGAATCGAAGCCCGGCGGCCTGCTGCGTTACGGCATTCCGGACTTCAAGATGGAGAAGAACTTCATCGACCGCCGTGTCGAGCAGATCAAGGGTGAAGGCGTCACCTTCCATTGCGGCGTCAATGTCGGCGTCGATGTGACGGTCGAGGCGCTTCTGGCCGACCACGATGCCGTGCTTTATTGCGGCGGTTCGGAAACTCCGCGCCCGGCCGGTATTGGCGGCGCCGATCTGCATGGCGTCTACGATGCCATGCCTTACCTCGTGCAGCAGAACCGCCGCGTCGGCCGTGAAAATATCGACAGTGTCGGCTGGCCGGCCGATCCTATTCTCGCCGGCGGCAAGCATGTCGTTGTCGTCGGCGGCGGCGATACCGCGTCCGACTGCGTCGGGACGGCCTTCCGTCAGGGTGCGGTGAAAGTCACACAGCTCGACATTCGCCCGATGCCGCCGGAAAAGGAAGACAAGCTGGCGGTCTGGCCCTTCTGGGCCACCAAGATGCGCACCTCTTCCTCCCAGGCCGAAGGTGCGATCCGCGAATTCCAGGTGGCGACGCTCGAATTTGTCGGCGAAGACGGTATGCTGACCGGCGTGAAGTGCTGCCAGGTGGATGACCGCCGCAAGCCGATTGCCGGCACGGAATTCATCATCAAGGCCGATCTCGCCTTCATCGCCATCGGCTTCTCCGGCCCCTTCACCGATAGCGTGCTGAAGGAAATGGAAGGCAAGCTGACGCTCAATACCGACCGCCGCGGCTCCACCAATGTGATTGCCAACGAAACGGATTACAGGACCTCGGTTGACAAGCTGTGGGCGGCGGGCGACGTGCGCCGTGGCCAGTCGCTGGTGGTCTGGGCCATCCGCGAAGGCCGTCAGGCCGCACGCGCGATCGATGAGGCGCTGATGGGGGCAACCGTTCTTCCGCGCTGAGCCCCGAAGGTAATATGAATGGAAAAGGCCTGTTGCGTCTTCTGCAACAGGCCTTTTCTTTTGGCTGCGTACACAAGGTGATTGCTTCCTCAGCAATAGGGAAGGGTGATGCGAAAGCAGGCGCCGCCGGTGGAGGCGTCGCAGATGGTGATCTCGCCGCCATGATAACGGACGATTTCCTGGACGAGGTTTAGTCCTAGACCGGTGCCGCGATCTTTCGGCCGCAGCCGATGGAAGGCATCGAAAACCAGTTCCCGTTCCTCTTCGGGAATGCCACTGCCTTCGTCGGCAATCTCGATCACGCGGTTGGACGCCACTCTTACCGTGATCGTTCCGCGATTGCCGCCATGTTCGATGGCATTCTGCACGATATTCATCAGGGCGCGCTGCAGCGAGGCGTCATCGGCGAGGGCGAGAATGGGTTCTTCTTCCGGCTCGAGGGAGAGATTATATCCCTGTGAGATGGCAAGCGGCGCCATATCCGCGACAACCGATCTGCACAGGCCGACAAGATCAAGCGGAATGAGGGGCGCCTTCTGCCCGCCGAGGCGCTGGAGATCGAGCAACTGTTCGGCCAGCACGGCGATGCGGCTGGCATCCGCCAATATTCTGCTGCGGGCAGGACCGTCCAGCAGCGTTTCGACGCGGGTCTGGAGAATGGCGACCGGGGTTCGCAATTCATGGGCGGCGTCGAGAATGAAGCGCTTGTGCCGTTCGTAACCGTCGTCCAGCCGCTGCAGCGCGCCATTGACGGCATGCACGAGAGGCTGCACTTCCCGCGGGATATCGCCATCCGGCAGTCGGTATCCGCGTCTGTCTATGTCGATGCTTTCCGCTGTCCGGGCGATGGCGGAAAGGGCGCGAAATTCCCTGCGGATGAGCCAGGGAATGGCCACGACGGTCACAACGGACATGAGAATGAGAACCGGCATGATCAATATGTTGGAGAACAGCAGAACCGGAAAGGTCATGCTGAACGGGCCGCCTTTGCCGACCATGACGAATTCCCCGGCTGGCCCGGAAGCACGGCGGACGACGGCGATGCGCACGACGGCAAGATAGGAATAAGAAAGTGCTGCGTCGCGCACATCGGAGACCCTGACATCGCTAAGTTGCTGGCCCATGTTGCTGAATGCCTCAGGCACAGGCCCGCCCTGCACGACCTCGCCATTCTCACTGACTGCGACGAACCAGAAATCGGAGGTAGTGGCGCGCAGGTCGCTGAACTCAGGTGTTTCGTTGAGGACCAGCCGATTATCCTTGTCCCGTACGATTGCATTGGCGGTTATCTGGGCCGCCTTGGGGCTGAGCAGCGCACTGCCCGCACCGCCGCTCGACATATAGGTGATGATGGCCGCGGTGACGAAGAATAGGCTGCCGATCTGGAACAGCAGCAATTGAATGGTCAAGCGGCGCTTGAGCGACTTTCTTTTAGTCGGCTTCATAAAGTCGCCCTCAGCAGATAACCGACGCCGCGAATGCCGTGGACCTCCAGACCGGCATCCGCCGCCGCCAATTTGCGGCGCAGGCGGGAAATGTGGGAATCGAGCGCATTGGACTGGATTTCATCGTCGAAATTATAGACAGCTTCTTCGAGCAGGGGGCGCAGCACCGTTCTGCCCTGCCGCCGCAGCAGGGCTTCGAGGATGAGCAGCTCGCGCCTGGTCAGCGGAAGAAATTCGCCCTTGATACGCACTTCGCGGGTTTCAAAGCAGAATTCCAGCCTGCCCAGCTTCGCCGTCATCGTCACGGCGCCGGCCGGCCGGCGCATCAGGGCTCGGATGCGGGCAAGCAGCTCCTCCACGGCGAATGGCTTGGCCAGGTAGTCGTCCGCACCAAGGTTCAGGCCATTCACCCGATCTACAAGCGCGCCTTGCGCCGTCAGCACGATGACGGGCGGGGTGACTGGCAGCAGGCGCAGGTCTTCGATAAGCTGGATGCCGTCTCCATCGGGCAATTGCCGGTCGAGCACGACAAGGTCGTGAACGCCGTCCATGATGGCATGACGGGCAAGATCGAGCGTGCCGACAGTATCCACGATAATATCGAACCGATGGAGCGCGGCGGACAGCGCCGCCGCCATTTCGCGTTCGTCTTCAACAAGCAGCAGGCGCATGAATTCGTCTCGGCAGGGGTCCGGCATAGCCTTCCCTGGCGGGAGACTAAACGCTTGAAGTCAAAAAACGACGGCGCCGTCGACGCTCTGAGGAAGCGACGCGTCGCCGTCGGTTCAATATCGCCTTGCAAGAAGGGGGACGGGAGAAGGCCGTCGGCCAACGCCCGCATTCCTGCAGAGCTGTATTGATCCTGCCATGTCCGGATTGCCTAAACATTACGCCCGTTGCGGGCGACAAGGTCGCTGCGCGCTTATTGTTTTACCTGCACGGTATCCGGCGCCACGCGATAGTCATCGATGCGGCCGGCCGGGGCATCGGCCATCTCTCCCCGCTTGGTCAGCCTTTCACGTGGCGATTCCACCACGGAGACGCGGGTCGGCCCGGCCGCGAGGGGGGCGTCTCCCAGCAGCTTGTCGCCGCCATCGAGATTGGGATCGGTCAGGCTGATCGGCTGGGTGCGCACCTGGCCCGCATCGATGCCGAGGGCCGGCAGGGAGGTGAGCGCCGGCAGATTGCTGCCGTCGAGTTTCACGAGGTCCGGTCCGGCGCTGTCGAGGTGCCTGCGCACGAATTTTTCGACATAAAATGCAAGTTTGCGTTTGCCGGCCTGTGTCATGCCGATGCCGTCAGCCTCGCGCAGGCGGGCCTGCTGGCCGTTCATGTCGTAACCGGTGATGACGAATTTGCCGGCTTCATCGACGAAGCCGTCCCACACATCCACGAATTCACCGCCATATTTTTCGACATGGCTGCGATAAAGTCTGTTGAAGCCAACGAGATCGGCCGAAAGCGAAGGTGACTGGAAGGCGGGCAGGCCAACCCACAGCAGCGGCACTTTCGGACGCCCGGCGAGAGCCAGAAGTTCGTCGATCCGCCGTTCATATTCCTTGAACCAGACGTCCGTACCGAATTTTTCCCTGATATCGCCAATCTGCATCTGCTGGCGATCGTTCGAACCCATCATGATGACGATGGTGGCCGGATTTGTCTCGGTTATGAATTGCGGCAGGTTGGCGAACCAGTCGTAATAATCGGTGCGGACGAGGCCGGAAGAACCGTTGGCGCGCACATCGACGGCAATTGCCGGCGAACTGGCAAAGGCATTGACCAGCTCTTCACCCATGCCGCCGGCGAGAAAATCACCGATGACGAGAACACGCCTTGCATTTTCAAGCTTGGCGGCGGGCTCCGGTTTTGCGGTTCGCATCTGCACAACCGAGGGCGCTTTTCTGGCGGGCTGCGGCCGGGTGACCGATCTTTCGCGTGGCGCAGAGGGGAAGTCGCGCCGGTTGCGGGGCTGATATTCACGGCCCGAGGCGTCATCCCGCCCCACGGGCCGGCCGAAAAGCATTTCAAACAGGGTGCGCCGCTGCTCCTGCGCAAAGCTTTCGGAAGGAACGAGCGGGATGCAGAGCACGGCAGAAAGAATGATGGCGCAGCAGCGCCAGCCCGTCTTTCCGTTTCTCGCTGCAGGTTTCCTACTCATGACATCAACCTTTCCGGATGTTTCGGCGGCGCCTTTAACCACCGCCGAATTTGCCGGCGCATTATCAGTTGCGCAGAGCTCTCAGCAATCGCTGCGACGGCTGGCCGTCATTTTCCATGCCCATGCGCGACTGGATGGCGCTGATGGCGGCCTTCGAACCGGAGCCGAAATTGCCGTCGATTTCTCCGTCGTAATAACCGAGTTCCTTCATACGGGTCTGGAGCTCGAATTTTTCACGGATATCCAGCGTGCCGTCGGGACGCGGCCATTTCTGCTGCATGCCACCGTAACCGGCGATCTCGTCCGCAAGCAGGCCGACGGCCAATGCATAGCTGTCGGATGCATTGTATTTCTTGATGGTGAAGAAGTTTTTCATCACCAGGAAGCCGGGACCGTTTGCCCCGCCCTGCATTTTCAGCATGGCGCGATCGGAGCCGCGGGTAAAGTTCTTACCGTTCGGACGGGTGAAGCCAAGTTTCGCCCATTCCGCAATGGTCTTCGTCTGCCCTTCATAACGGGCGCCGCCCCGCGGCACGGCGGTCTCGTAACCCCATGTCCGGCCCGGCTCCCAGCCGTTCTTGGAAAGAAGGTTGGCGGCGGTTGCCAGCGCATCCGGAACCGAATTCCAGATGTCGCGCTTGCCATTGCCGTCGGCATCGACAGCATAAAGCAGGTAGCTGGTGGGGATGAACTGGGTGTGACCCATCGCGCCCGCCCAGGACCCCGTCAGCTGCCTCGGCGTAACGTCGCCCGTCTGCAGGATCTTAAGCGCGGCAATCAGCTGCGTGCGCGCGAACTTGGCGCGTTTGGGGTCGGAATAGCCAAGCGTCGCCAGCGCCCGCGGAATATTGTGCAGACGCTCCGGCTTTTCGAGAACCGCGCCGTAATTCGATTCCATCGACCAGATAGCCAGGATGACGTGCTTGTCGACGTTGAAGTTGCGCTCGATCCAGTTGAGGGTCGTCGCATGTTTCATCTTCATTTCTCGGCCGATCCGCACCGTGTACGGATTGACGCGGGAATCGAGATAGTCCCAGATCTGGGTGGTGAATTCCGGCTGGAAGGTCGCCTTGCGCAGCGCGTCCGGGTCCGGCTCGCTGACACCGGCAAAGGCCTTCTGGTAGGTCGCCTTGCTAATGCCTTCTTTCGCGGCTGTTGCATAGAACTGGTTGATCCATTGACGGAATCCCTGTTCGGCGCGGGCCGAAACGGGCGCCAGCGAGAGTGCCAGGCCTGCAACCATCATGCAGCCGAATTTGCGGACATCTGAAAGGATCATCTTTGTCATCGTCAGTCTTTCGTTCTCTCGAATATCATTTCGATTGCGAAAACGCATCGGGCGTCGTCATGGATAACAAAAGAATGTCAACAAATTCTTTACCATTAATAGATGGTAGCGTCACCCTTTACAAAACGTTGTTATTTTTGAAATAACAACAGCGTGCGGGGATTGTGATCAAGTTTTATCTCTCAGGAGGGATATGTGGTAGAACAGAAGAAAATTCGGAAGGCCGTATTTCCGGTCGCGGGTCTCGGCACCCGTTTCCTGCCCGCAACCAAGGCGGTTCCGAAAGAAATGCTCACCGTCGTCGACAAGCCGGTCATTCAATACGTCGTCGACGAGGCGGCGGAAGCGGGTATCGAGCATTTTGTTTTTGTCACCGGCCGCGGCAAGGCGGTGATCGAAGATTATTTTGATATTCAATTTGAACTGGAACAGATGCTGCGCGAGCGCAACAAGAATGCCGAGCTGACATTGCTGGCCGGCCTTCTGCCCAAGGCGGGCACGGCAAGCTTCACGCGTCAGCAGGTGCCGCTCGGTCTTGGCCATGCGGTCTGGTGTGCGCGCGATATCGTCGGTGACGAACCTTTCGCCGTGCTTTTGCCCGACATGATCATGCATTCGCAGAAAAGCTGCCTGAAGGGCATGGTCGAACTTTACGACCAGACTGAGGGTAATGTCATCGCGGTGCAGGAATGCGCTCCGGACCAGACACATAAATACGGTATCGTCGGCGTTGGCGATGCTGTCGGTGAGGGTTTCAAGATCACTGAAATGGTCGAAAAGCCGGCCAAGGGCACGGCGCCGTCGAATTTCTACATTAACGGTCGCTACATCCTCCAGCCGCAGATTTTCGATATTCTCGAAAATCAGGAACGCGGTGCCGGCAACGAGATCCAGCTGACGGACGGCATGCTGACGCTTGCCAAGTCGCAGCAGTTCTCCGGCTATCATTTCCGTGGCCAGACTTTCGATTGCGGCGCCAAGGATGGTTTCATCCTGGCCAACGTCGCCTTCGCGCTGGAGCGCGCCGATATTCGTCCTGCGATCGAAGAGCCGATCAAGACCCTGATTGACGGTTTGAAGTAATCGACCGAAACAGACAAGGAAATCCCGGCCTTTGCGCCGGGATTTTTGTTTGGCGATTATCGTTTGAGGACGAGTCCTGCGCCGACCCGCAACTCGCTGCTGTCATAGACCGGCGTCCACTGGTAGCTGACATCCGCAGTCAGGTCGAGATAGCGGTTGAGACCCCAGGTCAATCCTGCGCCGGCCGTATATTCCACCGCATTCTCCATATCGGAGGAGGGGAAGGTGCGATGCACGATCTGTCCGGTCAGGCGGGCGACGAGGTTGCTGCGCAATTCGTGGGTGAGGCCGGCATCCAGGCGATAGGAAATCCAGCCGCCCTGCGGACCGCCGGCAAAGTCCTCTATCGTGGTGCGCAGGCCGAGATTGACATTCGTGCCGCGCTGGGGCGACCAGTTGAGTTCGCCATCCAGTGTCAATGCACCGATGGAGGCGAGGCGATCGTCGTCATATTGCTTGCGCAGGTAACCGATCGCGGCCTCGCCACGCGTTTTCTCGCCGAGATCGACTTCCGCGCCGATCTTCGCCCCATAGGCATTGGAAGAGCGGGCATAACCCGAATTGTCGAGACGCCTGTCATATTTGGTCTTTCCCACATTCAGTTCGAGGAAAGGGATAAGCGCCGGCGATAATTCATAACCGATGCGGCCGCGCAGATTCGCGCTGTTCTGGTCGCGATCGCTGAGGCTGATCGGCCGGCCGTCGACGCCCTTTGCATCCGTATAGACCGTGCGGGAGAGATCGAGCGCTGCAAGCCCGCGCAGCTTGCCGAAATCCCGCTCTATCGATGCGCCGGTGGTGAAACGGTGTTCGCCGCCCTGCACGGCGGCGCCGGTCAGGGCGTTGGGGTCCGTCGTGTCCTCGCGGCTGAATTCGTAACCGGCCTTGAGATTGGCCTTCGTTTCTTCGCCGAGATCAAGGCGCAGATCCGCCTCTATCCGCGCCCGTGGCTCTTCGCCGTCCTTCTCGCTACCGAAATTTCTTTCCCACGCGCCGTCACCCGTCACCGTCAGCGCGTGACGGGACCAGTCGCTGGTGAGTGTGCCGCGTATGCCCGTCGTCAGATAATTGCGTCTGGACGGTCCGCCGGTATTCGTCTGTTTTTCCGTATTGACCGTCTGGCTGATCGAGGGCCTGAGCAGGAATGTGCCGATCCGGATACCGGGCGTCTGGCCGGGTTCGGTCGCTATCCGTGGATTTTCGCCGCCATCCACCGTCGGCTCATAGGGGTTCTCGGCCTCGGCATAGGGTTGGCCCGCCTCGTCCTGCTGCTCGTAAATCGGGTCGCCGGGATTGCTGGACGGGCGCCAGAGCTGCGGTGCAGTAGGGGCAGGGACAGCACCGGCCTGAACCGTGCCTGTGGTGCCCATCCCGCCATCCGTTGCCGGGGTGGCCGATGCCGTTCCGTCGCCGGCGGAAGCAGTACCCGGCAATACCGGTGTGGTTGTTGCCGCGGTCTGTGCGAAAGCGTTTCCCTGAGGGTAAAAAATCGTGCAGGCAAGCAGCAGGGCTGCTGCTTTCCGCGACGTCGGCAGACGTGTGGCGGTGCCCTTCACGTTCATTCCTTTTCACCCGGCAGGTTCGGTCGATGTCCGATCGAAAGCTCCCAGGACATCGCCTCAGGCCCGACGAGCGGCAGGCCGATGAAGTGATGTGAAGAAACCAGGGACCGGACAGGCGACGCAAGTTTTAACATCGCTTTAACAATAGGTTTTTTATGGTTAACAGTTGATAAAGATCGCTGGGATTTCAGCGTTCCCGCAGGGGCGAAAGATCAGCGGCCATCGCTGTCGGGGGTGTCCGCCGCTATTCTGCCTACCCAGACGACTGGAGGAAAACAGCTATAAGTGAAAATATTCCGAATATGAGAAGATTAAAACATTTCAACTTGGCATGGAATCGCCCTATGATTTATAGGGGCTGATCTTTTATTGTTCGGCCAATCGTATTGAATTTTATTTTATGTGACAGCGTCGTTTCATGAATCCCGTTTTGAACGCCAAACAGGTCGGTTTTTATTGTTGGGATATTACCAACGACCGTTTTTATCTGGATGAAGTATGCGCTGAACTCTTCGGAATTCCGCTGAGGCAGGCGATGCAGGGTATCAGTATTTTCCAGATGCTCGAAAAGGTGGATCTGGATCACCGAAATCGTGTCATCGAAACGGCGTTGACCACCCTGAAGGCCGCGAGTTTTTATGATCAGGAATATGCCGTGCGCCGCAGCGATGGCTCGGTCTCGTGGGTAAGGACGCTCGGGCGCTATCTGGTCGACGAGGAAAACATCCCCTTCAAGCGACTTGGAACGATTGAGGAGATTTCTCCACCGGACCGGCGTCATTGATCATGGCGTCATCCCGAGACTGTTGAGCGCTTTCGAGCGGCATCCACTAAAACCTGGAGCCGACCGGCTGGAGAGTGGACTTATTCCGGCTGAAAGAGTAACAGTCGGCCATGATTACGCGCGCCGTCAAACTGGTCGAAGACAACGCCATCGAATCCGCCGTCCGGACGATTTCGATGGAGCGGGCTGGCCTTGCTGCCCTCGAGGACGCTCTCCGGAACGACCTTTCCGAGCCTTTCTGCAAGGCGATCGAAACCATCGGCCAGTCGAATGGCCGCCTCATCATTACCGGGGTCGGCAAAAGCGGCCACATTGGCGCAAAGCTTGCCGCCACCTTTGCCTCTACCGGAACGCCCGCCTTTTTCGTGCATGCGGCGGAGGCCAATCATGGCGATCTCGGCATGATCGGCGGCGATGACGTGGTTCTGGCGATTTCCAAGGGCGGCGAAAGCGCGGAATTGCGCAGCATCATCAACTATTCCCGCCGTTTTTCCATTCCGCTGATCGCGCTCACCTGTTCGGAAAATTCATCTCTGGCGCAAGCCTCCGATATCGTGCTTCTGGTCCCCAATGAACAGGAAGCTTGTCCGCTGGGTCTTGCCCCCACGACCTCCACACTGATGCAGCTTGCTTTGGGCGATGCTCTTGCCGTTGCGCTTCTGGAAGCGCGCAACTTCACTGCGGGCGATTTCAAGGTATTTCATCCGGGCGGCAAGCTGGGAGCGAGCCTCACGCTGGTCAGCGATATCATGCATATCGGTGATCGTGTGCCGCTGGTGAATAAGGGAACGGCCATGCCGGAGGCGGTGGGTGTTCTCTCGCGCAAACATTTCGGCTGCGTCGGCATTCTGGACGAGGATGGGCGTCTGTGCGGTATCGTCACCGAAGGCGACATGGCGCGGAATCTGTCGCGCAACCTTGCCGAATTGACGGTCGACGACATCATGACCCGCACGCCGAAAACCGTCAAAAAATCGGTTCTGGCGACCAGCGCGCTGGCGACGCTGGAAAAATTCCACATCGGCGCGCTCATCGTCGTTGATGATGACAATCGGCCGGTCGGGCTGGTGCATTTCCACGATTTATTGAGGATCGGCGTCGCCTGAGGCTGTCAGCCTTGAAGCTCATCGGTCCATCGGCTCGATCGTCAGCGTGCGTCCGCGTGCCGAGGCAATCCTGACACGGGTTCCGGCCGGCAGGTCTTCGCCGTTCACCGGCCACCAGGTGTCATCCAGCCTGATCCGGCCACGCCCTTCGACGATTGGTTCCTGCAGTGTGGCTGTGCGGCCGACAAGGCTTGCCTCCCGCTGGTTGAGGAAGGGTTCGTCGCTTGCCGCGCGATTCCGGCCGAAATATTTCCGGCCGAGGAGGGCAAAGACCACCGAAAGTGCGGCAAACAGCACCAGTTGCAATTGCCAGGCCCAGACTGCGGCATCCCACAGGAACAGCGAAAGGGCGCCGATGACCAGCGCGGCAAGGCCGATCCAGATCAGGAAGACGCCGGGCGCGATGAGTTCGGCGGCAAGCAGCACGAAGCCGACAATCCACCAGCTCCAGGGTCCCAACTCAGTGGCAAGCCGTTGCAACATCGTCACTTCTCCGATGAAGAGCCGAAGGGATTGCCGGGGATGCTGACATTGATGTTCTGACCGGAAGACCGTGCCGGCGGCACGGAGCGGGACGGGGCGGCCGGCGCGCTCGGCGCGTCGCCCTTGTCGCCGAACACTTCCCTCGCAATCGTGCCTATGCCGCCAAGGGAGCCGATCAGCGCCGAAGCTTCCATCGGCATCAGCACGATCTTGGAATTCTTCGCCGCGCCGATTTCGACAAGCGCTTCGGTATATTTCTGGGCGACGAAATAGTTGATGGCGTGAACATTGCCGGCGGCAATGGCTTCCGAGACCATGCGGGTGGCATTGGCTTCGGCTTCTGCCAGACGCTCGCGCGCCTCGGCATCGCGGAACGCCGCCTCGCGCTGGCCTTCCGCTTCAAGAATGGCGGATTGTTTTGCACCTTCCGCGCGCAGGATCTGGGCGTTGCGGGCGCCTTCGGCTTCCAGCACCTGCGCACGCTTTTCGCGCTCCGCCTTCATCTGCCGCGCCATGGAATCGACGAGATCCTTCGGCGGCGCGATATCCTTGATTTCGATACGGGTGACCTTGATGCCCCAGGGACCTACCGCCTCATCGACCACGCGCAGCAGGCGATCATTGATCGCGTCGCGGTTCGACAGAAGCTCATCGAGGTCCATGGAGCCCATCACCGAACGGATATTGGTCATGGTGAGGTTTTCGATCGCCATTTCCAGATTGGCGATCTGGTAAGCCGCCTGGGCGGCGTTGAGCACCTGATAGAAGGTAACGGCATCGGCGGAGACGCTGGCATTGTCGCGGGTGATGACTTCCTGCGTCGGTATGTGGAGCACCTGCTCCATCACATTCATTTTCGAACCGATGCTTTCGAAAAACGGCACGATGAGGTTCAGGCCGGGTTCGAGCGTGCGGGTGTAACGCCCGAACCGTTCAACCGTGTAACGATGCCCCTGCGGCACGGTCTTGATGCCGGCAAACAGCACCAGAATAACCAGAACAACCGCCGCTATGACGACGATGTCGAAACCGCCCAATGCAATCATCACTTTCCCTCCAAGGACCAGAAACGTCAGGGTTTTACCCCGCCATCCTTATGGCAATATTACACCCAGCCTTGCAACTCCCGTCTTACAACCTTTTCGAGAACGTTCATGCCCTCGATGCTGTCGTTGAGGCATGGAATATGGGTGAATTTCTCTCCGCCATTATGCAGGAAGATTTCACCGGCTTCACCGGCAATTTCTTCCAGTGTTTCAAGACAGTCCGAAACGAAGCCCGGATTCATCACGGCGATGCGCTTGATACCCTCGGAAGCCAGCTTTTCCACGGTTTTGTCGGTATAGGGCTGCAGCCATTCTTCCGGTCCGAAACGCGACTGGAAGGTGATCATGAAGTTCTTCTCGCTCCGCCCCAGCGCTTCGCGCAGCAGCCGGGCGGTTTTCTGGCAATGGCAATAATAGGGATCGCCCTTTTTGAAATAGGATTGCGGAATGCCATGGAAAGAGGTGATCAGCATTTCCGGCTCCCAGTCCAGCGTCGCCAGATGGTTTCTGACGGAAGCGGCGAGCGCCTCTATATAGGCCGGGTCGTCATGATAGGGCGGCACGGTGCGGATAGCGGGTTGCCAGCGCAGCTTCATCAGGTGCTCGAAAGCCTTGTCGTTCACGGTTGCCGTGGTTGATGCGGCATATTGCGGATAAAGCGGGAAAAGCAGGATTTTTTCGCAGCCCTGTTCCTTCAGCGCGTCGATCTTGGAGGCGATGGAAGGCTGGCCGTAACGCATGCCCCAGTCGACCACGACATTGGGCAGGTCCTTCAGCGCCTCGGCCATCAACTCGCCCTGGCTGCGCGTATAGGTGCGCAGGTAACTTTCATTGTGCTCGTGGTTCCAGATTTCCTCATAGGCCTTGCCTACCTTCTGCGGGCGTTTGTTGAGGACGATGCCGTAAAGGATGGGGTACCAATAGAGGCGCGACCATTCGATCACCCGCTTGTCGCTCAGAAATTCCGCCAGATAACGGCGCATCGACCAATAGTCCGTACCATCGGGTGTGCCGAGGTTGACCAGCAGGACGCCTACCTTGCCGAACGCTGCACGGGGATGGTTTGCGGGGAGAGGGGATAGTTCTGTCGCCATGAATGATACCCTGAAACTCGGACTGATTGCTTGAGGAACGGTTCCGCGTCGGATAAAGGCCGGAAACGCTCCATCGTCTGTTTGTGTGGCCCGAACGCAAACCGTGACGAGGTCTGGCCGGGAATAGCCGAGCTATACGCTCGCGCCGTCAATTTGTTCACGTGTTCTAGACGAAATTTTTCAGGATTAAACCACCCGCGCGGGCTATTTGCGGGCTGGGGCAATCTGCAGGATGCCGTTCGCCAAAAACTGATCCATATCGATCTGTTTTTAAAAGGAAAATAAGAAGCCGGCCCCGTTATCCGAGGGCCGGCGTCGTATCTGCGGCAAATTGCCCTGTCCGTCCATGCCCGGCTTATTGGGCCGGCAGTTCCAGTTCTTCGCCGACTTCAATGTGGTTTGGCTGTCTCAGCGTATTTGCCTTGGCAATCCTGGTCCAGAGCGAGCCGTCGCCGTATTTTTCAGCGGCGATCTTCCAGAGCGAATCGCCCTTTGCGACGACATATTTACTGACGGCTGCCGCGGCTGCGGCCGGCGCCGGGGATGCCGGCGCGGTTGCAGCGGGTGCAGGTGTCGTCGTGGTGGTCGGTGCAGGTGCTGCGGGCGTCGGCGCCGCCGCTGGAGCGGGCGCAGTTGCGGCTGGCGCCGGTGCCGCGGGCTTTGCCGGAGCGACGTAACCGGCGGGCGTCACTTCGCTGATACGGCCATCCGTATAGGGCTTATAGGGGCTGTTGGCGGTGATATAGGCAGCGACAGCCTCTTCGAGATTGGGGCCGAAGTCATAGGCGTTGATCGCCTTGGTCGCGAAGACCTTGAAGCCGTCACCACCGGTGCGCACGTAATTATTGGCCGCGACGATGTAGGTCTTGGCAGGATCGAGCGGTACGAAGGCGTCGCCTTCCTTGACTTCGACCGAAACGATGCGGCTGCCGGCCGGCTTCGAGCGGTCGAAGGAATATTTCATGCCGGAAACCTGCATGAAGCGACCCGCACCATCATCGATCTGGCTGACGCCATTTTCGAGGGCGGCACGAATATCCTCGCCCTTCAGCTGGAAGGTCGCGACGGTGTTCTGGAAGGGCAGAACCGTCAGCACTTCGCCCATGGAGACATCGCCGCTATCGATGGAGGAGCGCAGGCCGCCGCTGTTTGCGAAAGCGATGGTGACACCCTGATCCTTGACGCGGGCGAGCGTTGCATCGGCAACCAGATTGCCCATGGAGCATTCCTTCACGCGGCAAATCTTGCGGTCGCCCTCGATCGGGCCTTCCGAGGTGCCGACGACCTTGGCTTTCAGCGCTTCGATCGGCGCCTTCAGCTCGTCGATGCGCTTCAGCGTGGCTTCATCGGGCTTGAAGGAGGAATCGATGAGGATCGGGTCGCCCTTGCTTTCCTTGACCACGCCATTGTCGTCGAAGACCACTTTGAGGTCCCCGAGATACTTGCTGTACTGGCCGGCCTGCACGACCGGAACCTTGTAGCCGCCGGGATTGTCGACGAGCGTCGGATAGGGGCCTTCGGCCTTCTGGTCGGTGTTGGACAGCAGCGTATGGCTGTGGCCGCCGACCACGACGTCGACATCGGGAATTTTGGCGATGAATTCGAGATCGCGCGGATAACCGACATGGGTGAGCGCGATGATCTTGTTGACGCCGTCCTGCTTCAGCTTCTGGACCTGTTCGCTGATTTTCGCGACATCTTCGGCGATGGTGATATTGGGACCGGGCGTTGCCAGTTCTGCGGTATCGTTGGCGACAGCGCCGACGATGCCGATTTTCTGCCCGCCGACTTCAAGCACGATGGAGGGCTTGACGCGGTCGCCGATTTTCGAGGCGGCGGTGGCCACCACATTGGCCGTTACGACCGGGAACTGCACCTTGTCGAGGAAGCCGGCAAGGCCGTCTTCGCTATCGTCGAACTCATGGTTGCCGACGGTCATGGCGTCGAACTTCATGGCGTTCAGCATTTCTGCTTCCACCGTACCCTTGTAGGTGGTGTAGAACAGCGAACCCTGGAAATTGTCACCGGCATTGAGCAGAAGAACATTCTTGCCTTCAGTCTTCAGCGCATCACGGGTCTGGTTGATTGCGGTCAGCAGGCGCGCGGCGCCGCCGAAGCATTCGTTCTTGCCTTCTTCTTCCGCCGAGCAGGTCGAGTCGAACTTGTTGATCGATTCGATACGGGAGTGAAAATCGTTGATGTGAAGAATGTTGAGCTCGTAGTCGGCCAGAGCCGCTCCGGCTGACAGCGTTATCGCCGAAACGCTCAGCATGCCCAGTCCCAAAATTTTCTTCATGGTTCCTCTCTCCTGTTCAAAGTAGAAGCCCGCGCCGGCCGATCATCCTCCGGTCGTGCCTATTGTCTAATCTGAAAACATGTCAGTCTTTTCAAAGCGCGATGTTTCCATTTAGCCGCAGTCGCCGCAAGCGAAATTATGACAGGTGTGCAAGAAACAGAAACGCACGCCTGAGGCGTGCGTTTCAGAAGATCATCTGATTGAAAAAACGACGTTATCAGCCCTGACGCGTCAACGAGAACTGGCTGTTCGTGTCCGTTGTGCAGTTCAATTGTGACGGAGAGACGAGAGCGCAGTTGACGCGCGACTGCGTGTTGCGCACCAGCGACGTCATGTTGATTTCGTAAAGCGTCGGCGAAATCGTGACATAGGTGCCGGAGGCCAGCAGCGTGTTGGTGTCGGTCGAACGGGTGGAGAAGGAGCCGTTCTGGAAGGTCGATACAATGCCGTTACGGTCGATCCAGCGGCCGTCGACGGCCGGGCCGCGGGCAAGCGAAGGCGCCATCGAGGTTTGCTGCGAGGGACCCGGCGCGACGCATGAAGACACCGCGATGGCGGCTGAAAGCAAAGCAGCGCTTGTCTTGAAGTTCATGAGCCTGTTCTCCTGCGATTCGATGAAACCTTCTGTGCTTCGACCATGCCGCGAAGCGTGGCTTATTTCAAGGCAACGTTGCTGGCTCTCCCCGGTTCCTGATGTCGCGCAGGAAAGCCGCGGCGTGACAAATATGAGACTCGGTCCCGTCAGCGCACGAGGATGTTACGGAACTGCCAGGGATCGGACGTATCGATATTGTCGGGAAACAGGCCCGGGCGGCCGTCGGTCGGTTTCCAGTCGGTGTAATGCCCCTCGACAGGCCCGAGATAAGGACGCTGCACCTCAAGACAACGGCGGTAATCCATTTCATCCGCCTCGACGATGCCGGCCTGTGGATTTTCAATGGCCCAGACCATGCCCGCCAGCACCGCCGAACTGACCTGCAATCCGGTCGCATTCTGGCTGGGGGCAAGTGAACGCGCCTCCTGCAGGCTCAGCCGCGAGCCGTACCAATAGGCATTTTTGTCGTGGCCATAGAGAAGAACACCCAGCTCGTCGGCGCCGTCGACAAGCTCGTCTTCGCCGAGCACGTGCTGGATCGGCTGGGGGGTGCCGCCATTGCCGAAGAGTTCATGCAGGGAAAGGATGGCGTCGTTGCATGGATGATAGGCATAATGGCAGGTCGGCCGGTAAGTTACGTCGCCATCATCGTTGCGGACGGTGAAATAGTCCGAAATCGAGATCGCCTCATTGTGGGTGACGAGAAAACCATATTGCGGTCCGAGCCCCGGGCACCATGTGCGCACCCGCGTATTGGCGCCGGGCTGATCGAGATAGATCGCCGCCTTGCTTCCTTTTTTCTGCTTTTTCGCGTTTTTAGGCATCCAGTTTTCATGCGTCCCCCAGCCGAGTTCGGCTGGCTGAAAACCTTCGGCGATAAAACCTTCCACGGACCAGGTGTTCCAGAAAGCGCCGAAGGGCTTCGGTTCTTTCGCCCGCTGGGTGTCGCGCTCCGCCACATGCACGCCCTTGACGCCAAGCTGCTTCATCAGCTGGGCCCAGCCTTCCCGATCATGCGGCTGCGGCTCTTCGATGTCGAGGCCGGTATCCTTGGCGAGATTGATGAGCGCCTGCTTGACGAACCAGGACACCATGCCCGGGTTGGCGCCGCAGGTAGAAACCGCTGTCGTGCCGCCGGGCCTGCGTGCCCGCTCCTTCAGCATGGTTTCGCGCAGCGAATAATTGGTTCTGGCGCGATTGTCGGCATCGGCGTCGAAATAAAACCCGGGCCATGGTTCCACCACGGTATCGATATAAAGCATGCCGTGCTTGCGACAGATCCGCATCAGGTCGACGGAGGCGGCGTCGACCGAAAGATTGACGCAGAAGCCCTGGCCCTGCACACCTTTGAGCAGCGGCTTGAGAACTTCCTTGTAGTTCTCCTTGGTCAGATGTGTCTGGACGTGGCGGATGTTTCTCTCAGCCAGAAAGGCGGCGATATCCTCGCGCGGGTCGATGACGACCAGCCGGCTCCTGTCGAAATTGAAATGACGTTCGATCAACGGAAGTGTGCCGCGCCCGATGGAGCCGAAACCGATCATGATGATGGGGCCGTCAATATCGCCGTAGATCGGGTGGTTTGCGTCCGTCATTCGTCAATTTTCCTTTTTCAGCCAATAAGTAAGCTAGATCATAAAAGCGTGCCACAATAAAGGGCAGTGGATGACGGACATATGACGGTGCTGACGTCGCGATGGGTGCACACATTTCTTTCCACGATTTCTGCCTCTTCGAATTTTAGAGAGTGAGTTTATAATTAAGTTCTTCTTTTCGCTCATGCGTCCAAAGGCGTGGGGGCCGGATGACGAAAAGGAGTTTTTCGCCATCGCAGCGGAGTTGCCCCGTTGAATGATCTTTTAGCGCGCGTCGCAGCGCTTCAGAGTGTTACCCCCGTTCTTATTGCCTTTTACGATTCCGAGGACCGGCTGCGCCATGCCAACCCGTCGTTTCGGGAAAGCTTTCAGCTTGCCGCCGATGATCTCCTCACCTGGACGGAAATCATGCGGCTGAACCACCGGCTGCGCACCGGTGTTGTCATCCGCAACAATGATTTCGAGGGATGGCTGCTTTCGGCGCAGTCCCGGCGCGGCAAGCTGCCCTATCGTGCCTTTGAGATGGATCTTTATGACGGCCGCTGGTTCTGGATGACGGAGACGGTGCAGCAGGATGGCTGGATGCTCTGCGTCGCAAGCGATATCACCGAATTGCGCCAGGGTTACAGAACCCTGCGGCAGGACAGGGATCTGGCGGTGCGCGCCTCGCAGACGGATGAATTGACGGGAACGGCAAACCGCCGCTTCGTTTTTGCCAAGCTCGCCGTGCAGGTGGAGCGGGTTTCAAGAGGGCTTGAAGCTCCCTTTTGCCTGTGCACGCTCGACATCGATTTTTTCAAGCAGATCAACGACCGTTTCGGCCATAAATGCGGTGATGCGGTGCTGCGCGATTTTGTCGGCATCGCCCATTCCGTCATCCGTCGGGTGGATTGTTTCGGCAGGATCGGCGGTGAGGAATTCATGCTCATCCTGCCGCGCAGTTCGGTTGCCGAAGGTAGGGAAATCGTTGAACGGCTGCTGCAGAAGGTGCGCCTTTCCAGACCCCTCGCTGAATTTCCGGAGTTCTCCTATAGCTGCTCGGCCGGCATGACGCCCTATCGGCTGGCGGAAAGCGCCGACGATGTTTTCATGCGCGCCGATCAGGCCCTTTATGCGGCCAAGGAGAAAGGCCGCGACCGGCTTCTGGCGGTGACGGTTTAAACGAGTTCCGCCGCAATCAGCCCATGCAGCGAATTGCCGACGAAGAGTTTCCGGCCGGCGATGTCTTCCGGTTTCAGCGCCTGTCCGCGCGCCCTGCGTTCGCGGATCAGATCGGCGCGCAGCACACCTGGCAGAATGCCGCTGTCGAGCGGCGGTGTCAGCAATTGCCCATCCGGCATTTCGACGAAAATGCTGGTCGACGATCCCTCGCACAACTCGCCGCGCTCGTTGAGCAGCAGCACCTCGTCGGCCTCTACGGCTGAAAATTCGGCCCGGGCGGCATCATAGGGCTCGCGGCGTGAGGACTTGTGGCGATAGAAGGTATCAGCGGAATCGAGCGTGATCTGTTTTGCAATGCGGACGCGCCAGACGGTATTTTCCTGCAACGGATGGAATTCGACCGCCTCGATATCGAGCTCGCCCTTGTAGTTCATGACCAGCCTGACACAGAGCGGCTTTTCGCCGCCGACCTTCTTTTCCAGCACCTGAACCGCATTGGCCGGCGCGCGAAAACCAAGAGCGTCGGCGGAGCGCAGCAATCGGCGCATATGCTGGTCGATGCGCTGAAAGCCCGTCTGCGGCTCCCAGCGCAAAGTTTCCCTCAAGGTCAGATCGGCGGGTTTGCGTTTCATGGCCTGTGCTCGTCGCCTCAATTGTTTGCCGGTATCTCCGCCGGCAACATCAACCGGCAAAGCTTGTCCGAAATAGGATAGCTTTGCCGGCGGAAGAGATTAAGCCTGTTTCTTGTCCAGCTCTTCCAGCTCGTCGATCAGCCCCTCGATCATCGAGAGCCCCTTGTCCCAGAAGGAAGGATCGGTCGCATCGAGGCCGAAGGGTTTCAGAAGCTCCGAATGGTGCTTGGTTCCGCCCGCCTTCAGAAGCTCGAAATATTTCTCCTGGAAGCCCGTCTCGGCCTTCTGGTAAACCGCATAGAGCGAGTTCACCAGGCAATCGCCGAAGGCATAGGCATAAACATAAAAGGGCGAGTGGATGAAATGGGGGATATAGGTCCACCATGTCTCGTAGCCTTCGGAAATCCGGATGGCCGGGCCGAGGCTTTCGGCCTGAACGGAAAGCCACAATTCGCCGATCTGTTCCGAGGTCAGCTCACCCTCCTTGCGGGCTGTGTGCAGCTTGCGCTCGAACTCGTAAAAGGCGATCTGGCGCACGACCGTATTGATCATGTCTTCGACCTTGCGGGCGAGCATGGCCTTGCGCTCCCTGACGTCCCTGGTGTCGTCGAGCAGCTTGCGGAAGGTCAGCATCTCCCCGAAGACGGAGGCTGTCTCGGCAAGCGTCAGCGGCGTGGCGCACATCAGGGCGCCCTGTTCGCCGGCCAGGACCTGATGCACGCCATGGCCAAGCTCATGGGCGAGCGTCATCACGTCACGCGGTTTGCCGAGATAGTTGACCAGCACATAAGGATGGGCCGAGGGCACGGTCGGATGCGCGAAGGCGCCGGGCGCCTTGCCGGGGCGGGCGGGGGCGTCGATCCACTCCTCATCGAAGAAGCGGCGGGCAATATCGGCCATCTCCGGGGCGAAATCGCCATAGGCCGAAAGCACGGTATCCTTTGCCTCATCCCAGGGAATGACCGTGTTCGATGTATCGGGAAGCGGCGCGTTGCGGTCCCAATAATTCATCTGCTCCATGCCGAGCCATTTCGCCTTCATGGCGTAATAGCGATGTGAAAGGCGCGGATAGGCCTTTTTGACCGCCGCCGCCAGCGCATCGACCACTTCAAGCTCGACACGGTTCGCCAGATGGCGGCTATCGGCGATGTCTTCGAATTTGCGCCAGCGGTCGGAGATGTCCTTGTCCTTCGCAAGCGTGTTGGTGATGAGGGTGAAGACCCGCAGATTGTCCTTGAAGGTGGCGCTCAGCGCCTGTGCCGCCTTCTTGCGCGTTTCCGGTTCCGGCTCCTGCAGCATATTGAGCGTCACTTCCAGGGGAAGGCTTGCGCCGTCAATGTCGAAACGCAGGTCGGCCATCGTCTCGTCGAACAGGCGGTTGAAGGCTGCCGCGCTGGTCATCGACTTTTCGAGGAACAGCTGCTCCAGCTGGTCATCGAGCTGGTGCGGTTTGTCCTTGCGCAAATCCACCAGCCAGGGGCGGTAGTGGCCCGCCACGGCGTCATTCGCCATGCAGGCGTCCATCGCGGCGTCGTCGATGCGGTTGAGTTCGAGGGTGAAGAACAGGAGGTGCGAGGAAATATCCGTCAGCTTCGCCTGGGCATCGCCGTAAAGCTTGCCGTTTGCCGGGTTGGATGTATCGGAAAAATAGGTGAGCCCGGCAAAGGAGCCTATGCGGCCGATAAGATCGTCCAGCGCTTCATATTCCTTCAGCGCGGCGCCGATGCCTCTTTCGCCCGTGGCCCTGGCGGCGGTTTCAAGCCTGCCTTTCCATTTCGCCTCGAAAGCCGCCGCCATCGACGCCGCCTTCTCGAGATCGCCTTTATATTCCGGCGAATCGCCCGACGGATAGAGGTCGGAGAGCTTCCAGGCGGGTAGGTCGCCAAGCGCCGGAGCGGAGGTTTCGGCAAGCGAGAAGACGGGTTGCGGGGTAGCGCGGTCGAGGGTCATCGAACATGTCCTTCTGGTTATGCATGCGAAGCATATGGGGACCCTGTTTCCCGCGGCAATGGATAAAATGCAAGCAATTCTCAAAACTGGATGTTCAAGTCTCCCATGCCAGAGTGCGGAATAAGGGACCGCATGAAGCAGGTCCATAAACCGGAAACCGGAGCTAAAAATGACCGCGCATGTTCTCGTGATAGACGATGATCCCGTCCAGCGCCGCCTGCTCAAAAATGCGGTGGAACGTTATGGGCATATCGCCTTGCTCGCCGAAAACGGCAAGGCGGGGCTGGAACTGCTCAAGCAATATAGCGGCGAGATCAATGTCATCGTCCTCGATCTGATGATGCCGGAGATGGACGGGCTTACCTTTCTGAAGGCCGTCGGCGAACTCGGCACCGATGTTCCCGTCATCGTCCAGACGGGACAGGGTGGCATCGACACCGTCGTGCAGGCCATGCGCGCCGGCGCCTTCGATTTCGTTGTGAAGCCGGTCTCGCCGGAAAGGATCGGCGCCGCCATCTCCAATGCGCTGAAGCTCGACAGGAGAGAGGCAAAGGCCCGCACGGGCAGGCGCGGACGGAGCAATGCAGTGAATTTTACCGATATCGTTTCCGCCAGCCCTGCAATGCTGCGGGTCATTGAACTCGCGCAGCGCGCCGCCCAGTCCAGCATTCCCGTGGTGCTGGAAGGCGAATCCGGCGTGGGCAAGGAAATGGTCGCCCGGGCCATCCAGTCGGCAGGCGACAGGGCGAACAAGCCCTTCATAACCGTCAATTGCGGCGCCATTCCCCATAATCTGGTGGAAAGCATTCTCTTCGGCCACGAGAAGGGCGCCTTCACCGGTGCTACGGAAAAACATGTCGGCAAATTCATGGAGGCGGATGGCGGCACGCTGTTCCTCGATGAAATCGGCGATCTGCCGCTTGAGGTGCAGGTGAAGCTGCTGCGTGCCGTGCAGCAGGGCGAAATCGAGACCGTCGGCTCCGCACGGGTGCAGAAGGTCAATGTGCGGCTGATTTCCGCCACCAACAAGAACCTCATCGAAGAGGTGAAGGAAGGCCGCTTCCGCGAAGACCTTTATTATCGCCTTAACGTCTTTCCGATCACCATTCCAGCGCTGCGCCGCCGCAAGGAGGATATTCCCCATCTGGCGCGGGTTTTTGCCGAGCGCTTTTCGGTTGAGCAGAAATTGCCCAATCCCGTCGGTCTCAATGCCAGCGCGCTGGCGCTGCTGACGGCCTATGACTGGCCGGGCAATATCCGCCAGCTCGAGAATGCCGTCTTCCGCGCCGTGGTGCTGTCGCAGGGCGAGGAGCTGTCGGATTCGGATTTTCCGCAGATCGCGCTGCAGCTGCCGGAATTTTCGAGTGGTGATGAGGCGGACGATGCCATCCGTTCACCATCCGGTTCGTCGTTGAAGCTTGCGGCCTATTCGCCGCCGCCGCCGGCTGCCGAAAGCCATGCCATCGTCGAGGAGCCATCGGATATTTCCACCACCATCTACCGGGGAGGAAACCTGATCTCCAGCATGGACGATTCAGGCAATATCCGCAAACTGGCCGAAATCGAGGAGGAGCTCATCCGTTTCGCCCTTCGTTTTTATCGCGGGCAGATGAGCCAGGTCGCGAGAAAGCTCGGCATCGGCCGCTCGACGCTTTATCGCAAGCTGAAGGATTATGGCATCGATCCCGACGATCCCCTTCGAGACGCCGCCTGACGGCACATACCGTTTATTCGAGGGCAGATCACAGATTCGTTAACTTCTGAGCAAGGATATCCGCTTACCGTCTATAAACCTCTTGTTAGTGGCTGATTCACTATGTAGAGGAAGGTTGTATGTGTGTGGCAATTTTGCCATCGTGTCACCGTATTTGACGTTCATTTGAGGCAATGTGACAGAAATTGTCTTCCAGGCGGGGATCGAATTGCCATATCTGCATCGGAATAACGCGCTTTCGACCAGGATCGCGCGCGGCTTGATCAAGGATATATGCACGAAGCTGTCGGCGCGCGCTGTCACCTTTGCCTGCCTGATGCTCGCCGCAATGCCTTTTGTAGGTGTTTCGGCGACGGAAGCCGCCGCCGAGACGCGCAGCCTCAAACTGTATTATATCCACACACGCGAGAAGGCGGTCATCACCTTCAAGCGCAATGGAAAATACGACCAGAAGGGCCTGCAGGAGCTGAACCGCTTCCTGCGCGACTGGCGCCGCAACCAGCCGACGCGGATGGACCCGCGACTTTTCGATCTTGTCTGGGAAGTCTATCGCCGCAGCGGCGCGACCGATTACATCAATGTTGTTTCGGCCTTCCGTTCGCCCGAGACCAATGGCCTGCTGCGTTCGCGCACCAAGGGCGTTGCTGAAAAAAGCCAGCACATGCTCGGCAAGGCCATGGACTTTTATATTCCCGGCGTGAAGCTTGCGCGCCTGCGCGAAATCGGTATGCAGATGCAGATCGGTGGCGTTGGCTTTTATCCCAGTTCCGGCTCTCCCTTCGTGCACATGGATGTCGGCGGTGTTCGCGCCTGGCCGCGCATGAGCCGCCAGGAACTCGTTCGCATCTTCCCGAATGGCAATACGCTGCATCTTCCTTCCGACGGCAAGCCGCTCCCCGGTTATGAGCAGGCGCTCGCCGATTACAAGAAGCGCGTCAGCTCGTCATCCATTCAGGTTGCTTCCAGCGCCGGTGCAGGCCCTGCCTCATCCGGTGGCGGCGGCAAGCGCAAGACGCTGCTGCAGACGCTCTTTGGCGGTGGCGGCGACGAGGATGAAGATCCCGATAGCATTGCAGCGCCGGAGCCCGCAGAACGTCCGGCGGTCGCTCGCCCGGCGGCTCCGCAACAGGCGGCTCCCGAGCCTGAACCCACGATTGCAGTTGCTTCGGCACAGGCGCTTCCAGGCGTGAACGATGCGCCGCTGCCGACGGCTCGTCCGGCATTCGGCAATCAGCCGCCTGCCAATACCGGCCTTGCCACGGCGCTTTATTCTCCGGCCCGCAATGCCGCGCAGGACGCCCTGCAGGCGGCGACCACGCCGACTCCGGCTTCCGCGCCGGCCGAGCGCCAGCAATTTGCTGATCTCGCCGAGGTCTCCGTGCCCGTGCCCACCCTTCTTGGCCCGCGCGGCATGAGGGGTGATGCGGAAGGATCTATCCTGACGGCGTCTGCAGATGGTGCGACACCGGCCGCGACCGGCGAGCTTGCTTCCGTTCCGGTTCCCGCCAACCGTCCGGCCGTGGCGGAAGCCCTGCTGGCCGCTGCCAATGCCGATCCCGAAGGCGAAGACGATCTCGCCGAGGCGCAGCAGGATACGCTTTCGCCGACGGTGGTTGCCGCTCTTGAACAGAGTGGTCAGGCGGCCCGGTCGCAGGTCCAGTCCGCTGCCGTGCCGACAGCTGCGCCATTCCCGGCAGCCGTCAATCACAAGGTCACCGTCGCGCCCGCCGAAACGGCCAAGGCCGAACCGCAGGCTGGCTTCGGTGATGCTTTCGATCTGAAGCCCGCCATCAATGGCGGCCTCAGCGCCGGCATGCCGACCAAGGGTTCCCGCCCGAGCAAGCAGGATGCGGCCGTTTCCCAGCAGGCCATGGTGGGCGGTGGACGCCTGACGCAGGACCTTATTTCAGATTGGGCGCTCAACCAGAACAAGGGCGCGACCGGACGCTCGGTAAAGGCGCCGCGTGTTGTCGCCAACCGTATGCTCAGCAACGATATGTCGGCTTCCGCCACCTCGGCGAGCTTCAAGCCCGGTGCAGTGGCCATCGAATCCAGCCGTTTCAGCACACCTGTAAAGATGCACTGAGCCTGCTTTCATAAGACGGTCGAGAAGCCAACAAAAAACCCGCCGTTACCGGCGGGTTTTTTATGCGGGATATTGCGGCTTTAGACGCCGCTCTGGCCGTCCGAGCCGATATAGGCGATGCGTACCATATTGGTTGCGCCGGGGGTGCCGAGAGGCACGCCTGCGGAAATGATGATGCGATCGCCCGGCTTGCCGAAACCTTCGGAAACAACGATGCGACAAGCACGGTTCACCATGTCGTCGAGGTCGCTGGCATCGCCGGTGACGACGCAGTGCAGGCCCCAGACGACCGACAGGCGGCGTGCGGTCTGGATGATCGGCGACAGCGCAATGATCGGAACCTGCGGCCGTTCGCGCGCGGCGCGCAGGCCGGTCGTGCCCGAGGAGGTATAGGTGACGATTGCCGCAAGCTTCAGCGTTTCGGCGATCTGGCGGGCGGCAAGCGAAATGGCGTCGGCACCTGTCGGTTCCGGCTGGGCGCGCTGCGCATAGATGATATTGGAATAATAGGGGTCCTGCTCCACGGTGCTGGCAATGGAGGCCATGGTGGAAACCGCTTCCACCGGGTAGTCGCCAGAGGCGGATTCAGCCGACAGCATGATGGCGTCAGCGCCTTCGAAGACGGCGGTTGCGACGTCGGAGACTTCGGCGCGGGTCGGTACGGGCGCCGTTATCATCGATTCCAGCATCTGCGTGGCGACGACGACCGGCTTGCCGGCGCGGCGGCAGGCGCGGGTCAGCTGCTTCTGGATGCCGGGAACCGCTTCCAGCGGCATTTCGACGCCGAGGTCGCCGCGGGCAACCATCAAGGCGTCCGAAAGCTCGATGATTTCCTCGATGCGCTCGACGGCCTGCGGCTTTTCGATCTTGGACATCAGGCCGACGCGGCCGCGTGCGATCTTGCGAACTTCCGCAAGGTCTTCCGGACGCTGGACGAAGGAAAGCGCCACCCAGTCGACTTCGCCGGTTGCGAGAACGGCATCGAGATCGACGCGGTCCTTGTCGGTCAGAACGCCGACGCCGAGCAGCGTATCAGGCAGGCTGATGCCCTTGCGGTCGGAAATGCGGGTGCCGGAAATGACTGTTGTGACGATGCTCTTGCCGTCGCTCTTTTCAGCGCGCAGATGCAGCTTGCCGTCATCGATCAGCAGGCGATGGCCGGGCTTGACCGCCTCGAGAATTTCGGGATGGGGAAGGAAAACGCGGGTGTTGTCACCGGGCGTGTCGTTATTGTCCAGCGTGAAGGTCTGGCCCGGAACGAGCTCGACCTTGCCTTCGGCAAATTTTCCGACGCGCAGCTTGGGACCCTGCAGGTCGGCCAGAATGCCGATGGGGCGGCCGTTGCGGCTCTCGACCGAACGGATGCGCTGAATGAGCGTCCGCATCACGTCGTGGCTCGCATGGCTCATGTTGATCCGGAAGAGATCTGCGCCGGCAAGATGCAGCTTCTCGATCATGGCCTCTTCGGAAGAGGCCGGGCCGAGAGTTGCAAGAATTTTGACTTTGCGGTTACGCTTCATCAGTTTTGATTTCCCTGTGTGCCTGGCGTATCGGAAAGCTGGACCATCCAGCTGCCCTGTCTGCCCGTGTCATATTCCTTGAAACCCATTCTCTGGAAGCTACGGGCAAAACAATCGTCCACGCCGTTGATCTTGAACTCGTTTTGCGCCACGCACATGTTGACGTCACCGGTCCAGCGGCCGCCATGGGCGGCATCCTCGGCATAGAGATAATAATAACGTGACTGCAGCTCACCCTCGATCAGCGTCGCGCAGGTCGAGGAGGGGACCTGCCACCAGCCTTCGCTGACCCAGCCATCCTGTGCCCGGTAGCCGATGGCGACCCCCACAAGGTTTTGCGTGCTGTTGCACACGCGAAAATCCGCATGCGCGGGCGCCGCGATCATGAACGGGGTCAAAAACAGTGCCGCTACGGAAAAAAGACGGGCAAGATGCCTGAAGTGGCGAGGAAGAGCGAGAGATGACTGAGTCACGGCTTCCATCCGGATTCCATGGTTATAATGAACACACTTCTTGGCGTGGCCGCCCAAGAAAGTCAACGCGAGTTTAATCGATTATATTGTTCGTGGGATCGTGAGTGCGATAGGGTAGATGGCTGTTCTTTCGCCGCAACTTGCGCCCGGCCTCAAGCCATGCCATCAAGCTTCTCTCCTCAATCCTGCCCCAGAAAATCATCGATGAACGACTTCATACCCTATGAAATCATAGAAGGCGATTATGACAAAGGCATGGTTCTTCTGGCGGACCATGCCATGAACCTTCTGCCGGCACACTACGGCAAACTTGGCCTTCCGCAAACCGCTTTTCATCGCCATATCGCATTTGATATCGGTATCGAAGGGCTGACGCGCTCGCTTGCCGCGCGCCTTGGCGTGCCGGCGGTGCTGGGCCGATTTTCGCGGCTTCTCATCGATCCGAATCGCGGTGAGGACGATCCGACCCTTATCATGAAGATTTCGGACGGGGCGATCATCCCCGGCAACCATCCGATCTCGGACGAGGAATGGCAAAGACGGATCGAGATTTTTCACCGGCCCTATCACAATGCCGTGGACCATGTGCTGACCGGCGTGGCCGAAGCATCGGAAGAAGCGCCGCTGGTCCTGTCGCTGCATTCCTACACGCCGTTCTGGAAGGAAACGCCGCGGCCCTGGCATGCGGCGGTTCTGTGGGACACGGATCATCGCGCGGTCGATCCGCTTCTGGCGCATCTGCGCGCCACGGGCGACATCCTCGTTGGCGACAACGAGCCCTATGACGGTGCGTTGAAGGGCGATACCATGTATCGTCATTGCATGATGAAGGGCATACCGCATGCGCTTCTCGAGGTGCGGCAGGATCTGATCGCGAATGAAGAGGGGATCGCCGAATGGTCGGACCGGCTCGCTCCCATTTTCGCCGCAATGAACGACGATCCCGTCCTGCATGAATATCAGCTGTTCGCCTCCCGCACCGGCCCCTATTGAGCCTGGAGTTTTGCCATGACGAAAGAGAACGATAACAGGCAGATCGAGTTCGAGGCGGCCGCATTCCGCCGCCTCGTCAAGCACCTGCGCGAACGTCACGATGTGCAGAACATCGACCTGATGAATTTTGCCGGCTTTTGCCGCAACTGCCTCTCCAACTGGTATCGGGAAGCGGCCGAGGAGGCCGGTGTTCCGCTCAGCAAGGAACAGTCCCGGGAAATCATCTACGGGATGCCCTATGAGGACTGGAAGGAAAAATATCAGGCGGAGGCGAGTGATGCCCAGAAAGCCGCCTTTGAGCAGAACAGGCCCAGGGAATAATCCCGATCGACGGAAACGACTTGACGGGACGCCTTTCAGTGGGCAGTTCACAGGCCTGAATTTTGCTGCCCGCTGGCAGCGACCGGCGAAGGCTTCGCCCGGAATGATGAACAAGGCTCGCATGCGGGCCATCAATAAAGGATGATATGATGGACGATACCAGCACCACCGAAACCGTCGCCGCCGCGGAACTGCGTCAGTTCATCGAGCGCGTTGAGCGCCTCGAAGAAGAAAAGGCCGCCATTCAGGGTGACATCAAGGATGTCATGGGCGAGGCGAAGGGTCGTGGTTACGACACCAAGGCGATCCGCACCATCATCCGCCTGCGCAAGAAGGATGCCAACGAGCGCATCGAGGAAGAAACGATTCTCCAGACCTATATGGCAGCGCTCGGCATGGAATGATTGGCTGGGAAACGCCTCAATGAAAAATCGCCGCTTTTGCGGCGATTTTTGTTTGGGCCTTCGTCGAACTCAGCCGCGCGTGCCGGCCAGCTTTTCTGAAAGGTCGACGGCTTCCTTGCGAGCGTCCTTGTCGGCGGGGTAAAGCGCCAGATACTGTTCCCAGGCCTTCAGCGCCAGCTCGTCGCGGCCCGAGGCTTCGAGGATGTTGGCAAGGCTTGCCAGCGCCGGGAAATAGCGCGGCTCCCTTTCCAGCGTCAGGTTGATATCCGCCATCGCCTTGCGGGTGTCGCCATCGGCGAAATGCACCATGGCGCGGCGATAGGGCGCCTGCACATAATGAGGATCGAGCAGGATGACCTGGTCGAGAAAATCGTAAGCGGCGGCGTTGCGCTTTTCGTCGGCGGCTTCGCCCGCCCATTGCATCAGCAGATTGATTGTGGCGCTGCCGGAATCATTCCATTCGGAGGCGATCTGGTTGGCGATGCTGCGCGCCTTGACCGCATTTCGTTCTTTTTTCAGCGAGGCGAAAAGCGTGTCGATCGTCTTGGCGGGTGAAGGCGCGGAGTCCGCGACAGCAGGCGGTTGACCATCCGCCGCATGAGCAATGGCAAGCATTCCCGGAAGCGGGAGGCTCGAAAACAGGAAGCCCTGGGCGAGGATGATAGCCGTGCAAAAACGATTTGGGCGCATGGGCTAAAGCTTAACCCGACTGCGCCCAATATCAAATGCAAACTTCTGCTCTGTCAACAAAGTGATCCGCGAGCTTGATCGCGAACCGCAGTCGCAGTCAATCAGCCCTGACGAGCCTTGAAGCGCGGGTTCTGCTTGTTGATGATGTAGACGCGGCCCTTGCGGCGAACCAGGCGGTTATCGCGATGACGGGCCTTAAGCGCTTTAAGCGAATTCTTGATCTTCATTTTACTGGTCCGCAGTTTTGCACGGTTTCTGCCGTGCTTATTCAAACAATCAAAAGCGCGCAACGGGGCGCGCTCTTTTCGGTTGGCAGGCAGATACCCGTTTGAGCCCTGCCTGTCAACACTTGCCGGTGTCTTTGCCTTAAAAGACTGAGGTTTTCCCTGTGCGGAAAAGCTCGGTCACATGGCCCATCTTGCGGCCCGGCCGTGCTTCGGTCTTGCCGTAGAGATGCACGAGACAGTCTTTTTTCGACAGCCATGCCGGCACATCGTCGATGTCGTCGCCGACGAGGTTGGTCATGATGCAATCCGAATGGCGATCCGTGCTGCCGGGAGTAAGGCCCGATACGGCCCGGATATGCTGCTCGAATTGCGAGATCACGCAGGCCGCCTCCGTCCAGTGGCCGGTATTATGGACGCGCGGCGCCATTTCATTGGCAACCAGCGAGCCATCAGGCAGGACGAAGAACTCGATGCCGATGACGCCGACATAATCGAGCGCGGCCAGAAGCTTCTCTGCCGACTCCACGGCGACCGCCTTCGCGGCATTGGAGAGCGCTGCCGGAACGGTTGATGTGTGCAGAATGCCGTTCAGATGGACATTCTCGGCCGGATCGTAGCAGGTAACGGTCCCGTCTTTGAAGCGGGCGGCGATGATCGAAATTTCCCGCTCGAAGGCAACGAAGCTCTCGAGAATCAGCGGCACGCCGCCAAGCGCCGAAAAGGCGCCTGCGAGGTCTTCCCCACCGCGGAAAAGGCGCTGGCCCTTGCCATCGTAACCCATGCGGCGGGTTTTCAGCACGCCCTTGCCGCCGAAGGCGGCCAATGCGGCCTCCAGCTCTTCCTGGCTACCCACCGCGCGGAAATCGGCGGTCGGAATGCCGCAATCGTTGAGGAAGCGCTTTTCCGTCAGCCGATCCTGCGAGGCGCTGAGCGCCTGCGGCGGCGGATAGACGGCAACGGAGAGGCTGAGCTTTTCGGCGGCGACGACAGGCACGTTTTCGAATTCGTAGGTCACGACATCGCAGCGGCCTGCGAGTTCGGCAAGGGCTTTTTCGTCGTCATATTCCGCCACGATCTGGTCGTTGCAGGCCTGCGCAGCCGGACAATCGGCCTGCGGCTCCAGTACGATGGTACGGTGGTTGAGGCGCGCGGCGGCCATCGCCAGCATGCGGCCGAGCTGCCCGCCGCCGATGATGCCGATGGTCAGGTTGCTCGTCTTTGCCATCACTTCTGTCGTCACTGGGCACTGTCCATGGGATATTCCGCGACGGCGGCCGACTGGCGCGCGCGCCAGGCATCCAGCCGGTCGGCGAGGTCCTCGTCGCTCAGCGCCAGAACCGCGGCGGCGAGAAGGGCCGCATTGACCGCACCGGCCTTGCCGATGGCGAGCGTGCCGACGGGAATGCCGGCGGGCATCTGCACGATGGAATAGAGGCTGTCCTGACCCGACATCGTTTTGGACTGCACCGGAACGCCGAAGACCGGCAGCGGCGTCATCGCAGCCGTCATGCCCGGCAGATGGGCGGCGCCGCCGGCCCCGGCGATGATGACCTTGAAGCCTTCGTCCTTCGCGCCATTGGCGAAATCATAAAGCCTGTCCGGGGTGCGGTGAGCGGAAATGATACGGGCTTCATATTCCACATCCAGCGCATCCAGCGTATCGGCGGCGTTCTTCATGGTCTCCCAGTCGGACTGGCTGCCCATGATGATGGCGACGGGGGGCGTTTCTGCTGTCACTTGGCTTCTCCGGCTTAGGCGATGATATCGGGGATGACCTGGTCTTCCAGCTGGGTCATCTTGTCCTTGACGGCCAGCTTCTTCTTTTTCATGCGCTGTATTCGCAGCGCATCGCAGCTGGTCTGGATCATCGCGTTGATCGCCGCGTCATAATCCTCATGCTCCTGGCGCAACCGCGCCAGCGTGAGCCTGATGTCCGCCTGGTCCTGATCGGCCATCTCGTCATCCCCATTTTATGCCGCCGGATCGGCTCCGGCGCGTATGTGATCGTTCACGAGCCTCTATCATCAAATCGCGGTAACGGGAAGTTATCCCTTGCGACCAAATTGCCCACTTATTGCCTTCATTTCGCCTTCGACAAGCGGCGCGATCCGTGTCACATTGTCGTCGCAAACCTGAAACTCCAGCGATGGAGAGCTGGAGGTAGGTTCAAAAAGGAAGGACGTGCCGCATGACCATTCAGGCTCATATTGCATCGCTCGAAAAGAAACACGGTGCTCTGGAGGAGGAGCTCGAAAGTATTCTTGCTTCCCCGTCGTCTGACGATAGAGAGATCGCGGACCTTAAACGTCGAAAACTGCGCCTGAAGGATGAACTGCAGAGGCTGAAAGCCTCGACAAGACACTGATTTATGCCAGGCCGCCGGCCCTCGATGAATGAGGGGCTGGCGGTCTGAGCCTTTCGAGCTCTGGCGGCGAAAACCTGCTGCCAGAGCTTTTTATTGCCCGGTTCAGAACGGCAGCCCGTCCCATAGCAGTTTCAGCGCGGCAATCAGCGCCATGGCGTACATGAGCGGGTAAAACACGGATGGTTTCAGATATTTCACCACCCTGGCGCCTGCAAGCGTCGCCACCATGGCCACAGGCAGCAGGCTCGCCGATGTCTTGAGGTTGGTGGCATCAAGTGCGCCGAGCGCGAAATAGGGAATGAGCTTGATCGCATTCATGATGGCGAAGAAGCGTACGCTCATGCCGGTATAGGTCTTTGGATCGAGCTTCAGCGGCAGAACATAGATATGGAAGGGCGGACCGCCCGCATGGGCCACGAAACTCGCATAACCCGACAGGCTGGACCAGAGGGTCGCAGCCACCGGTCTTTGCGGCTTGGCCGGAATTTCCTGGCCCTTGCGGCTTTTGAAGCTCTCATAGAAATAACGCAGCACGAACAGGATCGTGACAGAGGCGACGACAAGGCGCATGGCGTCCGCGGAAATGAGGCTCGAGGTCGCCCAGCCCAGCGCGATGCCGGCGATTGCACCCGGCAGCATGATGAGCAGCGTTTCCCGGTGGTTGTAGTGTCGCCAGGCAAAAAGCGCCACGATATCCATGACGATCAGGATCGGCAGGAAGATGGCCGCCGCCTGCACGGGCGAAACCGCAAGCGCCATCAGCGGCACGCCCATCAGGGCCAGAGCGCCGCCCAGCCCTCCCTTGGAAAGGCCGACGAGCACGACTGCGGGAATGGCGACGAGATAAAAATGAAAATCGGTGAGCATGGATGGACGGTTGATCCTTTCGCCGGTCCGGTTTATCGGATTTGTCATATGAAAACGAGTGCAGATCGCGCGCGAAGCGTCTTCTGCCTGAAATGGACGAAACGATGAGCATTGTTGAAGACCGTTGCCGCCTTGTCCTGATCGTTCCGCAAATGGACGATGCGCAAAAGCAGGCGACAGATGTGGAAGAAGCGCTGCGGGGCGGCGATGTCGCTTCGGTCATCATTCCGCAATACGGTCTTGATGACGCCGCTTTCCAGAAACGCGCCGAACTGATCGTCCCCCTCGTCCAGAAGGCAGGTGCGGCAGCGCTCATCGCCGGTGACAGCCGCGTTGCCGGTCGCGTGAAGGCGGATGGCCTGCATGTGGTTGGCAATGGCGAGGCGCTTGCCGAGGCCGTGGAAAAATTCACGCCGAAGCTCATCGTCGGCGGCGGCAATGCGGATGACCGTCACAAGGCGCTGGAGCAGGGCGAGGCCAATCCGGATTATGTGTTTTTCGGAAAACTCGAAGGCGACATCAAGCCGGAAGCGCACCCCAAAAACCTGGCGCTCGGCGAGTGGTGGGCCTCGATGATCGAAATCCCGGCGATCGTCATGGGTGGTACCGATGTGTCCTCGGTGGTTGCCGTGGCCGAAACCGGTGTGGAGTTCGTGGCGATGCGCAGCGGTGTTTTCGATAACGCCAGTGGCGCTGCCCAGGCCGTTTCTGAAATCAACGCCCTGCTTGACGAAAAAGCGCCACGGTTTGACGGTTGATACAGGCGATGATCATGCGCGCGGTTCACCTTTGCCTTTCCTTTTCGCTGCTGGCGCTCGCTTTCGGCGCGCCGGCGGGTGTCGCTTTTGCCCAGTCCGGGCCGCAGAGCGAAAGCAATGCGCTGTCCCGCCAGCTGGAAAATGAGGCTCAGCCGAGCCGTCAGGGCAGGGTGCAATCCGAAGAGCAGAAAGACCTGCAGCCTTCTGCGGGCGTGAACGTCTATCAGCGCATGGGCGCGGAGCTGCCGGCCCTGCCGCCCGAAAAGGAATTCAAGGGCCGGGTGGACGAGGCCTATGGCCATTTCCAGCGTGGCGAATATGTGCAGGCGCTCGACAAGGCGCTGACCCGCGCGCAGGATGGCGATGCGCCCGCTCAGACGCTGGTGGCGGAAATGATGTCGCGCGGTCTGGGCATTGCCCGTGACGAGAAGACCGCCGCTTTCTGGTACCAGCAGGCGGCCCAGGGCGGCGATCCCGTCGCCATGTTCAAGTTTGCCCTGATCCTGATGGAAGGCAAATTCGTCACCCGCGACAAGGTCAAGGCCGACGATTTCATGCGGCGCGCGGCGGAAGCCGGCAACGCCTCTGCCCAGTTCAACTGGGGCCAGATACTGGTTTCGGAAAATCCCGGCGCCAAGGGTCTTTTGATGGCTTTGCCGTTCTATGAGAAATCCGCTGAACAGGGCATTGCCGATGCGCAATATGCCGTGTCGCAGATTTACTGGTCGCTCAAGGATGTGCCGGCCGAAAAGAAGGCAAAGGCGCGGGACTGGCTGACACGGGCCGCTAAGGCGGGTTACGATACCGCGCAGGTCGATCTCGGCATCTGGCTGGTCAATGGTTTCGGCGGTGAGCGCAATCTGGATGAGGGCTTCCGCTGGCTCTACGGTGCGGCGCAGCGCGGCAATGTCGTGGCGCAGAACAAGGTGGCGCATCTTTACATTCAGGCGCTCGGCACCCGGCCGGATCCGGTCGAAGCGGCCAAATGGTATGTGCTTTCCCGCCGCGCCGGGCTGAAGGATCCGTCTCTGGAGGATTTTTATCTCGGCATCACCGACGAGCAGCAGAAGAAGGCGATCGAGGCCGCAAATCGTTTCCGCCCGACGTGATGGAAGGCGGGCCTTCCCATGTTGACGCGAGCCTCCAGGCTTTTTGCCTTGAATTTCCGCGCGTTTTGTGGTCTTGAACCGCAAACTTTCAATTCAAGAAAATAATGACGTGCCTGCCCGGTGAGCTTCCGGGCGGTTCGCAAGCTTTCCAGGAAACAACATCGATGGCCCGTTCAGCCCTTCTCAATGTCATGGTTCAGGCCGCCATCAAGGCGGGTAAGTCTTTGTCGCGTGACTTCGGTGAAGTGCAGAACCTTCAGGTCTCGGTCAAGGGACCGAGCGATTTCGTCTCGCAGGCGGACCTGAAAGCCGAGAAGATCGTGCGCGACGAACTGATGAAGGCCCGCCCGACCTACGACTTCCTGGGTGAGGAAGGCGGCGAGGAAAAGGGTAGCGATGGCGCGCATCGCTGGATCGTCGATCCGCTTGATGGCACCACCAACTTCCTGCACGGCATTCCGCATTTCGCGGTTTCCATCGCGCTCGAGCGTAACGGTGAAGTCGTCGCCGGCGTGATCTTCAATCCGGCCACCGACGAACTCTACACTGCCGAGCGCGGCGGCGGCGCGTTCCTCAACGATCGTCGCATCCGCGTCGCCGCGCGTAAGGTGCTGACCGATTGCGTCATCGGTTGCGGCGTGCCGCATCTCGGTCGCGGCAATCACGGCAAGTTCCTGGTGGAGCTTCGCCACGTCATGGGTGAGGCGGCAGGCATCCGCCGCATGGGTGCGGCTTCGCTCGATCTGGCTTATGTCGCCGCTGGCCGTCTCGACGGTTTCTGGGAGGCCGATCTTTCGCCCTGGGATATGGCGGCCGGTCTGGTGCTGATTCGTGAAGCCGGCGGTTTCGCCTCCGACATCAAGGGCGGCACGGATATCTTCGGCAGCAGCTCCGTCGCTGCCGGCAATGAATATATCCACAAGGCGCTCGTTGAGGTCGCCAACCGTCCCATTCCGGGCCGCTGATTGGTTTTCGGCGGAAAACCTGCCGTTTTCTGCAAGTTTTAGACGCCCGGCGAATATTCGCCGGGTGTTTTTGTTTTCCGTCATCCGGTTTCAGGCTGTTTTCGTGAAACGCCTGTGACGAAAGACCGGCTTTTCGCTTCAAATCGTCGCAATTTTCAAATAGCTTCCGCTGGATAGCTGACCAGAGGGAATGCGAACGTTATGGCGGATTCGGAGCTGCTCGATCTTGGCGTCGAGAAACCGGTGACCACACGGCAATACAGCCACAAGCTGTCCAGCCCCACACCGTTTCTCTGGACGATGGTTCTGTTTCTGATCCTCGTGGGCTTTCTGGCGGCCATTCTTTACCGGCAGGCCCATACCGCCTTCATGACCAATCCGGGACTGAACGGCTTCATTCTCGGCGTGCTCGCCATCGGCATCATTCTGGTCTTTACCCAGACCATGAGCCTGCGCTCCGAAGTCCGCTGGTTCAATGCCTTCCGCGCTGCCGGCAGCGTCGAAAAGGTGGGGCGCGCCCCGAAACTGCTCGCCCCGATGAGCACGCTGATCGGCAAGCGCGGCGAAGTCCGGCTTTCTGCCGTCACCCAGCGGACGATTCTCGATTCCATCGCGACGCGCCTCGACGAAACACGTGACACATCGCGTTATCTCGTCGGCCTGCTGGTGTTTCTCGGCCTGCTCGGCACCTTCTGGGGTCTGATCGGCACTATCGGCGCCATCAGCAATGTCATCCAGTCGCTCGATCCGAGCGCCGGCGACAGCAACGATATTCTCGGCTCCCTCAAAACCGGCCTGACTGCGCCGCTGGCGGGCATGGGAACGGCCTTTTCCTCGTCGCTGCTCGGTCTTTCGGGCTCGCTGATCCTCGGTTTTCTCGATCTTCAGGCTGGCCGCGCCCAGAACCGCTTCTATACACAGCTTGAAAACTGGCTGTCGTCGGTGACGGATACATCGGCGGAGGGGCCGAGAGAGTTCAAGGCCGCCGAACCCGGCGCCGTGGTCAGCACCGAGCGCTCGCTTGCGGCCATGACCAGCCTTGCCGAAGGCATTCAGGGCCTGGTCAAGAACATGCGCAGCGAACAACAGATGTTGCGAGACTGGATCGAAGCGCAACAGGAGGAGTCGAAATCGCTCCGCCGCACGCTCGACCGGCTGTCGGCGCGGATCGACAGCGACACGAAGTCTTCTGGCCGCACCCGGCACGATAACGGGAGCGAGTAGCCATGGCGCTTGCGCGCAATCGCCGCCGCGACAGGGGTGTGGACTATTGGCCGGGTTTCGTCGACGCGCTGTCGACGCTGCTCATGGCCATCATGTTTCTGCTCACGGTCTTCGTGCTGGCGCAATTCGTTCTGTCGCGGGAAATCACCGGTAAGGATGAGGTGTTGACACGTCTCAACAGCCAGATCGCCGAACTGACCGAACTTCTGGCCATGGAAAAAGGCAACAAGCAGGATATCGAGGACGCGCTCGCGAGCCTTCAATCGACGCTTGCAGCCTCGGAAAACGAGCGCTCGCGTCTGCAGGCGCTTCTCGATGCGGGATCGGGCAGCAATGCGAATGCCAATGCCCGAATTGGCAGCCTGACCGGTGAACTGGACGAACAGCGACAGGCCAATTCCCGTGCCTCCGCACAGATCGAATTGCTCAACCAGCAGATTGCCGCGCTGAGGGCGCAGATCGCCTCTGTGGAAGCCGCCCTGCAAGCGTCGGAAGCCAAGGATGCCTCGTCGCAGGTCAAGATCGCCGATCTCGGCCGCCGCCTCAATGTCGCCTTGGCGCAGCGGGTTCAGGAACTGAACCGTTATCGCTCTGATTTCTTCGGCCGGCTGCGCGAAATCCTGTCGGATCGTGAAAATATCCGCATCGTCGGCGACCGTTTCGTCTTCCAGTCCGAAGTGCTCTTTCCTTCCGGTGGTAACGAACTCAATCCGGCGGGGCAGGCGGAGATGGAGAAACTGGCGGTCGCGCTGCTTGATCTCGCCAGGGAAATTCCGGCGGAGATCAACTGGGTCCTGCGCGTCGATGGCCATACGGACAATGTCCAGCTTTCCGGTTCCGGCCGTTACCGGGACAATTGGGAGCTTTCCTCCGCCCGCGCCACATCGGTGGTGAAATTCCTGATTTCCAAGGGCGTGCCAGCAAACCGGCTGGTTGCGGCCGGTTTCGGCGAATATCAGCCGATTGCCGAAGGTGACTCACCGGAAGCGCGGCAGCAGAACCGCCGTATCGAACTCAAGCTCACCGAGCGCTGAAATAGCGAACGCCACCAGGGCGGTTGCCTTCTGGCGAAAGTAAATTTACGTTTGCGTAAAAGTAATTCTGTCATATCTGGGAGGGGCTGATGGAAGGCTATGATGTGATCGTGGTCGGCGCGGGGCTTGCCGGGCTGGTGGCGGCAACCGAGGCGGCTGAGCGGGGTCTCAGCGTCTGCGTCGTGGATCAGGAGGGCGAGCAGAATCTGGGGGGGCAGGCCTTCTGGTCGCTGGGTGGACTGTTTTTCGTCGATAGTCCTGAACAGCGCCGGATGCGGGTGCGAGACAGTCTCGATCTTGCAAGACAGGACTGGTTCGGTTCGGCCGGTTTCGACCGCTTGGAGGATTATTGGCCGCGCCGCTGGGCGGAGGCCTATCTCGATTTTGCTGCCGGTGAGAAACGTGAATGGCTGCACCGCATGGGCATGCGCTGGTTTCCCGTGGTCGGCTGGGCCGAGCGCGGTGGCAGCCTCGCCGATGGTCATGGCAATTCCGTGCCGCGTTTCCATGTCACGTGGGGCACAGGTCCGGGCGTACTTGCACCTTTCGTAAAAAAGGCGAAGGCCATGGCGGCAACTGGCCGGCTGACCTTTCACTTTCGCCACCGGGTTGATCGTCTGGAGACCGCCGACGGCCGGGTGACCGGTGTTTCAGGCGCTGTTCTTACACCCGACTCCGTGCAACGCGGGCAGGAGAGCAGCCGGGAAGCGCAGGGCGATTTTATCTTCGCCGCTGCGGCGGTCATCGTCAGTTCCGGCGGCATCGGCGGCAATCAGGAACTGGTGCGGCGCAACTGGCCGGTGGAGCGGCTGGGCCAGCCTCCTGCCAGCATGGTCTGCGGTGTTCCCGCGCATGTGGATGGCCGCATGATTGCCATTACGGAAACCGCCGGCGGAGCCGTCATCAACCGTGACCGCATGTGGCATTATACCGAGGGCGTGAAGAACCACGATCCGATCTGGCCGGGTCACGGTATCCGCATCCTGCCCGGTCCCTCGTCCTTCTGGTGCGATGCGGATGGAAACCGCCTTGCCGCTCCCGCCATGCCGGGTTTCGATACGCTCGGCACGCTGAAAATGCTGGGCGAACGCGGCAGCGGCCATAGCTGGTTCATTTTGACCAAGGCGATCATCAAAAAGGAATTTGCGCTTTCAGGCTCGGAGCAGAATCCTGATCTGACCGGCAAGGATATAAGGCTGCTGCTCAAACGGCTGGGCAAGGAACCGCCGGGACCGGTACGTGCCTTCATGGAGCGCGGCGAAGATTTTGCCGTTCGGGATACGCTGGAAGAACTGGTGGCAGCGATGAATGCCATCAGCGGCGACGACCGGCTGCATATAGACCATATCCGCCGGCAGATAGAGGCTCGCGACCGCGAAATCGAAAACGGTTTCAGCAAGGATGCGCAGGTAACGGCCATCCACGGCGCGCGCCGTTATCTCGGTGATCGGCTGATGCGGACGGCAAAACCACACCGCTTGCTCGATCCGGCAATGGGGCCGTTGATTGCCGTGCGCCTGCATGTGCTGACGCGCAAGACGCTTGGCGGCCTTCGCACCGATCTTGAGGCGCGGGTGCTGGATGTTGCCGGCGCGCCGGTGCCGGGCCTTTATGCCGCCGGCGAAGTGGCGGGTTTCGGCGGCGGCGGCATGCATGGCTATAATGCGCTGGAGGGCACGTTCCTTGGCGGCTGCCTGTTTTCAGGCCGCGTTGCGGGGCGCAAGGTGCTGGCGTGATCTAGGCTTGGGCGCGCAATTCGTCCGGCCCGGTCTGGAATTGCAGCCGGGCAAGCCGCGCATAAAGGCCATTCTGGCGAATGAGGCTCTGGTGCGTGCCCTCTTCGATGATGCGGCCCTCATCCATCACCAGAATGCGGTCGGCCTTCAACACGGTGGCAAGGCGATGGGCGATGACGATGGTGGTGCGGGTTTTCATCAGCTCGTCGAGAGCCTTCTGTACCAGCGTTTCGCTTTCCGCATCGAGCGCCGAGGTGGCTTCGTCCAGCAGCAGGATTGGCGCATTGCGCAGGATGGCGCGGGCAATGGCGATGCGCTGGCGCTGGCCGCCGGAAAGCGTCACGCCGCGTTCACCCACCTGCGTATCATATCCGCCGGTGAGACGTTCGATGAAGCTGTCCGCCTGTGCGGCGATGGCGGCGGTGCGCACTTCCTCGCGCGTCGCGTCAGGCCGTCCAAAGGCGATATTGTCATGAATGGAGGAGGCGAATATCGCCACATCCTGCGGAACGATGGACAGGCGCGCGCGCAGATCGGCAAGGGCGACGTCGCGGATATCCACGCCATCGATGGTGATGCGGCCCTGCTGCGGATCGTAAAAGCGCATCAGCAGCGAAAAGACCGTGCTCTTGCCCGCACCGGAAGGCCCGACGATGGCGACGGTTTCGCCGGCGGCGATCTTGAAGGAAAGGCCGTAGACAATCGGCCGCCCGGCTGCGAGCGGATAGATGAAATCGACATTGTCGAATTCCGCCTCGCCGCGCGGCGGCTGCGGCAGGGGGATGGGAGCAGTGGGTTCCGCCACGGGCGAGTGTTCATTCAGCAGTTCGGAAAGCCGTTCGGCCGCGCCGCCCGCCTGGGCCAGTTCGCCCCAGACTTCGGAAAGCTGGCCGAGGCCGCTTGCGGCGATGACGGAGTAAAGCACGAACTGCCCGAGCGTACCCGCAGTCATGCTGCCAGACAGAACGCTCTGCGCGCCATACCAGAGGATGCCGACGACGCTGCCGAAGACCAGCGCGATGGCGACGGCGGTGAGGATGGAACGGGCGCCGATTGCGGCGCGCGCGCCCTGATAGGCGGCTTCCACGGAGGCGCCGTAACGGGCATTCGCCAATGCTTCGGCATTAAAGGACTGCACGGTGCGGCTCGCCGCGATCGTCTCGGAAGCATAGGCGGCGGAATTGGCCAATGTGTCCTGCGTGGTGCGCGAGCGGGCGCGAACGGACCGCCCGAAGGCGATCAGCGGAAAAACGATGAAGGGAATCGCAAGCAGCGCAAGGCCGGAAAGGCCGGGGCTGGTATAGATCATCATAGCCACAGCACCGCAGCACATGATGATGTTGCGCAGCGCCACGGAGGCGGAGGATCCAAAGGCGGAACGGATCTGAACCGTATCGGCGGTCAGCCGCGAAGTCAGTTCTCCGGAGCGGTTGGCATCGAAAAACTGCTGAGACAGGGTGGTAAGATGGGCAAAGACATCGCGACGCAGATCGGCGACGACCCTTTCGCCGATGGTCATGACATAATAATAACGCATGGCGCTGGCGAGCGCGAGGACGACGGCAATCGCCAGGAGCATGGCGAAATAGCTGTTGATCATGCCGCCATCCGGCGTTTCAAAACCGTGGTCGATGATACGGCGAACGGCAAGCGGCAGTGCAAGAGTTGTGGCAGAGGAGAGCACAAGCGCAAAAACGGCCGCCGCCATCAGGCCGCGATATCGTTTTAGATAGGGAAAAAGGCCAAGAAGCGGCTTCAGGCTTCTCTGTTTTGCCGCTTTCTGCGCTTCTATATCTGCCACGTCCTCTATGCTCCTCATTCCCTGCCGTTTTTGGGCCTTTTGCGGGTGAATTTCCGGTGTACGGTAAAATTCCCGCCCCTTTGGCCATCTCCCTTCACAAGGGGATAGCAGGCTCTTGTTATCTGGGCGACCTTCATGTATAGGCTCCGCATCGAATTGGGAAGCCATAGCCCATCTGGTCTATGGCTTCATTTATTGAAATGGCTCAGTTGACGCAATTGCGGCAAATGGACCGCACGTCACTTAACCAGGAAGATTGTCATGAAGGCTGATATCCATCCCGATTATCACACGATCAAGGTGGTCATGACCGATGGCACCGAATACGAAACCCGCTCTACCTGGGGTTCGGAAGGCGCCGTCATGAACCTTGAAATCGACCCCAAGTCCCATCCGGCATGGACGGGCGGCAACCAGCAGCTTATGGACCGTGGTGGTCGCGTTTCCAAGTTCAACAAGCGTTTCGGCGGCCTCGGCCTCTGATCCTCTTGCGGACGGATCGTTTAAAAAAAGCCCGGTTTTGCCGGGCTTTTTTGTTGCCTGCTTTTGCTGCCTTCCATGTGGCCGTATCGGCCAAAACAAAAAAGCAGGCCAATGGGCCTGCTTTTCAAATTGTCCGGATAAAGTCGTCTTTTCTCAGTTGATCGAGAAAGCCGTCCGCAGCAGGTTGAGCTGCGCCTGTACGCTGTTTTCATTGTCCGGCACCTTGGCGGCTTCGGACGGGCGATAGATTTCGCGGTCGAGTAGGGCGATGCGGTTCTGCAGGCGCAAGGACCGTTCGATGAGATCACGGAAGGATTCCGGCAGATCGTTCCAGCCAGGCGCGTTACGGTCGACGTTGAAGCTGTCGAGACGAACCTTGTTCTTTTCGCTCAGAACCTGATCGCGCGTCATTTCGCCATTGTTGACAGCGCGCTGCAGCAGCAGCCAGGAGGCCATCTGCATCAGACGGGTGGTGAGGCGCATCGATTCTGCCGCATAAAGGACTGACGCCATGCGCGGCAGAACCTTTGAGGCGGTGCGGCCGGCGCCATCGAGATAGCTTGCCGTTTCCTCAACCAGCGTCATGCCTTCGGTATAGAGGGTCTTGAACTGGTTGGACGAAGCCGCGCGGCCCGCAAAGCTTATGGTATTTAAAACCTGTTCCGACATTTCTTTAAATCCCTGCTCACGCACCACACTGTCAGGCAACGACGACCCGGATATTTTGTTCCGGCCTTCAGTGTTTTCAGGATGGTATCTTTACCCGAAATGCGCAAGGCAATTATTAAAGAAGGGTTAATACCCACAGTTTTAGGGAATTCCGCACGCGGCAAAAAAAGAGCCGCGAAAGCGGCTCTCAAGGTAAAACAGGGAGAAAAATCAGACCAATTCGCCGTATGGAGAAGATGCCTGAGGTCCAGAAGAACTGGACACGTATAGTAATCTCTCAGAAAGCTTAATTTTTGGTTAATGGTAAACGAAAGACTGCCCCGGAATATTTATTTCCAGACGCCGATGCGCCGCAGATCGTGACAGCAGAACCGTAGCCCCGTATCTATTCTGGAATACGCGTCAGGACCGGAAAAGATTCTCCGCCGCCAGCCTTCCAGCGGATTTCCGTTTCCTCTCCTCGTCGAGTCGCGCGATTTCCGCTTTCAGGAGATCGATGCGGCTGCTCAACTCGTCGACCGAAAGAAGGCTGAGATCGCCGCCGATCTCGTGGGCCACCGGCTTTTGCGGGCGGTCATCGTCAAAGAGGCTCATATGCCTGCTCCTTTTTCCACATAGTCGCCATCGTCCTCGGAATATTGCGGCGCGCGAGGGTCAAGCGCAATACTTTCCGGCGTGACAAGCGGTGAGGGCGTCGTTGGCATCATGGTCGAGAAATTGTCCTTTTCCTCGGTCGAAAGCGCAGCGCGCCGGCGGCTTCGGATAATGGCATAGGCGGTGATGAGCAGATGGGCCACGGCCGTCACCAGAAACAGCGCATAGGGGCCGAAATGGGTCATGATCGCGCCGCCGAGCGTCGGGCCGATAATGGTGCCGATGCCGTAAAGCAGCAGCAGGCCGCCCGAGACCTTGACGAAGTCTTCCGAGGCGGCAAAGTCGTTGGCATGGGCAACGGCGATGGGATAAAGCGCGTTAGCGGCGGCGCCATAAATGGCGATCATGAAAATCAGCACATAGACGTCATGCGGTTGCACCACGGCGACCGCCAGGCCGGCCACTGCGCCGAGCCCGGCCAGACCGGCCAGCACATAACGGCGGTCTATCCGGTCTGAAAGCCGGCCTGCCGGAAACTGCGCCAGCGCCCCGACGAAGATCGTGACCGATACCATGATGGCGATCATGGTGGGGTCAAGACCCGCCCTGGCGCCGAAGACGGCGCCGAGCGTACCATACGCGCCGTTGGCGATGCCGATCATCAGGATGCCGACAAAGGAAACCGGTGAATTGCGGTACAGGGCCGGCAGGTCCAGCTTCACCTTCTGCAGAGGCTGCGGGCTGGCCGCCTTGGAAAGCGTCGCCGGCAGAATGGCGATGCAATAGATGATGCCGCAGATCATGAACAGCGAGGTATTGCTGATATCCCCCATCGGCACGATCATCTGCCCCGCCACGACGCCGAGCAGCGTGATGGCGATATAGAGCGAGAAGATCATGCCACGGCTTTCATTGGTGGCGCGTTCGTTCAGCCAGCTTTCAATGATCATCGAGGTGCCTGCTGTGCAGAAGCCGGTAAGCGCGCGCAGCGCGATCCATGAGGTGTCGTCGATGATGAGGCCGGTCATCAGCACCGTCAGGCACACCAGCGCCACGAAGGAGCCGAATGCCCGCACATGCCCGGCGCGGCGCACGATGGCAGGCGCGACGAAGCAGCCGACAACGAAGCCCGCCGCCCAGGAGGTGCCCAGAAAACCAAGAATTTCATTGGAGTAGCCTTCCGCCGAACCGCGCACCGGCAGGATGAGGCCCTGAAGGCCGTTGCCGAGAAAAAGAAACAGAGTGCTGGATAAAAGAGCGAATACGGGTAGAAGATTTCTGCTCATGAAAACACTCTCATGCGTTCGGACGGTCGGTCGGACAGGCCATGGAAGGGCATTACCCGAATGAGTTGCACTCTTCTGGTGAACGGTAAAAATGTCCAGCCTGTGACGATGCAGAAATAAAGAAAAGGCTCAATAAATGACGAAGGCGATCGGCCTTTTTTTACTGCTGGCCATGGTGGTCCAGATCATCCGGCCGGTTGGCCTGCCGGGTCTCAAGAAAAGAAGCGATTGCTGGAAGATTGCGGTTGCTGCCTTTGTCATCTGGTCGGCGACGCTGCTCTTGCGCCCGTAATGAAAAAGCCGCCCCATGGGGCGGCTTCCGTTTATTGCATGTCAGCGACAAAAGCCTCAGGCGGCCTTTTCGAGTTCCTGTTTCCAGTTGCCCTTGGCGGCAAGGCTGTTCATGGCGGCGCGATGCGTGAAGGCGCGCTGGCCGGCGGCGACATTCTCCTGCTTGCCGCCCCAGGTCTTGAGAGCGGTGTCCTGAAGGGCGCGGCCGTACGAGTAGGTCAGGGACCAGGGCAGGTCGTAACCGGCATTCATGGCGGAGAGATGTGCGGTTGCCTCTTCCGAGGACTGGCCGCCGGAAAGGAAGGCGATGCCCGGCACGGCGGAAGGCACGGTCGCCTTCAGAACCTTGACGGTCTTTTCCGCCACTTCCTCGACGGAAGCCTTGCGGGCTTTCTTGCCATCGATGATCATGTTCGGCTTGAGGATCATGCCTTCAAGGTTGACGCGGGCGTCGAACAGGTCGGCGAAGACGGTCTGGAGAACCCACTGCGTGACTTCCGCACAGCGGTCGATGTCATGTGTACCCGGCTCGCCGTCCATGAGAACTTCGGGTTCCACGATCGGCACGATATCCGCCTGCTGGCAGAGAGCGGCGTAACGGGCGAGCGACTGGGAGTTTGCCTTGATCGAACCCCAGCTCGGACGCTGTTCACCGATCGTGATGACGCCGCGCCATTTGGCAAAACGGGCGCCGGCCTCATGATACTTGCGCAGGCGCTCATAAAGACCGTCGAGGCCTTCGGTGATGAATTCATGCGGATGGAAGGCCATCGGCTTGGCGCCGATATCCACCTTGATGCCCGGCAGGCTGCCGGCCGCCTTGATGATATCAACAAAAGGCGTACCGTCGGCGGCCTTCTGGAAAAGGGTCTCTTCGTAGAGGATGACGCCGGAGATGTATTTCTTCATGGCGTCGTCGGAGCGGAACAGCATCTCGCGGTAATCGCGGCGGGCGGTCTCGGTGGACTCCAGATTGATGCTGTCGAAACGCTTCTTGATCGTTCCCGTGGATTCGTCGGCGGCGAGCAGGCCCTTGCCGTCGGCGACCATTTTGATTGCGATGTCTTCGAGACGTTCGGTCATTTGCTATTCTCCCAAGGCACAATAAATTCCCGATAACAGAAGTTCCAGGGCAGGGAAATGGCGCGCTAACTCATTGAAACGATTGAAATCATTTCAATCGTTTGAAACTTTTCCTCCCAAGCGCACTTACCAAAAAACAAGGCCGGACAAGCGATGCTTGTCCGGCCTCGTGTCAGGCAAGTAAGGTAGTTTACTTGGCGGTGGCAAGGATGGCAACGCCCGGCAATTCCTTGCCTTCCATCCATTCAAGGAAGGCGCCGCCCGCCGTCGAGATGTAGGTAAAATCGTCTGAAACGCCGGCGTGGTTCAGTGCCGCCACCGTATCGCCGCCGCCGGCGACGGAGACGAGATCGCCGGCCTTGGTGCATTCGGCCGCGTACTTTGCCGCAGCCACGGTTGCCGCATCGAAGGGCTCGATTTCGAATGCGCCGAGCGGGCCGTTCCAGACCAGCGTTTCCGCGCGCGAGATCCAGGCCTTGATGCTTTCGACCGATTTCGGGCCGACATCGAGAACCATGGCGTCGGCGGGAATGGCGTTGATATCGACGGTTTCATTGGCGGCACCGGCCTTGAACTCGCGGGCGACAACGCCGTCTTCCGGCAGGACGATGGCGCAGCCGGATGTCGCGGCTTCGATCATGATCTGTTTTGCTGTCTCGGCCAGATCGTGCTCGCAGAGCGATTTGCCGACATTGGTGCCGCGGGCGGCAAGGAAGGTGTTGGCCATGCCGCCGCCGATGACGAGGGCATCGACCTTCTTCACGAGGTTCATCAGCAGGTCGATCTTGCTCGAAACCTTGGCGCCGCCGACGATGGCGACAACCGGGCGCACCGGCTGGCCGAGGCCCTTTTCCAGAGCCTCAAGCTCGGCCTGCATGGTGCGGCCGGCATAGGCGGGCAGGTGGCGTGCAAGGCCTTCGGTGGAGGCGTGGGCGCGGTGGGCCGCGGAGAAGGCGTCGTTCACATAGATATCGCCATTGGCCGCCAGAGCCTCGACAAAGGCCGGATCGTTCTTTTCTTCACCCTTGTGGAAACGGGTGTTTTCCAGAAGCAGGATATCGCCATCGTTGAGTTTCGCAACGGCATCGGCTGCCGCTGCGCCGGTGCAATCGGTTGCGAAGGAAACGGCGTGATCCAGCACTTCCTCGACGGCGGGCACGATCTGCGAAAGCGACATGTCGGCAACCGGCTCGCCCTTCGGGCGGCCGAAATGGGCGAGCAGGATGACTTTGGCGCCTTTTTTGGAAAGCTCCAGAATGGTGGGTGCAACGCGTTCGATACGGGTCTTGTCCGTCACTTTCCCATCCGCAACCGGCACGTTGAGATCAACGCGGACGAGAACGCGCTTTCCGGCAATGTCGTTGAGGTCGTCGAGGGTCTTGAAAGCGGGCATAGGTCGATCCTGATGTTGTTGCGAGTTCGGCAGGGACCATACTATGCCTGATTGCCGACGCAAGCCGGTCAGGCCTCATTTTCTCTCACTGAACTGGCCGGGGCCGGGGCGGTTTCTTCCACGCCTTCGGCGCGGGGCTGACGCTTCTCTGCCAGATAATTGCGCACGCGGTCGAGGATTTCCGAAAAGCTGATGAAGATTGGCAGGCTTGTGGCCGGTTCCACCGGTTCGAGCGAGATTCCGACGCCTGTGATGGCTTCGTGCTCGTCCAGTGTACGGACGATGAGGACGATGGAGCCAAGGCGCACGCGGTCGGCATAATCGGCCTTCCCGGCAAGGCGCGCCTCGATGAGTTCCGCAACGCTCATCGCCTGTTCGGCGGGTGAAAGCAGGCCGGGGCCATAGGCCGTGTCCAGTTCCTTGGCCGGACGGCTGGGCGAGATTGCGAAAGTGCCGAAGAAATCGGCGTCGTCATCGGCAACCGGCAGGGCGCTGGCGAACAGCCGGTCGATCAGGCGGGAATAACCGGGGGCGATGAAAAGATAGACGAGATCGTTCTCCCGCAGCCGACCGGCATATTGGTAGCGGATCGACTTGCCGTCGCGCACCACCAGCGAAGGCATTGCCCAGCGCGGAATACGCTCGCCCTGCATGATGGCGCTGCCCCTGGCGACCCGGTAGGAAATCAGCTCATGATTGGCGGTGCCGGGAAGGTCGACCTCCAGCTTGTCCACCTCGCCCATGCGCGGCGGCACGATCAGGCCGAGCCGTGTCGCCACCGGCTTGATGGTCCAGCCCTGCACGAGCAGCGAGACCAGCACGATGATGAAGGCGGCGTTGAAATAGATCTGCGCATCGTTGAGCCCGCCGAGAATGGGCATGATGGCGAGCAGGATGGAGACCGCGCCGCGCAGACCCACCCAGGCCACGAAGGAGGTTTCCTGCTGGGTGTAGTTGAAGGGCATGAGGCTGAGCCAGACCGCCAGCGGGCGGGCGACGAAGATCAGGAAAAGCGCCAGCAGCACGGCCGGAATGGCGATGGCCGGAAATTGCGACGGCGTGGCGAGCAGGCCGAGCATCAGGAACATGATGATCTGGGCAAGCCAGGTCAGGCCCTCATGGAAACGTCGGATGGTTTCCTTGGCAAAGACCCGGCGGTTGCCGGCGACGATGCCAGCCACATAGACGGCCAGAAAACCGCTGCCGCCAATAGCGCCGGTAAAGGAAAAGACGAGCAGCGCCAGCGCTAGCACGAAGATCGGCGCCAGCCCGCGGTCGGCTGCGAAACGGTTGACGACGGTGGCGATCATCAGCCCGCCGAGCAGGCCGAAAATCAGGCCGAGGCCCATCTGCTCGATGAAAAGCAGCAGGAAGCCGCTGTCGATGCCGGCAAGCCCCTGGCCCTTTGCGATGATTTCGACCAGCGCGACGGTGAGAAAGATGGCCATCGGATCGTTGGTGCCGGATTCGACTTCCAGCGTCGAACGTACCTGATCGCGGATATGGATGCCGCCGATACGCAGCAGGAAGAACACGGCCGCCGCATCCGTGGAGGCGACTATGGCGCCGAGCAGCAGTCCCTCCAGCCAGGAAAGCCCGAGCAGCAGGGCGGCGGCGCCTGCGAAAAACACGGATGTGAGGATGACGCCGCCCGTGGCGAGCGCCACTGCGGGTGCTGCGGAAAGCCGGAAGGACTGGATGGACGTGCCGAAACCGGAATCGAACAGAATGACGGCGAGCACAAGCGAACCCAGCATATAGGCCAGCGGATTGTTGGTGAATTCGATGCCGAGGCCATCCACGCCGGCCACAAGGCCGATCATCAGGAAGAGCAGGAGGAGGGGTGCGCCGAAGCGGAAGGCGAGGAGGCTCGAGAAAGCTGCGACGAGAACCAGAACAGTTGCCACCAGCAACAGAAAATAAAATGATTCCACGTCCACCGCCTCATTCAAACCGCGTTGACCGCTGCAATGAATGCTCTGCGCGTCAGCAGTCAATGCGCCACGGGTTGCGGTCTGTCAGCGCTGTTTCTGCTGGCGTTGAAAGGCGACGCAAGGCGGGGTGTATCGAATGATACGGCAGGGCCGAAGTGCATTGCGCACGACCATTTCCCTGTTTCCCTTGTCCGTTTCAAAATGGACCAGACAAAGGCAGGAAATGGGAATTTTTCGGCCCGCGGGCGAAAACATGCAAGGCGCGGAGAAGCGGTCGATACCCCCGCGGAAACAATTCACCCGTGGCTGTTTCGACGTAACATAGAGACAATGCAGCTGCGTTAGCTCTGGCTTCCGAATTGCTTTCCCCATTACCGGAGCATCGGATGAAACGGATATCTACATTTATCATATTGCTGGCGGCGGCCTTAACTGTCTCCGCTTGCTCCAGCACGGAGCAGACAGCTGAAAACATGGCCGCACAACGCGAACGCTGCCGTGCATTTGGTTATTATGAAGGCTCGCGGGATTTTGCCGACTGCATGATGAAGCTTTCCATGCAGCAAAGCGAATTGCGGCAACAGACTTTCGATACGATCTGGAGCAGTGCGGGCAATTCGGGGCCGGTCATCATCAACAATAAAAAATGAGGGATGGCCCGTGTCATCCGGCCGTCTGAGGGAGGGTTTGGTCCGCCCTCAGACGGCGATGGTTTTCGATCCGTAGCCCCCGCCTTGCTTCTGGATCGATGCCGGCGGGTTTCCTCGTTTCCCGCCGGCATTTTTTTACAAACAAAAAGCCGGCAGGATTGCTCCCGCCGGCTTTTCGATGGAACCGGGTCTTGCTTAGATGGTCTTCGCGAAGGCGACGGCCGTATCCGACATGCGGTTGGAGAAGCCCCACTCGTTGTCGTACCAGGACAGGATGCGCACGAACTTGCCTTCCATGACCTTGGTCTGGTCGATTGCGAAGATCGAGGAGTGGCTGTCATGGTTGAAGTCGCGGGAAACCAGCGGCTCTTCGGTATAGCCGAGAATGCCCTTCAGCTTGCCGTTGGCGGCAGACTTGATCGCCTCGTTGATTTCCTCGACCGTCGTGTCGCGCTTGGCGATGAACTTGAAGTCGACGACGGAGACGTTCGGGGTAGGAACGCGGATCGACGTGCCGTCCAGCTTGCCCTTGAGGTGCGGCAGAACGAGACCGACGGCCTTGGCTGCGCCCGTCGAGGTCGGGATCATGGACAGGGCTGCGGCGCGGGCGCGGTACAGATCCTTGTGCATGGTGTCCAGCGTCGGCTGGTCGCCCGTGTAGGAGTGGATCGTGGTCATGAAGCCATGATCGATACCAACGGCGTCATCGAGAACCTTCACGACCGGCACGAGGCAGTTGGTGGTGCAGGATGCGTTGGAGATGACCAGATGGTCCTTCGACAGCTGGTCGTCATTGACGCCGAAAACGACCGTGAGGTCCGCGCCGTCAGCCGGAGCCGAAACGATGACGCGCTTTGCGCCAGCCGTCAGGTGAGCGGCGGCCTTGTCGCGGGCGGTAAAGATGCCGGTGCATTCGAGCGCGATGTCGACGCCGAGTTCCTTGTGCGGCAGCGTTGCCGGATCGCGAACGGCGGTCACCTTGATTGGCTTGCCGCCGCCAACGATGATCGTATCGCCTTCGACCTTCACCTCGGCCGGGAACTTGCCGTGGATCGAATCGTAGCGCAGCAGGTGAGCGTTGGTTTCAACCGGGCCGAGGTCGTTGATGGCGACGACTTCGATATCGGTGCGGCCGGATTCGACGATGGCGCGCAGGACGTTGCGGCCGATGCGGCCGAAGCCGTTAATGGCAACTTTTACAGTCATTTACAGTCTCCCGATCAAGATATGTGCTTGGTCTGTGCGGAATGTGGGGGCCTTGGGAGCCCTCACGCAAGTTTTGCCTCGACTGCGGCGACGACGGCTTCCGCCGTGATGCCGAAGTGCTTGAAGAGATCCTTCGCCGGCGCAGACGCTCCAAAGGAGTGCATGCCGACGAAAGCGCCGTCGGAGCCGATGAAATAATCCCAGCCCTGGCGGATGGCGGCTTCCACCGCTATTCTGACCGGAGCCTTGCCGATGATGGCGTTGCGATAGGTTTCCGGCTGCTCCTTGAAGAGCTCGAAGCAGGGAACGGAAACGACGCGGGCCGAAACGCCCTTGTCCTTCAGCATTGCGGCAGCCTTCAGCGCCACTTCCACTTCCGAGCCGGAAGCGAAGATCGAAACCTTGGCGTCGCTGGCGGATACCAGTTCGTAAGCGCCGTAAGCGGAGAGGTTTTTCTCTTCATATTCCTTGCGCGAGGGCGCAAGGTTCTGGCGGGTCAGCGCCAGCGCGGACGGGCGATGCTTCTGCTCGAGAGCCAGCTGCCAGCATTCCGCCGTCTCGGTTTCATCCGCCGGACGGAAGAGGAGAAGGTTCGGAATGGCGCGAAGCGCTGCGATCTGCTCCACCGGCTGGTGGGTCGGGCCGTCTTCGCCGACGCCGATGGAATCATGCGTCAGAACGTGGACGACGCGGATGCCCATGAGCGCGGCAAGGCGGATCGACGGACGGCAATAGTCCGAGAAGATCAGGAAGCCGCCGGCATAGGGGATGAGGCCGCCATGCAGTGCGATGCCGTTCATCGCCGCCGCCATGCCATGCTCGCGGATGCCGTAATGCAGGTAGCGGCCGGAGAAGTCCGTCGGCGTGATGGACTTCATCTGACTGGTCTTGGTGTTGTTGGACGGCGTCAGGTCGGCCGAGCCGCCGATCATTTCCGGCAGGATACCGTTGATGACTTCGAGCGAATCTTCCGAGGCCTTGCGGGTGGCAACCGTCGGGTTGTTCTCAATGATCTTCTTCTTGAAGGCATCGATGGCGCTGTCGAAATTGCCGGGCAGGTCGCCGGCGAAGCGACGCTTGAACTCGGCCTTCTTGCCGGCTTCAGCGGCTTCAAGGCGGGCTTCCCAGTCCTGGCGGGTCTTGGTGGAGCGCAGGCCGGCCAGACGCCATGCATCGAGCACATCTTCCGGAACGACGAAAGCTTCGGCTTCCCAGTTCAGGTGCTTGCGGGCGGCAGCGATTTCTTCGGCGCCGAGCGGGTTGCCGTGCACCTTGTGGGTGCCCTGCTTGTTCGGTGCGCCGAAACCGATGACGGTCTTGCAGGCGATGAAGGTCGGACGGTCAGATTTCTGTGCGGCCTCGATGGCGGCGGCAATCGCGTCCGGATCGTGGCCATCCACACGGATGGTGTTCCAGTGCACGGCCTGGAAGCGGGCGATCTGGTCGGTGCTGTCGGAAAGGCCGACTTCGCCGTCGATGGTGATGTTGTTGTCATCCCAGAACAGAACGAGCTTGTTGAGCTTCAGATGGCCGGCAAGCGCGATGGCTTCGTGGCTGATGCCTTCCATGAGGCAGCCGTCGCCGCACAGCACATAGGTGAAGTGGCTCTGCAGGTCGGAGCCGAATTCCTCTTCCAGCTTGCGCTCAGCGATCGCCATGCCGACGGCGTTGGCGATGCCCTGGCCGAGCGGGCCGGTCGTCGTTTCGATGCCGGTCGCATGGCCATATTCGGGATGGCCGGCGGTCTTGGAACCGAACTGACGGAAACGCTTGATCTCGTCGATCGTCATGTCCTCGTAGCCCGTCAAATAGAGCAGCGAGTAAAGAAGCATCGAACCATGGCCTGCGGACAGCACGAAGCGGTCGCGGTCCGCCCAGAGCGGCGCCTTCGGATCGAATTTCAGATAACGGGTGAAGAGAACGGTGGCGACATCAGCGGCGCCCATCGGCAGACCGGGATGGCCTGAATTGGCCTTCTCCACTGCATCCATGGCAAGAAAGCGGATCGCATTGGCCATCCGGTTGTGTTTGTCGCGAGAAATCATGGCTTTTCCGTCTGTTTCCGGGTGAAAGGAGATAGTTTTACGCAACTATCCAAAAAGCGGGTTGATCCATAGCAGGTGAGGCAGGCAAGTCAATAAATCCACGGGCGTTTGCGGTTCTCTCCGGGAGAAAAAATCGTTTAGAAAATCAGGTGTCGCGGCAAAATACGTGCAATATAAGTCTGTGCCTGTTCGTTCATCCACAGAGCAAAACGCTTCAATGCACTGGTTTGATTGACGGGATGATAAATCGGGTAATAACCTCGTGAGTGTTGGAAAGGCCTGAAACCGGACGATTCGGCCGGTGGCGTGCGAGTTGGAAAAAACGATGTCGGCTGAGAAGACCGTACAATCTGCGCTGACGGAGCTTAATGCTGCCATCACAAATCTCGAAAATGCCATCGATATGCGTATCGAGCGGCAAAGGGAGACGGGCGAGATCGACAATGAGGTCAAGCGGGTCCATGTCGACCGCGCGAGGCTCGCCCAGGAACTGGATCAGGCCGAATTTCGCGCCAATCGTCTTGAAGAAGTCAATCGCGAGGTTTCCCGCCGGCTGGTGACGGCCATGGAGACGATCCGCGCGGTGCTGGATCGATAGGAGCGGTTTCATGGCGCAAGTCACTGTTATGATCGACGGCAAGGCCTATCGCATGGCGTGCGAGGCGGGACAGGAAGACCACCTGACCGATCTCGCCACCCGTTTCGACCGGTATGTCGGGCACCTCAAGAGCCAGTTCGGCGAAATCGGCGATCTGAGGCTCACCGTCATGGCCGGCATCATGGTGATGGACGAGCTTTCCGAACTCAACCGCAAGATCGAGAAGCTGGAAGGGGAAGTCGCGGCCCTTTCCCGCAACCGCGACGGCATGGCCGAGCACAGGGCGAAATCGGACGAGATGGTGGCGCTTGCCATCGGCGATCTCGCCGATCGGCTGAACGGCATCACCGAAAAACTGCTGGCGCGGCCGAAGCCAGCGGCGCATTGACGGCGCGCAGAGTTCTGAGGCGGCAAAATTTCGCGCCGCACCCTCTGGCGGTTTTCTCCGATCCGTCCTATATCTTCTATGCGTTCTGCGCTTCCCGACAGGAACCACAATCCCTGGGGCCATACTCGATCCAAAGGGAGCTGTCCCTGGCCAGTCCCGTGGGGCTGGACACACGGTGCCCACCTACTTTTGTAGGCGCCCAGGATCGTAAATCTCCATCGGTCGCCGTGGATCGCGCTTGAAGTTTCCGGTCAAACCCGGTTCTTCACCTGATTGTTTTATCGTCGACAGTTATTTTTCACTACTGCCGGGCACGGCTTTTTTGTATCGCTCTCATTGCAATGGCGAAACAATTGCCTATTATTCGGATTGGTATGTCTGTCATGCCCTTTGCATAAAGGGTGCTGCGGCCAAAACCGCGACGTGCCGTTCAACAGCCCAAAGAGCTAAACTTGTTTACTGAAATTATGATCGTGGTCCTGCTCACCGTATTGAACGGTGTGCTTGCCATGTCCGAGCTTGCCGTTGTCTCCTCCAGACCGGCGAGGCTCAAGGTGCTTGCCGCGCAGGGCAGCAAGGGTGCCACGCTGGCGCTCAGCCTTTCTGAAAATCCCGGACGCTTTCTTTCCACGGTTCAGATCGGCATCACGCTGGTCGGCATTCTCTCGGGCGCCTTTTCAGGCGCCACGCTCGGCGCCCGCTTTACGGCATGGCTGGCGGAGCAGGGCGTGCCCGACCGCGTTGCCGATGCGCTCGGCGTCGGTTCGGTGGTCGTCGCCATCACCTATCTGTCGCTGATCGTCGGCGAACTCGTGCCGAAGCAGATCGCGCTGCGCGATCCTGAAAAGGTCGCCGCCCGCGTCGCGCCCACCATGACGCTGCTGTCCAAGATCGGCGCGCCGCTGGTGTGGCTGCTCGACCGGTCTGGCAAGACCGTTCTGGCGCTTCTCGGCCATAGCGGTGAATCCAACGCTTCGGTTACCGACGATGAAATCCGCACGGTTCTGGCCGAAGCCCACAGCGCCGGCGTGATTGAGACCGAGGAATCGGCGATGATCACCAGCGTCATGCGCCTTGCCGACCGCAATGCGCGCGGCCTGATGACGCCGCGCCGCGATGTGGAAGTGGTCGATATCGAAGACAGCGCCGAGGAAATCCGCGAACAGCTTCGCCTGACGCAGCGTTCGCGCCTGCCGGTGCGCAACGGTGCTTCGGATGAAATTCTCGGCGTGCTTTTCGCCAAGGACGCCTTCGATGCGCTGGCCTCCGGCAAGGAACTCAACATTCGCGAACTTCTGCGCGAAGTTCCTGTCGTATCGGACCTGACGAGTGCGGTGGACGTTATCCAGTCTCTGCGCCGCTCCACGGTGCATATGGTGCTGGTCTATGACGAATACGGCCACTTCGAAGGTATCATCAGCTCCGGTGACGTGCTTGAAGCCATTACCGGCGCATTCCAGGAAGATGACGATGAGGAACCGGCCATGGTCGAGCGCGAGGACGGTTCGTTCCTGGTCGCCGGCTGGATGCCTGCCGATGAGTTCGCTGATCGCATGGGTTTCCAGATCGATGAGGATGCCGAGTTCGAAACCGTCGCCGGTCTGGTTCTGGACGAGTTCCGCCGCCTGCCGGAACTGGGCGAACACATTACCCGCAACGGCTGGCGTTTCGAGGTCATCGACCTCGACGGTCACCGTATCGACAAGGTTCTCGTGAGCCGGGCCGCCTGATGTCCGGCGACATTGCCGAAAAAGCGAGGCTGCGCGGCGAAAGGCTCGCCGCGCGCGATGCGCTGAGTTTGGCGGAACGGCAACGGAAGAGCCAGTCGATTGCGGCCCATGGCGCCTCCGGCATCACCTTTTCACCTGATACCGTGATTTCCGGTTTCATGCCGATCCGCTCCGAGGCCGATACCCGGCCGCTGATGGAAGCGTTGCGCACAAGGGGCGGGCGTCTCGTTCTCCCCGTTGTGCTGGATCGCGAAACCATCGTTTTCCGCGCCTTTGAGGCGGATGCGCCGCTGGTGAAGACCGGTTTCGGTACGACCGGCCCGGGTGAGGATGCGGAGGTTCTCGATCCGGATATTCTGCTCGTGCCTCTTTCCGTCTTCGATGGGCAGGGACAGCGGGTCGGTTATGGCGCGGGCCATTATGACCGCGCCATTGCGCGATTGCACGCCAAGGGCCGTCAGCCTGTTCTCATCGGCGTCGCCTTCGATTGCCAGGAAGCGCCATCCATACCGGCGGAGCCGCACGATGTGCGGCTTCACGCCATTCTGACGGAAAGCGGCCTGCGCTGGTTTTCGAGGCCGCTGCCGATGCCCGATATGGGACAAAAGGCGCTTTAGCACTTTTTAAAAGATCGATTACCCGCTAGAGGGGACCAAATATAGAAACATGCGCAAGATCGGGGCGGGTGAATGAGGCTTCTTTTTCTCGGAGATATGGTTGGCAAGACCGGACGCACGGCTGTCTGGGAACGATTGCCGGGGCTGATTTCCGATCTGAAGCTCGATTTCGTGATCGTCAACGGTGAAAACGCCGCCGGCGGTTTCGGTATCACCGAAGACATTTATCTCGAGACCATCAATGCCGGCGCCGATGTTGTCACGACCGGCAACCATGTCTGGGACCAGAAGGAAGCGGTTTCCTTCTGCGAGCGCCATGACCAGTTCCTGCGGCCCGCCAATTATCCTGACGGAACACCGGGCAAGGGCTCGGGCATTTTTTATGCCCGCAACGGCGCACGTATATTGGTCGCCAACATCATGGGGCGGGTGTTCATGCATCCGGAGTTGGACGATCCCTTCAAGTCGGCGGAAAACATTCTTGCCGCCTGCCCGCTGAAGGAACAGGCCGACGCCATCATTTTCGATTTCCACGCCGAGGCGACCAGCGAGAAACAGTGTTTCGGCCATTTCGTCGATGGCCGCGCGAGTTTCGTCGTCGGCACCCACACCCATGTTCCGACGGCGGATGCCCAGATACTCAACGGCGGAACCGCCTATATGTCGGATGCCGGCATGTGCGGCGATTATGACAGCTCGCTTGGAATGGAGAAGGAAGAGCCGATCAACCGCTTCATTTCCAAGATGCCGAAGGGCCGTTTCGAGGCTGCCAGCGGACCGGCGACGATCTGTGGCGTTGGTGTCGAAATCTCCGACCGCACCGGTCTTGCGGAGAAGATTGCGCCGCTGCGCATCGGGCCGCGCCTTTCGGAAACCCTTCCATCCTTCTGGGTGTAACTTTATTGAAGCGCTCACAATGACGAAATTGTGAGCCTTCCGCTGTTCTTGTAACTGGACGACCCGCAAAACCTGTCTCATCCTCTCAACATCGCAAGTTCAGGGGAGTGGCATGATGCTGCGCGTGCTAATGCTTGCAATATCGGGGTTGGTCGCCTGTACGGGAGCGGCCTTCTCCCAGACGGAAAGCCGTCCTCCCGTCAGTCAATGCCAGGCGATCGCCAGCAACATTCCCGGCGTCACGTTCGCGAGCTTCAATCCGCCGGGCGTCCAGATGGCTCAGCTCACGGCAAAGGAAGAGGTGAAGATCAGCTTCATCGGCCATTCCACCTATCTGATCGAAAGCCCCGGCGGCGTGACGATCGCCACCGACTATAATGGTGTTTATCGTCCGCCTGTCACGCCGACGGTGGTGACGATGAACCGGGCGCATTCCACCCATTTCACCCTCAATCCGGATCCGGCCATTCAATATGTTCTGCATGGCTGGAGCGATACGCCCGGAGAAAAGGCCGAACACAAGGTTCTGGTGGATGACGTCTATATCCGTAATGTCGCGACCGATATCCGCAACCGCTGGGGCGATTACGAATCCTTTCAGGAAAACGGCAATTCCATCTTCATTTTCGAGGTTGCCGGGCTGTGTATCGGTCATCTCGGCCATCTGCATCACGAGCTGACGGATACGCATTACGCCGAGATCGGCCGTCTCGATGTGCTGATGGTGCCGGTGGATGGCGGGCTGACCATGGGCGCCGACAGCATGAGCCGGGTGGTCAAGCGCCTGCGCTCCGCGCTGATCCTGCCGATGCACCGCACTGGCCCGCCGCTCGAGCAGTTTCTCAACATGTTCGGGGGAAGTTTCCGGATTGCCTATGCCACGGATCCGGTGATCCGGGTCTCGATGAGAAACCTTCCCCGCCAGCCGCAGATACTGGTGCCGAAAGGCATGTAGCGGCGGCGGGCGAAGAAGGCCGGGAACCCTGGTCGGATTCATCCGATCAGGCGAAGGTGAGGTGCTGGCGGACGCCGACATCCGGGGTCTTGTCGTCGGACATGTTGGCCTTGGCGATTTCCCAGCCGAATTTCAGCGTGCTGTCTGTCGAGGCCCAGATGTCGGCATCGTCCACATGCAGCGCCAGCATCGTCAGCTGCGGATCGCTCTTGCCGTGCTCGTACCAGGCGGCGGTGACGGAATTCCAGTATTCGTCGATCTTCGCCCTGTCGTCGCGTGTTTCAAGAATGCCGGAGAGGCAGGCATGATAATCATGATCCTTGCCGACGAGGCAGAAATGCGCGCGTGAGCCGGATTTCAGCGATTTCACCAGATTGGTGTCTTTTTTGGAGAAGAACCATATCGTGTTGGTCCTGGGGTCAGCATGGGGCGCCATTGGCTGCATGTGACTGTGCAGGCCCTCAAGTCCGAGCATGCCGGCATGAACGGAATTGATCTCGTCCCAGAGCTGGCGGGCCGGGGCTTCTCTTGCTTCAGTCAGGCTGACCATGTGCTTTCTCCTTCCGGTCTGATGCTGTGGCGACGATGAAACCATGCTCGTCTCTGCCGTGTTCATGATCAGAACGACAAGCGGATAAATCAGTTCCTTCTGTGGTTGCGGCAAGAGAAAGCGCCTGCGGGCTTGAACGATGGGCCTATCGCACTTATAAGGCCCGCAATCTCCAAATTACGACAATCAGGTTTTCCATGGCTGGCCATTCACAGTTCAAGAACATCATGCACCGCAAGGGTAAGCAGGACTCCGTTCGGTCCAAAATGTTTTCCAAGCTTGCGCGCGAAATCACCGTTGCGGCCAAAACGGGCATGCCCGACCCGAACATGAACCCGCGCCTGCGTCTGGCGATCCAGAACGCCAAGGCCCAGTCCATGCCGAAGGACAATATCGAGCGCGCCATCAAGAAGGCCGCCGGCGCCGAAGGCGAGAACTATGATGAAGTCCGCTATGAGGGTTACGGCCCGGGCGGCGTCGCCGTCATCGTCGAGGCGCTGACCGACAACCGCAACCGCACCGCCTCCAACGTGCGTTCCATCTTCACCAAGGCCGGCGGTGCGCTCGGTGAAACCGGTTCGGTGTCCTTCTCCTTCGATCGCGTCGGCGAAATCACCTACAAGGCGGAAGTCGGCGATGCCGACAAGGTCATGGAAGCGGCCATCGAGGCCGGCGCCGACGATGTCGAATCTTCCGAAGACGGCCACACCATCATCTGCGGTTTCGAAGCGATGAACGAGGTTTCCAAGGCGCTGGAAGGCGTGCTGGGCGAAGCCGAAAGCGTCAAGGCCATCTGGAAGTCGCAGAACACGGTGCCGGTGGATGAAGAAAAGGCGCAGTCGCTGATGAAGCTCATCGACAATCTCGAAGACGATGACGACGTGCAGAACGTCTATTCCAACTTCGAAGTATCCGATGAAATTCTCGCCAAGCTTTCCGCCTGACGTTCCTCAAAAAAAGCCCCGGCAGCGATCCGCTCCGGGGCTTTTTGTTTAAAGCATTCCCAGGAAAAGTGGCATCCTCTTTTCCGTCGGGAAATACTGAAAAACTCTAGGCGGCCTTCTTTATGGAGGTTCGCACGTCGGCAAAAATCTCCACGGATCGCAGCCGCTTTTCGATGTCATGGATCGGCATGGAAACGATCAGCTCATCGGCCTGCGTCTCCGCCAGGAAGCCGTCGAGGTGGCGTTGGATCGTCTCAGGCGAGCCGACGGCGGCGAAACGCAGCGTGTGTTCGACAGAGAAACGCTCCATTTCGTTCCAGTAATCGTCCATGCTGTGCACCGGCTTCGGAAACTGCGTGCGCACGTTGCGGCGCAGGTTGACGAATTGCTGCTGCGACGAGGTGAAGAGATGCTGCGCCTCCTCGTCCGTATCGGCGCCGACACCCATCACACCCACCATCACATAGGGCTTGTCCAGCACCTCGGAGGGTTGGAAACGCTCGCGATAGATATGGATCGCCTCCATCAGCATGTCAGGGGCAAAATGTGAGGCGAAGGAATAGGGCAGGCCGAGGGCTGCGGCGAGATGCGCGCTGTAGGTGCTGGAACCGAGCAGCCAGAGCGGCACGTTGGAATTCATGCCCGGCACGGCAAGGATTGCCTGATCCGGCTGCGGCGCACCAAGGTAACGCTGCAGTTCGATGATGTCCTGCGGGAAGTTTTCCGCGCCGGCATCGAGGTTGCGGCGTAGCGCCCGTGCTGTGCGCATATCGGTTCCGGGTGCACGGCCGAGGCCGAGATCGACCCGGCCGGGAAGGAGTGCGGCAAGCGTTCCGAACTGTTCGGCGATGACAAGGGGGGAATGGTTGGGCAGCATGATACCGCCGGAACCGACGCGAATATGTTTCGTGGCCGCGCCCACATGGGCGATGACCAGCGATGTTGCCGCGCTGGCAATGCCCGGCATGCCATGGTGCTCCGCCAGCCAGATGCGGTTATAGCCGTGTTCTTCGGCCTTGATCGCCATTCGTTGGGAATTTTCTAGCGCCTCGCTGACGCTCTCGCCTTCGCCGATCGGCGAAAGGTCGAGAATGGAAAAGGGGATCATCCGACGCTCCTGCGTAATTCTCTCTTTGCTGCGGATGTAAGGCGCATGTCCCGATTTACCAGAGAAGTCGCGCAGAATTGAAGGATGGTTCAAAAAAATTGGGCCTCCGAAGAGGCCCGGGATATTTTGCCGGCCGATATGCTCTTAACCCGCCCGCCTGAATTGCCTGCTCTCGTAATGCCCTGCGGCTTCGTTCTCCGACGCCAATACGAATTGTCCGAGCCTGCCGTCCATTTCACCCGCTTCGGAAGCGAGATTGTGAATGGCGGCCGTCGTTTCTTCCACCATGGCGGCGTTTTGCTGGGTCATGGTGTCCAGGCTGGTGACGGTGCTGTTGATTTCCGAAAGCGTGTGCGCTTCCTCGCGTGTCGATTCCATGATCTCTTCGATACGGGTGCTGATGGTCTGCACGTGTTTGCCGATGCCGGTCAGCGAAGCACCTGCCTTTTCCACCAGCGTCACGCCGGCGGAAACTTCGTCGGTGGAGCGCTTCAGCAGGCTGGTGATTTCCTTAGCGGCGGCGGCCGAACGCTGCGCCAGTTCGCGCACTTCCTGCGCCACGACCGCAAAGCCCTTGCCTGCGTCGCCCGCCCGCGCGGCCTCCACACCGGCATTAAGGGCGAGAAGGTTGGTCTGGAAGGCGATTTCGTCGATGACGCCGATGATCTGGTTGATCTGGCGCGACGAGGTCTGGATCGCCTCCATGGCGGCGATGGTCTGTTCCATCACACGGCTCGAAGCAGTCGCCTCCGTGCTGGCGTCGCGGGCGATCCGCGTTGCCTGTTCGGCGCGCTCGATCTGGTCGCGGACGGCCTCCGTGATCGCCTTGATGGCGCTTGCCGTTTCGGTGATGGAGGCTGCCTGCCGCTCGGTGCGTTCGGCGAGCTGGTCGGCCCCCACCCGCATCTCCTCGGAACCGCCACGAACGGCGGCGGAATTGCCGCCGATGGCCTGCATCGTGTCGCTGAGCCGGGCGAGCGCGGTGTTGAAATTGTGGCGCAGGCTTTCGAGATCGTCGGGGAAGACGGTTTCGATACGATAGGCGAGATTGCCATTCGCCAGCCGGTCCAGCCCCTCATCCAGAGACTGCACGACCATCTGCAGGGTGCCTGCCTCGGCCTCGCGTTCCGCAAGATGCGCGCGCCGGGCCGTTTCGGCTTCTTCCCGGGTGCGTGATGCGGTCTCTTCCATGTCCCGCTGCAAAATGAGTTTTTCGCGGAAACTGCCAAGCGCACGCGCCATGCGGCCGATCTCATCCTTCCGGTCCTGATTGCCGATCTCCGCATCGAGGCGGCCTGCGGCCACTTCGCCGGTCAGCCCGGCAAGTTTTTCCAGCGGCGCGAAGAGACGCCGTGCCAAGAAGGCTGTCGCCGCGCACATGGCGGCCAGAACGCAAAGGCCGATCACGGCAAGCGTACCGGCAATCGAGATGGAGCCTGCGTTCAACTCGCTGCGCAGTATGCTTTCCACCGCCAGATATTTTTCGTCGGCAAAAGAGAACGGACGCGCATAGGCATTGGCTTCGCCATCCGTGCGGTCGATCCTGGCGACAGTCATACCCGCCGCGTTCAGGGCATTGCCGTGGAAATCGTAGATGGCCGGGTCAAGGCTGACCAGCCTTTCGCCCTCGACGCCGAGAACCTTACCATCGGCGGATACGATCGCGGATTGTTCCGAACTGCCGGCCGCGATGCCTTTCGTCAGAATCTGACTGAAAACGTCTTGCTTGACCTGGAAGAGGACGATGCCCTTGAACGCACCGAACTTGACGACCGGAACGCCGAAATAAATACCGGCCTCTTTCGTCGCGGCATCGATCCGCAGGCCGGAGAAGCTGATCTGGGCAACATCGTTGACCGCCTTTTCGGCATTCGCCGCGCCGCGCGTGAAGGCCGCACCAAGGCCGCTTTCCGCGAAGGCGCCGCCCTTGACGGTCTCGCCGAAAGCCGGTCCCTTCAGATAGGAATAATAGACCGTGCCGGCGGGATCGACGAAGAGAGCGTCGCTGAACGGCGTTCCCTGCAGATAACCGGCTATATCCGTCTGGGTTTTTTCATGGGTGGAATAATAAAAGCCGCTCGGGCTTTCCGGCTTGATCAGCTTTTCCCTGTCGCCGAAGGGGTTTTCCCTGACGAAGACGCGCTGCAGTTCCGCCTTTGCATCACCGGAATTCTTCTGCACGGTGGCCCAGCCGCTGCGCATGGAGACAACAGCCATTTGCAGGGATTCGATCTTGGCGATGGAATCCGCCTGGGTTTTCAGCTGTTCGAGACGTTCCTGGAGCATGTCGCCGCGAAAGACGAGAATGCTCTCCATGGATTTCGACGCCTGTTCCTCGAGAACGCCGCTGCTGCTCTGATAGCCGAGAAGCGTCAGAGCCCCGGTGGAGATCGCCATCAGCGCCAGGAAAATGACGAGCACCTTGGTGGATATGGAATGAAAACGGTTCAGCATGGCCGAAGCAGCCCCCAATGCCGGATCAGTTCCCGCACCATGCATGGATGGCGCCATCGGACGGCTGATATGGCGAACATATTGTGCTGCGGATCATCATGTCCGCAGCTCCCCTTTTTTGATTTTGTGGGGAACAATGCGGTACGCGGTTTAAGCAGAGGTAAATGCTGCACCGCAAATTTGATGAATGTTGTCGTTTTGTTCACTTATCGCTGGCAGGGTCGCAGCCGGAAAGATAAGGTAGCTCATGCAAAAGACGATTCGAATCATCGGTATCGACCCCGGATTGCGGCGCACCGGCTGGGGTGTGATCGAAACCCTCGGCAACAGCCTGCGGTTTGTCGCCTCCGGCACGGTGACATCGGATGGCGATATGGATCTCGCCTCCCGCCTCTGCCAGCTGCATGACGGCCTGGCGGATATCGTGCACAGCCATCAGCCGGACGAGGCGGCGGTGGAGCAGACTTTCGTGAACAAGGATGCGGTCGCCACTCTGAAACTCGGCCAGGCGCGCGGCATCGCCATGCTGGTGCCGGCGCGCGCGGGGTTGCCGGTCTTCGAATATGCGCCGAATGCGGTGAAGAAAGCCGTCATCGGCGTCGGGCACGGCGAAAAGCAGCAAATTCACATGATGCTGAAAATCCTGATGCCGAAAGCTGAATTCAAGGGTAACGATGCGGCGGACGCGCTCGCCATCGCCATCTGCCACGCCCATAATCGCGGCGGTGACAGGATGCGGCGGCTCCTGGCGGCCGGCTGAATAGAAAGTCTCACTGAGCGGGCGGCATCATGATCGGAAAATTGAAGGGCAGCATCGAGGAAATCGGCGCGGATTACGTGCTGGTGGATGTGCACGGCGTCTGTTACGTCGCCTATTGTTCGGCGCGCACGCTGTCGAAAATCGGCTCCGTCGGGGAGGCGGTGGTGCTGTTTATCGAAACCTATGTACGTGAGGACCAGCTGAAGCTGTTCGGGTTCCTGTCGGCACTGGAGCGGGAATGGTTCAATCTGCTGCAGAGCGTGCAGGGGGTCGGCTCGAAAGTGGCCTTGGCCGTCCTTTCCACGCTGTCGCCCTCCGAACTGGCCAATGCCATCGCGCTTCAGGACAAGGTGATGATTTCGCGTGCGCCGGGTGTCGGACCGAAGGTGGCGGTGCGCCTCGTGACCGAACTTCGCAACAAGGCGCCCGCCTTTGCCGGAGAAGCTTCGGCGTCCATCGGGCTCAAGCAGGAAATTGGTGAGGGTGTTGCTTCCGCGCCTGTGGCGGATGCCGTCTCCGCGCTCACCAATCTCGGCTATTCGCGCGATCAGGCGGCCAATGCGGTTGCCGCCGCATTGAAGAATGGCGGGGAGGGCGGTGACAGCGCCAGGCTGATCCGGCTCGGGCTGAAGGAGCTTTCGCGGTAGGCTGAGCGCGGTACATATGCTGTTCGGGCGCGATATTGAATTTCGTGAAGCGCCTTGACGCGACAGTCATGATATAGCGGCGAAGACCATCTCATGAATTCGGTTAGAACAATGGAATGCCCTGAATGAGCGATGCGGACAGACTGATTTCTGCGGACAAGCGCGGTGAGGACATCGACACCACCATGCGTCCACAGTCGCTGGACGATTTTACTGGCCAGGCGGAGGCGCGCGCCAATCTCAAGGTGTTCATCGAGGCGGCCAAGAACCGTGGCGAGGCGCTGGATCATGTGCTCTTCGTCGGCCCGCCCGGCCTCGGCAAGACCACGCTGGCGCAGATCATGGCCAAGGAACTTGGCGTCAATTTCAAGTCCACCTCCGGGCCAGTCATTGCCAAGGCGGGTGATCTCGCCGCACTTCTGACGAATCTCGAAGAGCGTGACGTGCTCTTCATCGATGAAATCCACCGTCTCAACCCGGCGGTTGAGGAAATTCTCTATCCTGCCATGGAGGACTTCCAGCTCGATCTCATCATCGGCGAGGGGCCGGCGGCACGTTCGGTGAAGATCGATCTTTCCAAATTCACCCTTGTTGCCGCCACGACCCGTCTCGGCCTCTTGACGACGCCGCTGCGCGACCGCTTTGGCATTCCCGTCCGGCTGGCTTTCTACACCGTCGATGAACTGGAACTCATTGTCCGCCGCGGGGCGCGGCTGATGGGGCTCAACATGACCGATCAGGGTGCGCGCGAGGTGGCAAGGCGGGCGCGCGGCACGCCGCGTATCGCCGGACGGCTATTGCGCCGCGTGCGTGATTTCGCCGAGGTGGCGCGGGCAGAAGCCGTTACCCGCGAGATCGCCGACGAGGCTTTGACGCGGCTTCTGGTCGACAATATGGGGCTCGACCAGCTGGACATGCGGTATCTCACCATGATCGCCGTCAATTTCGGCGGCGGCCCGGTCGGCATCGAAACCATCGCTGCGGGTCTTTCGGAGCCGCGCGACGCGATTGAGGACATCATCGAACCCTACATGATCCAGCAGGGTTTCATCCAGCGCACGCCGCGCGGGCGTATTCTGACGACGACAGCCTGGAAACACTTGGGCATGCAGCCGCCGAAGGACCTCGAGGCGGCGCAGTTCCGGCTGACGCTTGAGGACGATTGAGTGATTTCCCGTCGCACCTTTCTTAAAATCCTTGGAGGAGGCTTTGCGGGTGCTGTGACGCTTGGTTCTTATGCTTTCGGCTTCGAGCCGCTGCTTCGGCTTAAAGTGACCCGTTACACGCTGACGCCGCCCGGCTGGACACCGGGTCTCAAACTGCGGCTGGTGGTGCTTGCCGATATTCATGCCTGCGAGCCGTGGATGTCCGCTGCCCGGATTTCCGCGATCTGCAATCATGCCAACAGTCTTGGCGGTGACGTGGTGCTGCTGCTTGGCGACTATGCTGCCGGCATGAATCTTGTGACGCGCTATGTGCATTCGAGAGATTGGTCGAAGGCCCTTGCGGTACTGAAAGCGCCGCTTGGCGTTCATGCGATCATGGGCAATCATGACTGGTGGGAAGATCGGTCCGCGCAGAAGGCCGGCGGCGGAGAGACGTTCGGTCACAAGGCGCTTGCCGATGTCGGCATCGCCGTCTACGGTAACCGTGCCTTGCGGCTGGAGAAGAATGGCCAAGGCTTCTGGATAGCAGGGCTGGAGGACCAGCTTGCACTGTTGCCGGGCAAGAAATGGGATCGCCCAAGTATGCGCGGACTGGATGATCTCGACGGCACCCTCGCTCAGGTGACGGACAAGGCGCCGATCATCCTCATGGCGCATGAACCGGATGTCTTTCCCAAAGTGCCTTCCCGCGTGGCCTTGACGTTGTCCGGGCACACTCACGGTGGACAAATACGGTTTTTGGGCCGTTCGCCTGTCGTGCCATCGCGCTACGGCAATCGCTACGCTTATGGGCATGTGATCGAAGACAGCCGTAACCTGATTGTCTCAGGTGGTCTTGGTTGTTCCATCGCACCCGTCCGCTTTGGCGTTCCGCCGGAAATCGCGGTCGTTGATCTTGGAGCATCGGCCTGAGTTTCTCTTCCGCGCGAAGGCTCTGAAAAGTAGCTCGGAGCTTGAGCACGCCGATTGAACGATGCCATCATTCGACCAGGGAGGATGGAGATGGTTTACGATCCGCTGCGGGTTTTCCGCAAACTAGCGCGCAATAACCGGTTGGCCAATTTCCGGCTGCACCAGGCCTGTCTTCAGCTTTCGCAGGAGGCGTTCGTTACTCATCGTGTCAGTTTTTTTCCCACGCTCAGGGCAACGCTGAACCACATCTACACCGTCGACCGCTTTTATATCGATGCCGTCAAAGGTGGCACGCTCGGCCTCGCCGCCTTCGCCGAAGGGGAGCCATTCGCCACCATGGCGGATCTGCGCGTCGCCCAGGCGGAGCTTGACGAGACGCTGATAACATTTGTCGATGGTCTGGGTGAAGACGGCCTTGCGGCTAACGTCAATATCCATCGCGGTACGCGCATCCAGCAGGATCGCTGCGATGATGTCCTCTCCCATCTCTTCCAGCACCAGACGCATCATCGCGGACAGGCGCATGCGATGTTGTCGGGCACTGCGATAAAGCCGCCGCAACTGGATGAATTCATTGTGGGAGATGATGCGAAGGCGAGAAAAGACGAGATGAATGCGTTAGGGTGGACGGAAACCGATTTGATGTTTCCAGCCCGCAGGCCAGCACCATGACACAGGATACCAAGCAGGACACCCGCATCCGCATGAAATTCAAGCCGAAGCGCATTTTCCAGATGCGTGTCGCGGGGCTGGCGTTTCGCAATGGCCATGTGCTGGTGCACCGGGCGTCGCATGAAAAATTCTGGACCTTTCCGGGCGGTCGCGCCGAAATGGGTGAACGCTCCGAAGAAACGCTGGCGCGGGAAATGGTCGAGGAGCTTGGTGTCGAGGCCAAGGTGGGACGCCTTCTCTGGGCGGTCGAAAATTTCTTCCATTATGAAGGCAAGGACTGGCACGAACTCGGATTTTATTACCTGATGGACCTGCCGGAGACGCTGGCCTTTCATCCGACCGGCATCATCCACCGCGTTCAGGACGGCGACAACGAGCTGGAGTTCCGCTGGGTCGCCGCGACGCGTCAGGCATTGACGGAGCTTGATATTCCGCCCTATTTCATCGCCGACGAAATAGAGCACCTGCCGAAGGCCACGAGACATCTCGTGTGGCATGACGGCGATCTGGACGATAAATGACCTCTGCCCCTGAACGCCACATGATCCGGCTTGACCGGAAACCGCAGCTTTTCAGCATGCGGGTTGCGGCGCTGATCTTGCAGAACGGCCATCTTCTCGTCCAGCGCGGCACCAGGGATAATTATTGGGCCTTGCCCGGTGGCCGTGCCGAAATCGGTGAAAGCTCGCAGGAAACCATCATCCGCGAGATCGGTGAGGAGCTCGACCGGGATTGTTCGGTTGAGCGTCTTCTCTGGTCGGCCGAGAATTTTTCGCCTATGACGATTATGCGGCGCATGAGCTGGGATTTTATTATCTCGTTTCACTTCGCCAGCCTCTGCCGTTCCATGAAAGCGATATCGTGCATCGGGTGTTGGATGGCGTCGAGGTGGAGTTCCGCTGGCTGCCCGCGCGGCCGTCCGCGCTTCTGAAGAACGATCTGAGGCCCCGTTTCATCGCGGAGCGTATCGAGGCGCTGCCGCAACGGCATGAGCATCTCATCGTCCGCGAAGGCCGTTCCGATGTTGCCGAAATTCTCAAGGAGACAGTATGAGCGAGCTTGTGGTTTCGCTTTCGGGTGAGCTTATCGAACATGGCCACCGCCTGACGCAGCGTGTCTATTACGAGGATACGGATTTCTCCGGCCTCGTTTATCACGCCCGTTATCTGCATTTTCTCGAGCGCGGGCGCACCGATTACCTGCGTTGCCTCGGCTGCGAACAAAGCGCGCTTCTCACCGCCGATGAGGAGGGGCTGGTCTTCGTCGTGCATCGCATGGAGATCGATTTCAAAAGCCCGGCGCGGATGGATGACGTGTTGACCGTCACGACCATTACCGAGAAGGCCGGCGGCGCGAAAATGGTGCTCAACCAGGAAATCCGGCGCGGCGAAACGCTGCTGGTCGCCGCCAAGGTCATCATCGCCGTCATCAATGCCAATGGCCGGCCAAGGCGTCTTCCGGAGACGGTGGCGGAAAAATTCCTGAAGTAATTGACGGCCGGGTCCAGTAAATCCATGGCGCGTGGCCCGGCTGTAACACTCCTTTAACCATAATGGTGTCTTACTTTAGCAACTGGCATTTGTGCGGCGCACGCCTTCCTTTCACCAAATTTATTGGCAAGTAAGGCTTACTGGCAAGTATCGGGGTATGGCAAAGGGGTTGGCGGCAGTCGCCGCAGGACTTCGAGCGTTAACACGCGTTTGAATCGCCCGGTCCCGTACCGGGCGTTTGGATTCGGGGATTGGATATTTATGGAACAGGCAGGTTTGGCAGCGGCGACGCACGATGTAAGTCTCTGGGCACTGTTTATGCAGGCGGGCCTCATCGTGAAGCTCGTGATGATCGGACTTATCGCCGCCTCGGTCTGGACGTGGGCGATCGTCTTCGACAAATATGTGAGCTTCGGCAAGGCAAAGCGCCAGTTCGACCAGTTCGAACAGGTCTTCTGGTCGGGCCAGTCGCTCGAGGAACTTTATCGCACGCTGGCGGAACGCCAGAATGGCGGTCTCGCGGCAATTTTCGTTTCCGCCATGCGGGAATGGAAAAAATCGTTCGAGCGCGGCGCACGTTCGCCCATCGGCCTGCAGATGCGTATCGACAGGGCAATGGATGTGACGATTGCGCGTGAAGGCGAACAATACGAGGCCCGCCTCGGTTCGCTCGCCACCATCGGTTCGGCCGGCCCCTTCATCGGCCTCTTCGGTACGGTTGTCGGTATCATGACCTCGTTCCAGGCGATTGCCGGTTCGAAGTCGACCAACCTTGCGGTCGTGGCGCCGGGTATCGCCGAAGCGCTTCTGGCAACGGCTATCGGCCTTGTTGCGGCTATTCCGGCGGTTATCGCCTATAACAAGTTCACGGCCGACGCGCACAAGCTTTCCGCCCGTATGGAAGGTTTCGCTGACGAGTTCTCCGCGATCCTGTCGCGCCAGATCGATGAAAAACTTCAGACACGGCAGGCCGCCCAATAAGCGGCCCCAATGCATGCTGTGCAGTAATTTGCCGCAAGGCAAAATGGAGTAGATGATATGGGTATGTCAGCAGGTGGCAGCGGCGGCGGTTCCGGTGGACGCCGGGGTGGGCGCGGCGGACGGCGCAAAGGCGGCGCGATAAGCGAGATCAACGTAACGCCGCTGGTCGACGTCATGCTCGTGCTGCTCATCATCTTCATGGTGGCAGCGCCGATGATGACGGTCGGCGTGCCGATCGACCTGCCGCAGACCTCCGCCAATGCGCTGAATTCGGACACGCAGCCGATCACCATTTCCGTCAACGCCAATGGTCAGATCCATTTGCAGGAAACGGAAATCCAGGCGGCAGAGGTGGCCGACAAGCTGCAGGCAATCGCCACGACTGGTTATAACGAACGTATCTTCGTGCGCGCGGATTCCGTTGCCGCCTATGGCGTCGTTGCCGATGTGATGGCGCGTATCCAGGCGGCAGGCTTCAAAAATATCGGCCTTGTGACCCAGCAGAAACAGGACAATTGACGTAAAACGATGAAGGGCAGCCTTACCACATCCGCGATCGTGCACGCGTCGCTTCTGGCTTTCGCCCTCGTCTCCCTGGGCTCGCCGGAACCGCTCGACGTGTCGCAGGCCGAGGCACTGCCCGTGGAGCTGGTGCCCATCGAGGAACTGACCCAGATCCAGCAGGGCGACAAGAACGCGCCCAAGGCGGAGAAGTCCGCGCCCGTTCCGACTACGCGTCCGGATATCGTCGAAAATTCGCAAAATGTTGGTAACAACACGGTCGATCTCGATGCACCGCCGACGCCGACCACCAAGCCCAACGACAATATCAGCGCCGCTGCTCCGCCAAAGCAGGAGAAGCCGCAGCCGGTCGTCGATACCAAGGCGAACGAGGTAAAGGAAATCGTCAAGGAAGAAACCTCGGCTCCCAAGCCGCAGGAAATGGCCGCCTTGCCGCAGACCAAGCCGGAAATAACACCGCAGCCGAAAACGGAGCCGCCGCCGCAGGAAACCAAGGCGGAAGAGCCGCCGCCGGCAACGCAGGAGCCGGCCGAAATTCCCGTGCCGCAGAACGTGCCGCGTCCGAATTCCCGCCCGGAGCCGCCGAAGCCGGAAGAGCCGAAACAGGCCGAGACCAAGCCCGCTGAGCAGAAGCCTGCTGAAAAACCGGCCGAAACCAAGCCCGATCAGGCAAAGTCCACGGACAAGCCCTCTGACAAGAAGCCTGGCGAGAAGAAGCAGGAGACTGCGAAATCCGCCTCTTCGAAGGAAAGCGATTTCAACGCTGACGATATCGCAGCACTTTTGAACAAGCAGGCGCCCTCGGGTGGCGGCGCGAAGCGTTCCACCCAACAGGCAGCCCTTGGCGGCAAGAAATCGACCGGTGGCTCGACGCTCAGCCAGACGGAAATGGATGCGCTGCGCGGCGCGATCCAGAAGAACTGGCAGATCATTCCCGGCATGGCGGATGCCTCGGACGTCCGCGTTCGGGTCACCATGAAGCTTGACCGTGATGGTTCCATCATCGGTCGCCCCGAGATCGAGGCGACGGGCGGCTCGGAAGGAACGCGCCGCGCTCTTTCCGGCGGAGCTTATCGCGCCATCATGCGCTCTGCTCCGTTCACGAACCTTCCCGCCGACAAATATGACGCATGGAACGAAGTTGTCGTGAACTTCGATCCCAGTGAATTGCTATGAATGCTGAAAGGCCTGGCAACATGAAAATATTCTCGCCGATCCGGCTGGTGCTCGCTGTCGCGGCCCTCATGTCGGTTTTCTCCGTACCGGCTTTTGCGCGGGTGGAAATCAACATCAACAAGGGCAATGTCGAGCCGCTGCCCATCGCCATCACCGACTTCATGTCGAGCGACGGCATTGGCGCGCAGGTTTCCGCGGTCATCGCCGCCGACCTGCAGCGTTCCGGCCTTTTCGCACCGGTCAATAAGAGCGCCTTCATCGAAAAGATCAGCAATCCGGATCAGCAGCCGCGTTTCGAGGACTGGAAGGTCATCAACGCCCAGGCGCTCGTGACCGGTCGCGTGACGCGTGAAAGCGATGGCCGCCTGCGCGCCGAATTCCGCCTGTGGGATACGTTCGCCAACCAGCAGATGACCGGCCAGCAGTTCTTTACCCAGCCGGAAAACTGGCGCCGCGTCGCTCACATCATCGCCGACGCCATCTATGAGCGCATCACCGGTGAAAAGGGTTACTTCGACACCCGCGTCGTCTTCGTCTCCGAAAGCGGCCCGAAGACGGCCCGCAAGCGCCAGCTGTCGATCATGGATCAGGACGGTTTCAACGTCCGCAACCTCACCAACTCGAACGACATCGTTCTGACGCCGCGTTTCTCGCCGAACCGTCAGGAAGTGACCTACATGTCCTTTGAAGGCCAGCAGCCGCGCGTTTACCTGCTGCAGCTGGAAACCGGACAGCGTGAAGTTGTCGGCAATTTCCCCGGCATGACATTCTCGCCGCGCTTCTCGCCTGACGGGCAGAAGGTCATCATGAGCCTGCAGCAGGATGGCAATGCCAATATCTACACCATGGACCTGCGCTCGCGCACAACGACACGGCTGACCAATACGTCGGCGATCGATACCGCGCCGTCCTATTCGCCTGACGGTCAGCGTGTCGCCTTTGAAAGCGACCGCGGCGGTCGTCAGCAGATCTACGTCATGAATGCCGATGGCTCCGGCCAGCAGCGCGTTTCCTTCGGCGATGGTTCCTATTCCACGCCGGTCTGGTCGCCGCGCGGCGATCTGATCGCCTTCACCAAGCAGTCGGGCGGCAAGTTCTCCATCGGCGTGATGAAAACAGACGGTTCGGGTGAACGCATCCTGACCAGCGGTTTCCACAATGAAGGCCCCACCTGGGCGCCGAACGGCCGCGTGCTGATGTTCTTCCGCCAGAACGCCGGCGCCGGCGGCCCGCAGCTCTATTCGATCGACCTGACGGGCTATAACGAACAGCTCATCAAGACGCCCACCTTCGCTTCGGATCCGGCATGGTCGCCGCTTCTGGACTGATATGACTGCCGTGACGGCGCCGGCATGAACCGGCGCCGTCATGTTTTACGCATGCTATAGGGGAATGCGCCTCTTTCTTGCCGCAAAGTGTTGTGAGGGAGCAAAAAAGTGGGACATTTCCTTTCTGTTAACCATAGGCGTTTGCCGGCTATTAACCGCGATCCGTTAGTGTCCGGCAACGTTATTGAAATCCTAAGGAGAGACCGGCGATGAGCCGTACACACATTTCGGCACTCAGCCCCATGCAGAAACTGGCCCGTAACCCGGCTGTCATCGCCATGACGCTCGCGCTTGCCCTCGCAGGCTGCGCGAACAAGAAGAACATGCCGAACAGCGCCGGTGAACTTGGCCTTGGTGGCGCGGGCTCCGCAACGCCGGGCTCCCAGCAGGACTTCACGGTCAATGTCGGCGACCGTATCTTCTTCGACACCGACTCCACCTCGATCCGCGCCGACGCCCAGCAGACCCTGCAGCGCCAGGCCCAATGGCTCGCCCGTTACCCGAACTACGCCATCACCGTCGAAGGCCATGCCGACGAGCGCGGTACGCGTGAATACAACCTGGCGCTCGGCGCCCGTCGTGCGGCCGCCACCCGCGACTTCCTGGCTTCCCAGGGCGTTCCGGCAAACCGCATGAAGACGATCTCCTACGGCAAGGAACGTCCGGTCGCCGTTTGCGACGACATCTCCTGCTGGTCGCAGAACCGCCGCGCCGTGACGGTTCTCGGTGGCGCGGGCATGTGATTGCCTGACGTTATTGTGATCTTGAATGAGAGGCGGTCTTCGGGCCGCCTTTTGTTTTTTTCATAGTTTGGCCGAAGTTAAGTTGCTTTTTCGGTTGATATGGAAAAAATCCGGCTTGCGCCATTCCGGTGCAAATCAGTTAAGGCAGGACGAATGAGATGAAGAAACTTGTCGTGGCGGGAATGCTGGGGCTTGCAGCCTGCACCGGCTTGAGCGGCACTGCCGTTTCGGGTCCGCTGTTCGGTGCGGGGGGTAGCTTCGGCACGATCAACTCTCAGCAGCAGCCCCCGGTCATCCGGGTTCAGGCCAATGAAGCCTATCGGGTTCAGCAGCTTGAAGAACAGATCCGGCAGCTCAACGGCCGTATCGAAGAAATGAGCTTCCAGCTTCTGCAGATGCAGGAAACGATCCGCAAGGCGCAGGAAGACAATGAGTTCCGCTTCCAGGAACTGGAAAGCGGCAAGGCTGCAAGCCCAACCGCTGCACCGAAAAAGAAGGCGGAAGCCAGTCCGGTCAATCCGGCCACGCCGCCGACCGACGACGTTGCAACGATCATCGAAACGCCACCCGAGGGTGGCGCTTCCATTTCTCCGCCTGCTTCCTCCACGGGTGCGCCGGGAGAGACGACGCTCGGCTCCATCGAACTCGATTCCAAGGGAATGCCTGTCGGTGGTACGCTGAACCAGAACGCCAACAATTCCTCCGGCAACCTTCCCGGTGTGGCCACGGGCAACACCGCCGCCCGTAAGACCGACCCTGTCAATACGGCGGCGCTGACCAGCGAAGGCGATATCTATCAGGCCGCTTACGGTCATGTGCTTTCCGGTGACTACAAGCTGGCGGAACAGGGGTTCCAGCAATATCTGCAAGGTTATCCCAAGGGCACGAAGGCTGCGGATGCGAGCTTCTGGCTGGGCGAGGCGCAATATTCCCAGGGCAAGTTCAATGAGGCCGCAAAAACCTTCCTGAACGGCCATCAGGCCTATGGCAAATCTCCGAAAGCGCCGGAAATGCTGATGAAACTCGGCATGTCGCTTGCCGCTCTCGACAATACCGAAACCGCCTGCGCCACGCTGCGTGAGGTGCCGAAGCGCTATCCCAATGCCTCGAAGACCGTGCTGAGCAAAGTTGCCAGCGAACAGAAGCGGCTGAGCTGCTGATTTTTCCCTGCCATGGCGGGTATTTCCATGCCGGTTGATGCCCCCACTCCGAATGAAAAGACAATTGCGCCGCTCACGGCGGCAAGGTCTTTTGTCGAAAATCTCCGCAAACCCTCCCATATTCTCGTCGCAATCTCCGGCGGCAGCGATTCCACCGGCCTGTTGCTGGCGTTGCAGGAGACAATGGCGGAGATGGATCGGGCCGGCTTGCGCCTTTCCGCCGTAACGGTCGACCATGCGCTGAGAGCGGAATCCACCGATGAGGCGCGTAAGGTGGCGATGCTTTGCGCCGAACTTGGCATTCCCCACGTCACCCGCCGATGGGACGGTGCCAAACCGGTCTCCGGCCTTTCCGAAGCTTCCCGGCTTGCCCGCTATCGCCTGATCGCCGACGTCGCTCGCGAGACCGGCGCTGATCTTGTCGCGACCGGACATACTGTCGGTGACCAGCGTGAAACCGTGGCGATGCGCGCCGCCCGCAGCAGCGGCTCTGACAATCCCGGTCTCTCCGGCATGGCGGATGCGGTCTTATACGATGGCCGCCACTGGATCATGCGGCCGTTTCTGATGTGTGAGAGGCAGGCGATCCGTGACTATTTGTCTTCCCGTTCACGCGGCTGGTTTGACGATCCGAGCAATGAAAATACCCGATATGAGAGGGTGCGTGTACGGCAGGCGCTTCCCGTCTCTCCCGTCCGGATCGATGCGGAAACCTCTCTCAAAAGACAGGCGCTTTCCAAAACAACGGCCGCTTTCCTGCGCGAACACGCACAGGTTTTCCATGCCGCTCTCGCCAGATTAGCCGGCGATGGCGTCAATCCCGATCTTCCCGAGTTCCGGCAAGGGCTGGCGGCATTGGTCGCGACCCTTGGCGGCAGGGCATTTTTTCCAGCCGCAGGCAGCATGGAGCGCGTCTTGCGGTTTCTCAAAACGGCTGAAAACGGGCGACTGACGGTTGGTCGCGTCCTGCTCGATCGCCGGCGGGACGGGCTTTATATGGTCCGCGAGCAGCGAAACCTGCCGGAGCTTCATATCGGTGCACATGAACAGGGGCTGTGGGACGATCGTTTCCTCGTCAAGAACGAATCGGCTTTTCCAGCTCATGTCAAAGCGCATGGGGTCAGCGGTGCTGCGGAAGCGGCCGCGCTTTTTCCGTCTGTACCGGCCGGGGTGGCTAAACCGGCAATGGCGGGCCTGCCGCAAATCGCCGCAGTGGCCGATGGGTCGGTTTCCCTGGCGGAGACCGTGACCGTCATACCGAGGCTCGCACCTTTCGATCTTTTCCTGCCGCGTTTCGACCTTGAGTTGGCGAATGCAATCGCCAATTTATTCGGACGGGCCGCCTATCCACAGCCCCCGGTTTAAATCCGGCCTCTTTTTCGTGAATTGCCATGGAATAGTTTTTACACCAAAACGCATCAGAAAATGCGCTTTGCCTTGGCAACGGCATATGTCGTCCTTATGTTAGGGGCACGTAATAGCGGGCAGCAGACATGCCCGTGTGAGTTCGGGGAGTTCGATGAACCCAAATTTCAGAAATTTCGCCTTGTGGGCCGTGATCGCCCTCTTGCTGATCGCGTTGTTCAGCATGTTCCAGACGTCGCCGACGCAAACGGGTTCGCGGGAAATTCCGTATTCCCAGTTTCTTCGCGATGTGGATTCCGGGCGAGTTCGCGACGTGACCGTCACCGGTAACCGGGTTCTCGGAACCTATACCGAAAACGGCACGGCCTTTCAGACCTATTCCCCCGTCATTGACGACAGCCTGATGGAGCGCTTGCAGAGCAAGAACGTGACCATCGTGGCGCGTCCCGAAAGCGACGGTTCCTCCGGTTTTCTGAGCTATCTCGGCACGCTTCTGCCGATGTTCCTCATTCTCGGTGTCTGGCTGTTCTTCATGCGGCAGATGCAGGGCGGTTCGCGCGGTGCGATGGGCTTTGGCAAGTCCAAGGCCAAGCTTCTGACGGAAGCCCATGGCCGCGTGACGTTTGACGACGTCGCCGGCGTGGACGAAGCCAAGCAGGATCTTGAGGAAATCGTCGAATTCCTGCGCGATCCGCAGAAGTTCCAGCGTCTCGGCGGTAAAATTCCGCGCGGCGTGCTGCTCGTCGGCCCGCCCGGCACGGGTAAGACGCTGCTGGCGCGTTCCGTCGCCGGTGAAGCCAATGTGCCGTTCTTCACCATTTCCGGTTCCGACTTCGTGGAAATGTTCGTCGGCGTCGGCGCAAGCCGCGTGCGTGACATGTTCGAGCAGGCCAAGAAGAACGCGCCCTGCATCATCTTCATCGACGAAATCGACGCCGTCGGTCGCCATCGTGGCGCCGGTCTTGGCGGCGGTAACGACGAGCGCGAACAGACGCTGAACCAGCTGCTGGTCGAGATGGACGGTTTCGAGGCGAATGAGGGCATCATCCTCATCGCCGCTACCAACCGTCCTGATGTTCTTGACCCCGCACTTCTGCGTCCTGGCCGTTTCGACCGTCAGGTCGTCGTGCCGAACCCGGACATCGTTGGCCGCGAGCGCATCCTCAAGGTGCATATCCGCAACGTGCCGCTGGCGCCGAATGTCGATCTCAAGGTTCTGGCCCGCGGCACCCCCGGTTTTTCGGGCGCGGACCTGATGAACCTCGTCAACGAAGCCGCCCTGATGGCCGCCCGCCGCAACAAGCGTGTGGTCACCATGCAGGAATTCGAAGACGCCAAGGACAAGATCATGATGGGTGCGGAACGCCGCTCCTCCGCCATGACCGAGGCCGAAAAGAAATTGACCGCCTACCACGAAGCCGGCCATGCCATCACCGCGCTGAAGGTTGCCGTGGCCGATCCGTTGCACAAGGCGACGATCATCCCGCGCGGCCGTGCACTCGGCATGGTCATGCAGCTGCCGGAAGGCGACCGCTATTCCATGAGCTACAAGTGGATGGTATCGCGCCTCGTCATCATGATGGGTGGCCGCGTTGCCGAGGAACTGACCTTCGGCAAGGAAAACATTACCTCCGGCGCGTCTTCGGATATCGAGCAGGCCACCAAGCTTGCCCGCGCCATGGTGACGCAATGGGGCTTCTCCGATGCTCTCGGCCAGGTCTCCTACGGTGAGAACCAGCAGGAGGTCTTCCTTGGTCACTCCGTCTCGCAGTCGAAGAATGTCTCCGAGGCGACGGCCCAGACCATCGATACCGAGGTTCGCCGTCTTATCGACGAGGCTTATGGCGAGGCACGCCGCATCCTGACGGAAAATCACGATGGTTTCGTTGCGATTGCCGAAGGTCTTCTCGAATACGAAACCCTGACGGGTGACGAGATCAAGGCCCTGCTGAAGGGTGAGAAGCCCGCTCGCGATCTGGGCGACGATTCTCCAGGTAGCCGTGGTTCGGCAGTGCCGAAGGCCGGCACCAAGAAGGACGGTACGAGCGAAGTTAAGGGTGATGGCGAAGCCAAGGGCGACGGCGAAGCCGAAGGCGGCATGGAGCCGCAGCCGCATTGATCGCTCACGCAAGCCGATGATTGTAAAAGGCCATCCGGGGTTTCCGGGTGGCCTTTTCATTTTGGTAACAAGATATAAGCCATTTTTGCGGTAATTTACGTGCTGTTTATCGTGGTTTGTGGCATCTAGCCAAAAAACGCTTCCGGCTGCTTTCAGCTTTTGCCGGAATGCTGGAAAAGATTTGGAGTTCAAATGGCACGCCGTTATTTCGGAACCGATGGTATCCGCGGACAATCGAACGTTTTCCCCATGACGCCTGATCTGGCGATGCGTGTGGGTATTGCTGTTGGAACGATCTTCCGTCGCGGCCACCATCGCCATCGCGTCGTGATCGGCAAGGATACGCGGCTTTCCGGTTACATGCTGGAGAACGCCCTGGTCGCCGGCTTCACCGCCGCCGGCCTCGATGTCTTCCTGCTCGGCCCCATTCCGACGCCGGCCGTCGCCATGCTGACCCGCTCGCTGCGTGCGGATATCGGCGTGATGATCTCGGCCTCGCACAATCCTTTCTCCGATAACGGCATCAAGCTTTTCGGACCGGACGGTTACAAGCTCTCCGACGAGCTTGAGCTGGAGATCGAGGATCTGCTCGACAAGGATATCTATGCGCAGCTGGCCAAGCCGAGCGAGATCGGCCGCGCCAAGCGCGTGGATGGCGACATCTATCGCTATATCGAATTCGTCAAACGCACCCTGCCGCGCGATGTGACGCTGAGCGGGCTCAGGATCGCTATCGACTGCGCCAATGGTGCCGCTTACAAGGTGGCGCCCGCTGCGCTCTGGGAACTCGGCGCGGAAGTCGTCACCATCGGCAATGAGCCTAACGGTATCAATATCAATCTCGAATGCGGTTCCACCCATCCGGAAGCGCTGCAGAAGAAGGTGCATGAGGTGCGGGCGGATATCGGCATTGCGCTCGATGGCGATGCGGACCGCGTCATCATCGTCGATGAACGCGGCGAGATCGTCGACGGCGATCAGCTGATGGCCGTCATCGCCGACAGCTGGGCGGCCGACAACACGCTGCGCGGCGGCGGTATCGTGGCGACCGTCATGTCGAATCTCGGGCTGGAACGCTTCCTGGGCGACAAGGGCCTCACCCTTGCCCGCACCAAGGTGGGCGACCGTTATGTCGTTGAACACATGCGCAACCATAATTTCAACGTCGGCGGCGAGCAGTCCGGTCATATCGTGCTGTCGGATTACGGCACGACCGGCGACGGTCTCGTCGCGGCCTTGCAGGTTCTCGCCAAGGTCAAGCGTTCCGGTCTCACCGTCAGCGAAGTTTGCCGCAAGTTCGAGCCGGTGCCGCAGCTTTTGAAGAATGTGCGTATTTCCGGCGGTAAGCCGCTGGAAAACCCGGTCGTGCAGCAGGCGATTGCGGATGCGGAAAGCGCATTGGCCAATAATGGCCGCCTCGTCATCCGCCCCTCCGGCACCGAGCCGCTGATCCGCGTCATGGCGGAGGGCGACGATAGCGCCAAGGTGGAGCAGATCGTCAACGATCTTGTTGGCGTCATAACCAATGCCCGCTCGGCGGCTTGAGCCTTCCCGACAGTAGTGCAGCAAAAAGCCGGCCTCCAGACCGGCTTTTTCTTTGAGTATTTCCTAATAAATATAGTGAATGATCGTGGTTAATCGGGACTTAACCATTTTACGTCAATCTCCGTGACTGAACAGTTCACTGGCATCTGCTGCCGCAACCGCATGTGCCTCTTCTGGAGTGGAAGTCATGAAAAACGTCCTGGCCGGATTTCTGGCCGTCCTGCTGACCGGCACCAGCGCTATCGCTGCCGATCTCTATCAAGCCGAGCCTGCACCGGCTTACGTCGAGGCCCCCGAAGTCGCCATCACCCAGGCGAGCGGCTGGTACCTGCGCGGCGATGTCGGTTATTCCTTCAACAAGCTGCGTGGCGCCCATTATTATCAGGGTGGCCCGGGTGGTTACCTGCAGGACTTTGATACGGCCAAGATCAAGGACAGCTATGTCATCGGCGCCGGTGTCGGTTATCAGTTCAACAATTATTTCCGCAGTGACGTGACCTTTGACTATATGGGCAAATCGGATTTCAGGGGCTCCACGAGCGGCTTCTGCGGCTCCGTTCCCGGTCGCTGCGTCTCGGCTGATCTCAGCTCGCTGCGAGCCTATACGCTGATGGCGAACGCTTATGTCGATCTTGGCACCTATGGCCGTGTCACACCCTATGTGGGCGGTGGTATTGGTGGCTCCTACGTGAAATGGGACAAGCTGCGCAACACATCCTGCAGTGTCAACGGCCTCGGCTGCGACCCGACCACGGAACATGGCGGCAAGGGCAAGTGGCGCTTCGCTTACGCGCTGATGGCCGGCGCATCCATCGATGTAACCTGTAATCTGAAGGCCGATATCGGCTATCGTTTCCGCCATATCAACAAGGGCGACATGTTCGCTTATGAGAATGGTGGCGGCCCGGGCCGTGACAAGGGTCTTTATTCGCATGAAGTGCGCGTCGGCGGCCGTTATGTCTTCAACGGCTGCGATACCGCACAATACATGCCGCCTGCCGATATTCCGCTGCAGCCTGCCGTTTATAAATAAACGTCACGCCCTGCTGGTAGTTTCAGACCGTCCGCATCCTCCGGGTGCGGACGGTTTTGTTTTACCGGCATCTGGCGCGGGCGCATGACGCATATGGACCAAGATTCTTCTGCGTAGCGACATATTCCGCTTGACGGAGGCCGATGAGAGGAATAGCAACGGCGTCAGGACACTCCACCCTAACGTGGAGCGCCTATCTGGAAGGGTAGTCAAATGACAGATATCGTGAAGCCGGACGTCCGTCCGGGCAATACGCATTTTTCCTCTGGTCCCTGCTCGAAGCGTCCCGGTTGGTCGCTAGATGCTCTCTCCGATGCGCCGCTCGGTCGCTCGCATCGCGCCAAGGTTGGCAAAGCCAAGCTGAAGCAGGCCATCGATCTCACCCGTGAAGTTCTTGCTGTTCCTGCCGATTATCGCATCGGTATCGTTCCCGCATCCGACACCGGCGCCGTTGAAATGGCGCTCTGGTCGCTGCTCGGTGAACGCGGCGTCGATATGCTCGCCTGGGAAAGCTTCGGCGCGGGCTGGGTCACCGATGTCGTCAAGCAGCTGAAGCTGAAGGACGTCCGCAAATTCGAGGCCGATTACGGCCTGCTGCCGAACCTTGCTGAAGTCGATTTCGACCGCGACGTGGTCTTCACCTGGAACGGCACCACCTCTGGTGTTCGCGTTCCCAATGCCGATTTCATCCCGGCTGACCGCAAGGGTCTGACCATCTGCGACGCCACTTCGGCGGCCTTCGCACAGGAGATGGATTTTACGAAACTCGACGTCGTCACCTTCTCCTGGCAGAAGGTTCTGGGCGGTGAGGGCGGCCATGGCGTCATCATTCTTTCGCCCCGCGCTGTCGAGCGTCTCTTGAGCTACGCGCCGGCATGGCCGCTGCCGAAAATCTTCCGCATGGTTTCCGGCGGCAAGCTGATTGAAGGCATCTTTACCGGCGAAACCATCAACACGCCGTCCATGCTCTGCGTTGAAGATTACATCGACGCGCTGCTTTGGGCGAAGAACCTCGGTGGCCTCAAGGCACTGATCGGCCGTGCCGACGCCAATGCCAAGGTTATCTACGATTTCATCGAGAAGAACGACTGGATCGCCAATCTGGCCGTCAAGCCGGAAACCCGCTCCAACACCTCCGTCTGCCTGAAGATCGTCGATCCCGAGGTGCAGGCGCTGGATGCCACCGCACAGGCCGATTTCGCCAAGGGCGTTGTCGCCCTGCTCGAAAAGGAAAATGTCGCCCTCGATATCGGCGCTTACCGTGACGCTCCGTCCGGCCTGCGCATCTGGGCCGGCGCGACCATCGAGACGGCGGATATGGAAGCCGTCATGCCCTGGCTCGCCTGGGCTTACCAGGCGCAGAAGGCAGCACTTTCCAAGGCTGCCGCCTGATTTTGATACCGGCCCTGCGCTGATGCAGGGCCGCACATTCCCCGCTTTCAAAACTGCACCGTTTTTCAAGGAGCCCGTGAACCATGGCACCTCGCGTACTCGTATCCGACGAACTGTCGGAAACCGCCGTCCAGATCTTCCGCGATCGTGGCGTCGAAGTCGATTTCCAGCCGAAGCTCGGCAAGGACAAGGACAAGCTTGCCGAAATCATCGGTAACTACGATGGTCTCGCCATCCGCTCCGCCACCAAGGCAACGGAAAAGCTGATCGAGGCGGCGACCAACCTCAAGGTCATCGGCCGCGCCGGCATCGGCGTCGACAATGTCGATATTCCGGCTGCCTCGCGCCGCGGTATCATCGTCATGAACACGCCTTTCGGCAACTCCATCACCACAGCCGAACATGCGATTGCGTTGATGTTCGCCGTCGCGCGCCAGCTTCCGGCCGCTGACAGCTCCACGCAGGCCGGCAAGTGGGAAAAGTCGAAATTCATGGGTGTCGAAATCACCGGCAAGACGCTTGGCGTCATCGGCGCCGGCAACATCGGCTCCATCGTCTGCTCGCGTGCACTCGGCCTCAAGATGCATGTTCTTGCTTATGACCCCTTCCTGTCGCCGGAACGCGCGCAGGAAATGGGCGTCACCAAGGTTGAGCTGGACGAGCTTCTGGCGCAGGCCGATTTCATCACCCTGCACGTGCCGATGACCGACAAGACGCGCGGCATCCTCAATGCAGAGAACCTTGCCAAGACCAAGAAGGGCGTGCGTATCGTCAACTGCGCCCGTGGCGGTCTGGTGGATGAAGCGGCCCTTGCCGACGCCATCAAGTCCGGCCATGTCGCCGGCGCCGGTTTCGACGTGTTCGAAGTCGAGCCCGCGACTGAAAGCCCGCTTTTCGGCCTGCCGAATGTCGTCTGCACGCCGCATCTCGGCGCTTCGACCACGGAAGCGCAGGAAAACGTCGCCCTTCAGGTTGCCGAGCAGATGTCGGATTACCTCGTCAAGGGCGCAGTTTCCAACGCCATCAACATGCCGTCGATCACGGCTGAGGAAGCACCGCGCCTGAAGCCCTTCATCCGTCTGGCGGATGTTCTCGGCTCCTTCGTCGGTCAGGTGCAGGAAAGCGCCACCAAGGAAATCGAAATCCTTTATGACGGCGCAACCGCCAGCATGAACACGAAGGCATTGACCAGCGCCCTGCTGGCCGGCCTGATCCGCAGCCAGGTTGCGGATGTGAACATGGTTTCGGCCCCGGTCATGATCAAGGAAAAGGGTATCATCCTTTCCGAGGTCAAGCGCGACAAGACCGGCGTTTACGACGGCTACATCAAGCTGACGGTCAAGACGGAAAACCAGATCCGCTCGGTTGCCGGCACGGTGTTCTCGGATGGCAAGCCGCGCTTCATCCAGATCAAGAACATCAACATGGATGCCGATGTCGGATCGCACATGATCTACATCACCAATACCGACGTTCCCGGCATGATCGGCTTCATGGGCACGACGCTCGGTGAGGCTGGCGTCAACATCGCCAACTTCCAGCTCGGCCGTGAAAAGGAAGGTGGAGACGCCATCGCGCTGCTCTATGTCGACGGCCCGGTGTCCGAAGCCGTGCTCGACAAGCTGCGCGCCAACCCGGCGATCCGCCAGGTCAAGCCGTTGACCTTCAACGTCGACTGATACACCTATCGTTCCTCCCAAGGGGACAATAAGGCCCGGTGCAGGGGAGACCCTGTGCCGGTTTTTTGTTTTCCGGGCAGCCGGATTTGCCGCAATACGCGTGTGTTTCCCGCTTTGGTTGCATATCACAAAAAATTTAAGGCAGGTGCTCTAAAAATGATGATCATGAGTTGCTATATCGCCTGCTGAGATGCCGCTCATGGGAGGGCGGCCAACAGGAGATAACGATGTTTGCTGCCTTTCGGCGCTTCAAGGGTTTGTTCGCAGTCGCCGCGCTTGGTATCGCGGTGTCTTTCGTGGCGGTTGATATGGCAGAAGCGCGTCGCGCCAGCGGCGGTTTCGGCAGCCGCGGCACGCGGACCTATTCCGCGCCGCCTTCGACCAGCACTGCGCCCGGCCAGACCGCACCGATCAATCGCAGCATGACGCCCAATACCAATCAGGCAGCACCGAGCGCCGCCCAGCCGGCCCGTCCCGGGGCGCAGGCGCCGCAGCAGAACCGCGGCCTGTTTGGCGGCATGATGGGTGGTTTGATGGGCGGCCTGTTGATGGGCGGTCTGTTCGGCATGCTTCTCGGCGGCGGCTTTGGCGGCATGGCCGGCTTCTTCGGCATGCTGCTGCAGGTGGCGCTGATCGGTCTCCTCGTCATGCTCACCATGCGTTTCTTCGCCTCGCGCCGTCAGGGCCAGCCCGCTTATGGCTCGGCCGGCGGGTCGCAGCGTACGGATCACTCCGGCTCCTCCTTTAATGGTGGTTCGCAGGCGGGTCCTGCCGCATCCTCGTTCAAGATTCCGAAGATCGGCGCGTTGGCCGGCGCTGCGGGCGGTGTGGCCGCCACTGCCGCAACGGCAAAGCCTGCGCCTCATGCCAATGCCATGTCGGAAGGCGATGAAATCGGCATCACCCAGGGCGATCTCGAAACTTTCCAGAAAATGCTGGAAGACGTGCAGGCCGCCTATGCCGCCGAGGATTACGGCACATTGCGCAAGCTGACGACGCCGGAAGCCATGTCTTACCTCGCAGAAGAACTGAGCGACAACGCCACGAGCGGCGTGAAAAACGACGTGCGCGATGTGACGCTGCTGCAGGGCGATGTCGCCGAAGCATGGCACGAAGAGGGCCAGGACTATGCAACGGTGGCCATGCGCTATTCCGCCATCGACGTGATGCGCGACCGCACTTCCGGCAAGGTGATCGAAGGTGACGAGCAGCATCCGTCCGAAGCGGTGGAAATGTGGACCTTCGTTCGCCGCCCCGGCAACGACAACTGGCAGGTGGCCGCCATTCAGGCAGCCGCCTGAGGCTCACAGCCCGAGTTTTATGGAACTAAATGGCCCGGAGGTTCACAAACCTCCGGGCTTTTGTTTGTCAGGACGCAAAACGGCGACCGTCCTGATATTTTACCATGGCTATTTCTTCCCTTGGGAAGACGAGGCAAGGCAAAAAACCGATGGTAAATCTAACGGGTGATATCTCCGCCGGTCATTGGCCGCAGTTTCCGCTTCGCCCTGCTATGCAAGGCTTTGAGCCCTGTTGGTCACGGCATGTTGCTGGCGCATGGCTCAGCCGCTTCACGGAATTGCCTTTTTTCATTCATCCGGCATTCAGTCCCTGCATCCTAACCAGAATGCATACACGTCAATGTGACTTTTCGCGCCGGTTCTAAACCGCTTTGGAAAGGGAACCTCAGGCGCAAAACAGCGTTGACAGTCCAATCCCCGGCCCCTCCCAAGCCGGGCTGGGTGGCCGGGCAATGCAGGCCCTGCGAGAACGGAGAGCTATCGAGATGAAACGCTTTGACCTGATCGACGGGATGCGTGGTTACTTCCTCGTCTTCATGCTGATCAACCATCTGGTGTTTGCCGGCGGCTTCTGGCTGGTGGAAATCAATCACCGCCAGTTTGCCTTTGTCGAGGACGCGCAGGGCTTCGTGTTCCTGTCCGGCCTGCTGATCGGCATGGTCTATGCGCGCAAGATGATGAAATACGGCTATGATGCCGGCAAGCAGATGATCTGGAACCGGGCGCTGGAACTCTATCGTTACGCGATGGGTCTCGTCATCGCCGTGCTGTTTTTCCGCATGGTCATCCCGCATGCACCCTATATCTGGTACAACTGGCTTGGCATGACGTCGTTCGACGATCCGCTGCGGCTGGCGGCGATTGCGACATTCCTGTTCCAGCCGACCTTCATGGATATTCTGCCGCAATATATCGTCTACATGATCTTTGCGCCTGTTCTCGTGAAGCTCTGCCTGGATGGCAAATGGGCCTATGTCATGGCCGGCTCCCTGCTGGTCTGGATGGCCGGCCAGCTTGGCCTGCAGCAGATCGTGACGACCCCGCTCAACGAACTCGTCAAGGGTGCGGATGAGCAGGGTATCCGTGTCAGCTTCAACCTGCTCGGCTGGCAACTCGTCTTCTATTCTGCGCTGGTGATGGGCGCGATGACGGCCCAGAACCGTATTCCGTGGAAGAAGATTTTTTCCCCGGAACATACCTGGCTGCCGAAGGCCGCACTTGTCATCTGCCTGTTCTTCATGCCGCTGCGCATTGCCACGGCCTGGGGCCTGATGCCGGAATTCATGATGGGTAAGTTCTCCACCATGGAAATCCGTGCGGATTTCGGCCCGGTCTATCTCATCAACTTCCTTGCGGTTGGTGTCGGCCTGACATGGCTGGTGATTGCCGGTCCGCATCATCACCGTCCGCTTGTGCGCTCCATCGCCGAAGGCGTCATCTGGGTGCTGTCGCTGAAGTTCCTGCAGCTGCTCGGCCGCCATTCGCTGCAGGTCTATGTCTGGCATGTGGCGATCGTCTACGGCGTCTATTATCTGGATGGCCGCACGGCGGAACTGTCGCAGCTCAACAAGACGCTGATCGCCTTCACGGCTATCGGATTGCTCGCCCTGCCTGCCCTGTGGCGGGAGCGCGACAGGTGGTTCGGCAGCAGCGGCCAGAAGACGGCCGGCGCTCAATAGCCCGTCACAGCTCGAATCTGGCAGCTTTGCGGGGTGGTTTTCCGCCCCGTACTTGCGTGCGCGGCCATTCCTTTCTATATGCAGCCCTTAAATCCGCAGGATGGCGAGACAGGACGGCCCGATTGATGGTCAGGGTTTCTCGCGGCGGATGACCGACAGGCGGCGGGGCCTTTACCCCCGTTATGACTGACGATGGGAAAAAACGTGAATACGCTCGATTTTGACAAGAGGCCGGAAGATACCCGGATCGTTGTCGCCATGTCCGGTGGCGTCGATTCTTCCGTGGTGGCCGGTATCCTCAAGCGCGAGGGCTATGATGTCCTTGGCATTACGCTGCAGCTTTACGACCACGGTGCGGCCGTGCACCGCGCCGGTTCCTGTTGCGCGGGACAGGATATCGACGATGCGCGCCGGGTCTGCGAAACGCTCGGCATTCCCCACTATGTGCTGGATTACGAAGCGCGGTTCCGCGAAACCGTCATCAACCCCTTTGCCGAAGCCTATGCGATGGGCGAAACGCCGATCCCCTGCGTGGCCTGCAACCAGACGGTAAAATTCGCCGATCTGCTCGCCACGGCGCAGGAGCTTGGCGCCGATGCACTGGCGACCGGCCATTACATCCGCTCGCGTCCCAATCCCGTTTCCGGCCAGCCGGGGCGGCGCGCGCTCTATCGGCCGATCGACAGCGACCGTGACCAGAGCTGGTTCCTGTTCGCCACGACGCAGGAACAGATCGATTATCTGCGTTTTCCGCTTGGCGGCCTCTCCAAGGCCGAAACGCGGGCGCTGGCGGAGGACATGGGGCTTGTCGTCGCCAAGAAGGCCGACAGCCAGGACATCTGTTTTGTGCCGCAGGGCAAATATACCGATATCATCAACAAGCTGAAGCCGAATGCGGCATTGGCGGGCGATATCGTCCATCTCGACGGCCGCGTGCTCGGCCGCCACGATGGCATTGTGCATTATACGATCGGCCAGCGTCGCGGCATTGGTGTCGCGACCGGGGAGCCGCTTTATGTCGTGCATCTCGATGCACGCGGCCGCCGGGTCATCGTTGGCCCGCGCGAGGCACTGGAAACCCGCCGGGTCTATCTGCGTGACATGAACTGGCTGGGCGATGGCGCGTTGGCAAGCGATGCCGGGCAGGGATTTGCCTGTTTCGCCAAGGTGCGCTCCACCCGCCCGCCGACGGAAGCGATGCTGCATGCCGACGAAAACGGTATCTATGTGGATCTGATGACGGGAGAAGCGGGCGTCGCGCCGGGGCAGGCCTGCGTGCTTTATTCCGCACCGGGTGCGGATGCCCGCGTTTACGGCGGTGGCTTCATCGACCGTTCGGAACGCTCGGCGGAGGCCGAGGCTTCGCTGAAGGCGCTTCTGGAAAAGCCGGTTGCCGCCTGAAACCATTCGCTTTTTGCAGCGATGCGGAAAGCGAATTTTTTGCGCATCTTGCGCTTGACACTTTGGGGAGCGGCACCTTATAAGCCGCTCATCCTGATGGAGCGAGCCAGTCACAAGACTGTCACGTTTCCCCTGTGGCGGGGTAGCTCAGGTGGTTAGAGCAGCGGAATCATAATCCGCGTGTCGGGGGTTCAAGTCCCTCTCCCGCTACCAAAAATTTCCTCCATACATCAGCGACTTAGCATACGGTTAGATCGCTTTTTCGTCGGATTTCCTGTTGCAGGTATTTTGGTGAATTTCCTTGGGTTCCGTTGACGGCATGATCTACGCGGCATGAAATGCGTCAGAAATCGCGATTTATTCCAGTGTTGTTGACGGTAACCCGATCTGCCGTCGGGCCTTCAATAAGGTGATGCGGGAGAATTTAGATTTCGTTTTCCTTCTTCGCCCGCCAAAATATTAATTCGCAAGCGGCAAATTCCTTCGCACAATCGGGGGTATATTATGCGGCGAGTTTACAAGTTTTTAGTCGGTCTTTCCTTGGCCGCGTCGTTGCCAGCTTTTGCGGCGGAACAGGCGGATGGGCATGGTATCATGCGCAATGTCGCCTCCTGCGTGGGCAAATTCGAAGCGGCAAATTCTTACGCTAGTTATGTCGACGGTTTTACAGCGTCGAAGGCTGCGGTGGAGGCGAGCTTCACTGAGCTTTCCCGCATAATGCGTCTGGCTGACAATCGATCTCTCCCCGCTGAGATCGCAGGTGCGAGAGAAGAATTCCAAACGGCAATGTGGAATGATCCGGTCTATATCCGATCGACGATACGCGCGATGGAGGCCGATTGTGCGCGTCAAATTGCGCATGTGCAGGAATTCAAGGCGGCATTGGATCGTAAAGATGCGCAAGCGGAAGCGGTTCTCAAAGAGGAGCGCGTTGCACGCCAGAAATTGGATGCGGAAATTGCGCTAAAAGAGCAAGAGCGGAAAATACTTGTAGCTCGGACGGAGAATGAGAGAGCTGTTGTAGAGCGCATCAGGATTGAAGAAGCCGCCAAAGAACGAGATTTCGTGCGGGCGAAGGAATTGGCCGCGCTCGATGCCGCAAAGGCTCAGGCGTCCCAGGGAGAAAATCGAACCTCAATGACGGAAGCGTCTGAGGGCAACAAGACCGGGAACGTTTCGCCCGATGTTCCCGGCAAGGCATCACATGCCACTCCTGCAAGTAGTCTCGCATTTTCGATAGACGAGCAGAATGAAGTGCTCACCTGCGCGGCATTTTACATGCAATACACCGATCAGGCTTATTCCCGGAAAATTGGTGAGGGCTTGGTCTATATGGTTATCCTAAATGGAGGTAATGCGGGCGACCTGTCGGAACTCGGGAAGGCTTTGAATAAGCGGATCGCAAAAGCTATACTTGAGGGTACGAAAGAAACTGAAATTCAGGCGGTTTCGAAGCACTGCACCATAATCGCAAAGAAGTACGAGACGATCATGGAACGTCAGACTGCGCAGTCGATCCTTGACAGCTAGGCCAAGAATTTCTGCTATCAAGGTGACTACAGGATAATCGCAATACCGGAGCATCTTCCAGGACTGCAAAACGACAGATCCGATGGTACGTGCCTATAAGTTTCGCCCCAAAAAAGGGAAACCCGCTTACTGCCAAAATACAGCCAGCGGGTCTCAACCTCTACCCCCTCCCACAAGGGCGGCTGCACAAAAGCACATTGAATGAATTATGGCAAGATCAAGGCGACCATATTGTTGCTGTTGAGGGGCCCGTTCGCCAGTTTATTGGCGGATGGCAGATCGTAACCACTTCCGTGCGTCGTTCATAAGGGGGGCGATAGGATACGATATTGTCGGCGCAGCGCATTCCGATTTCGGCGGGGCGCGATTGATATTTGGCTCTCTGCTGTGGTGCCTGCTCCCGACCATGAATGCTCATATCTGCGGCGAAAGAGGCGCCCGGCACCGTCAGGGCAGCGAATGCGGCTATCAGGAAAGTTCTTCGATCTGTGAACATGGGTTGTCCCCCCGGCGTTGATCAATACGGGAAAACGCCCGGCGCCGAGCGCCGTTCCGCCCCTGACCGAATTATTTTGCGCGGCGTCGCTTCAAAAAATGCCTGCTTGTGGCGGGCAATTCAGAGGGGAACCGAGGTTAGGGGCCTCACGCCTGAAACGGCCTTCCTGATCTTCCAATCAAGGGCTCTTGCAAGAAAATGGCCGCATCTCGATACTTTCTGGCATGCTGGCGCGAACGCTCCGCAGCGGATGCATTAAGCTTGCCGCCATATCTTTGATTGGATGGCGCATGTTGGAGGCGGATCAGTGACTATTTCGAGCACTCCGGACCTGGAAGACCCCGACGAGGTGCCGCGATCCGTCGTTGGCCTGACAATCGAACTTGCGTCTCTTCGCGAAGCGGAACCGCACCTGCACCGCAAGGCGCAGCTGCTCTATGTCATCAGCGGCGTGATCATCGTGGAGGCCTCGGGCGGCATGTGGACCGTGCCGCCCCATTGCGCGATCTGGATACCGGGCGGCGTGGCGCATGTTGCGCGAACGTCGGGACGGATCGTTATCGGTAGCCTCTACATAGAACCGACGCTCGCGGGTCCCATTCGTCACGAGTGCGGTATCCTGTTCGTGCAACCTTTACTGCGGGAGCTTCTGCTGCGGTTTATTTCTGCGCCGCTGCTCTATCCGCAAGGAGATACGCGTGAAGAGCGGCTTATCTCTGTGCTGCTCGACGAGTTGCAGGCGGCGCCGCTCGAGCCTCTGCATCTGCCCATGCCCACGGACCGCCGTCTGCGGCGGCTCGCCGAAGGCTTGATCGACGACCCGTCCGTGCGATTCACGATCGAGGAATGGGGTGCGCGCGTCGGCGCCAGCAACCGCACGCTGACGCGGCTGTTCCAGAAGGAGACGGGCATGTCCTTTGTCCGCTGGCGGCAACAGCTGCATATCGGCCTGGCGCTCCAGCGCCTGGCCTCCGGGCAGTCCGTCACGAATATCGCGTTCGACCTCGGTTATGAAAGCCCTAGCGCTTTCATAGCGATGTTCCGGCGGATGCTTGGAAGGACGCCGGCCCGTTATTTTTCGGAGGGGGCGGTGGGCGGCCTTGACCGGGAAGTCCCGAAGATGCGGCAACCCGACAGCGAAGTCGATGGTCCCGCGGGCGCGGTTGCGCCCGCCAAGGCGGATATTGTTGATTTCCAGTCAGCCGCCAGGCGGCAGGGTAAATCGCCATAAGGCGACCGGCCGAGACATCTGGCGTTTTCTCGTGCGCTGTTCACGGGTGCAAAAGGGCATCAATTCCTTTTGTTTTATTCAAGGGACATTCCATGCAGATCGATCAAAGCCGGTTTCCGCTGGTTTTCATCAGGGAAACCGAAAATCCCGATGGTGATGCCGCGGCCGAACTTGCGGCACTCCTTGCCGAAGGCCGTCAGTTCGTTTTGATTTCCGAACAGCACAGTCATGACGAAACGCACGAACCACACGAGATGAGGAAGGCGCGCGCCCAGTTTTTCAAACAGAACAAGGGACGTTTTCGCGAATTCTGTGTGGCGGCAATCCTCATAGAAGGAGATGTTCCGACGTCGATGCCCTTCCGGCTGGCCGCGCAGGGGGTCGCGAAGGCGCTGGGAGTGGATTTCCATTTCGTCAGGGACGAAGAGGCCGCTGCGGCAGTCGGCAAAAACGCCTTGGCAAGGCGCAAGACGTGACGGAGAAATCTTGAATTTGCGGTCCGACAGCGAGCATTTGGAAAAGCCGCTGCGGGTATGCGAGTTGCCTTATCCGGCGATGTCATGCATGGAAGTGGGTGACAGCGCCGCTTTTCGTCTGATTCATCCTAGACAGGGGAGAGCCCGCATAAAAGGTGGATCACGAGGACATGTCGCTAGGCCTTCTCCTGAGTAATGCGTCGCTCAGAGCTGCGAGCTTCATCGTCACGATTTACGGGGATGTCGTCGAGCCGAGGGGTGGCGCGATCTGGGTCGGCAATCTGATCGAAACCTGCGCGGAAGTCGGCATCAGTGAGACTTTGGTGCGTACGGCTGCGTCCAGGCTGGTTTCCGCCGGCCAGTTGATCGGCGAGCGGCAGGGGCGTCGCAGTTATTACCGTCTCACCGCGGCGGCCCAGACCGATTTCGCGGCGGCGGCGCGTCTGCTTTTCGGAACTGCCGATCAGCCCGTCTGGCGTTTTGTTTACCTCGGGGGGGCTGCCTTCGAGGCCGATGCGCGGATTTTGGAGCAGGCTGGTTACACCCGGCTGGGTTCCCGCCTGTCGATTGGTGCGCGGCCACTGCCACCCCTGTCGGCGGGAGCAGTCGTCTTCAATGCCGAGGCTGCCGGTGCCGGCTCCGGTCTCAAGCAGCTGGCGGCTGAGCACTGGGATCTGCCGAGCTATGACACGGCTTATCGGGAGTTCCTTGAACGCTACGGCAAATTTTCCGAGGCGCTCAACGGGGGAGCAAAGCTCAGCCCGATCGAACATCTGGCCGCGCGCCTTCTTCTTGTGCATGAATACCGGATGATTGTCCTGCACGACCCGCGGCTTCCGGCATCCGCGCTACCCGATGATTGGCCGCATGCCGAAGTTCGGCGCCTTTTCGCCGACCTTTATGTTCGTCTGTCGGGAGCGGCGGATGACTTCATCGCGCGGAGATTCCTGACGGTGGATGGACCTCTGCCGGCCGAAACGGGTGCTACCAGGCGCCGGATAAACCAGCTTCTCGCCATTATGTGAGTTCCTCTTCCTGCGAGCGCGAACGGCCGGACGAAACCGCAGAATTTCAAATGTCACAATAATTGACAAAAAACGTGTTGAACTGTGACATAAGCAATGGTATTAACTAACCGATCGGTCGGCTAATTGCCTGCCGAGCTGAGGAGGACGAGGAGGAATTCGTGCCTGAAGCGTTTATCTGCGATGCAGTTCGCACTCCGATTGGACGATATGGCGGTCTGTTGGCGTCCGTGCGTGCCGATGATCTCGCCGCCGTTCCGCTCGCGGCACTGATGGCGCGTAATCCGCAGGTCGATTGGTCGAGGGTCGATGACCTGATTTATGGATGCGCCAATCAGGCCGGTGAGGACAATCGCAATGTTGCGCGCATGGCGGCACTCCTTTCCGGCATGCCGGTGTCCGTTCCCGGCACGACCGTAAACCGCCTCTGCGGCTCCGGCATGGATGCCGTTGGCATGGCCGCCCGGGCCATTCGTGCCGGCGACTGCGATTTCGTCATTGCCGGCGGCACCGAAAGCATGAGCCGTGCCCCATTTGTCATGCCCAAGGCCGAGAGCGCCTTTTCGCGTGCCAATGCCGTATACGACACGACAATCGGATGGCGCTTTATCAATCCGAAGATGAAAAAGGCTTTTGGCGTCGATTCCATGCCGGAAACCGCCGACAATGTCGCCGCCGATTTCGGGATTAGTCGTGAGGATCAGGATGCTTTTGCGGCGCGCAGCCAGGCGCGGTGGGCCGCAGCATACGAGGCCGGTGTCTTTGCCGATGAGATAGCCCCCGTTTCCGTGCCGCAGAAGAAGGGCGATCCGATCATCGTTGATCGGGACGAGCATCCGCGACCCGGAACGACGGCCGAGCAGCTGGCCAAACTCAAGGGGGTCAACGGACCGGACCTTTCCGTCACCGCCGGCAATGCTTCCGGCGTCAATGATGGCGCTGCCGCGCTGTTGATCGCGAGCGAGATGACGGCCGAGGCACAGGGCCTGACGCCGAAGGCCCGCATCGTGGTCATGGCCGCCGCCGGCGTCGAGCCCCGCATTATGGGCATTGGTCCTGCGCCTGCCGCGCGCCGTGTGCTAGAACGTGCTAAACTGTCCATCGGCCAGATGGATGTCATCGAACTGAACGAGGCCTTTGCCTCGCAGGCGCTCGCGACGTTGCGTGACCTCGGTCTGCCCGACGATGCGGCGCATGTGAACCCGAATGGTGGCGCGATTGCCATGGGCCATCCGCTCGGTATGAGCGGCGCCCGTCTCGTCACCACCGCCGCCTACCAGCTTCATCGTCAGGGCGGCCGCTATGCGCTGTGTACGATGTGCATCGGCGTCGGCCAGGGCATCGCACTCATTCTCGAACGTGTCTGACGCGACAAAACAGGAGGAATGGCCATGTATGCACAGATGGTGAAAACCGACGCCGCCCACGTCCGCAGCCTCGATGAAATGGACCCGGTCGAGCGCGCCTTCCAGGAGCGCATCGACGCCGGCCAGAAGATCGAACCGAAGGAATGGATGCCGGAAGGTTACCGCAAGACGCTGGTGCGCCAGATCAGCCAGCATGCCCATTCCGAAATCGTCGGCCAGCTGCCGGAAGGCAACTGGATCACCCGCGCACCGACACTGGAGCGCAAGGCGATCCTGCTGGCCAAGGTGCAGGACGAAGCCGGTCACGGTCTCTATCTCTATTGCGCCGCCGAAACCCTCGGTATCAGCCGCGACGAAATGTACGAGCAGCTGCATTCCGGCAAGGCCAAATATTCCTCGATCTTCAATTACCCGACGCTGAGCTGGGCCGATATCGGCGCAGTCGGCTGGCTGGTCGATGGCGCGGCGATCATGAACCAGGTGCCGCTGCAGCGCTGTTCCTACGGGCCTTATGCCCGCGCGATGGTTCGCATCTGCAAGGAAGAGAGCTTCCATCAGCGTCAGGGTTTCGACATTCTGATGAAAATGGTGAAGGGCACTCCGGCGCAGAAGGCGCTGGTTCAGGATGCGCTGAACCGCTGGTGGTGGCCGTCGCTGATGATGTTTGGTCCTTCCGACGACGCCTCCGTGCATTCGGCCCAGTCGATGGCGTGGAAGATCAAGCAGAATTCGAACGACGAGCTGCGCCAGAAATTTGTCGATCAGACAGTGCCGCAGGCAACCTATCTCGGCCTGACCGTTCCCGACCCGGACCTTAAGTGGAACGAGGCAAAGGGCGGTTACGATTTCGGTGAGCCGGACTGGAGCGAATTCTTCGCGGTGATCGCCGGCAATGGCCCCTGCAATGCCGAGCGTCTCAATGCCCGCAAAAAGGCCTGGGACGATGGCGAGTGGTTCCGTGACGGTCTCGTCGCCCATGCCGAAAAAGTGCAGTCGCGCCGGCAGGCCGCCCGCATCGCCGCCGAATAGGTGTGTTCCGGATCGCGCTTGCGGTCCCTTGGTCCCAATCGCATTCAATACGCTCTCACCGCGGCCCGCCGCTGACGAGCGCGAATAAGGGAGAGAAATCATGTCCAGCGAATGGCCCCTCTGGGAGGTCTTCATCCGCGGCCAGCACGGCCTCAATCACCGTCACGTCGGCAGCCTGCATGCGCCGGATGCGGAAATGGCCGTCAACAATGCCCGCGACGTCTATACCCGCCGCAACGAAGGTGTCAGCATCTGGGTGGTCCGCTCCAGCGACATCACCGCCAGTGCGCCGTCGGAAAAGGGACCGCTGTTCGAGCCGTCCAATTCCAAGGTCTACCGTCATCCGACCTTCTTCGACGTGCCGGAAGAAGTGGGGCATATGTGATGGGCGCGGCTCAAGAGACTGCCACCGTCGACAATGCCGCCCTTTTCGAGTTCCTGCTGCGGATGGGCGACAATACCCTCATTCTCGGTCATCGCGTTTCGGAATGGTGTGGTCACTCGCCGGCGCTCGAAGAGGATATCGCGCTTTCCAACACCGCGCTCGACCTGATCGGCCAGACGCAGCTCTGGCTCGGCCTTGCCGGCGAAGTGGAGGGGAAGGGGCGTTCCGCCGACGATCTCGCCTATCTGCGTGACGGGCTGGATTTCCGCAACGTGCTGCTTGTCGAGCGCCCGAACGGCGATTTCGGCAAGACGTTGATGCGGCAGTTCCTGTTCGATGCGTGGCACTACGTTCTGTTGAAGTGGCTCAAAAGCTCCAGCGACCATCGCATCGCCGAAATCGCCGAAAAATCCTTGAAGGAAGTGTCCTATCATCTCGATCGCAGCCGCGATCTGGTGATCAGACTTGGCGATGGCACGGTGGAGAGCCATCGCCGCATGCAGGCGGCACTCGACGATCTCTGGCCCTTTACCGGCGAGTTGTTCCTCGGCGACGCCGCGGATACGGCCGTTGCCGCCGCCGGCGTGGCGCCGGAGCCCGCATCGCTGAAGGCATCCTGGGATGAACTCGTGGCCGAGACGCTGGAAGAGGCGACGCTGAAGACGCCGGCCGATGGTTATATGCAGAAGGGTGGCAAGCGCGGCATCCACACCGAACATCTCGGCTTCATTCTCTCCGATCTGCAGTTCCTGCAACGCGCCTATCCCGGCGGGACCTGGTAGGAGGCGTCGATGATGGCGGCCGAGCATCACCCTTCTGCGCGGCAGGTCTGGACCTGGCTTGCGGACGTTCCGGACCCGGAAATTCCTGTCATATCGCTGGTCGATCTCGGCATTATCAGAGATGTCGCCTGGGAAGAAGAGGCGCTGGTCGTGACCGTCACGCCGACCTATTCCGGCTGTCCGGCAACGACGATTATCAACCTCGATATCGAGCGTGCGCTGAACGAGCGGGGTATCGAAAAGGTCAGGCTGAAGCGCCAGCTTTCGCCCGCCTGGACGACCGACTGGATCAGCGCGGAAGGCCGCGAGAAGCTCAGGGCCTACGGTATCGCGCCGCCGATTGACGGAACCGCCGCCGACGGTGTGCTGGTGAAGCGCATCGACCGGCTTTCGGGCCGCTCCAACCTGACGATCGCCTGTCCGCGCTGCGGGTCGGCCAATACCGAAAAGATCAGCCAGTTCGGCTCGACGCCATGCAAGGCCAGCTATCGCTGCACCGACTGCCTAGAACCCTTCGATTATTTCAAGTGCATCTGACCTGACGCAAAGGATGAGGGCCGCCCATGGCACGTTTCCATTCCCTGAATGTTACTGAAGTGCGCCGCGAAACCCGCGATGCTGTTGTCGTGACGCTGGTTCCCTCCGAGGAAGACCGCGCCGCTTTCGATTTCACCCAGGGCCAGTACCTGACCTTCCGCCGCAAGTTCGATGGTGAGGAATTGCGCCGCTCCTATTCGATCTGCGCGGGCCGCGATGAGGGCGTGTTGCGCGTCGGCATCAAGCGGGTGGATGGCGGCTGCTTCTCCAGCTGGGCCAATGAGGGGCTGAAAGCCGGCGATACGCTGGAAGCCATGCCGCCGATGGGGGCCTTCTTCACCGATATCGAACCTGAAGTGTCCAAGCACTATCTCGGCTTTGCCGGCGGCAGCGGCATTACGCCCGTCCTGTCGATCATCAAGACGACGCTGAAGCGCGAGCCGCGCTCCAGCTTCACGCTTGTCTATGCCAACCGCCAGATTTCCTCGATCATGTTCCGTGAGGAACTGGAAGACCTGAAGAACAGCTATCTCGGCCGTTTTTCCGTCCTGCATGTGCTCGAAAGCGAGGCGCAGGACATCGACCTCTTCACCGGCCGCGTCAATGCGGAAAAATGTGCGGCGCTGTTCAAGAGCTGGATCGACCTGACCTCGGTGACGACAGCCTTCATCTGCGGTCCCGAGCCGATGATGCTGGCGATTGCAGGCGCGCTGCGCGAGCATGGACTGCGTGACGACCAGATCAAGTTCGAGCTTTTCGCCTCTTCGCAGCCAGGCCGCGCACGGGCGAGGGCACAGAATGCCCATGGCACGGATGCGAATGCCAGCTGTCAGGCAACGGTGACGCTCGATGGCGCCACCCGCATCTTCAACATGCCCAAACAGGGCCAGAGCCTGCTCGACGCCGCGCTCGAAAACAATATCGACGCGCCCTATGCCTGCAAGGCCGGCGTCTGCTCCACCTGTCGCGCCAAGGTCATCGAGGGCGAGACGGAGATGGAGGTGAACCACGCGCTTGAGGATTACGAGGTGCGGCAGGGCTATGTGCTGACCTGCCAGTGCTACCCGCTGAGCGACAAGGTCGTCGTCAGCTACGACCAGTAAGAGCGGAGGACGACCGCATGACCCACACCGAAACGATGCCGATCGAAGACTATCTCACGCAGGGCGGCGTTCTCACCTCGCCGGACAACGTGCCGGCGCGCTATCGCGGCGAATTGCTGCGCCTGATGGCAAGCTTCGTCGACAGCGAACTGGCGGGTTCCGCCGGTTTTGCCGATATCATCAACGACGCGCCGGGTATTCAGGAGCGTATCTCCGCCGCCCGCATCGTGCTCGAAAAGACCGATCATGCCGGCCAGATCCTGAAGGTGATGGAAAGCTTCGGCGCCGATGGCGGCCGCTACGCCGTCCACCATCCCTGGGCCGAGCGCCTTCCCCGCGATGCCGATATCGGGGCTGCCCGCCAGAAAGGCGACATGCGTCTTTCGGTCTTCCATTATCCGCTTGAAGGCTGGGTCGACGCCGTCGTCATGAATGTGCTGATGGGCAAGGCGGGGGTCATCCAGCTGCGCGAGCTTTCACATGTCTCCTACCAGCCGCTGGCCGAGGTTTTCCGCCGCATCCTGCCGCGCGAGGCGCGCCATCTCGAACTTGGCATCGCCGGTCTTGAGCGCATCGCGGCAAATCCGGCCGAACGTGATACGGCCATGGCCTCCATCACCTATTGGCGGCCGCGGGTTGCCGCGAGCTTCGGGCTTTCCGGCTCAGCGCGTTTCGGCACGCTGTCGCGGTTCGGCCTTCGCCATACTCCCAATGAAACACTCCTTGCCGAATGGCAGGCGGACGTCGAAGCGCAATTGTCTGCGCTGAAACTGATCTGACAGGAAGGAAACGACTATGAACGTTCTGGCGTCCCGGCCTCGCCGGCTCGAAAGCTATGTCTGCGGCAGCTGGACTACGGGAGCCAGGGAAGGGGTTCCGCTTCTTGACGCCTCGACCGGTGCGCCCGTCGCCTTCATCGATTCGAGCGGCATCGATTTTGCCAGCACCCTTGCCTATGGTCGGGAAAAGGCCGGTCCGGCGTTGCGTCGCATGTCCTTCCATGAACGGGCCGCGATGCTGAAGGCGCTCGGTCTTGCGTTGATGGACCGCAAGGAAGAGTTTTACGCGCTTTCGGCCGCCACCGGTGCGACCCGTGCCGACAGCTGGGTCGATATTGACGGCGGCATCGGCACGTTGCTTTCCTACGCCTCCAAGGGCCGGCGCGAACTGCCGAACACCCGCGTGCTGCTGGATGGCGATGCCGAGGCTTTGTCGAAGGACGGCACTTTTTCCGCCCAGCATATTCTAAGCCCGCTTCAAGGCGTGGCGGTACACATCAACGCCTTCAATTTTCCCTGCTGGGGCATGCTGGAAAAACTTGCCCCGACGCTGCTTGCCGGCATGCCGGCAATCGTCAAACCCGCTAGCCAGACGGCCTATCTGACGGAACTGATGGTGCGCCGGATGATTGAGACAGGGCTTCTGCCGGAAGGCGCGGTGCAGCTTATTGCTGGCTCGGTCGGCGATCTGCTCGATCATGTCGGGGGTCAGGACGTCGTCACCTTCACCGGCTCGGCCTCCACCGGCCGTAAACTAAAGAGCCATCCTGCCGTTATCGGCAATTCCGTCCGCTTCACCATGGAAGCCGATAGCCTGAACGCTTCCGTGCTCGGCATCGATGCCGGGCCCGGAACCGAGGAATTCGATCTCTTCGTCAAGGAAGTCGCCCGCGAAATGACGTCGAAAGCCGGGCAGAAATGCACGGCCATCCGCCGTGTCATCGCGCCGCGCGCCCATTGCGATGCGCTGGTCGCGGCCTTGGGCGACCGGCTGGGCAAGACGGTGCTTGGCAATCCCACGGACGAAAACGTCCGCATGGGCCCGCTCGCCAGCCTCGACCAGCGCGACGAAGTGCGCGCCCGCATCCGCGATCTGCTCGGCGATGCGGAAATCGTCGCCGGTGATCCCGATATGCCGCGCATCGTTTCCGGTAATGCCGAGGCCGGCGCCTTTCTCAATCCGGTGCTGCTTTATTGCGACCGGCCATGGGAGGCGAAGGCCGTGCATGACGTTGAGGCTTTCGGCCCGGTCAGCACCGTCATGCCCTATGACAGCGCCGATGAGGCCGTTGATCTCGCGCGTCGTGGCAAGGGCAGTCTCGTCGCCTCGGTCTTCACCAATGATCCGGCCTTTGCGGAAGAGGTCGTGCTTGGCATGGCGCCGTTCCATGGCCGGGTGCTGATCGGCAACCGCGTCAGCGCCAAATCCTCGACCGGCCATGGCTCGCCGTTGCCCGGCCTCGTCCATGGCGGTCCCGGCCGCGCCGGTGGCGGTGAGGAGCTTGGCGGCATGCGCGGCGTCAAACATTACATGCAGCGCACTGCCATACAGGGCTCGCCGACTCTTCTGTCAGCGGTCACCGGCCGCTGGGTTGCCGGTGCGCAGACACAGACGGACGGTGAACATCCCTTCCGCAAGTCGCTGGCGGAGCTTCGCATCGGCGATCAGCTGGTCACCACCACCCGTCGGGTGACGCTGGAGGATATCGAACATTTCGCCAATTTTACCGGCGATACGTTCTACGCGCATATGGACGAGGAAGCGGCCAGGGCCAATCCGTTCTTCGAAGGACGCGTTGCCCACGGTTACCTGATCGTTTCCTTCGCGGCAGGCCTTTTCGTCGATCCGGCACCGGGCCCGGTGCTTGCCAACTACGGGGTCGACAATCTGCGCTTCCTCACGCCGGTCAATCCGGGGGACACGTTGCAGGTGCAGCTGACCTGCAAGGAAATCAATCCGCGCGTCGATGCCGAGCACGGTGAGGTGCGCTGGGACTGCAAGGTCACCAACCAGAACGACGTTGCCGTCGCCCAGTATGACGTTCTGACCATGGTAGCGAAAACGAGAAGCTGAACCTTCGGGCACGCCGAGGAGGCCTGATCTTGAGTGCGAGATCGGGCCCGTCGGATCAGGGAGATGTGGGGAAGGGCGTCTTGAGTCGTTCGTTCTCGAAAAGAGCGATGGTGCGTGTCAGCGCACGGCCTTGACGCCTTCGAGGATGAGCGTGGTTGCTATATCCGCATATTCGTCGCGCGTGACCGGGCCGTTCGGCCTGAACCACATATAGACCCAGTTCATCATGCCGAAGAGCGACATGGTCACTGGCATCAGTAGCGGCCGGTCCCGGTTAAGGTCGGGGTTGACCTGCTGTATCACGCCGGAGAAGCGCTTGACGATCCGTCTTTCGATCGCTTGCAGTTCCGCAAGCTGCTCCTGCGACAGCGCACTGGTGCCGTTGAGCTGCACCTTGTGTTCGTTATCGCGGCCTTCGTAGTTCTTCATCACGGCCTTCACGAGAAGGCGCAACCGCTCCTGCGGCGCAACATCGCTGCGATCCGCCGCTTCAATCGCGCCGTCCAGCTCCGTCAGGTGCGTGCGGACGATGTCGAAGATCAACGCGTCCTTGCCGGGATAATAGTGATAAAGCAGGGCCTTGGAGACATTGCTGTGCGAGGCGATCATCGACATGGAGGCCTTTTCCATGCCCACCTCGGCAAACACCGCCGCGGCACTCGTCAGAATGCCCCGCTGTTTTTCCTCGAAATCAACTGCCCGCGTCCGTGCCATGGTCTTCCTGCTTCTGCTCATTCCCGGGTGATTGCTGCGGGAGGCTGCCGCTCCTCCCTTTACCAATATACCCGGTGCCGGACTATTCCGGCTTTTCCTTCATTCATTCTTTCGGGCGGTTGTCCACCACCCGCTTCGCCTTGCCTTCCGAGCGCGCCACGCCTCCGGGCTCATGCACCGTAATCTTCGTGGAAACGCCAACCACGCTCTTGATGTGGTGGGCAAGCTCTTTCGCAGATCCGGTGCGTGCGCCCTCATCGGCCGCTTCCAGCGTACATTCGACGTGAACCGTCATGTTGTCCATACGGCCCGAACGGCTGAGCTCGATCTGGAAATGAGGGGCAAGGCCGCGACATTTCAGGATCTGTTCCTCGATCTGTGTCGGGAAAACATTAACGCCGCGCAGGATCATCATGTCGTCGGACCGCCCGGTTATCTTTTCCATGCGGCGCATGGACCGCGCCGTACCGGGGAGCAGCCGCGTCAGGTCCCGCGTGCGGTAGCGCACGATCGGCAGGCCTTCCTTGGTCAGTGTCGTGAAGACCAGTTCGCCAAGTTCGCCATCCGGCAACACGTCACCCGTCACCGGATCGATGATTTCCGGATAGAAATGATCCTCCCAGATGTGCAGGCCGTCCTTTGTCTCGACACACTCATTGGCGACACCAGGCCCCATCACTTCCGAAAGACCGTAGATATCGACGGCATGCATGTCGAAAGCCTGCTCGATCTCCTGCCGCATCGAATTGGTCCATGGCTCTGCGCCGAAAATGCCGACGGCGAGAGAGCTTTCGCGCGGGTCGATGCCGTGGCGGCGGAACTCGTCGAGGATGGAGAGCATATAGGAAGGCGTGACCATGATGATGCGTGGCTTGAAATCCTGCATCAGGGTTACCTGGCGTTCCGTCATGCCGCCGGAAATCGGCACGACCGTGCAGCCGAGTTTCTCCGCGCCGTAATGCGCGCCGAGACCGCCGGTGAACAGGCCATAACCATAGGCAACATGGACGATATCGCCGGCGCGGCCGCCCGAGGCGCGGATCGAACGGGCGACGACGCTTGCCCAGGTATCGATGTCCTTTGCGGTGTAGCCAACGACGGTCGGCTTGCCGGTGGTGCCGGAGGAGGCGTGGATGCGGGCGAGCTTTTCGCGCGGCACGGCGAACATGCCAAACGGATAGGTATCGCGCAGGTCCTTCTTGGTGGTGAAGGGGAATTTCGCGAGGTCCGCCAATGTCTTCAGGTCGGAGGGGTGAACGCCCACCTCATCGAAGCGCTGGCGGTAAAAGGGGGAATTCTCGTAGGCGTGGGTCAGCGACCACTTCATGCGCTCAAGCTGCAGCGCGGAAATCTCGTCACGCGACGCCGTCTCGATCGTGTCGAGGTCGCCGGGGCGGGGGGAAAGGTCTTCCATTAAAATCTCCTCCGAGAATGCGATGGTACCGGCGTCGGCTTTATTCCGGCAGATGGGTACCCTTGACTGTTCGCGAGTGGCCGCGGAATTCCGCGACGTGCTCGCCCTCCTGATTGGTGATGCGGATATCGTAAATTCCGCCCCGTCCGCGGCGTGACACCTCCCGTGCCGTCGCCGTCAGCCGGTCGCCCTTGAAGGCCGGCGCGATATAGGTCACCGAACAGTGCTGGGCGACGGTGCGCTGGTTATAGGTGTTGCAGGCAAAGGCGAAGGCCGAATCCGCCAGTGTGAAGATGTAACCGCCATGGCAGGTGCCGTGGCCATTCGTCATGGTTTCAGCAATCGTCATCGTGATCGTCGCCTCGCCGGGCGCGACCGCAAGAAGCTCCATACCAAGATGGCGGGTGGCGTTGTCATCGTCCCACATGGCTTTGGCGCAGGCTTCGGCCAGCGCTTGCGGGGAAAGGCTGGCGGCGCTCATTTGCCTTTGAACTCCGGTTTGCGCTTTTCGAGGAAGGCGGCAACGCCTTCGGCATAATCGGCGCTGCGCCCGGCCTCGCGCTGCAGGTCGCGTTCGAGGTCGAGCTGCTGATCCAGCGAGTTCGTCGCAGCCGCCTGTATGGCCCGTTTCGTCATGCCAAGCCCTTTGGTCGGACCTGCGGCGAGGCGTGTGGCGAGCGCGGATGCCTCCTCCAGCAACTTGTCGTCATCGACGGCGCGCCAGATCAGGCCCCAGTCGGCGGCGGTTTCGGCTGCAAGCGGTTCTGCGGTGAGCGTGAGCGCCTTGGCGCGGGCCTCGCCGATCAGGCGCGGCAGGCTCCAGGTGCCGCCGGAATCCGGCACGAGGCCGATCTTGGCGAAGGCCTGGATGAAGCGGGCCGAGCGGGCGGCAAGGGTGATGTCGCAGGCAAAGGCGATATTGGCGCCAGCGCCGGCGGCAACGCCGTTCACAGCGCAGACGACCGGTTTTTCCAGGCTGCGGATCAGGCGCAGCAGCGGATTGTAGAAGGTCTCGATGGTTTGGCCGAGGTCCGGCACGCCCTTCTTCGGGTCGCGATCGCCAAGGTCCTGGCCGGCGCAGAAACCGCGGCCTGCGCCGGTCAACAGCACGGCGCGAATATCCGCATCTGCATGGGCGCGCTCGAAACCGGCGCGCAGGGCAAGATGCATTTCTTCGTTGAAGGCATTGAGCCTGTCCGGGCGGTTCAGCGTCAGGCTGAGAACGCCATCGGCAAACGCAGACAGAATAGTGTCTGAATCCGACATGTTTCCTCCCTGTCGCCCTTCCCAGCGGCGACTGTAAAAAAAGTTCTTGCATAGACCGGCCGGTCAGTCAATTATAAAACGGCAGACTGGGAGGAGCCAGACATGACCGGACTATTCGAGCGCCATCATACGACGCTGCAAGCGGCGACCGATGCTGCGGCCAAGCGCGATTACTGGTCTGCCTATCCGGAAGTTCCAAGCGGCAAGATTTATGGCGAAACCGCCAAGGATGATGGTCTAGCCTCTTACAAGGCGCGCCTCGCGCAGCCGTTCCACCTGCCCGGACACCCGGCAGATAAAAGTCCTGTCGGCGTGGAAATCTCTCCCTTCGGCCCGGCGCTCGGCATTACCTATCCCGCCGCATCCGCCGATCTGCTGATTTCGGCGTCGCGCGCCGCCGCGCTGCAATGGGCATCCGCATCGCCGGAGGTGCGCACCGGCATCTGTCTCGAAATACTGGCGCGACTGAATGCCAGAAGCTTCGAGATGGCGAATGCCGTCATGCATACGACGGGCCAGGCTTTTGCCATGGCCTTTCAGGCCGGCGGCCCGCATGCCCAGGATCGTGGTCTTGAGGCGGTCGCTTATGCCTATGCCGAGATGAGCCGCACGCCTTTGCAGGCGATCTGGACGAAGCCGCAGGGCAGGGGCGAGCCGATCGTCATGGAAAAACACTGGCGCATTTTTCCGCGCGGTATTTCACTGGTCATCGGCTGCAACACGTTTCCCACCTGGAACAGCTATCCCGGCCTTTTCGCCAGCCTTGCCACCGGCAATACGGTCATCGTCAAGCCGCACCCGGCCGCGATCCTCCCGCTCGCCATCACCGTCGAGATAGCCCGTCAGGTGCTGGTGGAAGAGGGGTTTGCGGCCGACATCGTGCTGCTCGCCGCCGATGCGCCCGGTGCCGAGATTACAAAGGATCTCGTGCGGCATCCCGCCATCGCTATCATCGACTATACCGGTTCGAACAGTTTCGGCAGCTGGGTGCGGGAAAACGCCGGCAGCGCCGATGTCTATACCGAAGAGGCCGGCGTCAATTCCATCGTGATCGGCGCCACCGACAATTTCGCCGGCATGTGCGGCAACATCGCCTTTTCGCTGTCGCTCTATTCCGGCCAGATGTGCACGGCGCCACAGAATATTTTCGTGCCGCGCGGCGGCATCGAAACGAATGAGGGTCACAAGAGCTTTGAAGAGATCGCCTCCGGTATCGCCGCTGCCGTCGATGCCCTGCTTGCTGACCCGGCGCGTGCCGCCGGTATCTGCGGAGCGATCGCCAATCCCGATACGCTTGCCCGCATTGCGGCGGCCCGGTCGGTCGGCCGCGTCTTGCGCGAGTCCATGCCGGTCGAGGGACTTGAGGAGGCGCGCACCGCAACACCTCTGATCCTTGCCGTCGATGCGGCCGATAAGGACGCTTATGGTGAAGAGCGCTTCGGCCCGATTGCCTTCGTCGTTGCTGTCGATGACGTAACCGAGGGCGTCGACCGGGCCGCCGAACTTGCCGAGCGCAAGGGGGCGATTACGGCCGCACTCTACGAAACAGACGAGGCACGAATTCTCGGCGCAGCCGACCGTTTCGCTGCCGCGGGCGTCAATCTTTCGGTCAATCTGACCGGCGGCATCTATGTCAACCAGAGCGCCGCTTTCAGCGATTTCCACGTTACCGGTGCCAACCCTGCGGGCAATGCCAGCCTGACGGATGCGGCTTTTGTTGCAAACCGGTTCCGCGTGGTGATGTGGCGCCGCCCTGTGGCGGCGTGAGAGGAATTTCGACTTAAACTTTTTTCTTTGGGAGGAGAAATCAACATGAAATTTGTGACGACGACTGCGCTCGCAGGTTCGCTGGCCTTTGCCCTCGGCTTCGCCGCGCCCGCCTTGGCCGACATCAAGATCGGCGCCACCGTTTCCGAAACCGGCCCCGCATCGTTTCTGGGCGACCCGGAAGCCAAGACGCTGAAGATGCTCGTGGAAGAGATCAATGCGGCGGGCGGCGTCAATGGCGAAAAGCTTGAGCTTGTCATCTACGACGATGGCGGCGACCCGAACAAAGCCCGCACCTTTGCGACCCGTCTCGTCGAGGACGATGAAGTCGTTGCGGTGATTGGCGGCACCACGACCGGCACATCCATGGCCGTCATACCGGTCCTTTCTGATGCCGAAGTGCCGTTCATCTCGCTTGCCGGCGCAATCGAAATCATCGATCCGGTCAAGCCCTTCGTCTTCAAGACACCGCATACGGACCGCATGGCCTGCGCCAAGATTTTCGAGGACATGAAGAAGGCCGGCATCGCCAAGATCGGCCTGATCTCCGGCTCGGATGGCTTTGGCGCGTCGATGCGCAAGCAGTGCCTGGCGATCATCGGCGAATATGGCATCGAGGTTCTGGCCGACGAGACCTATGGCCCGACCGATGCCGACATGACGCCGCAGCTGACCAACATCAAGGGCAAGAATGGCATTCAGGCCGTGCTCAACCCGGGCTTCGGCCAGGGCCCGGCAATCGTCACGCGCAATTATGCGCAGCTTGCCGTCGGCCTGCCGCTCTACCAGTCGCACGGAGTCGCCTCGGACGGTTTTATCGAGCTTGCCGGTGCGCAGGCTGCGGAAGGTGTGCGCCTGCCAGGCACGGCGCTGCTCGTCGCCGGGCTGCTTCCGGAAAACGACCCGCAGCGCGCCGTGGTCGTCGCCTACAAGCAAGCCTACGAGAAGGCGACCGGAAAGCCGGTCTCGACCTTCGGTGGCTATGCTCATGACGCCCTCCGCATTCTCGTTGATGCGATCAAGCGGGCTGGCAGCGCCGAGCCTTCGGCAATCCGTGATGCCATTGAAGGCACATCGGGTCTTGTCGGTACGACCGGTACGGTGACGATGTCGGCAACGGATCACCTTGGCCTCGATCTTTCAGCCTTTCGCATGCTGAAGATCGAAAACGGCGGTTGGAAAATCGTCGAATAACCGGACCGTGCCGCCGGTCCGCGCCATCACGGGCGCTGACCGGCGGGAACCGTCGCGCCAAGCGGAGGCCTCCATGCCCGAACTGCTGCAATTCCTTCTGTCCGGGATAACGGTCGGCGCCGTTTATGCGCTGGTCGCTCTCGGTTTCACGATCATCTACAACGCCTCCGACGTCGTGAACTTCGCCCAGGGCGAGTTCGTCATGCTGGGCGGCATGATCATGTTCTTCGCGCATGCCGCAGGCGTGCCGCTGCCGCTGGCCGCGCTCATCGCCATCGTGGTGACGGCGGCGATTGGCGTCGCCCTCAACAAGCTGGCGATAGAGCCGGCGCGCGGCGCGCCGGTCGTTTCGCTGATCATCATCACCATCGGAGCGTCCATTTTCATCCGTGGCGCGACGCAGCTCGTCTTCGACAAGCAGCTTCACCGTTTTCCAGCCTTTTCCGGCGACCAGCCGATTGCCATCGGCGGTGCGACCATTCTGCCCCAGAGCCTGTGGGTCATTGCCGGCGCGCTGGCCGTCTTCTTCTGTCTCTGGCTGTTCTTCACCCGCACGCTTATCGGCCGTGCGGTGCTGGCGACCGCCAATAACCGCGTCGCCGCGCAGCTCGTCGGCATCAATACAAATTATGTGATGACGCTCTCCTTCGCCATGTCCGCCGCCATCGGGGCGCTGGCCGGCGTGCTGGTGACGCCGATTACGCTGACGGGCTATGATGTCGGCCTTGCGCTGGCGCTGAAAGGTTTTGCCGCAGCCATGCTGGGCGGCATGGGCAACCCGAAGGGCGCACTGGTCGGCGGCCTGCTGCTCGGTATTCTGGAAGCAATGACGGCCGGTTATATCAGCTCGCAATATAAGGATGCGGCCGCCTTCATCATCATCCTCGCCGTGCTTTTCGCCATGCCGCAGGGGCTGTTTGGCCACAAGTCGACGGATCGGGTGTGACAATGCGGTTATCGAACAAGGCAACCACGCTACTCATCCTCGCAGCAGTCATCGCGATTGCGCCGGTTTTCTTTCCGTCATCCTATTATTTCCGTGTCGGCTCGCTGATTTTCGTCAACGGTCTTGCGGTGACGGGCCTCGTCATCCTCATCGGTTATGCCGGCCAGATCAGCCTCGGCCATGCGGGCTTTGCCGGCATCGGCGCTTATGCCTGTGCGCTTGCGCCTGTCCATCTCGGTCTGCATCCGGCGCTTGCCGCCGTCCTCGGCGCACTTGTCTCCGCAGCCATCGCCTATCTCGTCGGTCGGCCGATCCTGCGCCTCAAGGGCTATTATCTTGCCGTCGCCAGCCTCGGCTTCGGCATCCTTGTTTCGATGGTTCTCTCGAACGAGGCCAGATTGACCGGCGGGCCGGATGGCATGGCGGTGCCGGAACTGGGGCTGCGCGCCATGCTGAAGGCAATCGGCATCGACCTGTCCAACACCGAGTTCTGGTATGCCTTTTCCGGCGTCGTACTGGTGATCGGCGCCTGGCTGGCGCTCAATCTCTACCATAGCCCGACCGGGCGGGCGCTGCGCGCATTGCATGGCTCGGAAGTCGCCGCCCGCACGGTTGGCGTCGATGTTGCGCACCATAAGCTGGTCGCCTTCGTCATCTCGGCGGTCTATGCCTCGGTTTCGGGCTCGCTGCTGGCGCTGCAGAACAAGTTCATCACGCCTGATGTCGCGGGCTTCATGCATTCCATCGAAATGGTGACCATGACGGTGCTCGGCGGGGCCGGTTCGGTGCCGGGCGCCATTCTGGGGGCCGCGATCCTCACCACGCTGCCGCAGGTGCTGACGATCTTTCAGGAATATGAACAGCTCATGCTCGGCCTTGTGATGATGCTGGTGATGATCTTCATGCGCGAGGGCCTGCTGCCGTCCATCGCGCGCCGTCTCAGAGGGAGGGGAGAATGAGCCTGCTTCAGATCGAGGGTCTCGGCATCGATTTCGGCGGATTGCGCGCCGTCCAGGATGTCGGCTTTTCCCTGAAACCCGGTGAGATCGTCTCCGTCATCGGCCCGAACGGCGCCGGCAAGACGACCCTCTTCAACATGATCTCCGGCGTCTATGCCCCGACGCGGGGCCGCGTTCTGCTGGATGGCGAGGACGTCACCCGCATGTCACCGCACCTGCTCGCCCGCCGCGGCCTGTCGCGCACCTTTCAGAATCTGCAGATATTCCAGTCGATGAGCGTGCTCGAAAACGCCATTGTCGGCCATCATCTGCATGAGCGCGGTTCGGTCTTCGCCGATCTCTTCTCGCTGCCTGCCACGCGTCGCCGCAGCCGGGCGTCGGAGGAAAGTGCGCGGGCCCTGCTCGACCGGGTCGGTCTCGGCCGGGCCGCCGAACAGGAGGCGGGCTCGCTCTCCTATGGCGCGTTGAAACGCCTGGAGATCGCCCGCGCGCTGGCGCTGAAACCCCGCGCGCTGCTGCTCGATGAACCCGCCGCCGGCTGCAACGCCGTCGAGACGGAGGAGATTGATCACCTTATCGCACAGGTCGCGGCCGAGGGCGTGTCGATCCTGCTGGTGGAGCACGACATGAAGATGGTCATGCGCATTTCCAACCACATCGTCGTGCTCGACCATGGCGAAAAGATCGCCGAGGGCGAACCGGCGGCGATTTCGCGCGATCCGCGTGTCATCGAAGCCTATCTCGGCACCCAGGCGGCGGAGGTCCAGAATGCTGACGGTTGAGGGGCTGCGCTCCCGTTATGGCCGCATCGAGGTGCTGCACGGCATCGATCTCGATGTGGCTTCCGGCGAGATTGTCACCGTGGTCGGCGCGAATGGCGCCGGCAAGACGACGCTTTTGAAGTGCCTCTCCGGCACCCAGCCGGTCTCGGCAGGTTCCATCATGTTCCGCGGCGAGGCATTAACGGCTGTTCCGGCGTATTCCCGCGTGAAGCGCGGCCTCGCCCAATCGCCGGAAGGCCGCCAGATATTCACCAATCTCACGGTGGAGGAAAATCTTCGGCTCGGCGCCTATCTCTTCGCCGACGACAAGGTGGAGCGCGACATGCAGGATGCCTTCGTGATGTTTCCGATCCTCAGGGAGAAGCGGAACCTTGCGGCGGGCGGCCTTTCCGGTGGCCAGCAGCAGATGCTGGCGATTGCCCGGGCGCTGATGGCACGCCCCTCCTGCCTGCTTCTGGACGAGCCGAGCATGGGCCTCGCCCCCATCCTCGTCGCGCAAATCTTCGACGTGGTGAAGAGCATGAAGGCGCTCGGCGTCACCGTGCTTCTTGTCGAGCAGAACGCTTTTGGCGCGCTGTCCGTCGCCGATCGCGGTTATGTCATGGAGACCGGGCGCATAACCATGTCCGGCCCTGCCGCAGACCTGATTGCGGACGAACGCATCCGCGCCGCTTACCTGGGAATATGAGACAATGACCGTTACCATCGCCCGCGAAGACGCCATCGCAATCGTCACAGTCGACAATCCGCCCGTCAACGCGCTGTCGCAGGCGCTTCGCCAGGCGCTGGTCGACACGGTGGCGGAGCTGGACGCGGATGCGGGCGTGAAAGTCGTCGTGCTGCTCTGCGCCGGCCGCACCTTCATCGCCGGGGCTGACGTCAGCGAGTTCGGCAAGCCGCCGTTGCCGCCGCATCTGCCGGATGTGGTGGCGAGCATTGAAAACGCGAAAAAGCCCTGGGTCGCGGCGATCCATGGCAGCGCGCTTGGCGGCGGTCTCGAAGTGGCGCTCGGCTGCGCCTATCGGCTGGCGCTTTCCACCGCCAGTCTCGGCCTGCCTGAAGTCAAGCTCGGCATCATTCCCGGCGCCGGCGGCACGGTGCGCCTGCCGCGCCTGATCGGCGCCGCTGCCGCCATCGATCTGGCGACGAGCGGCAGCCCGGTCGGGGCGAATAGAGCAAAAGACTTGGGCCTCATCGATGCCGTGATCGACGGTGACCTTCGCGCAGGTGCGATTGCCTTTGCCAAGAGTGTCGCTGAGAAGCCTCTTCCGCAGCCCATCTCCGGCCGTTCCGTGCCGGCCGCCGAAACCGGTTTTTGGGAAAGCGCCGAAAAAGCCGTGGCTGCCAGGGCGAAGCGCGAAGTTGCGCCGCTGCGCGCATTCACCTCCATCCGCAGGGCGAGCGAAACCGAGTTCGCCGAGGCCATGGCCTTCGAGCGGGAAACCTTCATGGAGCTGCGCGGTTCTTCGCAGGCAGCCGCGCTGCGCCACGTGTTTTTCGCTGAGCGGGCTGCGCCACGTCCGCCTGAGCTATCCGGCATCGCGGCGCGCGACCTTCGCTCGGCAGCCGTCATCGGTGGCGGCACCATGGGGGCAGGCATTGCCGCGGCGCTGCTTGACGCAGGCCTGCCGGTCGTTCTCGTCGAGCGGGATACGGCGGCGGTCGGGCGCGGCCTTGCGAATATCCGCGCCATCTTCGAAGGTTCGGTGAAACGCGGCCGTATCACGCAGGACGCTGCGGACGAGCGCATGGCCGGTGTCATCGGCAGCGATGACTATGGCCTGCTTGCCGACACCGATCTCGTCATCGAGGCAGTATTCGAAGACCTCGCCGTGAAGCGCGCGGTCTTTGAAAAACTCTCCGATGTCTGCCGGCCGGATGCGGTGCTGGCGACAAACACCTCCTATCTCGATCCCAACGCCATCAGCGAGGGCCTAAGGCACCCCGAACGTTTCCTCGGCCTGCATTTCTTCAGCCCTGCCCACGTCATGAAGCTGCTGGAGATCGTGCCGGCAGCGGCGACGGCGCCGGAGGCTCTCGCAACCGGCTTCGCGCTCGCCCGCCTGCTCGGCAAGATCCCGGTTCGCGCCGGCATCTGCGATGGCTTCATCGGTAACCGTATCCTGAAGGTGACGCGGGCGCAGGCCGAACGGTTGCTGCTCTCCGGCGCAACGCCTTCGGCGATCGATGCCGCCATGCGCGCCTTCGGCCTGCCGATGGGCCCTTTCGAGGCGCAGGATCTCGGTGGTCTCGACATTGCCGCCTTCCAGCGCAGGGCAGCGCGCGCGCGCGGTGAAACGCCTTTTGCGCCTGTGGCGGACCGGCTCTGCGCCATTGAGCGTTTCGGCCAGAAATCCGGCGGCGGCTGGTATGATTACCAGTCGGGCGACCGCGCGCCGAAGCCGTCTGAAACCGTGGCGGCGATCATTGCCGAAGAAATGGCCGGCCGGTGCCCACGGGCTTGGGACGAGGCGTCGATTGCGGACGCGATCATTTTACCGATGGTCAACGAGGCGATGCGTATTCTGGAGGAGCATATCGCCCTGCGCTCCGCCGACATCGATCTCGTCAAGATCCATGGTTACGGCTTTCCGCGATGGCGCGGCGGGCCGATGCATTATGCCGGGGAACGAGGCATTGGCGAGGTGGCGGCCCTGCTCGACCGCCTGTCAGCGGAGGGCCTTGCGGAGCCGCCATGCGATGGCCTTCGCCGGGCGGCGGAAACCAATGTCATTTGGCCGACAAACCATCGTTAGCGGGCAAGCTCGCGGCGTCCTGCTGTGCTGCGTCAGCCCTGAGCGCCCCTCGAAACATCTGCCCAGGCCTCCCAGGTGGCAAGTCGGTCAACATATTGCTTCCGTACGATGCCGAGAGGCGCTTCTCCCAGAAAGAGGCGGAGCGGAGGTGATGCGGCGTCGACGACGCTCAGAACGGCGCCGGCGGTTGCTGCCGGGTTTCCCAGCTTGCGCGACGCAGTTGCTGTCCTCAGGCGATCGCGAAGCCCGTTATATTCTTTCATCTGTACGAGATGAACGGAGGAATTTCCCCGCCAGTCGGTATCGTATCCGCCCGGTTCTATCAGCGTTACCTTGATCCCGAACTCGGCGACTTCGGAGGCCAGAGTTTCCCCAAGCCCCTCCACCGCCCATTTGCTGGCGTTGTAGACACCTGCGGTCGGAAACGTGATGATGCCCGCAAGGCTGGAGGTTATGAGGATATGCCCTCCGCCTTGGTTGCGCAGATGGGGCACGGCAGCCTGAATAACCCAGAGTGTACCGAAGAAATTCGCATCGAACTGCGCGCGTGCATTGTCCTCGCCGGTTTCTTCGATGGTTCCAAAGACGGCGTAGCCGGCATTGCTGATAACGACATCGAGGCGTCCGAATGTCGCTACGGCAATATCCACGGCCGCCTTGACATCTCCCTGGCTGCGGACGTCGAGCTCGATCGGCAGGAGGGCGGACCCATATGTCTCAATGAGGCTTGCGAGGGCCGCCTTGTTTCTGACGCAGGCCGCGACCTTGTCGCCCCGCGCAAGGGCTGCTTGCGCCCATACATACCCGAGGCCCCGTGAAGCTCCGGTGATGAACCAGATTTTTTCGTTCATGATTTCATGATCCTTATAATGACGCCGCGGTGAGCAACCGCTGCTCTCCAAACCAATCCTGCTGTCTAGCGAAGGGTTCTCCGTTCAACGAAACCGGCCACATAGCCATCTGGCCGCAAAGTGATCGCCGCCAGACGCTCCAGCGTCGGCATCGGTTCCGCCGGCCGACCGGTCGCCGTGACGATCGCATGTGCGGGGACCCAGGACGGCACGGACGCCCGGGATACGGCGTCAAGCGACAGGCTCAACCATCTGCCATCCGAAAGAAGTGAGAAAAGCGTGGTCTTCACCCCGTTTTCAAGATGCAGTTCGACATCCCGGATACGGGTTCCGGTAAGGCCCCCGGCGGGCTCCATTACATCGCCGGGAAGCGGGAGCGGATAATGGACCCCGAAGCCCGATACCTGAAGCGCAAAATACTGGTTGATTGCCGGAACCTTAAGCATGTCGTTCATCACCCCGCGGAGAGCGAGCCCGTGGGGAGAAAAGGCGGTGATCAGGGCTGCCTGCGCCATGGTCGTATCATGCAGATAAAGACCGATGGGCCGGCGCTCCTGTTCATAACTATCGAGGAGTGTTTCAGGGGCTTCGCCCTTCATAACCATCGCGAGCTTCCACCCAAGGTTCATGGCATCCTGCAACCCCACATTCATCCCCTGTCCGCCGGCGGGCAGGTGGATATGGGCTGCGTCTCCCGCAAGGAAGGCGCGACCCTTGCGATAATGAGCGGCGAGACGGGTTTCGTTGTCGAACCGTGAAAGCCACAGGGGATCGCGGGCGCCCAGGTCGCTTCCGAGAATGTTTCTGGTGGCCGTTTTCAACTCCTCCAATGTCACGGGGTCGGCGCGTGTCTTTCCCCGATCCTCAGCCTCGTTCAAGACAATCCGCCAGTGCCGACCGTCACCGAGCGGAGCAATCATCGCGCAGCCGGCCATGTTGAATTCGCTCAGGACTGGAACCTTCGGCGGATCGCCGAGCACGACATCGCCCATGAACCACATTCCGCTTGCCGGCTGGCCCTCGAAAGCGATGCCGGCGGACTGGCGCACAAGACTACGCGTACCGTCCGCGCCGATCACATATGAGCCGGTATATGCCAGCGGCCCATCCTTACCTTCGGCGTGTACAGACACCGCGTCTTCTTCGATGTCCACCTTGTCCACGGTCGCGCCGCGAACGACTTCGACGCCCAGTTCGAGCGCGCGCTGCTCAAGGATTGCCTCTGTCGCGTCCTGTGGAAGAAAGAGCGTGTAGGGAAACTTGCTGTCGATGAAGTCGAAGCCAAGACGTGTATCGAGGACGGCGTAATGGCCAGTCGGGATTGGTATGCCGGTCCTGATGAATCGCTCTTCCAGTCCTCGCAGGGAAAACATCTCGACTGAACGGCCGTGGATGGTCAGCGCGCGTGACTGATTGATGCGTTCATTTCGACGTTCAAGCACGACGACCGAAAGGCCTGCCAACCGCAGCTCGCAGGAAATCCACAGGCCCACCGGCCCGCCGCCGACGACAATAACGTCACGCTTTTCAACCATGTTTTCACTCCTGGCAATTTTTGGATATTCGTGTGTTTGATCTGCAATATTCCGCCGGAGGCCCTGTGGCTGAGGTCCACTCTCCGGGCGAAAGGCTCCGGCACCAGCCGAGCCGGGCTGCCACCGCGCCGCGACCGGCGAATTCAGCGGATGGAAACGCCGCAGGCGGCTTGGGATTTCAGACGTCAACCGTTTGAGGGCCGGCTTCGGGGCGCTTTTTCAGAGCGACGATGGCATCCACCTCGATCAGCCAATCCGAGTGGCCAAGGGCTTGGACTCCCAGAAAAATACTGGCGCAGACCGGCCAGTGATCGCCAAAGACTTCCTGTCCCGCGGCGAAGATCGGCTCAACCAGTTCGTCGCGGTGCCCGACGACGTTGATGGTCATTCGCACCATCTGGAATGGATGAGCGTTGAGCGCCTTCAAGACATCTGCGATGTTACGAAAGCACTGGGCTGCCTGCAGGGCATGGTCATTCGGGCCGACAAGCTGCCCTGCTCGGTCAATAGCAACCTGCCCGGCGATAAAGGCCAATGGCCCGGAGGGCGCGATCGATATCTGCGCATAAGCGTCATTGAGGGGAGGTGCGATCGTCAAAGGGTTAAAATTCATCACTTGAATCCTTGCATGACAGGGTCCGTCCTCCGGGCTCCGCGGAGGCCAGACTACCGTTGGCGATGTGCAGTTGCGCACGGCTGTTCAGCAGCATCGACCGGTCGAAGAGCGCGGCTGAAGCGTTCGGAAAGATGGATAGCACCGTTGCCGGCGACAGGTTCGCGCCACACTGCCAAAAGATATCGAGAGCCGGCCATTTGGGCCGATAGTCCGACCTTGCCTGGGGGGGTGATGGTTTCCCGTTCCTGGATTCGGTAAAGTCTCGGTTTCCGCTGAGGACGCCCCGAAAACCGCCGCTTTCATGGTCCGCTCCCGGGTCCTGTTGAGTCAAGCGCCGGTCGGTATGGTGCTGGCCCGTCCTCTCCGGCCGGCCTCCATGCCCTCAGAGCGCTGCATCTTGCGGGTGCACAAGATCGACATGTACCTTGCGGCGGTATCGCATCGGGCTGATGCCGTGGACTTGCCGGAAGAGCCGGTAGAAATGACTGAGGTCATCGATCCCGCAGTCGAGCGCGATCTCCGAGATCGGCGTGTTCGACGTCGCCAGCTGGCGGGCGGCATGGTCCATTCTGACGGTGTTGACATAAGCGGACGGCGTCTGGCCCAGCAGCCGGCGGAATGTACGCGAAACATGTTCATGGCTGCGCCCGGAAAACCGGATGAGCGCCGGCACGCCACACCGCAATGCTTGCGGATCCGAGATCGCGTCGCAGGCGCGGGTCATCCAGTCCGGAGCCTCCGCGGGCGCTATATCCGCAACATCGGTCAGCAGATCGGTCATCAGTGCAAGCAGGAAACATTCGATACGTGCAAGCGATCTGTTTCCGCGATCAAGGATATGTTCCAAAGCGGATAATTCCCTGAGCTTTGCCGCATTCAGCCGGAATGCGGCCGGCATTCGGCCATTCGTCCAGAAATATCGCCCTGTCAGCTCGCCTGCGTAGCGATCAAGAAGATGCGCTGCGGTCTCCTGGCTGAATGCGACGTTCACCATTCGGCAGGGAGCTTCTTCGGTGTTCTGGAACGCATGGCGGTCCGGCGGGCGGACAAACATCAGCCCACCGGTTTCGACGCGCTCGACGGCTCCATTGATGAAATGCGAACAGCTGCCGGTAACGATCCAGAAACATTCGTAGAAGTCGTGATCATGAAGAACCGGGGGCGGCGTGCGCTCGATCCAGGGCCGGTTGACATGGAAGGCTTCGCTTGGACCGATCTTGGCTCCCAGGCTGATTGTGAATCGTTTCTTCAAGTCAAATAATCCCACAAAATTATCAAAACTCACCAAGAAATCCGGGAGTATCTGGATAACATTATCAATGATTGTCAAGTCGCGACTGTTGAGTCGGCCGCCGGGGAGAGGCGGCTCCAGGGAGGGGCGTTTTGAGCAATTGCCAAGGGAGGAGAACGCAAATGCTGCAGAAAGTTTTGTGGGCGAGTTGTGTCCTGGCATTGAGTGCCGTCGGCACTTCGGCCTTTGCCGCAACCGTCACAATTGCGGAACACCGGCAGGCAAGGATCGATGCCTTGAAAGCCGTGATTCCGGACATTGAAAAACAGACCGGCGTCGACATTGAACTCGTCGAATATCCAGGCCCAGATCGTGAATATGTTTCAAAATTGCTGACCGAGATCGCCGCCGGGGCCGGCCCCGACGTGTTTTCCCTGCCGAGCATCAGCCAGGTCGTCGATTTCGCGACGGCAGGATATCTGCAGGACGTCACCGAAGAGGTGAAGGCGTCGGATGCCTATAACAGCTTCTACGATATCACCAAAAAGGCCGCCACGTTCGACGATGGCAAAATCTATGTGATGCCGACCATGCTGTCGGTGCAGCAGCTCTTTTTCCGTCGCGACATTCTGGAAAAGGCGGGCATATCGACGGAACAGCCCAAGGATTGGAACGACCTCCTGCAGCGTTCGATCGACGCGAAGGCGAAGACGGGCAGTTACTCGCTGATGCTGCCGATGGGAGTAACCTGGGGCTCGGGCTCTTTCGTCGAGAGTTTCAGGCTCCTGATCGCCGGCAGCTCGACACCGCAGCTTGCGACCGCCGATGGGAAACTCGATCTGACCGGCAAGGGGGTCGGTGAGGTGTTTGGCTTTTATGAGCAGATGGTGACGAACAAGCTGCTGCCGGTCGATCCGCTGCTTGGTCCCGAGCCCTGGGTCATCCCGAAATACGAGATGTTTCCCGCCGGCAAGCTGTTGATAACGAGCTGCGGTTCCTGGTGTTACATCTTCGACTGGGGTCCGAAGAGCAAGAACCCGATCCCCGATGTCACCAAGACCGTGGGTACGTGGTCGGTTCCCGGTAAAGATGGTGGCCAGCATGTCATGGTGGATCTCAGCCATCCCTGGGCGGTCAACGCTTCCGCTTCCGATCCGGACGCCGCGAAGAAAGTGCTCAAAGCCATGGGCTCGGTCAAGCTCATGGTCAGCTACGCCGCGAACGAGGGCAATCTGCCCTCGCGCAAGGATGCGGTGGACGATGCGGATTTCCAGAAGTTGACCGCGCTCGTGCCGCTGATGAAAGACCTCGATCGCGGCGCCTATCTGAAAAGCGCACCGGGCTTCTCGACGGTTATGGAGGGCGTCGGTCGGGCCACGGAGGCGCTGCTGCTCGGAAGCGCCGATGCGGCCGGCGCCCAGAAAATCCTCGTCGATTACGTCAAGGCGACGCTTGGCGACGATGTGGTGAAGTAAGTCCACCGACTATGCGGAGACCGGGGTACGGTAAGCGCCCCGGTTTTCCTTGAACGAAACGGTTCGCTTCGCGGACTGCCGCGTCAGCGGCTGACCTGCCACATCTTCCATGAAAGACGAGTGAAACATGTCCGAGAGCTTCAGACACCGGGAGGCATGGCGCAACCGATGGCTCATCCTGCCTTCCGTATTGCTATTGACAGCCTTTGTCATCTATCCCGCCTTCGTTGCGATCTATACCAGCCTGACCAACGCGGCTCTGACAGGGCCGGCCGCCATGAACCCCCGCTTTATCGGACTGGCGAATTATTCCAGGCTTCTTGCCGACGGCAACTTCTGGCGGTCGCTGGCCATCACCTTCTGGTTCGTGCTGTTCTCGGCCGTGCTTGGCCAGCTTGTGCTCGGTCTCCTCTCCGCCATGCTGCTGCGTCGGCGTTTCGCACTGAGACCCTTGATCAACGCCATCATCCTGATGCCCAACGCGGTGCCGGAAGTCGTTGCGGCCCTGATGTGGGCATCGATGCTGGCGGCCGGGGAATACGGTACGCTCAACAACATTGTCGCCTGGTTCGGTATCGATCCGCAACGCTGGCTGACGACCTTTCCGCTGACGATGATCGTCATCGTCAACATCTGGCGCGGCATAGGCTTTGCGATGATCCTGATGACATCAGGCCTCAGCGCGATCTCCGACGAACTCTATGAGGCGGCCTGGATGGACGGCGCCAGCGCCAGCCAGATATTCAGGCGCATCACGCTGCCCCTGCTTGTCCCGACCGTTTTCCTTTACCTGCTCGTTTCCACGGTCTCCACCATAGGAATTTTCGGGCTTGTTTTCGCGCTGACCCGGGGCGGGCCGGCGGGGGCGACTGAGATCATCGGCATCTACATCTACAATCAGTCGTTCAACGCCTATCAGCTCGGTTACGGCTCGGCCGTCGCCGTGGTGGTGCTGGCGTTCTCGCTGGTGATCGGGATGGTTTATGTCCGCGCGCTGAAGGTGGAAGTCTGATGGCTCAGCGCACAGAGACCGCAAAGGCGACTGCGAGCCGCTATGGGCTCCTCCTTGTCATCAGCCTTTATTGCATAATGCCCTTCGTCTGGCTTCTCATGGCCGCCTTCGACGCGGATGCGACGCTGTTCCTGAAGGTGCCCGAGCAGTTCAGCCTTGCCAACGTCTTCCGGGTATTTCTGGAACAGGACGGGCTGCGATGGCTGATGAATTCCCTTATCGTTTGCGGCCTTTCGACCGTGCTCGTTCTCTTGCTCGCGGGCTTCGGTGGTTATGCCCTTTCGAGAACGCAGGCCTGGTGGAAAAGGCCGTTCCTCTATTCGATCATACTCATCCGGGTCCTCCCGACGACCGCGCTTATCGTTCCGCTCTACAAGGTCATGCTGGGCGGTAATCAGCTCATCGCAAGTGTTGTCCGCCCGATTGTCGATCCGGAATATTTCCGGGCGACGATGCGTATCGTCGGCTTCATCGACGGTTATCTGGGGCTGATCGTGCTGATGGCGACGATGCATTTGCCGCTGGCGCTCTGGATCATGAAGACCTTTTTCGACACGGTCCCGCGGGAATACGAGGAGGCGGCGATCATGGACGGCGCGACCTTCGCGCAGCGCCTGCGCCGCGTGCTTATTCCGCTTGCGATGCCGGGCCTCGCCGCATCGGGCCTCTTCGCCTTCATCGCCGCCTGGGGGGACTTCCTTCTGCCGCTGACCTTCATCTCGTCGCCGGAACTGCGGATGCTGCCGCTTGGCATCTACAGCGCCTTTCTACGCACCAGCGAGATCGACTACGGCCTCCTGGCCGCGATCGCAACCATCTACACCGTCCCCGCCGTCATCGCCTTTGCCTTCGCACGGCGCTTTCTGGTTCAGACCTTCGGCGGCGGATTGAAGGGATAACATCGATGTCTTCCATTACCCTCAGTAAAATCCGCAAAAGCTTCGGCGCACTCGAGATCATCAAAGGTGTGGACATCTCAATCAGGCAAGGCGAATTCGCCGTCTTTGTCGGCCCTTCCGGCTGCGGCAAGTCCACGCTGCTGCGCATGATCGCTGGCCTGGAATCGATCAGCGGCGGTGAGTTCCGCCTCGATGGCGAGCGCATGAACGATGTCTCGCCGGACAAGCGGGGACTTGCGATGGTTTTCCAGTCCTACGCGCTTTATCCGCACATGACGGTGGCGGAAAATATCGGCTTTTCGCTCGATCTGAAGGGTGTCGACAAGGCCGATATCAAGCGGAAAGTCGACGCGGTGGCCGAGAAACTCCAGCTGAGCGCGCTGCTCGATCGCAAACCGCAGGCATTGTCCGGCGGTCAGCGTCAGCGGGTGGCGATCGGAAGGGCAATCATCAAGGAACCCAAGGTGATCCTGTTTGATGAGCCGCTTTCCAATCTGGATGCTGCATTGCGGGTGCAGATGCGTGCCGAGCTGCAGGAGCTGCACCGCACGACGGGGTCCACCATCATCTACGTCACCCACGATCAGGTGGAAGCGATGACGCTCGCCGACCGAATTGTCGTCCTCAAGGACGGCGAGGTGCAGCAGGCGGATCATCCGATCGCACTCTACAAGCGGCCGGATAATCTCTTCGTGGCCCAGTTCATCGGTTCCCCCCGGATGAACGTGTTTCCCGCGCATGTCGAAGCTGTGAACGACACCATTGCGACCGTACTGACCGCCGACGGATGGAGGGTGCACCTGGAGGGGTTCAAGGAACTTGTTCCCGGGCGCAGCCTGCAACTTGGGCTTCGTCCGGAAGACCTCTCTCTGACAGGCGCTGCGGATGCGGACTTTACCGCCGAAACCCTCCTGTCGGAACGTCTCGGCATGGAGACCTACATCTCCTTCAAAACAGGTGGAGCTCCGGCGATCGCCAGAATTGTCGGCGATCATCGGATCGGAACCGGGGAACCCGTCCCCTTGAAGATCAACCACTTCGCGTGCCATCTCTTCGACCAATCCGGTCGAGCGATCCAGCGCGTTCGAAATCACTAGACACGGAGAAAACATGCCTCTGAAACTCGGAGTTATTGGCTGTGGCCTGAAGGCCGCTGGCTATGCGCGAGCATGGGTGAAAAGTCCGCTCGCCCCCACCTTCGTCGCCTTGACCGATACCAGCCCCGCTTCGGTCGAACGTTTTGTCGAGATCGTCCGTCAGGGTGGCGAGCCGAAGGTCTATGAAACGGCTGACGCGCTGCTGGCCTCGGAAGCGGCAAATCTCGACGCCATATATATCTCGACACCGCATGCCTTCCACGCCGGCTATGCCAAGGCGGCGCTGGAGCACGGGCTGCATCTGCTCCTCGAAAAACCGATGTCGCTCAATGCGCAGGAAGCGCGCGAAATTCTGGATGCCCGCGAGCGCGCCGGCCGTCAGGTCGTCGTGGCTTACCAGTCCTCACTCTCGCCGCTCCTGCGGCGCATGCGCGAACGGGCTGATGGCGGTGAATTCGGGGCGCTGCTGGCGATTCACGGCGAGGTCTGGGAGAATTGGCAGAGCCGCTATGGCGCCAGCTGGAAGCAGGTGCCGGCCCTTTCCGGCGGTGGCTTCATCTTCGACACCGGTTCGCATCTTTTCAACGCCGTCCTGCAGATGACCGGACTTGGCTATCGGAGCGTTTCCGCAAGCCTCGATAATCGCGGCCGCGACTTTGAACTGACCGGCGGCGTTTTCGCCAGACTGGACAATGGAACGACCGTAAACCTGACTTTCTGCGGCGACACCATCCCCGGCTGCGAATCCTGCCTGACGCTCTTTTACGAAAAGGCCATTCTACGCGTCGATATCTGGGGCAAATGGTCGGAATTGCGCCAGGGGCAGATATCCACACGCGAAACCGCGGGGGAGGACCTGAACGCGGTCCTGGAAATCTTCGCTGAGACCTGCGCGGGCCGCCGCGCCAACCCTTCCACCGCCGAGCGCAGCCTGCATCTGGCAGAGCTGTGGGACCTCATCAAACAATCTTCGCAACAGGGCAGCGAGCGCCTGATGCTGCAAACCAGGCCGGGAGACCTGACATGACGAGACCAATCCGCATCACGATATGGAACGAGAACTGGCATGAAACCAAGCAGCCCGAAATCCGGGCCGTTTATCCGGAGGGCATACATGGCGCCATCGCCAGCGGAATAGCGGCGGAGGATTTCGAGATCAGAACGGCCACCTTCTTTGATCCGGACTTCGGCCTGACCGATGAGGTTCTGGCTGAAACCGACGTGTTGTTCTGGTGGGGCCACGTCGTCCACAAGGAAGTGCCCGACGAGCTCGTTACCCGGATACAGAAGCGGGTTCTCGACGGCATGGGCCTCGTCGTCCTGCATTCGGGGCATCATTCGAAGCTGTTCGGGCGGCTCATGGGCACTTCATGCAATCTGAGCTGGCGGGAGCATGAAGGCGGCGAGCGTGAGCGGGTGTGGATTGTCGACCCTGCGCATCCCATCGCGGCGGGTTTGCCTGAATCCATCGTCATTCCCCAGTCGGAAATGTATGGCGAACCTTTCGATATTCCCCAGCCTGACCATCTGGTTTTTGTCAGCTGGGTTGAAGGCGGAGAGGTTTTCCGATCGGGTTGCTGCTATCACCGGGGGCGTGGACGCATCTTTTATTTCAGCCCCGGTCACGAAAGCTTCCCGATCTATTTCATGCCGGAAATCCACCGGGTCCTCTCCAATGCCGCCCGTTGGTGCGCAGCGCCGCACGAAGATGGGACCCGCATGATCAACAGGCATCGCCCCGTTCCACTTGAAATGATCCGGAGCGGGCAGGGGGAGCCATGACGTCCGCCTCGTTCTCGGGCGTCGCCGCATGCCGCAGAAGCAATTGCAGTCGGTGGCTATCTGATTTTCCTGTCTGACGCAGCGTGGCAGCTGGCGTGTCCCGGCTCCCATAAGGTGCAACTGGAGAATGGTCCGAGAGGTGAGAATGTTGGGGTGCGGGGTGGTAATGGCGAGCATCGCCAACACCCCGTCGGGCGGGTTTGCCCGGCCGCAGATACACCGGTAATCAACGAACCTGCAAATGAACAATCCGGCTTGTCGCCGGATCGGTCGCCAGCGCCCTTATCTCATCCCTAAAGGCTGCATGACACGAACCCGATATGCTGCAGCTTGTGTGGCATGCGATGGCATTTTGTCCCGCAAGCAAGGCGGAGAAGATGAGTCTGGCCGATAAAAAGTTGATTTTATTTGGAAAACTGGAGCGGGCGAAGGGATTTGAACCCTCGACCCCAACCTTGGCAAGGTTGTGCTCTACCCCTGAGCTACACCCGCTCAAATCCACCGGTCCGGGGTAGTTCGCTGAACCGTGGGCCGCTGAAGCAGCGACGGGCGCTATATCGCTCAATCGATTTTGGAATGCAACAGGGAAATGACAAAAACGCGAAGATTTCTTTGAGAAATGCGACAAGCGGCGGAAATGATTGAGAATTTTTCACTTTGCTGTTTTTTCCTGCGTTGCCAAGCGCCGGTTGCCCGCTTAATCAGGAAACAATGACAATGGAATCGGCGGAGACGGGCGGCAGGACCATGGCGGAAAATTCTCAGAAGACGGCAGCGGAGCTGTTCGAATTTCTCGACGGGCTCGGCATTTCTCACAGTACGAAACAGCACGAGCCGGTATTTACCGTCGCGGAGTCCCTGTGGCTGCGCGATCTCGTCCCCGGCGGCCATACAAAGAACCTCTTTGTAAAGGACAAGAAGGATCAGTATTTCGTTCTGACTGTTGAGGAAAGCGCGGTCGTCGATCTGAAAAGCGTGCACAAGACCATTGGTGCGGCCAGCCGCGTCTCCTTTGGCAGGCCGGAAAAAATGCTGGAATATCTGGGCGTCGTGCCGGGATCGGTCACAGTCTTCGGGGCCATCAACGACACGGACAGGCAGGTCACCTTCGTGCTCGACAGTGATCTCCTGAAAAACGAGCTGGTCAACGCCCACCCGCTTTCCAACGACCAGACGACGACGATCGCATCTGGGGATCTCATTCGCTTTCTCGAGGCGACCGGACATGCGCCGCTTGTCTTGAAAGTCAGCGAGTGAGATACGATCTTTGCTTCAACTGAGACACATGACAGAGATTACGGGAGACCGGCATGAGCGGCGACAATAATCCTTACGGCGGTTCCTATGGCGGACAGATGTCCGCGAGCGCGCATTACAATGGCGAGCTGAACGGTGCGGCCTCCGGCCACATCAAGGACACCACCACGGCCGGATTTTCCAAGGATGTGCTTGAGGAATCGCGCCGCCAGCCGGTTCTGGTGGATTTCTGGGCGCCGTGGTGCGGCCCGTGCAAGCAGCTGACGCCCGTGCTCGAAAAGGTCATCAACGAGGCGAATGGCCGTGTGAAGCTCGTGAAGCTGAATATTGACGATCATCCCTCAATCCCCGGCCAGCTGGGCATCCAGTCCATTCCGGCAATCGTCGCCTTTGCCGATGGCCGACCGGTGGATGGCTTCATGGGCGCTGTGCCGGAAAGCCAGATCAGGCAGTTCATCGACAAGATCGCCGGACCCGATGCGGGCGATCCCAAGGCCGAGATCGAAGCCGTTCTGGTGGAGGCGAAACAGCTTCTGGCTGATGGCGATTTTAATGGTGCAGCGCAGCTTTTCGGCGCCGTCATGCAGGCCGATCCGGAAAACCCGGCCGCGGTTGCCGGCATTGCCGAATGCATGATCGCCGCCGGGCAATATGAGCGGGCAAGCGAATTGCTCGCGTCCCTGCCTGCGGAGCTTGGCGAAGATGCGGGCATTCAGCTCGTTTCGAAAAAGATCGCGCAATATGAGGAAGCTCGCAAGATCGGCGATCCCGTCGCACTCGAGCACGATCTCGCGCAAAATCCCGACCATCACGAGGCGCGGGTGAAACTCGCCAAGGTGCTGAACGCACAGGGGCGGCGCGATGAGGCGGCGGACCATCTGCTCTACATCATGCGCAAGGACCGCACCTTCGACGATGATGGCGCGCGCCGCCAGCTTCTGGAATTTTTCGAGGCCTGGGGCTTCAAGGACCCGGCGACCGTCGCCGGCCGCCGGAAGCTTTCGTCGATACTGTTTTCGTAATGCGGGCATATCCCGGCCGTGGCGGCTGAGCCACCGGCCGGGCAGCAGTGAACAGGGGGCTTGATCCCATGCATGTCGGAAATGCAAGATATGTGAAGAATGACGACCTGCCGGAAACCGTGCCCGTCTTTCCATTGCCGGGCGCCCTGCTTCTGCCGGAAGGCCATCTTCCGCTCAACATTTTCGAGCCGCGATATCTTGCCATGATCGACACGGCGCTGGCCGGCCACCGTCTCATCGGCATGGTGCAGCCGGCTCTTCACGTCATCGAGTCAGGGCTTGAAGGCGGACCACTGAGCGCGGTCGGATGTCTCGGCCGCATCACCTCCTTTTCCGAAACGGGCGATGGCCGCTACATCATCTCGCTCACCGGGGTCTGCCGCTTCCGCCTGCTGGAAGAGGTGGAGGCCGATAACCCCTATCGCAGCTTCCGGCATGCGCCTTTCATCGCCGATCTCTCGGGCGAATATGACGAGGAGGCGGTGGACCGCGAGAACCTGCTGCGCGTCTTCCGCTCCTTTCTCGATGCCAACCAGCTGGAGGCGGATTGGGAGAGCGTGGAACGGGCGGGCAACCGCGTGCTTGTCAATTCGCTTTCCATGATGTCACCCTTCGGCCCCGCCGAAAAACAGGCGCTCCTGGAGGCGCCTGATCTGAAGACGCGGGCCGAAACACTGATCGCCATCACCGAGATCCTTCTCGCCCAGGGGTCGGGCGAGGGCGGGACCGTGCTGCAATAGGATCGCCGCCATGGACGACAGGATGAGCAATGTCGATCCGAAGCTCCTGGAGCTTTTGGTCTGCCCCCTGACGAAGGGGCGTCTTTCCTATGATCGGGCCCGCAATGAACTCATTTCCGAAAGCGCGAGGCTTGCCTATCCGATCCGTGACGGGGTGCCGATCATGCTGATTTCCGAAGCGCGCAAGATAGAAGACTAGCCTTCCCGGTTTCCCCGCCTTCCCGCATTGCATGCCGCGAATTGACGAAGATGCGTTGACAACCATGCGTGGATTTGACCAGAGTCCCGCCCGACACGTCTGATGCGGGGAGAATACTGATGTCGTTGCGCGCGCTCGTCCGGATTTCGCTGGTTGCGGTCTCAACCGCCCTCATTTTTCCGCCAGCCATGGCGGCGGAGCCCTCCCGCAAGGTCGTTACCACCCAAAATGGCGACTATTTCGGCTTCGATCTCAGGACGGAACAGAATGTCTCGCTGGAGCAATGCGGTGAGATTTGTGTCGGCGATGCCGCCTGCAAGGCCTTTACCTACAATCCCAAGGTGAAATGGTGCTTCCTCAAATCGGATTTCAATCAGCTGAACGCCTTCCCGGGCGCCGTTGCGGGCAAGATCGTGGAAGTCGCCGCGGAAGCCGATATCGGCGCGCCGCAGCGCCTGTCCTTCGTCACTGACAGCCTGCAGCAGGAAGCGCGGCGGCTGAAATCCGGCCTTGCGGCCAGTGACGGCGAGGGCGGACAGGGCGTGCAAACGCTTGTGCAGACCGCGCGGCAGCAGGCAGCCGCAGGCAATATTCCCGATGCGGTGACCACCTATAAACAGGCGCTCGCGATTACACCTGACGACGGCGCGCTCTGGGCGGAACTGTCGGAAAAGGCGGCGCAGGTCACCGATAATTATTCGATTGCCGGGCAGGCCGCGTCTGCCGCCATCAATGCATATCAGCTGAGCCGCACGGTCAGCGCCCGCACCGAGGCCCTGAACCGGCTGGCGAAGGCTTTCGAACGAACCCAGAATTATCGCGCAGCACTCAATGCCTATAAGGAGAGCCTCGCGCTCACCGATGATGCGCAGACCAAGGCGACCTATGCCGACCTGCGCGCCCGTCAGGGTTTCCGCGTCATCAACAATACGGTGGATACGGACAGCGTCAGCCCGCGCGCCTGCGTGCAGTTTTCCGAGCCTCTGGTGAAGAATGGCGTCGATTATTCCTCCTTCATCACGCTGGATGGGGCAGCCCCCAAGGCCATCGAAGCGAAGGGCAGCGAGATTTGCGTCGAAGGCCTGACCCATGGCCAGCGTTACAAGATCGCGTTTCGCACCGGCCTGCCGTCTTCGGTGGACGAGCCGCTGGAAAAACAGGTCGATCTCGATATCTATGTGCGTGACCGCGCCGCCAGCGTGCGCTTCACCGGCGAAAATTTCGTACTGCCGGGCACGGCGCGCCGTGGCATTCCGATTGTCTCTGTCAATGCCGACAAGGCCGATCTGAAGCTCTATCGCGTCGGTGACCGCAACATCACCTCGCTTCTTTCAAACTCGCAGTTCCTGACGCAGATGGACGGCTACAATGCCGATCGTATCGAAAACGAGATCGGCGAACTCGTCTGGCAGGGCTCGATCGAGATCCAGCCCGATCTCAACAAGGATGTGGTGACGAGCTTCCCGGTGGATGAGGCGCTGCCGGAGCGCAAGCCCGGTATCTATGTGCTGACCGCCGTGCCGCCGGGCACCACGCCGGAAACCTGGGATTCGCGCGCCACGCAATGGTTCCTGGTGTCGGATACCGGCATCACCACCTATGCCGGAACCGACGGTCTCAATGTCTTTGTCCGGGCCCTTGGCAGCGCCAAGCCGCTTGCGGACGTGGATTTGCAGCTGCTCGCCAAGAACAACGAGGTGCTCGGCACCGCGAAGACCGATGCGGACGGCCGAGCGGTGTTTTCCGCCGGCCTGATGCGCGGCACCGCGGCGCAGGCGCCCGCAATCCTGACGGCGCGAAACGGCGACAAGGATTATGTTTTCCTCGACATGACACGCGCCGGCTTCGACCTCTCGGACCGCGGCGTGACGGGACGTGCAGCCCCCGGCGCCATCGATGTGTTCAGCTGGACCGAACGCGGCATCTACCGCGCCGGCGAGACCGTGCATGCTGCAGCGCTTGCCCGCGATGTCGACGGCAAGGCAATCGAGGATCTGCCGCTCACCTTCATCTTCTCGCGCCCTGATGGCGTCGAGGACCGCCGCTTCGTCAGCGATGGCAAGGCGCTGGGCGGCCATGCGGTCGATCTGCCGTTGCAGGCAAATGCCATGCGCGGCACCTGGACATTGCGCATCCATACCGACCCGAAAACGCCTGCGATCAGCGAAAAGAGCTTCCTCGTCGACGATTTCGTGCCTGACCGCACCGAGTTCGATCTTTCCAGCAAGGCAAAACAGATCGACCCTGACGCGGAAACGGCAATCGATGTCGATGGCCGCTATCTCTATGGCGCGCCTGCAGCCGGCCTGACGCTGGAAGGCGAAGTCGCCATCAAACCGACGCGCACCAGCGCCGATTTTGAAGGTTATTTCTTCGGTCTGGCCGATGAGGAAAGCGAAGAGGAAAACCGCACGACGCTTTCCGACCTGCCGGCGCTGGATGAAGAGGGCAAGGCGAGCTTTAATGTCGATCTCACCGATCTGCCTTCTAGCACGCAGCTTCTCTCCGCCAACATCACCGTGCGCATGCGCGAGGCCGGCGGCCGCGCCGTGGAACGCTCGTTGACGCTGCCCATCAAGGCGGAAGCCTCTGTCATAGGCATCAAGCCGCAGTTTTCCGGCGATCTCGCTCAGAATTCCGTCGGTCGTTTCCACATCATCGGCGTCAGCGCCGATGGCGCCAGACAAGCGATGAGCGGCCTCAACTGGAAGCTCATCAAGGTCGAGCGTAACTATCAATGGTATCGTCAGGGCAATTCCTGGCGTTATGAGCCGGTGGAATATACCAGGCAGCAGGAAGCGGGCACGCTTTCGGTCGATGCCAATGGCGGCGAGATTTCCGTGCCTGTCACCTGGGGCCGCTACCGGCTGGAAGTGGAGAGCGCGGGTAACGGCGCACCGGTTTCCAGCGTAGAGTTCGATGCCGGTTTTTATGTCGAGGCAAGCTCGACGGAAACGCCGGATGCGCTGGAAATCGCGCTCGACAAACAGAGCTACAAGATCGGCGATACGGCCAAACTCAAGGTTTCCTCACGTTTTGCCGGCGAACTGATGGTTACGTCCGGCTCGGAAAAGCTGATTGCCGTGCAGAATGCCGAGATCGGCGAGGATGGCGGCGAGATCGACATTCCCGTCACCGAGGAATGGGGTGCGGGCGCTTATGTCACCGCCACGCTGTTCCGACCCGGCGACGCGCAGGAAAGCCGCATGCCGATGCGCGCCATCGGTATCAAATGGCTTGCCGTCGATCCGGCCGAGCGCAAGCTTGCCGTCACACTCGGCGCACCGCAGAAGACGCTGCCGCGCCAGCCGCTTGAAATTCCGATCACGGTTGCCGGCGCTGGTGTCGGCGAAAAGGCCTATGCCATCGTTGCGGCCGTGGATGTCGGCATCCTGAACCTCACCCGCTATGAGCCGCCGAAACCGGATGAATGGTATTTCGGCCAGCGCCGGCTGGGGCTGGAAATCCGCGACCTCTATGGCCGACTGATCGACGGCTCGCTCGGCGCCACTGGCCGGCTGCGCACCGGCGGTGACGGCGGCGGGGCGGCCCTTCAGGGCAGCCCGCCCACCGAAAAGCTGGTGGCCTTCTTTGCCGGTCCGGTCGAACTCGACGCTAACGGCAAGGCGACGGTGAGCTTCGATATTCCGCAGTTCAACGGCACGGCGCGCATCATGGCGGTGGCCTGGACGAAAACGGGTGTGGGCCATGCGGTCTCCGATGCCGTCATCCGCGATCCTGTCGTGGTCACGGCCAGTGCACCGAAATTCCTCGCCCCCGGCGATGTCTCGCAATTGCGGCTCGATATCGCCAATACGGATGGTGAGGCCGGCGATTACCGGCTGGACGTGACCAGCAATACGGCCTTGACGGTTGATCAAGGCGAGATGTCGCAGACCCTTGCGCTGCAAAAGGGCGGAAAATCTTCGCTGACGGTTCCTTTAACGGGCGAACAGCCCGGCAATGGTGCAATCACCATTAAGGTGTCCAACGCCGCCGGTGTCTCGCTGGAGCAGGTCTTGAATATTCCCGTGCGTCCGGCTGTTCTGCCCGTCACGACGCGACGCGAAATCAAGATTGCGCCGAACAGCAGCCTGACGATCAATGGCGATCTTCTGGCCGACAGCATGCTGCTCGGCTCCTCCGTCGCGGTCAACGTCACGCGCTCGCCCGCTTTCGATATTCCGGCGCTGGTGATGATGCTGGACAAATATCCTTACGGCTGCGCCGAACAGACGACGAGCCGTGCCTTGCCGCTGCTTTATGTCTCGGAACTGACAAAGGACAGCGGCATGGCCGAAGACCCCGATACCCGCAAGCGGGTGCAGGAGGCGATCTACCGCGTGCTGTCCTTCCAGTCGAGTTCGGGCAGTTTCGGCCTCTGGTCCCCGGGTTACGGCGATCTGTGGCTGGACGCCTATATCAGCGACTTCCTGACCCGCGCCCGCGAACAGAATTACGATGTGCCCGAAGCGGCGATGGTGCAGGCGTTGAACAACCTGCAGAACGGTCTTTCCTATGACAGCAATGTCAAGGATCGCGGCAACGAGATCGCCTATTCGCTTTATGTGCTGGCGCGCAACCGCAAGGCGGCGATCAACGATCTCAGATATTACGCGGATACGGCGCTGGCCGATTTCCCGACGCCGCTGGCCAAGGCGCAGGTTGCCGCCGCCCTTTCGCTTTATGGCGATCAGGCCCGCTCGAAGACCGTGTTCGGCGCTTCGCTCGATATGGCAAGCCGCGCCACCAATGTCAGCCTTGCGCGGGCAGATTATGGCTCTGCGCTGCGCGACGGTGCGGCGACACTGGCGCTTGCGGCGGAAAGCCGGCCGGTTCCGGCCGTCGTGCCGCAGCTTGCCGGTGCGGTGGCGAAGGAATGGGAAAAGAAGCCCTATACCAGCACCCAGGAACAGGCATGGATGCTGCTGGCCGCCCGCGCCGTGAAAGGCGAGGACAAGGATATCCGTCTAGATGTGAACGGCGATTTGCAGACCGGTGGTTTCGGCAAGCGGATGAGCGGCGATGAGCTGCTTGCCGCACCGCTGAAGATCGCCAATGCGTCGGCCGATCCGGTCACGGCTGTTGTCACCACGGTGGCGCCGCCGGCACAGCCGCTTGCCGCTGGCGGCGAGGGCTTCACCATCACCCGCACCTATTATTCCATGGATGGCGAGGAGGTGAACCCGAGCGAGGTGACGCAAAACGAGCGTTATGTCGTGGTGCTGAACATCACGCCGCAGAATAACTGGCAGTCACGCATTCTGGTGACGGATCTCTTGCCCTCCGGTTTCGAAATCGACAATCCGAGCCTCGTCAACTCGGCCGAACTGTCGAATTTCGACTGGCTGCCGGAAACCGAGGCCGCGCATACGGAATTCCGTTACGACCGTTTTGTGGCGGCCTTCGACCGTTCGGCCGGTGACAGTTCGGAAATTGCGCTTGCCTATGTGGTCCGCGCCGTTACCCCCGGCACCTATGATCATCCGGCAGCCTCGGTCGAGGATATGTACCGGCCGCAATTTGCCGCCCGCACGGCAACCGGCCGCATGGAGGTGCGCTCGGCAACCCCATGAGCCGGAAAAGGGCAATCATCGCTGGCATCATGACGGCCGCGTTGCTTTTGGGCGGCGCGGCCTTCGGTCTCGATGCGCTGGACAAGGCCTATCCGCCGCCGCTGGACGCTGCGCGGCAACGATCCTTCGAGGTGCTGGATCGCGACGGCCGGCTGCTGCGCGCCTTTTCGACAGCGGATGGCCGCTGGCGGCTGAAAACAACGGCGGCCGAGGTTGACCCACAGTTCCTGCGCATGCTGGTGGCCTATGAGGACCAGCGCTTTTACGATCATCACGGCGTCGATCCCTGGGCGCTTTTGCGCTCCGCCTGGCAATTGGCCAGCAACGGCCGGATCGTCTCCGGCGCCTCGACGCTGTCCATGCAGGTGGCGCGACTGATCGAGCCGCGCGCCGACCGGTCGTTTTCGGCAAAATTACTGCAGGCCGTGCGTGCGCTCCAGATCGAAAGAAGGCTAAGCAAGGCTGATATCCTCGATCTCTATCTGAATATCGCGCCCTATGGCGGCAATCTCGAAGGCGTCAGAGCCGCAAGCCTCGCCTGGTTCGGCAAGGAGCCGGGCCGGCTCGACACGGCGGAGGCGGCCCTTCTGGTGGCGCTGCCGCAATTGCCGGAAAAGCGCCGCCCGGACCGTTTTCCGGCGGCGGCGAAGCAGGCGCGGGAGCGCGTCTTGCAACGGCTTGCCGTCGAGCGGGTGGTGGGTGAAGGGGAGGCGGAGCGGGCGGCGCTTGCGGATGTGCCCTCCAACCGGCGAGATCTTCCGTCCTATGCGCCGCATATGGCTGTTGCCGCGCGGACGAAGTTTCCGAATGTCGCTGAAGCGCGCTCGACGCTGAAGCTGTCGATCCAGCGGGAAATGGAAGCTGTCGCCCGCCACGCGGCGGAAAAGTTGGGGGAGAAGGTCTCCGTCGCCATCGTCTTGGCCGATGCGCAGACCGGGGATATTCTGGCGGAAGTCGGTTCGGCGGATTATCTCGATACGGCAAGACGTGGTTTCGTGGAGATGAGCCGGGCCGTTCGCTCGCCGGGTTCCACCCTCAAGCCGTTTATCTATGGTCTTGCCTTCGAAGACGGTCTTGTCGGGCAGGAAACCATCATCGAGGATCGCCCGGCCGACTTTTCCGGTTACCGGCCACGCAATTTCGACATGCATTATCAGGGTGATATCAGCATCAGGCAGGCGCTGCAACTGTCACTCAACGTGCCCGCCGTCAAGCTGCTCGATGCGGTCAGCCCATCGGCGCTGATGGTGCGGTTCCGGCGGGCGGGCGTCCGGCTCGTGCTTCCCGCCAATGAAGCGCCGGGGCTTGCCATCGCATTGGGAGGCGCCGGCATTTCTCTGGTCGATCTGGTGCAGCTTTATGCCGGGCTTGCCGGTGGCGGCGATCCCGTACGGCTCGGAGACGGCATCCGCTCGGCCCCGGAACGGCTGGATGGCGACCGGCTGTTTTCCGATGCGGCGATCTGGAATGTCTCGGATATCCTCTCCGGCGTGCTGCCGCCGCTCGGCATGAAGCAGCGTGGCATCGCCTACAAGACCGGCACCAGCTATGGTTATCGCGATGCCTGGTCGGTTGGGTATGACGGGCGGCACGTCATCGGTGTCTGGGTCGGCCGGGCCGATAATGGCGCGGTGCCGGGCATTGCCGGTTATGCGACGGCGGCCCCGATCCTGTTCGAGGCTTTCGCAAAATCCGGCGTGGCGATCACGCCGATGCCGGCCGCGCCCTCCGGTGTTGCGCGTGTCGCGGTGAGCGACCTTCCCGCCAACCAGCGGCGTTTCGCCACGACGGCCAGCGGCCTGCTTTCGGCGTCGAGACGGGAAAGCGCTCCCCGCATCGTTTACCCACCTGAGGGCGCGCGGGTGGAGCTTTCCGGCCAGTCGGGCATTTCACCGCTGGTGCTGAAGCTGCAGGGTGGACGGGCACCGTTCCGCTGGCTCGCCAATGGCCGGCCTCTGCCGGACGCTTCCCATCGCCGCAACAGCGAGTGGCGACCGGAAGGGCAGGGGTTTTCCACCCTCACGGTGATCGATGCCGATGGCCGCGCTTCGAGCGTGCGGGTTTTCGTCGAGTGAGTTTCTGCGGCATGCCGACGCCGCTTTCATCGGCTCTTCCCCAAAAGGAACATGGAGCATTTCGAGAAGAAGTGGCTCCCGGTTTTCCGTCCGGAAATGCGATAACGCTCTAGTCGCCCGGTGCGGCCCGCGAAGCCGTAGGCATCCGGGTCCTGGCAATCCTTCGCCCATCTTCCGGGTGGATAATGGCCCCAGGTCTGCGAATAGAATTTTGGAAATTTTATTGCTGTATAAAAATTCTGCAATTTTTGTTGCGAATCCTGTTTCATCCCGTTATGTTGAAACTGCAGCCGGAAAATGCCGGCCGCATGGGAGAGACGAGCGCGGCACTCAAGCTGCGCGCAAACAGTGCTGCCGTTTCGGCTGATCGAAAGGACATGACCTCGCTTGAGGCGGATTGTGCTGCTGCATCCGTCAAGGCGAAGTCATGCCCTGGAGATGGCCGGCAGCCCCGGTTTGCGTGGTCGCACACATTCGTACGTGCGGGGAAAAGAGGAGGAGAAAATCTCGTGATCAAGAAAATCGCAGTCACAACCGCATTCTGCGCCCTGATGGCAAGCGCCGCCCATGCCGAGAAGATCGGTGTGGCAATGTCGCTCTTCGATGATAACTACCTGACCGTGTTGCGTCACAATATCCAGCGCCACGCCAAGGACCTCGGCGTCGAAGTCCAGATGGAAGATGCGCAGGGCGATATTGCCCGGCAGCAGTCGCAGATCGAAAATTTCGTTGCCGCCGGTGTCGACGGTATCATCACCATGCTGGTGGATGCGGATTCCGGCAAGGCCATGTCGAAGATCGCCGATCAGGCGGGCATTCCGCTGGTTTTTGTGAACATGCTGCCGGCCAATATGGAAAAATTCCCGGAAAAGCAGGCATGGGTCGGCTCCAATGAGGAGCAGGCCGGTGAATTGCAGGCGACCGAGGTCTGCAAGCTTGCCGCCGGCAAGGGCGATGCCGTCATTCTCATGGGCCAGCTCGGCACCACCGGTCAGCGTGGCCGCACCGCGGCAGCCGAACGTGTCCTCAAAAGCGATGCCTGCAAAAACATCAAGCTGCTGGACGCGCAGACCGCTAACTGGATGCGCACCCCGGCCATGGACCTGATGACCAACTGGATCACATCGGGAATGAAACCGACCATCGTGCTTGGAAACAATGACGAGATGGCGCTCGGCGCGATCCAGGCGCTGAAATCCTCCGGTGTCGGCATGAAGGATGTCATTGTCGCGGGTGTTGACGCAACGCAGGACGCGCTGGCGGCCATGGAAGCGGGCGACCTCGACGTCACGGTCTACCAGTCCGCCAAGGGGCAGGGCGAAGGCTCTCTCGAGACCGTCCTCAAAATCGCGCGTGGCGAAAAATTCGAGCAGAAGGTGGACGTGCCCTTCGAGCTCGTTACCCCCGCCAATGTCGCTCAATACAAGTCCAGCAACTGATTTGCGGCTGGCGGCCGGGGCCTTGTCCCGGTCGCCGGCGCTGCAAATCATGGCCCGGCCGGCGGCCGGATAAAGGACGGGTGAGATATGATTTCCACGACCACCTTAGAGGCGATCGAGCGCTTCAAGCAGACCATCGGACCTTATCTTCTCGAAATCGAGGGGGTGCGGAAGGAATTTCCGGGAGTCGTTGCGCTGGATGATGTGCAGTTCCGCCTGCGCCCCGGTTCCGTGCATGCGCTGATGGGCGAAAATGGCGCCGGCAAGTCGACGCTCATGAAGATCATCGCCGGGATTTACAGCCCGGATGCCGGCACTGTCAGGCTGCGGGGAGAAGGATGTCCGTCTCAAAAGCCCGCGCGATGCGCTGGAGCGCGGCATCGCCATGATCCATCAGGAACTGGCGCTGATGGACTGGATGACCGTGGCGGAGAACATCTGGATCCGCCGCGAGCCGAAAAACCGTCTGGGCCTGATAGACCATGCAAAAATGCTTGCCGATACGCAGGCGCTGTTTAACCAGCTGAAGATCAATATCGATCCGGCGGCGGAGGTCAGCACGCTGACGGTGGCGCAGCGGCAGATGGTCGAAATCGCCAAGGCCGTCAGTTACCAGTCCAGCGTGCTGATCATGGATGAGCCGACATCGGCCCTGACGGAATCAGAGGTCGCGCATCTCTTCGATATCATCCGCGACCTGCGGTCCCGCAATATCGGCATCGTCTACATCACCCACAAGATGAACGAGCTGTTCGAGATCGCCGACGAGTTTTCGGTGTTCCGCGACGGGCGATATGTCGGAACCCATGCGAGCAGCGATGTCACGCGCGATGACATCATCAGAATGATGGTCGGACGCGAGATCACCAACATGTTTCCCAAGCAGGAGGCATCGATCGGCGACGTGGTTCTCGAGGTCCGTGATCTCGGCTTGTCCGGCGTTTTCCGCGGTATTTCCTTCGATCTGCATCGCGGCGAAATCCTCGGCCTTGCGGGGCTGGTAGGCTCAGGCCGTTCCAACGTCGCCGAGGCGATTTTCGGGGTGGCGCCGGCAAGCGAGGGGGAAATTCGCATCAACGGCGCTCCGGTCACGATCCGTTCGCCGACGGATGCGATGCGCGAGGGCATGGCGCTGCTGACCGAAGACCGCAAGGCAACCGGCTGTTTTCTGCCGCTCTCTATTCTCGAAAACATGCAGATCGCAGCCCTCCGGAATGGCCACGTAACGATGGGTTGTGTCGATGAGCGCGGGCTGACGGTTCTGTGCAATGACATGAAGAAGGCGCTGCGCATCAAGACGCCCGATCTCGAGGAGCGTATCGAAAACCTGTCCGGCGGCAACCAGCAGAAGGTGCTGATCGCCCGCTGGCTTTTGACGAAACCTGCGATCCTTATTCTGGATGAGCCGACACGCGGCATCGATGTGGGCGCCAAGGCGGAAATCCACCGGCTGATTTCCAATCTGGCGAAGGAGGGCGTCGCCGTCATCATGATCTCTTCGGAGCTGCCGGAGGTCCTCGGCATGTCGGACCGGATCCTCGTGATGCATGAGGGGCACATGACCGGGATTCTCGACCGTGCCGAAGCGGACCAAGTCAAAATCATGGAACTGGCGGCCCGCTAGGCCGCAACGGCGGAAACGCCGGGGAGGGAAAAATTATGGATAGCGTACAGACCGAGCCGGTCGAAACGAAAAGACGAAAGCTGCCGCAGGAGCTGAACATTCTGACCGTGCTGATCGGCGTCGCCCTGGTCTTCGAACTGCTTGGATGGTTCGTGCAGGGGCAGAGTTTTCTAGCGAGCCCGCAGCGCCTGACAATCATGATCCTGCAGGTCTCCGTCGTCGGCATCATCGCCGTCGGCGTCACCCAGGTCATCATCACCGGCGGCATCGATCTCAGTTCGGGGTCGGTGGTGGCGATGACGGCCATGATCGCCATGAGTTTCGCCCAGAGCAGCGATTTTGCCAGAGCGATCTATCCGGCGCTGACCGATATGCCCGTGGTGGTGCCGCTGGCCGTCGGCCTCGGTCTCGGCCTGATCGCCGGCATCGTCAACGGCACGCTCATCGCGGTCACGGGAATACCGCCCTTCATCGCCACGCTCGGCATGATGGTCACCGCACGCGGCATCGCCAAGTGGTATACGAAGGGCCAGCCGATCTCCTTTCCGACCGAAAGCTTCGCCTCGATCGGCTCGGGCGCATGGCCGGTCGTCATTTTCCTGCTTGTCGCCGTCACCTTCCACATTGCCCTGCGTTATACACGCTATGGCAAGTTCACCTATGCGATCGGCGCGAACATGCAGGCGGCCCGGGTGTCCGGCATCAATGTCCAGCTGCATCTGGTCAAGGTCTATGCCATTGCCGGCCTGCTCGCAGGCCTCGCCGGCATTGTCACCGCCGCCCGCGCGGAAACGGCGCAGGCCGGCATGGGCATGATGTACGAACTGGACGCCATCGCCGCGGCGGTCATCGGCGGTACTTCGCTCTCGGGCGGCCGGGGCCGCATTTTCGGCACCGTCATCGGCACGGTGATCCTCGGCCTGATGATGTCCGGCTTCACATTCCTGCGCGTGGATGCTTATTATCAGGAGATCGTCAAGGGACTGATCATCGTCAGCGCGGTCGTTGCTGATGTCTACCGTCAAAAAGCCCGGCTCCGGAAGGGCTGATATCCATGCGCGCGGTGCCCCGAAGGGGGTGCCGGCGGCGATGCCGAGGAGATGTACTTGAACCTTTTCAACTCTCCTCTGGAATTGGGCGTCACCGTGCTCGCCGTCGTGCTGGTCGGGCTTTCCAAGGGCGGGCTCGGCGGCATGAGCCTGCTCGGTGTGCCGCTGATGGCGTTGGTGATGTCGCCGGTTACGGCGGCCGCCATCCTGCTGCCCATTCTGGTGGTCATGGACATGGTCGGCGTGGCGGCCTGGCGCAACTGGGTCGACTGGCGGATCATGCGACAGCTTCTGCCGGCGGCCGTCGTCGGCATCGGGCTCGGATGGATGACCGCCGAGATCACCTCGGATGCCGTGGTGCGCCTGATCGTCGGCCTTGTCTCGGCCGTGTTCGTGCTGCGCGTCGTGCTTTCAAGGGGCGTCCTGGTGACGGTTGCGAAGGAGCGGCCGATGGCGGGACGCTTCTGGAGCCTGCTTGCGGGTTACACCAGCTTTGTCGCCCATGCCGGCGCGCCGCCGCTGCAGGTCTATCTGCTGCCGCTTCGTATGGACCCGAAGGTTTTCACCGGCACCAATGTGATGTTCTTTGCCATCACCAATGTGCTGAAACTCGTGCCCTATGCGGCTCTCGGCGGTTTCGGCGCGCAAAATCTCGGCCGCGCCGCCCTGATGGTGCCGTTGGCTATCGTCTCCACATGGCTCGGCGCCTGGACGGTGCGCCACATGCGCGCCTCGATCTTTTATCCGCTGACCTATGTGTCCGTGGCGCTGGTGGCGGTGAAGCTGATCTGGGACGGCGTGACAGGGCTTTGAGTGTGGGTGCCTAGAGGCCGGTCACCGTCGGAATGCGCGGCGCTGTTTCGTTCTTCTGAACACGCGCGGCAACGGCGACGGCCAGAGCCTGCGCAAGGCACATCGGCGCGGCCAGAGACCGGGAAAAGCTGTAATCGTGCTCGGGGACCGAAAACAGGACCTTTGCCGATTTTGCCAGCGGCGACAGGGTACTGTCGGATATCGCTACGGTCGGCACACCGATCTTTTCCGCCTCCTCGACGATATTCACCACTTCCGTCGCGTAAAATCGGAACGACACCGCGATCAGCACGTCACCGGTCTTCATCGTCCGCGCCATATGGGTGGCGAGCCCGCCACCCGGATCGAGAAGGATACATTGCTTGCCGAGCATGGTGAGAATGTAACGCAGCAGTTCCGCCACCGGTGCGGAGCGCAGCTGGCCGACGAGATAGACGGTGCCGGCGGCCTCGATCAGATCGGCGGCGGTGCCGAGCTGCTCGGCGCTGATGCGTTCGAGCAGGTCCTGTAGCGAGGCGATATCCCTGACGACAAGATCGTGAAGGAAACCATATTCCGAACGGTCCTCGCGGCTTTGCAATTCATCGTCGAGCGCGCGCACGCGTGCCTCGAAACCTGGAGCCGCCGTCGCCAGCCGTTTCTGGAACAGCGCCTGCAGCTCCTTGAAACCCTTGTAGCCCAGCGACTGCGCAAACCGCACGAAACTGGAGGCGTGGATATTGTGCCGCTCGGCAATGGTATTGACCGAATGCACGGCGACTTCATTGGGGTTCTGCGTCAGATAGACGGAGATCCGCTGATAGGTCTTGCTCATCTGATCATGACGATCATGGATGAGGCGGATCAGTTCTTCGTAATCTTTCGGAGGGTCGACGGGCTGCGGTTGTTGCTTCATGGCATGATCTTGCAATATTTATTGCGGTTTTCCAAGTGGCATGAAGGTCCGCAGCCCGCCGCTTAATCCGGGATTTCAGGCAGCGACATCCATCCATTGCCGTGCCGATGACGAGCGCTGGATCGTCTCGACCAGCCGCTGGATGCGCAGGCCGGCAGCGAAGCCGAAAGGCTCTGGTGTCTGTCCCGCGATTGCCCGAAGATAACCTTCGATTTCGATGGCTTTCAGGTCGTTGAATCCGAGCTGATGGCCGGGTGCGACGCAGAAGCGGCCATAGGGCACGTGATCGGGCGAAGCCTCGATCCGGCGGAAGCCGCGGCGGCCGGCCGGGTCGGCGGCCGAATAGAAATGCAGCTCGTTGAAGCGCTCCTGCGTGAAATAAAGCGCACCCTTGTCGCCATAGATTTCGAAATCATGCTGCATCTTGCGGCCGGTGGCGATCCAGTTGCCTTCGACCGAGCCCTGCGCGCCATTGGCGAAACGCAGGAAGGCGCGGCCCACATCGTCCACTTCCACCTTGCGTTTGCCGCCCCTGCCATCCGGCCGCTCGGCAATCAGCGTCACGCAATCGCCCATCACCTGGGTTATCGGGCCGAGCAGGAATTCAGCTGTCGCAAGCGCGTGGGAGCCGATATCGGCAAGCGCGCCGCCGCCGGCCGGATCGTGGCGGAAGGTGAAGGCGCCTGCGGCGTCGGCCATGTAGTCCTCGGCGTGCAGGCCACGATAACCGCGTATCTTGCCGAGTTCGCCTGCGGCCACCATTTCCCGTGCCAGCCGCAGCATGGGATTGCAGAGATAGTTGAAGCCCACCTGCGTTTTGACGCCGCGCGCAGCCGCGGCTGCGGCCATCTCGCCGGCATCCGCGGCAAGCGGCGCCAGCGGCTTTTCGCAATAGACATGTTTGCCGGCGGCAATGGCGGCAAGCGCCATCTCCTTGTGCAGGGCGTTTGGCGCGGTGATGTCGACGAGGTCGATATCCGGATCGGCGATGATGCTGCGCCAGTCCGCCGTGGAATGGGCAAAGCCGAAATCCGCAGCTGCCCGTGCGGCTGCGTCTTCGGTGATGTCGGCAACGGTATGCAGTTCGATCCGGTAGGGAAGGTCGAAGACCTTCTGGGCGGAGGCGAAACCGAAGACATGGGCCTTGCCCATGAAGCCGGTGCCGATGAGGCCGACGCGGAGAACGGGTTTTTCAGACATGAGCAAATTCCGGATTGACGATGAGGCCGGGATCGATCGTCCCTTTCAGGTAATTGACGGCGTTCTGGATGGACGCGATGGCCATCCTCTCCCCGCATTCCGCCGTAAGCCCGGCAATATGCGGCGACAGGACGGTATTGAACTGCGATAGCAGCGGCGAGGAGCTTTCCGGCGGCTCGTCATCGAAGACGTCAAGCCCGGCGGCGCCGACATGACCCGAGGCGAGCGCTTCGCTGAGCGCCTTTTCACAGACAACGCCGCCGCGCGCCGTATTGGACAGAACGACGCCGCGTTTCATCAGGGCGATTTCGGCGGCCCCGATGGCCGGGTTTGGTCCTTTGGGAATATGCACGGAAATATAATCGGCCCAGGGCAGGCCTTCTTCCAGTGATACGGGTCTTGTCGGTCCCTCGGGCCATCCCGCTTGCAGGAGATAGGGGTCGTAGGCGCGGATATGCATGCCGAAACCCGACGCCATTCTGGCAAGATGCCGCCCGATCCGGCCATAACCGAGGATCAGGAGGTTCTTGCCGGATATTTCCTGCTGTTCCAGCCTGTTTCGCCAACTCCACTCTCCCGCTTCACGGACCGCGCGGTCGGCGAGTATGGCCCGCTTTGCCGCCGCCAGCAGCAGCATCATCGCATGTTCGGCAACGGAGACGGAATTGACGTCGCCGACGATGGTGAGCGCGATGTTGCGGCGGTTGAGTTCGGCAAGATCGACGCTATCGTAACCCACCCCATGGCGGGATACCACTTTCAGCCGTCCGGCCCTGGCAATGGTGGCGGCCGAGAGCGGTTGCGTGCGGATGACGATAGCATCCGCCTCCTCGATGAAGGGCGCATAGGAGGCTTCGGAAACATCCTCGATATAGCGGACGGAGAAGCCGAGGGACGGCAGATCGCGCAGCATCGCTTCGCCGGAAGGATGAAGTTTTCCGGCCACGAGAAGGTTCGGCATTCAATACCCCCCTTTTCCATCGGTTTTTTTGGCGGTCTTTTCCACCAGCCTGCGCCAGGTCGCGGTCGATTCCGTCGCTGCGGCGGCGAGAAGCCGTGAATCGCCGGATACGGTCGTCATGTCGAAGCCCCATTCCACCGCACGGGCTGCGTAATCCGCCGTGCCGCAATGGAGGGCCGCCTTGATGCCGTTGCGGTGGCAGGCGTCGAGGATGCGCTTGATGGCGTCGATGACTTCAGGCTCTTCCCGGTCGAAGGCGGGTGTCAATTGCCCTTTCGAAAGCGAGAAACTGAGATCGGCGGGGCCGACATAAATCCCGTCGAGGCCGGGGGTGGAGGCGATCTCCTCGAGATTGTCCATGGCCTCCGCCGTCTCGATCATCGCAAAGGCGAGGATCTCGTCATTGGCTTCCGCGGCATAATTGCCGCCGGCGGCGTAAATGGCGCGGGTGGGGCCGAAGCTGCGCTCCCCGAGCGGCGGGTAGCGCATGTAACGAACAAATTGCTCGGCTTGCGCCCGGTTGTTGATCATCGGGCAGATGATGCCATAGGCGCCCGCATCCAGAACCTTCGATATCCACGCCGCATCGAGCCATGGCACCCGCGCCATCAGCACCTTGTTGGAGGCGCGCATCGCCTGGAACATGCCAAGCACATCCTTGTAATCGACTGCGCCGTGCTGGATGTCGATGGAGATGGCGTCGTAATCCTGCGCCGCCATGATTTCGGCGCTGAACGGGCTGGCAATCGACAGCCAGCCATGCAGCACCGGACGCCCCTCGGCCCAGATTTCCTTCAATTTGTTTTTCCGCATGGGATTCTCCTGCAAGAATGTCTGTCGCTAGAGCACGTAAACGGAATCGTCGGATGTGCTCTAGACCTTTGTTTTTCCGCATTTTCCGGACGTAAAACCGCTGCGCACTTTTACTGGAAATGCTCTAAAAGACGATCTGGGCGAGTTTGGTTTCGAGATAATCGCTTATCCCTTCTATACCGCCCTCGCGCCCCATGCCGGAATGGTTGGTGCCGCCGAAAGGCGCTTCGGATGCGGCGAGCGCGAAACTGTTGATGCCGACCATGCCGGATTTCAGTGCCGCTACCGTTCGCCGTGCCCTGTCCGGGGACCGGGTGAAGGCATAGGCGGAAAGGCCCATGTCGGAGGCGTTGGCCCGCTCCAGAACCTCGTCCTCGGTGCTGAAACGGGTGATTGCGGCAATCGGACCGAAATTTTCTTCGGCAAAAACCTTCATCTTATCCGTCACGCCGGTCAGCACGGTGGGTTCGAAAAAGAAGCCGTGGTTCAGGTGCGTTGGGCGCTTGCCGCCATGGGCGATTTTTGCGCCGGCGCGCACGGCGTCGGCGACCACGGCCTCGATCTCTTCAAGACGACCGCCATTGATGAGCGGACCCATGCCGGTATCGGGATCAAGCCCGTCACCGAGCCTGATTTTCGCCGCGCGGGCCACGAAACCGTCGACGAATGCGTCGTGCAGGCTATCGTGAACGAAGATGCGATCCGGCGTCACGCAGACCTGGCCGCAATTGGCGAATTTGGTCGGCACGGCAAGATCGAGCGCATTGTCGAGATCCGCATCGTCATAAATGATGAGGGGCGCATTGCCGCCCAGTTCCATCGACACCTTCTTCACGGTCTCAGCGGCGTCACGGATCATTTGTTGGCCGACCCGGGTGGAGCCCGTCAGCGAGACCTTGCGCACGCGCTTGTCCGCCATGATCGGACCATAGGTATCGGCGGTCGAGCCGACAACCAGATTGACGGCGCCATCGGGAAGACCGGCTGCTCTCAGGCAATCGATCATGACCATGGCGACGCCCGGTGTCTGGGATGAGGGGCGCAGAACGACGGGGCAGCCGGCGGCGAGCGCCGGGGCGAGCTTACGCGCCGGAAGCGCGGCCGGGAAATTCCAGGCGGTGAAAGCGCCGACGATGCCGACGGCTTCGCGGGTTACCTCAAACCGGCCGCCGGGCACCCGGCTGTCGACGATGCGGCCATAGATGCGGCGCGCTTCTTCGGCAAACCAGCGGAACTGGTCGCAGGAAAGCGTCCATTCGCGGCCCGCCTGGGCAATCGGTTTGCCGGTCTCCAGCGAGATCATTCTTGCACCCTCATCGGCGCGGTGCAACATTTCGTCGGCGGCCCGATGCAGCGCCTCGGCGCGTGCAAAGCCGCCCATGGCGCGCAGCTTCGGAAGGGCCGCCGCCGCCGCATCAATCGCATCACGGGTCTCGCGGGCGGTGGCAAGCGTCACCTCGCCAAGAATTGCGCCGCTGACCGGAGAAACAACTTCGCCCGTCGCGGCGCCGGCAAGCCAGCGACCGTTTATGAAAAGTCCAAAATTCGCGTACATGGCTTACCCGATCTCGCTTGTGTTGACGGTGCGCCCTTCCGCGGCGGAACGGATTGCCGCTTCGGCGAGAAGCAATGCCAGGCGGCCGTCTTCAAAGCCCACTTCCGGCGCCTTGTCCTGTTCCACCGCATCGACAAAGGCGCTGATTTCCGCTGCGAAGGCATCGGCATAACGGTCGATGAAGAAGTTCATCAGCGGTGCTGCCCGGTCGGTGCCGCTTTCCGTGTGGAGACGCAGGTGATTGAGCGTCCGGTTTTCGGAAATCGCCATGCCGGCACTTCCGAAGGCCTCCACCCGCTGGTCATAGCCATAAACCGCGCGCCGCGAATTGCTGATCGTGCATTGTTTGCCTGAAGCGGTCTTCAGCACCACGGTGACGGTGTCGTAGTCACCGCACTTCTCCATCAGCGCCGGGTCGACCAGCCGCGAACCGGTGGCCGAGACTTGCACGATCTCCTCACCCAGAATGAAGCGGGCCATGTCGAAATCATGGATCGTCATGTCGCGGAAAATTCCGCCCGACATTTCGATATAGGCGGCGGGCGCCATGCCCGGATCGCGCGAGGTGATGACGGCCTGATGCAATTCGCCTATCGTTCCGTTCTCGACCGCCTCGCGCACGGCGCGATGTCCGCTGTCGAAACGTCTGACGAAGCCGAGCATGATCGGCACCTTGCTGCCGGCAATTTTTGTTGCGCAGGCATTGACGCGGTCGAGGGAGAGATCGATGGGCTTCTCGCAAAGGACGGGTTTTCCCGCCGCAACCGCCTTCTCCAGCAGATCCGCATGGGTGGGCGTCGAGGTGGCGATCAGTACGGCGTCGACCGCAGGCGAAGCGAAGACCGCTTCCGCCGACTCGAACCTCGTTACATCAAGCTTTTCGGCGATTTCTTTCGCCGAGGGCTCGTATACATCAAAGACACCAGCCAGTGTCGCCCGTGGATGGGCGACGATGTTTTCCGCATGCATGCGGCCGATACGGCCCACGCCAAGCACTGCAATTCTCAGCATTGAAATTTTCCTCCCGAGGTATTTGGCAATAATCATTGCAAAGTGTTGAATTTGTCAATATGCATTCCAAAAACATATCAACAACCATCCGCAGGAGGAGGCGAGATGACCGCTAAGACCTTACGCCTGACCATGGCTCAGGCGCTAGTACGTTACCTGTGCAACCAGTTTACCGAGATCGACGGAGAGCGCGTTCCGCTGTTCGCGGGCGTCTTCGCGATTTTCGGGCATGGCAATGTCACATGCCTTTCCGAAGCTCTGGAGACGGTGCAGGACCAGTTGCCGACATGGCGTGGGCAGAACGAACAATCCATGGCGCTTGCCGCAATCGGTTTTGCCAAGGCAAAAAGGCGCAGGCAGATCATGGTCGCCGCGACATCGATCGGGCCGGGGGCGCTGAACATGGTGACCGCCGCCGGCGTTGCCATGGCCAACCGTCTTCCCGTCCTGCTTCTCGCCGGCGATACATTTGCAAGCCGTCTACCGGACCCGGTTCTGCAGCAGGTCGAGCATTTCGGCGATCCGACATTGACCGTCAATGACGCGTTCAAATCCGTGGTGCGTTACTGGGACAGGATCGTGCTGCCGGAACAATTGCTGCAATCGCTGCCGCAGGCGGTCGCCACCATGCTCGATCCGGCCGATTGCGGCCCGGCTTTCATCGGTCTTGCGCAGGATACGCAGGAAATCGCTTTCGATTATCCGGCGGTCTTCTTCGAACCGAAGGTCTGGAAAATCCCGCGCCCGCGTCCGGACCGTGACGCCGTGGCGGCCGCCGCCCGACTGCTGGCGCAGGCGAAATATCCGCTCATCATTTCCGGCGGCGGCGTGCGTTATTCGCTGGCGGCAGAGCGCCTTGCCGATTTCGCTGCAAAGCGCGGCATTCCCGTGGTCGAAACCATCGCCGGCAAGGGCGCGCTCACCCATCACCATCCGGTCCATGCCGGGCCTATCGGCATTGTCGGATCAACCTCGGCGAATGCGCTGGCTAAAGAGGCGGATGTCGTGCTGGCGATCGGTACCCGGCTTCAGGATTTCACCACGGGTTCCTGGACGGCTTTCTCCCGCGACGCGCAGTTCATTTCCATCAATGCCGCCCGCTTCGATGCGGTCAAGCACCGGGCGCTTTCCGTCGTCGGCGATGCGCTCGAGACGATCGATGAGCTGGACCACGCGCTTGGCGCCTACAAGGTCGATACTGCGCATATGCAGCGGGCCAAAACCCTGTTCGCCGAATGGGACAATCTGCTGGACGAACACCAGCGGGTCACCAATGCGCCGGTTCCCTCTTATGCGCAGGTGGTCGGGGTTCTGAACCGGGTTGCGCGGCCCGAAGATACGCTGATCGCGGCAGCGGGCGGAACACCGGGTGAGGTGACCAAGGGCTGGCGGGTCAAGAACCCGAATACGTTCGATTGCGAATTCGGTTTTTCCTGCATGGGTTATGAAATAGCGGCCGGCTGGGGCTGCTCCATGGCGCAGGAAGGACCGGGCGGCACCGGCGGTGTTCCAATCGTCATGCTGGGGGACGGCACCTACATGATGATGAACTCGGATATTTATTCGGCCGCGCTCACCGGGCACCGGATGATCGTGGTGGTCTGCGATAATGGCGGCTATGCTGTCATCAACCGTCTGCAGCAGGCCAAGGGTGTTCCCGGCTTCAACAACCTGCTGACCGATTGCCGTGTGGCGGACCGGGAAAATCCGCTGCATGTCGATTTCGTCAAGCATGCGCAAGCGATGGGCGCCCATGCGCGCAAGGCGGAGAGCCTTGCCGATCTTGAAGACGCGATGATCTGGGCGCAGGGCAATGATGGCGTTACCGTCATCTCCATCGTTTCCGATGCGTGGAAATGGGTTCCGGGCGATGCCGATTGGGATGTCGGTGTTCCCTCCGTCTCCAGCTTCGAGACTGTGCGTGCCGCCCGCGCCGCGCAGGAAAACATCCGCAAGGCGCAGCGAGTGGGGATCTGAGATGAAAGCAAGACTTGGTATCGCGCCGATTGCCTGGTGGAATGACGATCTTGCCGAGCTTTCCGATGATGTGAGCCTTCAGGAATGCCTGAGGCAGGCAAGCGAAGCCGGCTTTACCGGAATGGAGACCGGACGCCGCTTCCCGATGGATATGGCGGAGCTTGGGCCGATCCTCGACCGCTACGGCATATCGGTGTGTGGTGGCTGGTTCTCCGGGCTGCTGCTGGATGGCGATATAGAGGTGGAGAAAGACCGTATCGCGCAGCAGATGGAATTCTTCATCGCCGCCGGTGCGCCCTGCATTGTTTATGGCGAAACGGCGCACTCCATTCAGGGCGTGCGCTCGGCCCCGCTTGCCACGAAGCCCCGGCTCGACGAGGCCGGCATGGCGGCCTATGGCCGCAAGATGTCCGACTTTGCCGACTGGTGCGCGGCGAAGGGCATGCCTATTTCTTACCATCACCACATGGCGGCCGTGGTGGAGACCGAGCCGGAACTCGATCTCTTCATGAAGCACTCCTCCGTTCCGCTGCTGTTTGATGCCGGGCATATGGCCTTTGCGGGCGGCGATGTCATGCGTGTCATCGAAAACCACCATGCACGCATTACCCATGTCCACACCAAGGATATCAGGCGTGAGATTATTGGCGGGCTGGACAGCAGCCGGGAGAGTTTCCTCGATGCCGTCATCAAGGGCGCCTTTACCGTGCCGGGCGATGGCAGCCTGGATTTCGAGGCGATCGTCAAGGCGCTGGCGTCGAAAGGTTACGAGGGCTGGTTCGTGGTCGAGGCCGAGCAGGACCCGATCAGGAACCCACCGCTGGACATGGCCCGAAAGGGGCACAGGGAATTACTGCGCGTGATGGACGCCGCTGGATATGAGGTCGTGAAATGAACCGTATTGAAGGAAAGATCGCCGTTATTACCGGCGGAACCCAGGGGCTGGGCGCAGCCGTTGCGCAGGTGTTTGCGCAGGCGGGCGCGGCGGGAATCGTCATTGTTGGGCGCGGCGTCGAAAAGGGACAGGCGGTCGCGGATGCCATCACGCAGAAATCAGGCGTGCCGGTCGAGATGGTGGCGGCCGATCTCGGCGATATCGATGACGTCCGGGGCATCATTCCGGCGACGGACAAACGCTTCGGGCGGGTCGATATCCTCGTTAATGCGGCGGGCCTGACGGATCGCGGCAATATGCTCAACACGACGCCCGAGCTTTTCGACCGGATGTTCGCGGTCAATACGCGTGCGCCATTCTTTCTCATTCAGGATGCGGCAAAAGTGATGATCCGCGAGGGGATCGAGGGCCGTGTCGTTAATGTCGGATCGATGTCGGGTCTGACAGGCCAGCCGTTCCTTGCGCCTTATGCGGCATCAAAAGGCGCGCTTGCCACCGTCACCCGCCATGCCGGCTTTTCACTGATGCGTCATCGTATCCATGTGAACCAGCTCGACATCGGCTGGATGAACTCCGATCACGAGCGCAAGCTCGTCCTCTCCGAGACCGGCGATCCCGATTTCATTGACCGCGCGGCGGCGGCCAAGCCGTTCGGGCGCATCCTCGATCCGCTCGAAGTGGCCCGCGCCATCCTGTGGATGGCATCCGACGATAGCGGCATGATGACGGGCGCCGTGATCCCCTTCGATCAATCGGTCTATGGCGGTTATGACGACGCGCCGGTGCCGGCGAAAAAGCTGGAGGAATAAGATGATGCGGACCATCAAGGGGCCGGGCGTCTTCCTGGCGCAGTTCGCCGCGGATGAGGCGCCCTACAATTCGCTTGCCTCGCTGGCGCAATGGGCGTCGGACAAGGGCTTCAAAGGGGTGCAGATTCCCACCTGGGATACGCGCCTGATCGACATGAAACAGGCGGCGGAAAGCGATGCCTATTGCGACGATCTGAAAGGCATGCTCGGCGAGCACGGGCTGGAGATCACCGAGCTGGCCTCCCACATCACCGGGCAGCTTGTGGCGGTGCATCCCGCCCATGACGCGATCATGGACAGTTTTGCGCCCGAGCATGTGCGCGGCAATCCCGCAAAGCGTCGGGCATGGGCCGAGGAACAACTGCGCTTTGCCGCCCGCGCCTCGAAACGTCTCGGCATCGACCGCCATGTGACCTTTCCCGGTGCGCTTTTATGGCCCTATCTTTATCCCTATCCGCAATGGCCGGAAGGGCTGGTGGAGGAAGGTTTTGACGAGCTTGCCCGCCGCTGGACGCCGATCCTCGATGATTTCGACGCCCATGGCGTGGATGTCTGCTACGAAATCCACCCGAGCGAAGACCTGCATGACGGCCATAGCTGGGAGATGTTTCTCGACAGGGTCAAGGAGCATCCCCGGGCGAACCTGATGTATGATCCCTCGCATCTGGTTCTGCAGGGAATGGATTATCTGGCTTTCATCGACCATTACCACGACCGGATCAAGACCTTCCACGTCAAGGATGCCGAGTTCCGTCCCGACGGAAAGTCCGGCGCCTATGGCGGCTATCAGCCCTGGTCCAAACGGGCCGGCCGCTTCCGCAGCCCGGGCGACGGGCAGATCGATTTCGGGGCGATCTTCACGAAGCTCACAACCTACGGCTTTGATGGCTGGGCGGTGCTGGAGTGGGAATGTTTCGTCAAAAATCCGGAGGACGGTGCGTCTGAAGGCGCGCGTTTCATCGCCGATCACATCATCCGCGTCTCGGACCGCGCCTTTGACGATTTCGTCAAATCCGGTGCGAACCGCAACGCCAACCGCGCCATGCTGGGGCTGGAGGAACAATGACTATCGAAAGACCACTTCGTCTGGGCATGATCGGCGGTGGCCAGGGCGCCTATATCGGCAATATTCATCGTCTTGCCGCACGCCTTGATGGCAAATGGGTGCTTGTGGCCGGGGCCTTCGATGTCGATCCCGAAAGGGGCCGCACCTTTGCGATCAATGAGGGGCTCGACCCGGCCCGAAGCTATGGCAGCTATCAGGAATTGATCGCCGGCGAGGCTGGCCGCGAGGATCGTGTCGATGCGGTTGCAATCTGCACACCGAATTTCACCCACTACCCGATCGCGAAGGCGCTGATTGAGGCCGGTTTCGACGTGATTTGCGAAAAACCGCTGACCGCGACGCTTGAAGACGCCATCTCGCTGGAAAAGCTGTCGCGGGAAAGCGGCCGCTTCGTTGGGGTGACCTACACCTATTCCGGTTATCCGATGGTGCATGAAGCCCGTGCGCGCGTGGCGGCTGGCGAGATCGGCGAGGTTCGCACCGTGCAGGTGGAATATCCGCTGGAATGGATGGCGACCGCCATCGAGCAGCAGGGCAATGCGCAGGCGGCGTGGCGCACCGACCCGAAGAAGAACGGCCGCGGCGGTTCCATCGGCGATATCGGCACGCATGCCTATCATCTGGCCGGTTTCGTCACCGGGCTGAAATTGCAGTCCCTCACCGCCGATCTCGCCACCTTCGTGGCGGGGCGGGCGCTGGATGACAATGCCCATGTGATGATGCGCTATGAAGGCGGGGCGCGGGGCCTCCTGTGGTCGTCGCAGGTGGCGCTGGGCAACTCCAACGGCGTGCGTCTGCGGGTATTCGGCGCGACCGGCTCGCTGCAATGGTTTCAGGAACAGCCGAACGAACTCGTCTATACACCGCTTAACGGGCGTGTGCAGACCATCAAGCGGGGCGCGGACGATCTTTCCGAAGACGCAAAGGTGCGCACCCGCACCCCGCCCGGCCACCCGGAAGGATATCTGGAGGCCTTCGCCAATCTCTATGCCGGCTTTGCGGAAGCGATCCGCGCCCGCAGGGCGGGACGCGAGCCGGGGGCTATCGGTCGCAACATTCCGCTCGCCTATGACGGTCTGAAGGGTGTGGCCTTCGTGGAGGCGGTGGTGGATAGCGCCGAAAGTACCGATCCGCGCTGGATCACGCCGATGGCGGTATAAACGCTCAGCGCAGCGCCCGGAAATCGACCTCCCGGACAGGCCATGCCTGTCCGGGAGGTTTTGGTCGTCCGGTTTCCGGAAGGTGATCGCGCGCCGAGGCGATGGAATGTCGGGCCTGTGCAAACATGTGCCGCGACGGCCGATCATTCTGAAACCTTGCGGAACGGATGCGCTGGAAACGCCCGGATGGGCGAGGTGTGTCAAGTTTTGTGGCGACGAGGTTATTGGTCTGCGGCCCTGCCAGGGTGGAGACTGCAACAAATGTAGGATGTTAGCTTATATCTTGCGGTATCGCAGAGTTTTGCGCTGGCCGATAGGTCAATCAAAGTTGACCGAATGACCATTTTACCCTACCTGTGGTCAGGTGATGTGTTTTGATTTGACCTGCTTTCGATGGCGTTCGGAAGCCGTTCTTTCGTCGTCATGAAACGCTCGCAACCAGCGAAATAAAGGGACGACCCTTGCGACCTTCTCTGCGGCAAGAAGAAATCTTCGAGATCCTCAACCAGACCCGCGAAATGTCCGTTGAAGAGCTGGCAGAACGCCTCGGTGTGTCCAGAGAGACGATCCGGCGCGACCTGACCAAAATGGATGCCGAAGGAAAGCTCCGCAAAATCCATGGAGGAGCGCGGGCTGCCGGAGCGCCAAACGAGACTGCTGAAAACGAAGGTCCGTTTGCAACGCGCATGGCCGAGAATTACGAGGCAAAGAAGAAGATTGCGATTGCGGCAGCACGTCTTCTTAGAAGTGACGATTCCGTGTTTATCGATACTGGCACGACCACGGTCGTGATGGCGGAAGAACTGGCTCGCCTTCAAAACCTGGTGGTGATCACCAATTCACATCGCATCGCGGCATCGGTCTCCGGCAACACGTCGCACAAAGTCTTCCTGATCGGCGGCGCTTATGGCGCGGACGCCGGCGAAAGCCTCGGTCCGCTTGCCCTGGAGCAGATTATGAAGTTCCGGGCGCGTTATGCAATCATTACGGTTGGGGCTATCGATTCCAGTTCCCTGATGGACTTTGACCTGCAGGAGGCGGAAATCGCAAAAACGATGATCGAGCGCTCCGACAAACTGATCGTGCTCGCCGATCATTCGAAGTTCGACCGCCGGGCGGTCTTTGAAGTCGTGCCTCTGGCCGCTGTCGACTATCTGGTAACGGACCGTCAGCCCACGCCGCAGGTTGCCGCGTCGTTGAGCGCTGCAAATATCGAAGTGATCGTCGCCTAGTCATCATTGCAACAGTTGTTCCCTTCCGGATGCTTGCTCGAAGGCAAATTTCGATACGCGCTGCCACTGGCTTAGTTGCGGCGTCTGGGGCCGTCGCTTCGGCAAAGACCGCGACGCTGAAGCGCCAAATTTGGATATTGGGTCCTTCTCCTGCGAGCTGAACACACAAAAATGACTGATCGGTCATTTTTGTGTGTTTTAATGTGTTGAGGTGACCCGCATGGTTGGAGGCGGGAGCGAATTTCATCGCGTATGAATGGAATATCTCGAGTTTTGAACAAAATATAACGGAAATGTGGCCTTGAGGCTTTACATTTTGCAAATGTGGTTGTTACTGTTCGGTCATAAAGTGACTGAACAGTAGGAAATCGAACCGTGTGCGTTCAGCAATCCCAAACTCCGGGTGAACTTTTCGATGTCGCGATCATTGGTGCGGGCGTTGTCGGCTGCGCCGTTGCCCGGCGCTTTGCACTTGCCGGTGCGAAAGTCATTCTGATCGAAAAAGGTTCGGACATCCTGTCCGGGGCATCGAAGGCAAATAGCGCCATCCTTCACACGGGCTTTGACGCACCGAAGAACAGTCTGGAGCTCTCCCTGGTTCAGGCCGGTCGTCAGGAATACCTCGACATTCACGAAAGCATGAACCTTCCTTTGGTGGAGACAGGCGCGCTCGTGTGCGCCTGGACACCGGAAGAAGCGATCAAGCTGGAGGAAATCGCCGAGCAGGGCAGGCAGAATGGCGTCGATCGGTTGCGCCTTCTGACGGCCGCCGAAGCGCGGAAGGTGGAGCCGGGACTCTCTGGAAATCTCGTCGCCGCGCTTCATGTGTTCGACGAGCACGTCATCGACCCCTGGTCCGCACCGCTTGCCTATGTCAACCAGGCCATCGCTCTTGGTACGGCGGTCATGCGGCAATGCGAGTTGCTTTCCGGTGAATTCGATGGCGAGTGGACACTCGAGACCAATCGTGGCGATGTGCGAACGAAATGGGTCATCAACGCGGCCGGACTTTTCGGAGATCACGTCGATGCCCGTCTGGGCTTCACGCCTGAGTTCCAGATCAGGCCGCGCAAGGGGCAGTTCGTGGTGCTCGATAAGGCGGCGGCCCGGCAGCTCAAGACAATCATTCTTCCGGTACCCAACGAGATCACCAAGGGAATTGTCGTCTGTCCGACCGCATTCGGCAATATCCTGGTAGGCCCGACCGCCGAAGAACAGGACGACCGTATCCGTGCGACCGTTGAACACGACACGCTCGACGCCCTGGTCGCTCACGGAACGAAACTTGTGCCCGGCCTGGCGCACATCCCGGTCACTGCCGTTTATGCCGGGCTTCGCCCCGCCTCGGACAAGAAGGAATATCGGGTCATCGATCGGCCTGAGCACAATGCCATCACCCTAGGGGGCATCCGTTCCACGGGTTTGAGCTCCGCTCTCGGCCTTGCCCAGCACGCCCTCAAGCTTCATGGCGGGTTGTCACGCGGGGAGTTTCAGCAAAAGTGCATCCCCGATGTGCGCATGCCCAATCTGGCGGAATCCCGCCAGCGTGACTGGCAGACCGAAAACCATGGCGAGATCGTTTGCCATTGCGAGATGGTCACGCGTCGTGAAATCGAGGCAACGCTCACAACAGCGTTGCCGCCGGGCGATTTCGGCGGCCTGCGCAGGCGTACGCGTGCCGGGATGGGGCGCTGTCAGGGATTTTATTGCAACGCCAGGCTCGCCGAAATCAGCAAAGGCTGTCTGGCGACCCCGCTGGCGGTGGATCGGGAGGGCGGCAAATGAGCCAGCCCGACGTTATCATCATTGGCGGTGGGCCTTCCGGCGTTGCGGCGGCGATTTCCATGCGAAAGGCCGGGATCGAGAAAGTCACGCTTCTCGAACGCGAGCAACATCTCGGAGGCGCGACCAGACATTGCAGCCACTCGCCGTTCGGCATGCTCGAATTCGGGCGGGTTTACCTCGGAGCGGCATATGGCCGACGCCTCGAACGGGAGGTCCAGACGTTTGGGATCGATGTTCGCTACGGGCATTCGGTGGCTCGCCTTGGTGAAGACGGTGAACTGCTTGTCGCGAATTTCGACGGGCTCCAGACCATTGCGGCCAGGCGCGTCCTGGTCACGACGGGTGTTCGCGAGACAACGCGCGCGGCCCGTCTTGTGTCGGGCGATCGTCCTGTGGGCGTTTTGACAACGGGCACGCTCCAGTCCTATGTCGCATTCCACAATATGATGCCATTCAAACGGCCCGTTATCGTGGGCTCCGAGCTGGTCACGCTTTCCGCCGTCTGGACCTGTCTCAGCCATGGCGCGCGCCCGGTCGCGGTAGTGGAGCCAAGGAAGCAGGCGCTCGTTCGGGTGCCGCTGGCATGGTTTCCCTCTTTGATGGGCATACCGTTCCACCGCAGCGCCGAGATCGTCGATATTCTGGGACGCGGGCGCGTTGAAGCCGTGGTTGTAAAACGTGGCGAGACGGTCGAGACGCTTGAATGTGACGGCGTCCTCTTTTCGGGTGGCTTCATCCCGGAATCCTCTCTGTTCATGACATCCGGCCTGGCGGTGGACTGGGGCAGCACGGGTCCAGCCGTGGACCAGCACGGCCGCTGTGAAAATCCACACTATTTCGCTGCGGGCAACGTCCTTCGCGCGGTGGAGACGGGCGGCTGGGCCTTCCGGGAAGGCCGCGCCGTCGGCGAGGCCCTGGCTGCGGATATGCTGCGACCGGTTTCTGCCGAAGCGCCGGTAAAAGTGACTTTCGATGCGCCGATCAAACTGGTGGTGCCCAATCTCATCCGCAGCGGTGCCGACTTGCCGGGCGGGCTCAGGGATTTCCAGCTGCGGTTTCAGGAGCGTGTAACCGGCACGCTTGCACTATGCATCGACGGACGCCCGGTCTGGCAAAAAAGGGGACTTTGGCGGCCAGAGAGCCGGACAATGGTTCCGCGTCCAGACGCCGTTCGCCACGCACAGCACGTTCATTTCAGCTTCAGAGAGGAAGGTTGAATGCGTATTGCATCCATCGACCAGGGTACGACATCCACACGTTGCCTCGTTGTAGAGGACGGCGGAGACTGGAAGATCGTCGCCAGCCGCAAACACGGGCAGGAGCATCCCTTCGCCGGATGGGTCGAGCATGATCCGCACGAACTTCTCAAGAATATTCTGACGGTCCTCGACGCGGCGGGAAAGGTCGATGCGGTTGCTATCGCCAACCAGGGTGAAAGCTGCATCGCCTGGGATGCGGAGACCAGGGAAGCATTGTCGCCCGTTATCGTCTGGCAGGATTCGCGGACGGCAAGGTATCTCGCCGATCTCGGGCCGGAAGCCGAGGAAACCTCGAAGCGCATCTGCGGTCTGCCGCTCGATCCGTATTTTTCGGCAAGCAAGCTTGCCTGGCTTATCCGTCACGTTCCCCACATTGCAGAAGCGCAAAAAGCAGGCCGTCTGCGTCTCGGTACAACGGACGCCTTCTTCCTCGATTCGCTTGCCGGCGTTTTTGCGACCGATCTGGCAACGGCTTCGCGCACGGGCCTTCTCGATCTCGCGACAGGTGCGTGGAGCGACGAACTCTGCGCGCTTCACGGAGTGCCAAAAGAGTGCCTTCCCCGGATCGCCAACGTCAATGATGACTTCGGCAAGATCAACGGTATTCCCGTCAAGGCATCCATTGTCGATCAGCAGGCCGCGCTGTTCGGGCATGGATGCCGGAACCCCGGCGACTGCAAGATCACCTTTGGAACGGGTGCCTTCCTTCTGGCGGTGAGTGGTTCGGAACGGCCACCCCAGTCGGAGCTTCTGCCAACGGTTGCCTGGGCGCTCCAGGAGGGTGGCACGACCTATGCAATCGAGGGCGGCGTTTACGACGCCGGTTCGGCTTTGGAATGGGCCCGCAATATCGGTCTCTATTCGGCACTGGAAGAGCTCGGTGTCTTCGAAGGGCCGTCCGCGCTCAGCCGGGGGATTGTTTTTGTCCCGGCGCTCTCGGGCCTCGCCGCACCTTACTGGGACCGCACGGCTGCTCCGCTGTTCATCGGCATGGACCACGCGACCGATCGCCGCGATCTTGTCCGGGCGGTTCTCGAGGGCATCGCGATGCTGACCGTAGGATTGATTAAGGCGGCGTCGGAAGTCACCGATCTCGGTCCGAGCATCTCGATTGACGGCGGCCTGTCGCAAAGCCCCTATTTTGGCCAGTTCCTCGCTTCGGCGAGCAAGCGCTCGATTACGGTGCCGTCGATGCATGAGCTGACAGCATTGGGACTTGCCGAATTCTGCGGTCTGGACGTCAGTGTGGCACGGGCAAAACATGCCCGTTTCGAACCTGACGGATCAGTTACCGATGAACACCATGCTTTGTTTGCCAGGGCTGTTGAAAGGGCACGAGGCTGGCGAAGCTGACGTCCTAACCTAGCGTTCGAATATTCGGAGAATACAATGAGAAAGATTTTTCTCGCTGGCCCTTACGGCCACGCGGACCGCGAAGTCGTGGAAAAACGGTACCACGAAGCCAATGCCGTGGCGGCCAGGATTGCCCGCAGCGGATCGGCCGTCTTCAGCCAGATTTCGATGTCTCACCCGATCAACGGCCATCTCCCAGATCTCGACAAGGCCGGTATCGGCAGACTGTGGGCTCCAATCGATCAGGTCTTCATGGAAGCCATGGACGAGATCGTCGTGATCGATGGTCCCGGCTGGCAGGAAAGCGCCGGCGTGAAGCGTGAAATGGAGTTTTTCAAATCCAAGGGACAACGCGTCAGCCTTTGGAGCGAGATCGAACACGAATTCGCGAACTGACGTTTGAGAGAAAAAAGGGGAATAAAATGACAATCGCCACCAAGTCCGGACCGGTGCCGGGACAGACCGATCACGATCACCTGAAACGGGATGTGACGCCTTTTCAGTCGTTCGCCGTAGCCTTCGGTTTCGTATCGATCGCCACAGGTATTTTTACCGCCTATGGCGCGATGCTCTCGACATCCGGCCCCATGGGCATCTGGACCTGGCCTGTTGTCGTCATCGGCCAGTTGATGGTCGCCCTGATCATCGGCTCGCTCGCCGCTCGTATCCCTGTCACGGGTTACATCTATCAATGGGCATCCCGCCTCACCAATCCCGTGTTCGGCTGGATCATGGGCTGGATCGGTTTCACCTTCCTTGCCGTCGTGCTGGTGGCCGTGGATTATACGATCGCATCGACTGTTCTACCCGTGCTGTTGAGTTACGAGGGCACGGCCGAAAACGCCTGGTGGATCACCAGCCTGGTAATCATCGCCCAGGCAATAATGATCGCGTTCTCGACGAAGTTTACGCAGAAATTCAATGCCGTCGCCGTGACGATCCAGTTGATCGGGATGATCGGCCTTGTCGTGCTGCTGTTCGGTGTCGGCGCGTATAATAACGAACTCGATTTTTCGAACCTCTTCAGCAGCGGGACCATTGCCCAGGAAGGATATTATTCCTTCGGAACGCTCACGAGCGTTGGCCCCTGGATCATGGGCACCCTGCTCGGTGCTTTCACGATCGTGGGTTTCGAGTCCGCTGCAAATCTCGCCGAAGAAACACGGGACCCGGCGCGTGTCGTTCCAAAGGCAATGTGGCAGGCCGTCCTCAGCCTTGGCGTGATCGGGATGCTTTTCCTCCTTGCCGTTACAGCCCTGCTCGGCGATCCGACCGCCCTCAGCGGTTCCTCCACGCCGATTGCCGACGTCATCAACCGCGTGCTTGGTCCGATCCTCGGCAATCTGCTGCTGGTTCTGGTCGTGATCTCAATTTTTTCATGTGGTCTTGTCATCCTGCTCAGCGGCACCCGCCTTGTTTGGGCCATGTCGCGTGACGAGCGTTTCCCCGGCTGGCAGCTCTGGCATCGCATCAGCCCGACGCTCAAAACTCCGGTCAATGCGACGGTATTCATGGCGGTGGTCGGTCAGGTCATTCTCGCGCTGTTTGCAAAACAGACAGATGCGCTGTTTGCCCTGTTCTCCGCAGCGACCCTGCTTCCGGCGATCATCTATGCGGTGACGGTTTTGATCTACGCCTTCCAGCGTAACAATCTTCCCCCAAGCCAGGGCTTCCGTCTCGGCGCATGGGAAACCCCGGTTCTTGTGGTCGCGATTGTATGGCTGGCCTTCGAACTGGCCATCTTCCGCGATGCCTCGTTTTCCAAGCCGTGGTCGTATGTGGCGGTCATGTTCGCGATCGGTGTGGTTTACCTTGTTTATCTTCTTGCCACGCGTGGCGGCCCCAAGGCACTCAAGATGCCCGACATGATCTCTGTCGATGCTATCCTGGACGCTGACAAGGGCGCAGAAGTGCTGCGCTGACCGTCCTCCATCGAGAGCCGGCGTGTTGCACGCCGGCTCTTTTTCCAGTCCCCCTCGAATTGTTATCGGGGCCCGATCAGATCCATGGAAGCCTGTTGAATACCGGTCGGGGTCAGCCCGCTGGAGGTTTCCGTCGGGATATGGATGCGTCCAATATTGGGTTGCTTCCGCCCTAAGATACGTGGGGTGCAAGATTGGCCTCAACGCCGGACTGACCGCAACAGACGTCCGCGAAAGTGTCCTCGCGAACGTCTGCGGGCTTGGACGAGGTCAGTGACCGGGATGCAGGGCATCATTCAGGTACATGCAAGTTAGCATCGTGAATACATAAGCCTGGATGGTTGCCATCAGGAATTCCAGGGCTGTGATGGCGACGGTCATCAACAGAGGCATGGTTGCACCCAAGATGCCCAATGCGCCCATTCCACCCAGCGATGCGACAAAGCCTGCAAATACCTTGAGGGTGATGTGGCCCGCCAGCATGACTGCGAACAATCGCACGGAGTGGCTGATGGGGCGCGACAGGAAGGAGATGATCTCGATCGGGATGATAATCGGAGCCAATACGGCGGGAACACCGTCGGGCTTGAAGAGCCGAAGGAAGCCGAAACCATGCTTGAAGATGCCATACAGCGTCACGGTCAGAAAGACCAGCATCGCAAGCCCAAAGGTTACGATGATCTGGGCGGTGACCGTAAACGCGTAAGGAAACATGCCAATCATGTTCGCTACCAGGATGAACATGAAGAGGGAAAACACGAACGGGAAGAACCGCATTCCCTCCTTACCTGCATTATCGCGTAGCGCCTTGGCGACAAACTCGTAGAGCATCTCGGCACTAGACTGCCAGCGGCCCGGAACAACCATACGCTTGCTCGTCGCGAAGTAGAGAAACGCGCTTGCGATGGCCACGGTAAGCACCATGTAGGCGGAGGCATTGGTGAAGCTTAGGTCGACACCCCCGATATTGATTTCGACGATGGGCTTGATTGCGAACTGATCAATGGGTCCAGCCACGGAAATACCTCTGAGGCGCTGCGGGGGCAGCGAGAACGTCACGCGACATGACAGCGCCAAAGCGTTGCCACACGCGCGAGACTCGCGGCCCGATTTTGAAGGGTAATGGGAATATTCTAATCACGTGGGGGGCCGTTTCGATCTCTTTGGTGAGATTCGAGGCCGTCCCCGGATTGATTCAAGGCGCGGGTCGTCCCGCACCTGGGCTTTCTAACGTCACGACGTGATGATTGCAACGGCCCAAAGGCGCCGGCTCTTCCAAAACGCACTTCATGGTTCGCGACAAGGATGAAAATAGCGGCTGACGACAACAGCGTATCTACACCGGGAGATTGCTCGTCAGCAGGTCCCATTACCGTGTCGGAAATCGACCTGAAAAGTTCTCGATGGTTCGTCCACATCATGATGCCTCATGGTGTGGGGCCGTCCCCGTTTGCGTAAGCAGAGCGCGGGTCGTCCCGCGATGCGTTATGTTTGAGCGGTAAACAACATCAGCCCAAAGACGGCAAAAAGCAGGATATGCAGCAAGCCCTGGCTCGCCGACGTCCGATGACCCAGGTAGGTCAATGTCGTCAACGCTGTGGTCAACGCCAAAAGCACAGTCTCCGTCTGCGAGATTCCGAGGACAACCGTTTTCCCCGTTATGAGGCCTACGGCCAGTACCGCAGGCACCGTAAGGCCCACTGTCGATACGAAAGCGCCGAGGCAAAGGTTGATGGCCCTTTGGGTCTCATTATTCAGGGCGGCTTTGATGGCGGTGATGGATTCCGGTGTGAAAACGATGATGGCGATCAGAACGCCGCCGACTGCCACAGGCGCCCCGGCCTGCGCCACGCCGTAGTCGATGATGATTGCCAGATCATGAGCCAAAAGGACAATCGGGAGCATAAGGGCTACGAGCTTAATGGCATGCAGAAGATTCTTTTTGCCATTTCCGTCTGCCGACCTCTGATCGGCATTAGTGGCTCTGTTTGCCGACGCCTCTGACAGGAGGATCCACATCCGGCCAGCCTGCGGCTGCATGAAGTCACTGCGATACTTCCCCATCTGCATGTAAAGGAAGCCGCCGTACCCGATCACGGTCAGGACCGAGATCGTGATGGCCTGAAGCGACGTGAAGGTGCCGTTTCCCGTTGCCAGCGTGTTCGGAAGCAGAAGGGCAACTCCAACCAGCACGACGATCATGCTGATGAATGTAATGGCGCCGGGAGCGTTGTATTCTTGCTCACCGTACCTCAACGCTCCCGCGAGAAGGCAAAGGCCAGTGACCAGATTCATGATGATCATCATGACGGCGAAAATCGAGTCGCGTCCTATGGTTGGCGCCTCTCCAGGGCCGAGCATCACGGCCGCAATCAGAATGACTTCGATCGAAACGATGGAAAGGGTCAGGATGAGCGTGCCATACGGTTCGCCCAATTGATGAGCCAGTTCGTCCGCCTCGTGAACGACACCGAAAGCCGACATCAGGATCGTTGCAAACAGGATGACGAAGCAGGTTATGGCGACGGTCGCCGACATATCTGCTGATAGCCAGGAATGAAGTCCAGATTGGAAAATGGCGACTATGAGCCAGGCGACAACAATCTTGGGACCAGCGCCGCTGGGAGAAAATAAGGAAGTATGCGTCATAAACGGCGACCTCTAATGGGGTCGTCCCCGGTACACACTGTCACATCCAGGTCGTCCCGGACGGCGTTCAGAAAGCATTTTGCAGTTTCGCTATCACGGAAAGTCAGCAAAGTCTATTTCCAACTTCCTCCCCTTAACGCGCACTCCGCTGCTGCCTCCGGCGGAAACTCGAATGTTTCGCCGATCTCGGCTTCGGCAATCGTGATGATCAGCGAGCCGTCGCGGAACCGCGAACAGGTGCCATCGGGCGGTTGGCGAGATCAGGGACACGTTGTCGGGTTGCCGTTCCAATCGGCGCCGGCATGTCGATCTCGCAGGACGTGCCGATGGCTTTGAACTCGAAGTGCGAGGTCGTCACGCCGTCCACGTCAGCGTCCCGTCATCTTCATGGCTGCCTCGGGCAGACGGTCGCCGATGACCTCGATCTTCGTGAGCAAGGCGTCGATTTCCGCGAGGTCTGCCGAGGTCATTTCGAGGTCGACGCTGCCGAGATTCTCTTCGAGGCGATGCCGTTTCGTCGTTCCGGGTATCGGGACGATCCACGGTTTCCGGGCCAGCAGCCAGGCGAGCGCGATTTGCGCGGGCGTTGAACGCTTGCTCTCGGCGATCACAGTGATGGCGTCGACCAGAGCGGAGTTTGCCTTGCGGGCTTCCGGCGTGAAGCGCGGAACGTTGTTGCGGAAGTCCGTCGGATCGAACTTTGTGTTCTCGTCGATCTTGCCCGTCAGGAAACCAGCGCCAAGCGGGCTGAAGGGCACGAAGCCAATCCCGAGTTCTTCGAGTGAGGGGAGCAATTCGGGTTCCGGACCGCGCCAGAACAACGAGTATTCGCTCTGGACGGCTGTGACGGGCTGAACGGCGTGCGCACGACGAACGGTGCCGACACCTGCTTCAGAAAGCCCGAAATGCTTGACCTTGCCTTCGGAAATCAGGTCCTTCACCGCGCCCGCGACGTCTTCGATCGGAACGTCCGGATCGACACGGTGCTGGTAGAAGAGGTCGATGCGGTCGGTCTTGAGCCGCTTGAGGCAGGCGTCAGCGACGGCCTTGATGTGATCGGGGCGGCTGTTGGTGCCACCGCGCCGTTCACCTGTCGCAAGATCGATGTCGAATCCGAACTTGGTGGCGATGACGACCTTGTCGCGGATCGGGGCCAAAGCTTCACCCACGAGTTCCTCGTTGGTGAATGGGCCGTAGGACTCCGCAGTGTCGAACAGCGTGACGCCCTTCTCATGAGCAAAACGGATCAGCTTGATCATCTCGGCCTTATCGGCCGCCGGTCCGTAGAGGGCGCTCATGCTCATGCAACCAAGGCCAAGGGAGGAGACTTCGAGGTTTCCGATTTTGCGCTTTTGCATTGCTGTCTTCCTTCAATTAGGCCGTGCACTTCACAGCGGCATCGGAGTTTGCCTGTCGCCATGCAGCGGGTACGATGGTCAGGACCGCGACGGCCAAGGTGAGGACCAACATCACCGTCCCGGCGTCAAAGGCATGCGACACGCGGTAGGCTGTCAGTTCCGGCCCGGTGAGGTCCGATGATCCAATTGCCGCGACGGCAATCAGCACGCTAAGGCCGACGGAACTTCCCATCTGGTGTGCGACGTTGACGGCTCCGGACGCGGCTCCGGCATCTGAATGATCCACCCTGGCAACGCCGGAGGATGTCAGGGGGGCAAGGGTCAGCCCCTGGCTAATCCCGATCAGGATCATGGGCATCGCAACTGCAGTCCAATAGTTGGAGCCTACGCCCGTGCGGCTCAACCAAGCCATGGCTGTGATGCCGATCAGCATCCCGACGACGAGGATCGTGTTGCGACCGAAGCGGCGGATAAGGCGCGGGACGATGATGGCGATCGGTACGTGCAGCATCGTTGCCGGGACGAAGGCGAGACCCGTGAGCGCCGGGCGGAAACCCGCAACCTCCTGCAAGTAGAGCGTCGTGAAGAAGAAGAACCCGACCATTGCCCCGAGATAGAGGACGCGCGCGCCGTAGGCTCCCGAACGCTCGATATCCGAAAACAGGCGAAGCGGCAGGATGGGTTGCTGGGCACGACGTTCAATAAGAACGAAGAGGCCGAGCAGGATGACGGAGACGATGAGGGTGGCGATGGTTGTCGTGTCCCATCCTGCCTGCGCCGAACGGATAAAGCCGTAGACAAGCCCGCTCATGCCGACAGTGGAAGTGAGCGCTCCGGGAACATCGAAGGTTCCTGGTCGTGTTCCCGTTTCAGGGATGTAGGTGCGTGCCGCAAGGATCATCGCGATCCCGATCGGCAGGTTGATCAGGAAGCCGACACGCCACGACAGCCAGTCCGCCAGAAGTCCGCCGGCGATTAGCCCAATAGTGGCCGAGACTCCTGCCGCTGCGCTATACAACGACACTGCCCGAACGCGCTCCTCGCCTTCGTCAAAATTGGTCTGCAGAAGGGCCAGCGTCGAGGGTGCGAGGATGGCGGAGCCCAATCCCTGGATCGCCCGCCAGGACAGCATCCATGCGGAGGATTGCGAGGCTCCGATGGCGACGGAAGCCAGTGTGAAGATCGCCATGCCGACAATGAACATCCGACGGCGGCCGAGGATGTCGCCAGCCCTTGCGCCAAGCAGAAGGAAACCACCGAAGGTCAGCGTGTAGGCGCTCTGCACCCATGCCAGCCCGGCATCCGTGAAGCCCAGTTCGTGATGGATTTTCGGAAGTCCCGTCAGCACGACCGAGATGTCGAGGACGATCATCACGTAGCTGATCAGAATGATCGCGAGGATCGCGGTCTTGTGTGTCTGGGGGGCAGTCGGTTGCTTGTCTGGCATCGGGTCTTCCGTTCTGCGCTTGGCGACGTCGTCCTCCACGGCGAAGCTGCGGTTTTCCATGCCAGAAAGATATTCCTTGCCGACCTTTTCGATTAGGGGCACTAATCGGGATGAAGCTATAAGGGTATCTAATGAATGCCGCAGGAGAATTTCAACGATCTGGTCGCTTTCGTCACGGTCGCGCGCGAGGAGAGTTTTACACGAGCGGCCGTCAAGCTCGGCGTCTCGCAGTCGGCATTGAGCCAGACGGTGAGGGGCCTCGAGGAGAGGCTGGGCCTTAGACTGCTGACGAGGACGACGCGACGTGTCTCACCGACACCTGCCGGCGAGCGCCTTCTCCAGACGGCCGGACCGAGGTTCGATGAAATCCAGTTAGAACTGTCGGCACTGAGCGAGCTGCGTGACAAGCCGGCCGGAACCGTCCGGATAACGGCAGGTGAACACGCGGCGATATCCGTTCTCGCTCCCGCACTTGAAAAAATCCTTCCGAATTACCCTGATATCAATGTTGAGGTTACCGTCGACTACGGGCTGACGGACATCGTCGCGGAGCGGTATGACGCGGGTGTTCGGCTGGGTGAGCAGGTCGCCAAGGACATGATCGCCATCAAGATCGGGCCGGAGATGCGTATGGCTGTCGTGGGATCGAAGTCGTATTTCCAAAGCAACCCATGGCCCGAGACGCCACAGGACCTCACCAGCCACAACTGCATCCAGATTCGCATGCCGACATACGGGAACATATTTCCGTGGGAATTCGAAAAGGACGGGCATGAGGTCAAGGTCAGGGTCGAAGGCCAGCTCGTCTTCAACAATATGGGAATGCGTCGCGACGCCGCGCTACGCGGTCTTGGTTTGGCGTATATGCCCGAGGACCAGGTTGTGGACGAGGTTCGCAGGGGTGACTTGATCCGGGTTTTGGAAGACTGGTGCGAGTCGTTTGCGGGCTATCATCTGTACTACCCTAACCGAAGGCATACCTCTCCGGCATTCGCTGCTGTCGTCGATGCGCTGCGATTCCGGGCATAACGCACGAGCAACGCCAGCGGCATTCTCCACCCATGTTTAGTGATCGACCGCTGCTGGCCCACCTATCGAGCTGGTTGAGGTCACGCATAATGGGCCCGCATCAACTGCGCAGAACCAGATCGATGAAATTTCTGGAGAAGTGAGATCTTCCGTGTAAGTGCCGCCAATGACTTCGCTAGCGGAAGCTCAGGTTGCGGCCCATCCCATCAGGAATGGGCCGTCGTTGCGGCCTGAGGACGGTCCTCCAAATCGTCTCCGACTGGCCGCTTCGTTCTCACTAGCTTGAGCACGAAGACGAAAAAGGCCGGGACGAAGAAGATTGCGAGGACGGTCGCCGATATCATGCCGCCGAGAACAGCCGTGCCGATGGCATTCTGGCTGGCAGCACTAGCACCCGACGCGACGACTAGCGGCACCACGCCGAGCGTGAATGCCAGCGAGGTCATGATGATTGGGCGGAAGCGCAGTCGGGCAGCCTCTATCGCCGATTCCAGCAGAGGTTTGCCCTCGGCGTAGTTATCCTTGGCAAACTCGATGATCAGGATCGCGTTCTTCGCCGACAGACCGATGATGGCGATGAGGCCTACCTTGAAGTAGATGTCGTTCGGCATGCCCGCGACCATGACCGCAAGCACGCTTCCGATGACACCGAGCGGCACGACGAGCATGACCGAGAGCGGTATCGACCAGCTTTCGTAAAGGCCTGCCAGCAACAGGAAGACGAAGAGAAGGCTGATGCCGAACAGGAACGGGGCTTGAGAACCAGACTTTATCTCCTCGAGCGACTGGCCTGTCCATTCAAAGCCGATGCCCTCGGGCACCTCTCCGGCGAGACGTTCCATTTCGGCGATGGCCGCGCCCGAGGAATTGCCTGGAGCGGGCTCGCCAGCGATGCGGATCGTCGGATAGCCATTGTAGCCGACGATCTGCGGCGAGCCCTTCTGCCATTGTGCTATGGCAAAGGACGACAGTGGCACCATGCCTCCGCCAGCGTTGCGGACGTTGAGCTTGAGCAGGTCCTCTACTTGGAGGCGGCTGCGATCCTGCGCCTGCACGATGACGCGCTGCATGCGTCCGGCGTTGGGGAAATCGTTGATATACGAAGACCCGAGGTTTGCCGTGATCGTGTTGTTGATGTCGGCGAAGGTCACGCCGAACGTGTTCGCCTTCTCACGGTCTATGACCAGGAGGACCTGCGCGGCGTCAGGGAGACCTTCAACTCGCATACCCGTGAGCAAAGGACTCTGGCTGGCCCTCTCCATCAGTTCTGCCGCGGCGGCCGAGAGCGCGGCCTGGCCGACGCCGTTGCGGTCCTGGAGACGGAAGGCGAAACCGCCCGTGGCACCAAAACCTTCGATGGCAGGAGGCGAGAGTGCATAGCTGGTCGCGTCCTTGAGGCCGAACAGCGACATGTTCACACGGTCCGCGATCTCCTGCGCGGAATTGCCTTCGCCGCGTTCGCTCCAGTCCTTGAGCGTAACGAACATAAGAGCGGCGTTTGCACCGCTTCCCGAGAAGCTGAAGCCCTGGATGGCGATGACGTCCTTCACGCCGGGTTCGGTCTTGAACATCTGTTCGATCTGCTCAACAGATGCCTGTGTGCGGTTAGCGCTGGCCTCCGGCGGTCCCTGAATGTCGACGAGCAAGTTGCCTTGGTCTTCGGCGGGTACGAAGGCGGATGGCAGGCTGATGAATAGATAGCCGAGACCCACGAGCAGGGCGAAGTAGATGACCATCATTCGACCCGCGCGCTTGGTCATGCCGCTGGTGGTCTTAACGTAGCCGTTGGTAAGACCGTTGAAATTGCGGTTGAACCAGCCAGCGAGCCCTTTCTTCTCGTGATGTCCCTGGGGGATCGGCTTGAGGAAGGTGGCGCAAAGGGCAGGCGTCAGCGACAGCGCCAGGAAGGCTGAGAAGGCGATCGAGACGACCATGGTCAGTGAGAATTGGCGGTAGATTATGCCTGTCGAGCCGGGGAAGAACGCCATCGGGATGAATACGCAGGCGAGCACCAGTGTGATCCCGAGGATCGCGCCCGTGATCTGGCCCATCGCCTTGCGAGTAGCTGCTTTGGGCGAGAGGCCTTCCTCGGCCATAATGCGCTCTACGTTCTCGACCACTACGATCGCGTCGTCGACCAGGATGCCGATGGCAAGAACCATCGCGAACATGGTGAGTACGTTGATTGAGAAGCCGGTCGCGTACATGATCGCGCAGGTCCCGAGCAGGGCCACCGGAACGACGAGCGTCGGGATCACGGTGTAGCGGAAGTTCTGCAGGAAGACGAACATCACGATGAAGACGAGGACGACGGCTTCGATCAACGTGTGCAGTACTTTCTCGATCGATGCCGAAACGAAGGGACTGGTGTCATATGGCGTGGCGTACTCTACCCCCTTTGGAAAGAAGCGCGATAACTCGTCCATCTTTGCCTTGACGGCGGTCGAGGTCGCGACGGCGTTACCCGCCGAAGACAGCTGGATGCCGACTGCGGCACTCGGCTGCCCGTTGAGGCGGCTTGTGAAGTTGTAGTTCTCCGCGCCGAGTTCGATCTTCGCGACATCCTTGAGGAGCACCGCGCTTCCGTCTGGATTGGCGCGCAGAATGATATTACCAAACGCCTTCGGATCGGAGAGTTGGCCCTGCACGAGCACGGTCGCCGTCATGTCCTGACTGACTGGGTTTGGAGCCGCGCCGATTTGTCCCGCGGCGACTTGGGCGTTCTGGGCGGTGATGGCAGCGTTGACGTCACCTGCGGTCAGGTTGAGGCCAACGAGCTTGTCCGGATCGATCCATACCCGCATAGCGCGCTGGGCGGCGAACATCTGGGCGCGACCGACGCCGTCGAGACGGCGGATTTCCCCGAGCACGTTGCGGTTCAAGTAGTCCCCGAGCGCGACCTCGTCCATGCTGCCGTCGGTCGAGGTGAGCGTGATCATCATCAGGAAGCCAGATGCGGCTTCCTCGACGGTGACCCCTTGCGAGGTCACGGCTGACGGAAGTCGCGATTCCACGCGCCGGATGGCGTTCTGGACGTCAACCGAGGCCTGGTCGATGTCGGTTCCCGCTTCGAAGGTTGCGTTGATACTGACGGAACCCGAGGTATCGGAGGTCGACTCGAAATACATCATCCCGCTGACACCATTGAGCTCCTCTTCTATCAGGCGCGTCACGCCCTGGTAGATTTCCTGAGGCGATGCCCCCGGATAGGCCGTCGAGATGGTGAGCTGCGGAGGCGCGACCTTGGGGTACTGCGCAATCGGCAGGAAGGGCAGGGCGATAATGCCTGCGATTGAGATGAACAGCGCAAAGACCCAGGCGAGGATCGGCCTGCTGATAAAGAACTGTGCCATGATATTTCCTTACTGGCCCTGCGAGGCATTCTGTGAGTTCGGTGTCCACGGCTCCGGGGCGACCTTGGTGTCGGACTGGACTTTCTGGACTCCGTCGACGACGACCTTCTCGCCGTCCTTCAGACCACGTTCAATGACCCATTCCTGGCCGAGTGACCGGCCCAGCTCGACATTGCGGAGCCTCGCGATGTCGCCGTCCTCCACCACGAAAACCTTGGCCTTGCCGTCCTGCGTACGCAGAATCGATCGCTGAGGGACCGTGATGGTGTTCTGCCGGATGGCCTGCTCGATGCGGACACGCACGTACATGCCGGGGAGGAGATCGCCCGTCGGATTGGGAAACTCGGCCCGTAAGGTCACTTGGCCTGTCGTCGCGTCGACGTTGGCACTGGAGAACAACAGCCTGCCTTTCCGACCGTATACTTCGCCGCTGTCGAAGACGAGTTCGACACTCGCCTGACCGGGGGCTGGACTGGCGAGTGTGCCGTCAGTCACGGCCCGTTTGAGGCCGAGCAGTTCCTGAGCCGACTGGGTGAAGTCGACGTAGACCGGATCGATCTGCTGGATGAGGGCGAGGTTCGATGTCGCGTCGGCAGTCACAAGTGCACCTTCGGTGATGAGCGCGCCGCCGATCACTCCCGTAATCGGGGCGCGGACGTCGGTATACTCGAGATTGATCCTGGCTTCCTCGAGTGCGGCCTGCGCAAGGGCAACGTCGGCGTCGGCCTGGGCTAGATTAACGGCTGCCGTATCGTAATCCACCGCGCTGGCGACGTTCTTCTGGTGCAGAGACTTTTGCCTGTCCAGCTGGACCTGGGCGTTCTGGCGGGTCGCCTCGGCCCGGCGCAGCGACGCCTCGGCGCTCGCCACTCGGACACGGAAGAGCTTCGGGTCGATGCGGTAGAGGACATCGCCAGCCTTCACGAGAGCGCCCTGTTCGAAAACCCGCTCAAGAAGGATGCCTGACACGCGGGCGCGGACCTCGGAGATACGGGTTGCCGCCACGCGGCCCGGGAGCTCGCTCACGACGGGGACGGCATGGGACTTGAGGTCGATGACACCGACGGCGGCGGGCGGCATTTCCGCGCCTTCCTGGGCGAGGGACGATGTCCCCGCCAGAGCGAGTATGGTGGTGGCAATCAGGCACGCCTTCAGGCGCGGCAGTTGGCTGCTGCGTTTCATTGTTTCTTCCTTGAATGTGAGTCAGGCCCTCACGGGCGGCTGTTACTTGTCGGGATAGGACGCGTAGATCGTTCGCACACCCTCGAGAATTTCAGACTGTTCTTTCTCGCTCCACTGATGGAAGCCGAAGAGTTCGGTGAAGTAGAAGCCGGAAAGCGCCAGGTAGGCCATCAGTGCCGCCTGCGGGCGGGCACCGTCGGCCATGGCCTGGAGGTCAGCGGATGTCCAATCGCGCATTTGCTGCTGGAGCTTTTCCTCGTGAGAGACAGACGCACTAATTGCCATGGCGACAGCTCGTTCAGCTTCATCCACGACACGCTCGGCCGATTTGATCCTCCCGAAGAGTTCTGGGTGCGGCGTGTCGGCGGCCTCGGCGACGGACCTGGCCTGCCGCTCGAGTTCCTGAGCCAGGCGGCGGTCGATTAGGGCCTCAAGAAGTGCGCTCTTGGACTTGTGGTCGTACACGACGGTGGATTTGCTGACGCCCGCTTCTTGGGCGACCGCCTCGATCGACAGCCCGGACGCCCCGAGCTTCATTACCACACGTTCGGCGGCATCGAGGATGTCGTCTTTCATGATCCGTCGAGTTCTACCCATGTCATTCCCCGATAGTTTGCACTTGAACAATTTACGAACGGTCGTATATAAAAGCAAGTAAGAAAACGATCGTTCGATAAAAAGTTCAGGGTGTCTCAGATGCGTTCGCCAAATCGTTGGCTGGTTCTCCTCGCCGTCATAGCGGCCTTCACTCCTGTCGTCGTCGACATGACGATCCTCCATATTGCCGTGCCCTCACTGACTGTTGCGCTCGGCGCGTCGGGTACGGAGGTCCTGTGGATCATCGATATCTATCCGCTGGTCGTCGCGGGCATGCTGGTGCCGATGGGAACGCTCGCCGACAGAATCGGCTATCGGCACATGCTCCTCACCGGACTGACCGTTTTTACCGCTGCCTCGGTCGCCGCCGCGTTCTCGTTATCGGCTCCGATGCTGATTGCGGCCCGTGCGGCACTGGGCGTCGGTGCTTCGATGATCATGCCGTGCGTTCTCGCCGTGATCCGGCAGACGTTTGAAGACGAAAGCGAACGCGCTACCGCGCTTGGGGTATGGAGCGTGGTGGGATCAGCGGGCGCGGCGATCGGTCCGCTTGCAGGCGGCTTCCTACTGGAACACTTCTGGTGGGGGTCGGTGTTCTTGGTCAACGTCCCGATTATGATGGCTGTCATCCCCATGGTATGGCTTTTGACCCCTGCGGCGGTGAGCGGTCGCGGAGGCGAGTGGAAGATTGGGCAGGCCCTAATCCTCGTGGCTGGTCTGATATCAACCGTCTATGCCATCAAGACAGGTTTCAAATCCGGGATCGGTGTAAGTTCCGTGGTGCCGTTCGTTTTTGGGGTCTCGTTGCTAACCTTTTTCGGACGTCTCCAAGTCTCGTCCGTGACGCCAATGCTCGACTTGTCGCTTCTCGTAAAGCCCGCTATCGCGGTAGGCTTCCTGATGGCTTTTGTAGCTAGCGGGGCTCTCGCCGGCTTTGAACTTGTGCTGGCACAGGAACTCCAATTCGTCCTCGAAAAGAGTCCGCTCGAAGCTGGCCTGTTCATGATGCCGCTGGTCGTCGCGGCAGCCATCGGCGGCCCGGTTGGCGGTCGGCTCGCCCATCGCTTTGGCCTTCGTCCGGTGGCGTCCCTTTCAATGGCCGTGGCGGCGCTTTCACTGGTCGGGCTCGCGTATGCGGACTTCGTCCTCGACGCCTATCTCGTTACGAGTCTGCTTGCCGCACTTGGCTTTTCGCTCGGCGTCGGCCTTCTCGCCTCATCAATCGCGATCATGAGCAGCGCGCCAGCTCAGAAGGCCGGCGCGGCCGGCGCGCTCGAAAGCACCGGATACGAACTCGGGGGCGGGCTGGGCATCACGTTCTTCGGCGTGATGGTGAATTCGATCTTCCAGTCCGCCTATACCGGTCCGAACTCCGGCGGCGTCGCGAACTCGATCGGGGAGGCGATTACGGCTGCGGAACGGATCGGCGGACATCAAGGAGAGGCTATCATCGTCGCCGCCCGTTTGGCGTTTGCCGACGCACACGGACTTGTCCTTATACTGACCGGTGCGCTAGTCGCGCTGCTCGCAATTTCGGTATTCTGGGGTCTTAGGAATGTATCGACTTCGGACGTCCGCTCGCATTGAACCGACATCCTGGATAACGTCTTACATCTAATCAACATTTAGTGATTAATTAGGACAGCTAATAACCTCATCCCGTTTGCAACGGCTAATTCCGCCGGCTGCGTCGAGATATCGTTTCTCATCGCAATCTCGGGAAGGGCATGATGAGACACGAATTCAAAACGGTGGCGGCAGCGCTGATACTTTTGTCTGGCTTGGGCGTATCGCTGCCGGCATCTGCCTCCGATGTCGCCAAATTCGAGCCGCTCATTATCCAGGAACAGGGCAGTTTCACAACGGGCGGTCAGGTCGTCACTACGCCTGGCAAGTTCAACAATAATACCCCGACGCCGGAAGGCCAGACGCTGCATGGCGATCACGCCTATGTATTCTATCAGGTTCCGCAAAACCCGAAGCCCCTTCCTATCGTCATGCTCCACGGAGCGTTCCAGTCTGCCCGCAGTTGGGAGACGACACCGGACGGGCGCGAAGGTTTTCAGAATATCTTCCTGCGTCGAGGATTCCCTGTCTATCTCGTAGATCAACCGCGCCGGGGACGAGCTGGCAACAGCACGGTGGCGGGTGCGATTGAGCCCACTCCCTACGACCAACTGTTCTTCGACCAGTTTCGTATCGGCAAATGGCCCGACTATTTCGAGAACGTGCAGTTCGACCGTGATCCCGAAGCGCTCGAGCAGTTCTTCCGCTCCGTTACTCCGAATACGGGTCCGTTTGACGCCCGTGTTGTCTCAGATGCGATGTCGTCCCTGTTCGACAGGACTGGACCCGGAATTCTGTTCACCCATTCGCAGGCAGGGGGGCCAGGATGGCTGACGGCGATCAAGAACCCGAACGTCAAGGGCATTGTCGCGCTCGAGCCTGGTAGCGGGTTCATCTTCCCGGAAGGCGAGGTGCCCGCGGACATGCCCAGTGCAGCCGGTACGCTCAAGGCCGAAGCCGTGCCCGCCGGGGACTTCGAGAAGCTGACGCGCCTGCCGATTATCATCTACTACGGCGATAATTTCCCAACCGAGCCTACTAGCGAGCGCGGCCAGGACAACTGGCGTGTACGGCTGGCGATGGCAAAGCTCTGGGTGGACGCGATCAACAAGCATGGCGGCGATGCGACGCTCGTCCACCTCCCGGAGATCGGCATCAAAGGCGGCACGCACTTCCTGATGTCGGACCTGAACAATGTTGAGATCGCCGATCAGGTCTCGAAATTCCTTACCGACAAAAAGCTCGACTGAATCCCGGACGGGCGACGCCTTGAGCGGCCCGCGATGCAAATGACCGTAGTTCCGACATCGGAACTTTCCGTTACCAGGAGTATCGATATGAAAAACACCCCCATCAAAGCCACGATGGTGGCTGCGGTGATGACCTTCGCTGCCGGCGAGGCATTGTCCGATGACTACAGGAAAAATCCGTTCACCTTGGCATACGCTGGAGCGATCACGGCGAACGAGCCCGGCAAGGTCAATATTCATCCGGTTCAGTACAAGCTGAACGGCCTTGATATCGCTGCGAACGTTTACACGCCTGCCGGCTATGATCCCGCAAAGACCTATCCCGCCATCGTGGTCGCGCATCCGAACGGCGGGGTTAAGGAACAGGTTGCCGGACTTTATGCCCAGCGCCTCGCGGAGCAGGGCTACATCACAATCACGGCGGACGCAGCCTATCAGGGCGCGAGCGGCGGTCAGCCCCGCAGCGTCGACAAGCCTGCCAACCGTATCGAAGATATCCATGGTATGGCGGACTTCATCACACGTTATGCCGGGGTGGATGCGGAGCGGCTCGGCCTTCTTGGCATCTGCGGAGGCGGTGGCTATTCGCTGGCCGCCGCGGAGACCGACAAGCGATTCAAGTCAATCGCGACACTGAGCATGTTCAATTCCGGACGCGTCCGTCGCAACGGTTACAATGACAGCCAGCTTGATACGATCCAGACGCGCATGCGGCAAGCGTCCCTCGCACGGGCGCAGGAGGCCAGCGGCGGCGAGATCCTGTATTCGGGCGACGCCAATCTGACGGACGAACAGATCGCCGCGCTTCCGTTCGATCTCTATCGCCAGGGCTACGAATATTACTGGAAGACCCACGCGCATCCGAACTCGACCTTCAAATACACGACGAGCAGCCTCTTGGACCTGATGCGGTTCGATGCGACTGACCAGATCGAGTTGATCGACCAGCCTCTTCTCATGATCGCCGGAAGCAAGGCCGACAGCCTTTATATGACGGAGGACGCCTTCGCGAAGGCCACCGGCACCAGGAACAAGGAAATGTTCAAGATCGAGGGTGCGACGCACATCGAAACCTACTGGGTACCCGAGTATGTGGACGCGGCCATGAACAAGCTGACGCCTTTCTACTCGACCACCCTTTCGCAGGAGGCTTTGGCTCAATGAAACTGACATCGGCTTTTATCGTTATGACCATCATTGTCGCTGGCACCAATTCTTCACCTGCTTTGGCTCAACAGCAGCCATCCTCGAATCTTGAATCCGCGAAGTCACGAACTCAGCAACTCATGGGCGGCGTTGCTCCCAAGCTCGCAGACCTGACCGACGACGTCCTTTACGCTGACATATGGGAACGTCCCGAGCTTTCGAAACGGGACCGTAGTCTCGTGACTGTCAGCGCCTTGATAGCTCTGAACCGTCCGGATCAATTGCGATCGCATCTCCAGCGCGCCCGTGACAACGGACTGACGGAGACCGAGCTCGTCGAAACGATTACTCACATGGCCTTCTATTCCGGGTGGCCGAGTGCGGTGTCTGCCGTCGCAATCGCCAGGGAAGTATTCGCGGAGAAATAAGCGATGAGCACGAAGTCCGCCATTACAGCCGCCCTGATGCTCAGTGCCACGGCGGCATTCGCCGAAGCCGATCGGGCCGTTTCGGTCACTCGCGTCGGGTCGCAGGCTGCCACAACGGGATCGCCAGACAACTTCACCGGGGCCGTCAAGGTGGAATCCCGTTTCCAGGCAACCCCGCCTGCGCGTGTTGGCGGTGGTCTCGTGACCTTCGAAGCCGGGGCGCGGACCGCCTGGCACACCCATCCCCTCGGCCAGACCCTGATTGTCACTTCCGGGTCGGGACGGGTGCAGCACTGGGGAGGCGAAATCCAGCAAATCGAACCAGGCGATACCGTCTGGATTCCGCCCGGCGTGAAACACTGGCACGGGGCAAGCCCGGAAGCAGGAATGTCGCACATCGCCATCTCCGAAACTTTGGACGGGAAGACCGTGGAGTGGCTGGAACACGTTTCCGACGAGCAGTACCGCCAATCGGTCGACTGATCCCTGACCCATTTTATCGAGGTAGTTGATGCACTGTATCGCAAAGACATTGAGTGCCGGTGCACTTGTCGCCGCCACTGTCCTTCTCGTCGGCATGCAGGTCCAGGCGGAACCGAACCGCACGACGATGCCAGATATTGGCAAGCTCGTGCACTACACGACGGTGGAGCGCGGCGAGGTCACGGAACACATCATGACGACGAAGGAAGCCATCGAGGCCGTACAGCGGGGCGAGCCGGTCCCGGCCGGCACACATGTCGTCTTGGTCGACTATCGCGATGAGAAGGTGTTCCGCTACTTCGTCATGGAGAAGGGCAAGGATTGGGGTCTCGACTACGACGAGGCGCGCCGAACCGGCGACTGGCAGTTCCAGTGGTACAAGCCGGACGGCTCAATCAATATGGAAGAGAACACCGCACGTTGCCAGCGGTGTCACACGTCCCGCTCGGACAGGGATTTCCTGTATACGTTCAATGACATGCGAAGCTTTGAACTTGACTGATCATTTCTCCGGGAAAGGCACGCGGATCGGCCGCCATAAAGCGACGGAAAAAGACGCTTGAGCAATATATTTCGACTACGTCTGTTTCTGGACTTCCTCGCTATCTGCCTGGTCATCGCGTGCCTTGGTTACTGGTGGCTGGACAATCTGAGCCACGAGCTGTTTGGAACTGCACTTTTCATCCTCGTGATCATCCATAACGTCTTCAACAGGCGCTGGTATGGCAGGGTTTCCAAAGACAGGCGCGATGCCGTCAGGATTTTCAACATTCTGAGTGTCATATGCCTGGCGGTGGCGATGCTGGTCATGCTCGTCACCAGCCTTTTGATATCCCGTGACGTCTTTTATTTCATGTCACTGGATGGGGCGTTCGCCATCCGGGAAATCCACATGTTTGCCGGTTACTGGCTTCTCCTGATCATCGCGATCCATCTCGGGACCAGATGGACGGTAGTGATGAATGTGTTCGGAGGAACATTAGGTTTGCAAGGGCGTAGTTTCTTCCGGGCGATGCTGGCCCGCATGACTGGGCTGGCGATCGCGGCTTGGGGCGTGAAGAGTTCGTTCGAAATGGCCTTTGGTTCGAAGTTGATGCTGACCTACACACTAGACATGTGGGACTTCACGGAATCGACGTTGGGGTTCTTCCTGAACTACGGGTCTATCGTCGGGCTCTATGCGTCGATCACGCATTACAGCCTCGTAGTCATACGAAGTCGGCGCCTCGATAGCGTTTGAATTGGCTGGATGGGTTGATTGAAGATCTGCGATGAGCGTCGGACCTGGGGGCGAATTTGGGTGGGAATCGGCTATTATAAGCTCGGTCCGAAAATACGCAGGAAATGGTGTCCACGAGAGGATTCGAACCTCCGACCCCAGGATTCATACCGCTACGGCTTTCGCCGCCGCCCCACCTTCATAAGGCAAGACGTTCGTGGTCTGGACTGTCCCTTCACCATGGGCCATTGAGGCCTTTAGGTGCTGCCCATCCAGTCTCTACACCTTCACCGGATTTCTCCGGAGCTTGGCTCGGGATTGGCATGCTGGAAGACCAGCGAAGCTTTCCCCGACTTTGAGCAGATCGATTGCGTCGTTTCCGGTCGCAACCCCCAATTTGTCTTAGGAATCCTGTGCTCTATCCTGCTGAGCTACGTGGACACTGAATTGCTCTTTAACCTGACGATGCCTGCGGATCAACCGCGTTCTGCATCGCGGTCGATCTCTTCCTCGGCTTTCTTCTCTTCTGCCGGCAATCAGCCCGGCAGGCGCTGTTCGGCCAGTTTCACCCAGTAGGAAATGCCGTAGGCGATGGCGTCGTCGTTGAAATCATAGCCCGGATTGTGAAGCCCGGCCGAATCGCCGTTGCCGATGAAGATGAAGCAGCCCGGCCTTTCCTTCAGCATGAAGGAGAAATCTTCGCCCGCCATGGAGGGATCGACATCGGGGTCGACATTCGGTTCGCCCGCCACATCGCGGGCCACGCGGATGGCGTGTTCGGTCTCATCCGAATGGTTGAAGGTCACCGGGCAATAACGCTCGTAGACGACTTCGGCTTCCGCGCCGTTGGCAAGTGCAATACCTTCCGCCATCTGCTTGATGCGATCCTGGGCGAGATCGCGCACCGTTTCATCCAGACTACGCACCGTGCCGGCGATCAACGCTTCATTGGGAATGATGTTATGGCTGGAGCCGGCATGAAAGCGGGTGACGGAGACAACCACCGAGCGGATCGGATCGGCATTGCGCGAGGTGATCATCTGCAGGTTGCCGACGATCTGCGCGCCGATGGTGATCGGGTCGATGGTGCGGTGCGGCTGCGCCGCATGGCCGCCGCGGCCCTTGACGGTGATGGAGAATTTGTCGGGTGCGGCCATGATGCCGCCCTTGCGGATGGCGAAGGCGCCGAGCGGAATGCCCGGCATGTTATGCATGCCATAGACCTCGTTAATGCCGAAACGCTCCATCAGGCCGTCCTCGACCATGGCGAGCGCGCCGGCGCCGCCTTCTTCCGCCGGCTGGAAGATCACGGCGATGGAGCCGGCAAAATTGCGGGTCTCGGTAAGATATCTGGCCGCGCCGAGCAGCATGGCCGTGTGGCCGTCATGGCCGCAGGCATGCATCGCGCCCGCCGTTTTCGATGCCCAGGGCTTGCCGGTTTCCTCGAGGATGGGAAGAGCGTCCATATCCGCGCGAAAACCGATGGTGCGATTGCCCGGAAGATTGCCCCTGATGACGCCGACCACCCCCGTACGGCCGAGACCGGTCACGATTTCGTCAACGCCGAAAGATTTCAGCTTCTCCGCAACGAAGGCGGCGGTGTTGTCGACATCATAGAGGATTTCGGGATTTTCATGCAGGTGACGCCGCCATTCGCTGACTTCCTGCTGAAGTTCGGCGGCTCTGTTCAAAATCGGCATTCGTTCATTCCTGGGTTCATCGGTGCGGCATGTGGTAAAAGCCATCCTCCGTCGTGGATAGTGCGCCGCATAATTGACGTAATCAATGTACTTTGCCATTGCTAGGACATATATGGTGAATATTGCCATTCCCCGACCGAAGACGGGAATTCGAGGATACGCCTTGCCACAGATACTCAAATCGCCAAACGCCGCCCGGCGGCTCTCCGCAGCTATTGCCATCACGACCGCTGGCCTCGTTGCCGCAGCGCCTGCGGCCAATGCCAATCCGAAAATGGTAGTGGATGTCAAAACCGGCAAGGTGATTTCCCACCAGGAAGCCTTTCGCAAGTGGTATCCCGCCTCGCTGACCAAGCTGATGACCGCCTACATCGCCTTTTCGCAGATGAAGGCCGGCAAGATCAGCCCGCAGACGGAAGTGGTGATGAGCAAGAAGGCCGCCGACCAGCCGGCCTCGAAAATGTATTTCAAGCCCGGCCAGAAGCTGACGATGGACAGCGCTTTGAAGCTGCTGCTCATAAAATCCGCCAATGACATCGCCGTGGCGATTGCCGAAACCATCGGCGGCACCAGCGACAATTTCGTGGCGCAGATGAATGCGCAGGCGCAGCGGCTGGGCATGAGCTCCACCCGTTACATCAATGCCAACGGCCTGCCCGGCAAGGGGCAATATACGACGGCGCGGGATCTGGCGCTGCTGGCGCTGATCATCAAGCGGGAGTTTCCGGAATATGCCGGTTATTTCTCGCTGGAAGGCGTCAGCACCGGCAAGAAGAACTACGCCAATTTCAATATGCTGGTCGGCCGCTTCGATGGCGCTGACGGCATGAAGACGGGCTTCATCTGCGCCTCCGGCTTCAACCAGGTGTCGTCGGCCGTGCGCAACGGCCGCTCGGTCATCACCGTGGTGCTGGGTGCTGATAGCCTTGCCGGACGAACAGACCAGTCGGCCGATCTGTTGCAGATGGGCCTGACGGCGCCTTCCGGCCAGGGCGTTTCGCTCGCTTCGCTGGCGCCCTATGGCGATACCGGCGATGTCAACGATATCAGCGCCGAAATCTGCAACCCGAAAGCCGCCAAGGTGCGCAGCGAGAGCCGCGACGAGGCTGGCCGCATGGTCATCCATTCGCCCTATGTGCAGGAAATGACCCGCCCGCCGGAATATTCCTTCGCCGGCCTCATTCCGGGCAGCGAGACGGTGGCGGTCAATACGGCCAAGGGCGCGACTGCCAAGGGCGAACTGGCCAATGTGCCGATCCCGATCCCGCGTCCGACATTCTGATTCAGGATGACTGGTCTCAGGGGCCGCTGCCGCTGTTGAGATGCGGTTTATCTATTCGCAGGTCGGTGACGTTATGATATTACAGTGTCGCTCGCGGCTTTCAGCCGCGGGCGATTTCTTTTCGTTCCGTGCGGCTCCGGGTCTTGTGCAATGACGTTCCGAAGCAGCCATCAACATACAGGCAGGCCATGTCTCGCGATCGCATACCGGTTTCCATCATCACCGGATTTCTCGGCGCCGGAAAATCGACGCTGCTCAACCGGCTCCTCAAGGACCCCGAAATGAGCGATGCGGCGATCATCATCAATGAGTTCGGTGATGTCAGCATCGATCACATGCTGGTCGAAAGCGCTGGTGAAGGCATCATCGAGCTGGCGGAGGGCTGCCTTTGCTGCACGGTGCGCGGCGAGCTGGTGGATACGCTGGCGGAGCTGATGGACGGCATCCAGACCGGCAAGCTGAAGCCGGTAAAACGGGTGGTGATCGAGACCACGGGCCTTGCCGATCCCGCCCCCGTCATGCAGTCGGTCATGGGCAACCCGGTCATCGCGCAGAATTTCGTGCTGAACGGCATGATTACGGTGGTGGATGCCGTGAACGGCCTTTCCACGCTCGACAATCATCAGGAGGCGGTGAAACAGGCCGCCGTGGCCGACCGTCTGGTGATGACCAAGCGCGCGCTTGCCGATGCCGCCACGATTTCCGCGCTGACAGCCCGTCTTCAGGCGCTTAATCCGCGTGCGATAATCGAGGACGGCGACAAAACCGACTGGAGCGCTGCGGGGCTTCTCGACAACGGCCTTTACGATGCCGGCAGCAAGAATGCCGATGTCGGCCGCTGGCTGGGCGAAGAGACGGCACACGATCACCATGATCACGGTCATGACCATCATCACCACCACCATCATGGCGATCACGACGACCATCACCATCATCACGATGTGAACCGGCACGATGCATCTATCCGTTCCTTCTCGATCATTCACGATCAGCCGGTCAGCCCGATGGCGATCGACATGTTCGTGGATCTGCTGCGCTCGGCACATGGTGAAAAACTCCTGCGCATGAAGGCCATCGTCAAGCTGTCGGATAATCCGGGCAGGCCGCTGGTGCTGCATGGGGTGCAGAATATTTTCCACACGCCGGAGCGCCTTGCGGCCTGGCCGGACCCTGCCGATCAGCGCACGCGCATGGTGCTGATTACGAAGGATTTGCCGGAGGCCTTCGTGCAGGACCTGTTCGCGGCCTTCACAAGCGCACCGGGCATCGACCGGCCCGACAGGCAGGCGATGACGGATAATCCGCTGGCGGTTTCGGGATTGCGGTTTTAGATCGCGCGACGGCGTTTAAATCGGCGGGTGGGGTTACCCCCTCTGCCCTGCCGGGCATCTCCCCCTCAAGGGGGGAGATCGAATCGAGGCGAGGTTTCGGCCGTCTCGACATTTGAGAATGAAGTGATGGGAGAGCTTCTTGCCGATCTCCCCCCTTGAGGGGGAGATGCCCGGCAGGGCAGAGGGGGGTAAGCCCGGAGCGTCAGCGTTGGACGTCGGTTACCCGCCCTTCACAATCCGAAACCGATGCCCCTTATCCAGCGCAGTGGTCTCCACCAACCTATGCCCATCCTCATTGCACATATGGGCAATATCGATCACCGCCAGCGGATCGGTCGTCTCGACAGTCAGAATATCACCTGCCTTAAGCGTTGCGAGTTTCTTGCGGCTTCTCAAAACCGGAAGGGGGCATTTAAGCCCCCTCAAATCATAGATTATCTCGGCCGTATCGCTCATTCCTTGGCCCAGAACTTCCAGAATGGCTTCTTTTCCGGTGCTTCCGGGGCCGGGGCGGAATAGGCGAGCGGGTTCATGACCGGAACGGGGACGCTCTGGGCGGCAGCTCCGGTCTGGCCGGCTGCTGCGGGGGCAGCCGAGGCAACCATCGTCGGTGCCGCAGGGGCCGGGTTCGACTGCGGAGCAGCGGGCTGCACCGCCGAAGGACGCGGGCCGCGCAGGGAAGAGGCGGTTGCGGTCGTCGCCGGAGAGGACGACGTCACCTGCTGCGCCTTTTTCTCCATCAGCGCGGCATATTCCGTTTCCTTCATCAGCTTGCCGGCTTTCAGCGCCGAGCCGGTCGGGGCATAGGCGGGCTCGCGGCCCTTGCGCTTTTCGGCGACCAGCGCCTTGCGCTCGGCTTCGCTCGGGTCGTACCAGGCCATGCCGTCATATTTCGACATCGCCTTTTCATAGGCGAGATCATAGGTCTTCTCGTAGCTTGAAAGCGCGCTGACCAGCGCCGGCGGCGTGCTCATCGCAGGGCACTGGGCGGAGGCGTTGAAGCTGCCGCCTTCCGTCTGCTGGTTGAAGACATATTTCTTCTCGCAGACATTCACTTCCGGCGGGCGCTTGGTGACTTCGAAATTGTCGTAACCGACCTTCAGCATCTTCCAGAATTCGAGATGTTCGCTCTGGCGGTGGCGGGCCATGTTTTCCGCCGTCATGCGGAACGGGAAGGCCTGCAGCTGCACGGTCTTCTGGCCGCCCTTGAAGGCGTCACGGGCAAAACCGTAGATTTCAAGAATCTGCGCATCCGTCATCGAATAACAGCCGGAGGACGAGCAGGCGCCATGGATCATCAGATTGGTGCCGTTGCGGCCATTGGCGGCATCGTAGCGGTTCGGAAAGCCGGTATTGATGGCTAGATAATATTTCGAGTTCGGATTGAGATGCGCGGGTGTCAGGTTGTAAAAACCTTCCGGCGCCTGCCGGTCACCTTCCTTCACTTTCGGGCCGAGTTTGCCGGACCATGCGCAAATCTCGTAGCCGGCGATCTTTTCGAAACGGTTGTCGCGCCTGGCTTTCCAGATTTCCAAGGCGCCTTCTTCCTTGAAGATGCGGATCATGATCGGCGAGGTGCGGTCCATGCCCCTTTTGTCGATCTCGGCCAGAATGGACGGAGACAGCGGGTAATCGACCTTGTTCTTGACGTGGGAGACGTCGCGTTCAACGGTTTCGAGCGTATCGTTACAGCCGGCAAGAACGAGCGCGGTGCAGGCAAGAAGTGCAAAATGTGTCAAACGCATGATCTGATCCGAAAGACGATGGCACGAAGCGGCGGCAGTTCTACACCGTCCCGTGTGTATTTTAAATACGGTATTAACCGTTTACATCTTCTTAACTCAAATCGGATCCGCCCCCGCGGCCGCCGATACATCTGTTGATGTGACCGGACTATGGCCGAGTTGGGGCGATATTCAAGGAAAATAAGGCCGCCTCAGAGATTGCGGCCGATATCCAGGAATTTCTGGCGGCGTTCGGCGCGCAGCTGTGTGCCTGAGCGCTGCGAAAGATCGGCCAGAGCCTTGGCGATGACGTCACCCGTGGCATTGATGACGGTCTCGGGATCGCGATGTGCGCCGCCGATCGGTTCGGGAATGATGCCGTCGATGACGCCGAGCGATTTCAGGTCTTCCGAGGTGATCTTCATGTTGGTTGCGGCTTCCTTGGCGCGGGTCGAATCGCGCCAGAGAATGGAGGCCGCACCTTCCGGCGAGATCACCGAATAGATCGCATGTTCGAGCATGTAGACGCGGTTGCCGGTGGCGATCGCGATTGCGCCGCCCGAGCCACCTTCGCCGATGACGACGGAGACGATCGGCACCTTCACGTTGAGGCACATTTCCGTCGAGCGGGCGATGGCTTCGGCCTGGCCGCGCTCTTCCGCGCCGACGCCGGGATAGGCGCCTGCCGTATCGATGAGGGTGACGACCGGCAGCGAGAAACGGTCGGCCAGTTCCAGCACGCGGATCGCCTTGCGGTAACCTTCCGGGCGCGGGCTGCCGAAATTATGCTTCAGGCGGCTTTTGGTGTCGTTGCCCTTTTCCTGGCCGATGATGGCGACGGGCTGACCGTTGAAGCGGGCAAGGCCGGCCTGGATGGCGGCGTCCTCGGCAAATTTGCGGTCGCCGGCCAGCGGCGTGAAATCGGTGAACAGCGCCTTGGCGTAATCGACGAAATGCGGACGCTGCGGATGGCGCGCGACCTGCGTTTTCTGCCAGGCGTTCAGCTTGGAATAGATGTCCTGCATCGCGTCGTTGACGCGCGATTCCAGACGGTTGATCTCCTCCGAGGTGTCTATGCTCTCGTCTTCATCGGCAAGCTTCTTCAGCTCGATGATCTTGCCCTCAAGGTCCGAGATAGGTTTTTCGAAGTCGAGATAATTGTGCATGAGATCCGTTTCCGATCGTTTTGCGCAAGGTTTGACCGGATTATCCGGCGGTTCCGGTCGCTCTAATCAAGGTTTTTGCCCTGTTTGGCAAGGGGGTGATGTGTTTGTACCAGCTCTTGCAAGCGTTCTTCCAGCACATGTGTATAGATTTGTGTCGTGGAAATGTCGGAATGGCCGAGCAGTTCCTGTACCGCGCGCAAATCCGCGCCGTTCTGCAGAAGGTGGCTGGCAAAGGCGTGGCGCAGCACATGCGGCGATATCGCAGACGGGGTCAGGCCCGCACGGATGGCGATGTCCTTGAGGTCGCGGGCAAAGACCTGGCGGGGCAGGTGGCCTCCCTTGCTGTTGGAAGGAAACAGCCACGGGCTCTCCGGCGTCTCCGGTTTTTTCTGCGAAGCGGCCGCCTTGCTTTTCTCCGACGCAAGCGCCTTTCTGGCAGCCTCGTATTTTTCCATCGCCTCGATGGCGGCGCGGGAAAGAAGAACCATGCGGTCCTTGTTGCCCTTGCCGCGTATCATCAGGAAGCGGCCTTCCTGACGCAGCACCTTGACCGGCAGCGAGACGAGTTCGCTCACACGCATGCCGGTGGCATAAAGCAGTTCGAGCAGCAGATGCATGCGGATGCGGGCAAGCTGGCCGGGACCGTATGTGGCGGCTTCCTGCGCCGCGAGGCCAAGAAGCCTGTTTACATCGGCGACGCTCATCGTTTTCGGCAGGGCGAAGCCTTTCCTCGGCGCATCGATGATGCCGGTCGGGTCGTCGCCGCGCAGCCCTTCCGAATAAAGAAAACGATAGAACTGCCGCATGGAGGAAAGGCGTCTCGCCTGTGAGGTTGCCGCAAAGCCCTGAGCGGAAAGATGGGTCAGATAGGCGGAAAGGTCAGGCGTCTGCGCCTGCGTCAAGGACTGGCCGCGCTGACCGAGAAATTCGCGCAGGTCGGAAAGATCGCGTTCGTAAGAGGAGAGCGTGTTGGCCGCTGCCCCGCGTTCGGCGCTCATCATTTCGAGAAAACTTTCCAGCCGCGCGCCGTCGCGCCCTGCCGCCTGTTGACCGCTCATGGGGTGCGCCTTGCCGGTTCCGTCGACGGCGGGTTCAGCCGCTCGGAGGGGATACGTACCGTCACCTCGCGGTCGCGCGGTTGAACGACCATGACGAGCAGCACCATGCCGCCATAGATCAGCCCCGCGATGGTCGCCAGTATCATCGTGAAGCGGAAGAGGGTGGGCATGGCGGCTCCGTGAAGGTGGCGGTCGAAATCTATATGCGGTGCGGCGAAAGCGGCGACAAGATCAAAATGCCCGCTCAGCCCCGCGCCGCATGCGGCGTTGATTGTGATTCACCGCAATTCAGTCAGCAATTTGGCTTGACGCTTCGTAAACATTTGCAGATATCCATGCCAAACGGGCTTTCAAATCTATGAATGAAACGAATTTATCCGTCCCGGCCACACTCGGGGAGCAAGCGCGGGCAAAGCTCGGACGGCGCAACATCGTCTTCGTCGGGCTGATGGGGGCTGGAAAGTCGGCGGTGGGCCGCATGGTCGCCCAGCAGCTCAAGGTTCCTTTCATCGATACGGATGTCGAAATCGAGCGCGTTTCGCGCATGACGATATCGGAACTTTTCGCCACCTATGGCGAGGAGGAATTCCGGGCGCTGGAAACGCGGGTCATCAAGCGGCTGCTGCGCGGCGGCCCCAAGGTCATTTCCACCGGCGGCGGCGCCTTCATCAACGACAATACCCGCCGGCACATCACGCGCGGCGGCATTTCATTGTGGCTGAAGGCCGATCTCGAGGTTTTGTGGGAAAGGGTAAACAAGCGCGATCATCGCCCGCTTCTCAAGACCGAAAATCCCAAGGCGACGCTCGCGGCGCTGATGGAGAAGCGCTATCCAATCTATGCGGAAGCGGACATGACCATCGAATCCCGTGATGTCCGCAAGGAAATCATCGTGACCGAAGTGCTGACCGCCATCGCCGGCATCGAACAGAAAGACCGATCCCCATGACGCCTTCCGAAATCCACGCCGATGAACGTCTCGTCCATGTGCCGCTCGGCGAGCGTGCCTATGACATTCTGATCGGGCCGGGGTTGATCGGCCGGGCGGGCGGCGAGATTTCGGCGCGGCTGAAGGGCCGGCGCGCGGCGATCATCACCGATGAACATGTCGCGCCGCTTTACCTCGAAGGCCTGATGGATAGCCTGCAGACGGATGGCATCGAGGCCGTCTCGCTCACCCTGCCGTCAGGCGAGAAGACCAAGAGCTTCGAACATCTGGTCACCGTCTGCGATGCGGTTCTGGCCGCAAGGGTGGAGCGCAACGATGCGGTGATCGCGCTCGGCGGCGGTGTGATCGGCGATCTCGCCGGTTTTGCAGCGGGCATCGTGCGCCGTGGCGTGCGCTTCGTGCAGATACCGACGTCGCTTCTGGCGCAGGTCGATTCCTCCGTCGGCGGCAAGACCGGCATCAACAGCCGCCATGGCAAGAACCTTATCGGCGTTTTCCATCAGCCCGATCTGGTGCTGGCGGATACGGCGGTGCTCGATACGCTGAGCCCGCGTGAGTTCCGCGCCGGTTATGCCGAAGTGGTGAAGTACGGGCTGATCGACAAACCGGATTTCTTCTTCTGGCTGGAAAAGAACTGGGATGACATCCGCACCGGCGGCCCCGCCCGCATCCAGGCGATTGCGACCAGTTGCCAGGCGAAAGCCGATGTGGTGGTGGCCGACGAGAAGGAAAATGGCGTGCGCGCCCTTCTGAACCTCGGCCATACATTCGGCCATGCGCTGGAGGCGGCGACCAATTATGACAGCAAGCGGCTGGTACATGGCGAAGGCGTCGCCATCGGCATGGTGCTGGCGCACCAGTTCTCCGCCCGCCTCAACCTCGCAAGCCCTGACGATGCCGCCCGCGTCGAGGCGCATCTGAAGGCCGTCGGCCTGCCGACGACGATGAAGGATATTCCCGGCGAGTTGCCGCCGGTCGAAACGCTGATGACGGCAATCGCGCAGGACAAGAAGGTCAAGGGCGGCAAGCTCACCTTCATCCTTACCCACGGCATCGGCCAGTCCTTCGTGGCCGACGATGTGGCTGCATCCGAGGTGCAGTCCTTCCTGTCGGAAAAGCATCCGGGGTAATATTTTGAGCGATACGGTGAGGGCGCCCCCTCATCGCCTCGCTTCGCTCCGGCACTTCTCCCCGGCGGGGAGAAGAACAAGCCATGATGGCAATGCCATACGAGACAGCGTTGGTTCAGCTTAGATTGAGGTCAGAGCTTTGAGCACGGGGCTGCCGCCCGGTTTCTTCTCCCCGCCGGGGAGAAGGTGGCCCGCAGGGCCGGATGAGGGGGCTTGCTCGAGGTTTAAAACCGCACCGCTTCCCCCGGTGCCGCCGCCTCTATGGCGAGCGCATGCAGTCCGGCACCGAGTTCCGGTTTCAAAAGCGCGTTGATCGCCCGGTGGCGCTCGACGCGAGACTTGCCGGAAAAGCTTTCCGACACTATCTGAACACGCATATGCGTCTCGCCCGTGCCGGTAATATCAGGCTGGTGGCCGGCATGCATCAGGCTTTCATCGACGACCCTCAGGCGCTCCGGTGAAAAGCTTTCCCGAAGCTTCGTTTCTATGCGTTCTCGCAGGGACATGCGACGGGCTCCATTCTCGTTGGCTGGTCTTGAAGGGGGCTACCTAAAAGCCAGCAACATTCCGCTTTGTCAATTCTTGTTGTGCGGCTTTTCGCACCCCATAATCAGGGCATCATGAAACTGGATTCGAAATATTTCGATCGCATCCGCACGCGCCGGAAAAGGGAGAGGGAACCTGAGGTTCAGGCCCCGACCTGCCAGTGGGACGGATGCGACAAACCGGGTATTCACCGGGCACCCGTCGGCCGCAATGCCGAGGGGCAATTCTTCCTGTTCTGTTTTGAGCACGTGAAGGAATACAACAAGGGTTATAATTATTTTTCCGGCCTGTCCGACAGCGAGATCGCCCGTTACCAGAAGGAAGCGATCACCGGCCATCGCCCCACCTGGACAGTGGGCGTCAACAAGACGGCGCGCGACAGCCCGCTGCATTCCACGCTGCGTTCCGGCACGGCGAGCGGCAATGCCCGTATCCGCGATCCTTTCGGCTTTACCGGCGGGTTTGCGGGCGGCGCAAGGGCAGGCGGCACCCGCATGCAGCAGGACCGCAAGCTGAAGACGCTGGAGGCAAAAGCCTTCGATACGCTCGGTCTTTCTTCCACCGCGAAGCAGGAAGACATAAAAAGGCGCTACAAGGAGCTTGTCAAAAAGCACCATCCTGATGCTAATGGTGGCGATCGTGGTTCGGAAGAACGTTTTCGGGCTGTTGTTCAAGCATATCAATTGTTAAAGCAGTCAGGTTTCTGCTAAGCCAACTTACGTGTTTACCGCCTGATTGATGATGTGGCCGGGTGGCTGCCGCCCGCCTTGGAGACGTGATGAGCAAAATCGACCTTGATATTTCCAACCTGCCCGACACGACGGTGTCCGTGCGGGAGGTTTTCGGCATTGATACGGATCTGCGGGTTCCCGCCTATTCCCAGGGCGACGCCTATGTGCCTGACCTTGATCCCGACTATCTTTTCGATCGCGACACGACGCTTGCGATCCTTGCCGGTTTTGCTCACAACCGACGTGTCATGGTCTCCGGTTTCCACGGCACGGGTAAATCCACCCATATCGAGCAGGTGGCCGCCCGCCTGAACTGGCCCTGCGTGCGCGTCAACCTCGACAGCCATGTCAGCCGTATCGACCTCGTCGGCAAGGACGCCATCGTCCTGAAGGACGGCAAGCAGGTTACCGAATTCAAGGACGGCATTCTGCCCTGGGCCTATCAGCACAATGTCGCGCTCGTCTTCGATGAATATGATGCTGGCCGTCCGGATGTGATGTTCGTCATCCAGCGCGTGCTGGAATCGTCCGGCCGCCTGACCCTGCTCGACCAGAGCCGCGTCATCCGTCCTCACCCGGCCTTCCGCATTTTCGCAACCGCCAACACCATCGGCCTTGGCGATACGACCGGCCTTTATCACGGCACGCAGCAGATCAACCAGGCGCAGATGGACCGCTGGTCCATCGTCACCACGCTGAACTACCTGCCGCATGAGCAGGAAGTGAACATCATCGCCGCCAAGGTGAAGAGCTTCGACAATCCGAAGGGCCGTGAAACCGTCTCCAAGATGGTGCGCGTGGCCGATCTCACCCGTTCGGCGTTCATCAATGGCGATCTTTCCACCGTCATGAGCCCGCGTACCGTCATCACCTGGGCGGAAAATGCGGAAATCTTCGGCGATCTCGCCTTTGCCTTCCGTGTGACCTTCCTCAACAAGTGTGATGAGCTGGAGCGCACGCTGGTGGCCGAGCAATATCAGCGGGCTTTCGGCGTCGAGCTGAAGGAAAGCGCCGCGAACATCGTTCTCAGCGCCTGATCATCCCCGGCTTGTCCGGAGAAGATCACCGATGACTTGAAGACGCCGGTGGCGCGCGTGATCTTCCGATCGCGTGCCGCAGGCGCCGACAAATGACAGGAAAGACAATGGCAGGGCGCGGCGACAATTCCAGAGCAAAACCGGGTACGGCGGTCGATACGGAACCGTTGCGTCAGGCGATTGCCGGATGCGTGCGATCCGTCGCCGGCGATGCCGAAGTCGAAGTCGTCTTCGCCAATGAGCGGCCGGGTCTTGCCGGCGAGCGCATGCGCCTGCCGGAAATTTCCAAGAAACCGACGGCGCAGGAAATCGCCATCACCCGCGGCCTCGGCGATTCCATGGCGCTGCGCCTTGCCTGCCATGATGCCGACACCCATGCGGTGATGTCGCCGCAGGGCGCCGAAGCGCGGCTGATCTTCGATGCGGTGGAACAAGCGCGTGTGGAATCCATCGGCGCGCTGCGCATGCCGGGCATGGCTTCCAATATCCAGGCCATGAATACCGAAAAATATGCCAAGGCCAACTTCGCCGGCATCAACAACAAGGACGATGCACCGCTTGCAGAAGCCGTGGCGCTTTTGGTGCGCGAGAAGCTGACGGGTGAGAAGCCGCCGGAAAGCGCCGGCAAGGTTGTCGATCTGTGGCGCGATTTCATCGAGGACAAGGCGGCCGGCGACCTCAAGGATCTTTCGAACGTCATCACCGACCAGAAGGCGTTTTCGCGGCTGGTGCGCAAGATGCTGACCTCCATGCAGATGGCGGAAGATTTCGGCGACGAGGATAACGAGCCCGAGAGCCAGGAGGCGGAATCCAACGAGGACCAGCCGCGCACCAACGAGACCGAGGAAGAACAGGTCGAGGAAGAGGCTGGCTCCGACGCGACGCCCGCCGATGAAAACGAGGCCTCGCAGGAGGAGATGGAAGAAGGCGAGATGGACGGCGCCGAGATGTCGGACGAGGAAATGTCCGACGATCTCGACGAGGATTCCGAGACGCCCGGCGAGACCCGCCGTCCCAACAGCCCCTTCGACGATTTCAACGAGAAGGTCGATTACCGCATCTTCACCCAGGAATTCGACGAGGAAATCCACGCCGAGGAACTGTGCGACGAGGCCGAGCTGGACCGTCTGCGCGCTTTCCTCGACAAGCAGCTCGCTCATCTTCAGGGCGCGGTCGGGCGCTTAGCGAACCGGCTGCAGCGCCGCCTGATGGCGCAGCAGAACCGTTCCTGGGACTTCGATCTGGAAGAGGGCTATCTCGATCCGGCCCGCCTCGTCAGGCTCATCATCGATCCCATGCAGCCGCTTTCCTTCAAGAAGGAGCGCGATACCAAGTTCCGCGATACCGTGGTTTCGCTCGTCATCGACAATTCCGGCTCGATGCGCGGCCGTCCGATCACGGTTGCGGCCACCTGCGCCGATATTCTGGCGCGCACACTGGAGCGCTCCGGCGTGAAGGTGGAGATTCTGGGCTTCACCACCAAGGCCTGGAAGGGCGGACAATCGCGCGAACAGTGGCTTGCCAATGGCAAGCCGGCGTCGCCGGGCCGTCTCAACGATCTGCGCCATATCATCTACAAGTCGGCGGACGCTCCGTGGCGGCGCGCCCGGCGCAATCTCGGCCTGATGATGCGCGAGGGCCTGCTGAAGGAAAATATCGACGGCGAAGCGCTGATGTGGGCGCATAACCGCCTGATCGGCCGCCCCGAGCAGCGCAAGATCATGATGATGATCTCCGACGGCGCGCCGGTGGACGATTCGACCCTGTCGGTCAATCCCGGCAATTATCTGGAGCGGCACCTGCGCGCCGTCATCGAGCAGATCGAAACGCGCTCACCGGTGGAACTGCTGGCAATCGGTATCGGCCACGATGTGACGCGTTATTATCGCCGCGCCGTGACCATCGTGGATGCGGACGAGCTGGCCGGCGCGATGACCGAGCAGCTTGCGGCGCTCTTCGAGGATACGAGCGGCGCTTCCGGTTCGTCCCGCAGGGTTCGCCGTGCGGGATAAGCGGGGTCGGGCTTCTTCCGCCTGCAAAACGTTTGCAATGGCCGCCATTCTGGCGGCCGCATCGCTGTGTCCGGTTTCCATCGGCGCTTCCACCATCGATGTGCCGGTAAGCGTGCGTCTGCTCTCCTCTTTCGAAGTCGGCACCAGCGAAAAACGTTTCGGCAAGCTGGAATTTATCGGCGGCATGGTGATGAGCGCGCCGGAAAAGCTGTTCGGAGCGATATCCTCCATCCGTTTCCGCCCCAATGGGGAGGATTTCGTTGCGGTGCTGGATACCGGCCATTGGCTGACGGGCAGGGTCTTGCGTGACGCTCGCGGTGCTTTGTCCGGGCTTGCCGATGCCCGCATCACCCCCATGCTGGACATGAGCGGGCGCGAACCGCCGCGCAAGATGGAGATGGATGCGGAAGGGCTGGCGCTGCGCGACGGCAGGGTTTTCGTCAGTTACGAGCAGCGCCACAGGATCGATCTCTATCCCGATCCGGGCTTTGCCACCTCGAAGCCGCTCGGCCGCCTGCCGCATCTCATCCCCAATAATGAGCTGCGCCATAATGGCGGCATGGAGGCTCTCGCGGTATCGCCGGCCGATTCGCCGCTCGCCGGCGCTCTGGTCGTGGTGGCCGAAAAAAGCATCGATACGGACGGCAATCTTCTCGCCGCCATATTGGAAGGTCCGCTCAAGGGCACCTTTGCCGTTACCCACCATCCATCCTTTGATGTGACTGACGGCGCGTTCCTGCCCAATGGCGACCTGCTGCTTCTTGAGCGCCGCTTCAATTTCGCCGAAGGTGTGGGCATGCGCATCCGCCGCATCCGTGGTGCCGATATCAGGCCGGGCGCGGTGGTGGATGGCGAAATTCTCATGGAAGCCGGCATGGCCTACCAGATCGACAATATGGAAGGCATGGATGTGGTGAAGGGGCCGGATGGCTCGACGCGCCTCATCATCGTTTCCGATGACAATCACTCGTTCCTCCAGCGCAACCTGATGCTGGAATTCAAGCTGGTGGAGTGAATATCAGGCCTGCTGCTGTGCCGCCTTGTAGGCAGCCATCAGATCCTCGACGGGAATGCCGTCGATCTTCATGCCGGTCATCCGGCATGACGTTATCTGCGCGCCTGAAAGGTTGGAGTTGCTCAGTTTCAGACCGGAAAAATTGACGTCATCGATCGACCAGCCGGACATGTTGTTATCCGTGAACGACGCACCCGACAAATTGATATTGTTGAAGCTCGCCCCGGAAAGATTGACGTTGTCGAAGACCGTGCCGGAAAGATTGACGTCGTTGAAGGTTGAGCCTGAAAGCGTGGCGCTGACAGCCTCCACGATGTCGATAACGTCCTTGATCTGCATGTCGACCTGCCTCCGCGCGGTGCCTCGAACGACAGACTGCAATGCTGACGGCTGGCTTGCAAGCGCGATTTGATCCGCGCTTGCCAGGTCTCAAACGCGGCCCGTTTTTACGGCGCCCGGCATCGGCTTCAGCGTGTTCATCAGCGCGCCGTAGGGCAGGAGCATGACGAGGCCGACGAGAACCTTTACCGAAAGATCACCCAGCGCCCAGGAAATCCAACGGGGCGCTTCCACGGCGAAGACACCGAGAATGGGAGCGTTTTCGATGGCGAAGGCATCGTTGGGGCCGACGAAGGAGAAGCTTGCGGCGAAGGCGATGGAGAAGAACAGGGCCGTATCCAGCACCGATCCCAGCATGGAGCCGGCGAGCGGTGCATGCCACCAGCGCTGGCGGCGCAGGCGGTTGAAAACGGAAATATCCAGCAGCTGGCCGATCAGATAGGCGGTGCCGGAAGCGACCGCGATGCGCGGAATGGATGTCCAGAAGGACAGCGTGACCCCGACGACGAAGCCGGCAAGCACGACGCGGCGCGCGATGGAGGGGCCGAACTGGCGGTTGGTCAGATCAGTGACGAGGAAGGCGATCGGATAGGTGAAGGCGCCCCAGGTCAGGAGGTCGCCGAGATTGACGCCGAACAGCGAGCCTGAAAGCGGGTATTGCACCAGTATATTCGATGCGACGACCACCATCGTCATCAAGAGAACGTAGATCAGCGTATAGCGCAGATAGGGCATTTTTTTATCCTGGGTGATGCCACCAGTTAGAGCCAAACATCGGGCCGAAAAGCCTAAAACAGTTTTCGGAAACTCCAATGCAACTAAGAACAAACAAAAGGCTTGAGCGGCAAAAGCCATTCAAGCCCTCTGAATATCGATGATGTCGAAACCGCTATTAAGCAGCTTCGGCCGTCTTCTTGGCGATCTGGCGGCGCAGGAGACGAGCGCGCATGCTCAGTTCGTTTTCGCCGGACTTCAGAAGGAAGGCATCGAGGCCGCCACGGTGTTCAACGGAGCGCAGAGCGGCTGCGGAAACACGCAGGCGGAAGCGCTGGCCGAGAGCATCGGAGATCAACGTGACCTGGCAGAGGTTCGGAAGGAACCGGCGCTTGGTCTTGTTGTTGGCGTGGCTGACGTTGTTGCCCGTCTGGACGCCCTTGCCGGTCAATTCGCATACACGGGACATGGGTACACCTATTTCGTTTCGTCTGTTTCACCACTGGCTCGCCACCGGCAAAACCGGGGTGGCAATCCAACTGGCCATGATTGGAAAGTTGCGGTTCTATAGTCAGACGAGACTTAACAGTCAAGCCGCTCGCGATCAAATGAAAGGAAATTCCGGCGTTTTCAACCGGCATCCGCTTTTTTATTGCCACAAGTCAGCGTATATGATCGCCCGATAAGGCCGCTTCCGCGCCTCTTTTAAGGTGATATCGAAATGATTGCCAGAGGAAAAAGCATTTTCGTGGCCGCGACAATGGCGTTAACGGGCGTCTCCCCCTCGCTCGCCGCCGAAGCGCGCCACACCAGTGAATACAGCATCAATCTCGGCATTTTGCCGATTGCCAGGGCGAGCTTCTCGACTCGCATGGATGGACCGAATTATTCGATCTCCGGTTCCTTCAGCGCCGCCGGCCTTGCCAGCATCCTCAAGGATATTTCCGGCAAGACGACGGTATCAGGCGCCAAGCGCGGCCACCGGCTGCAGGCCAACGAATATTCGCTGGTCTACAAGGACGGCAAGCGGGTGCGCACCTATGATGTTGTCTATCGCAACGGCAATGTCACATCGACGACGGTGAAACCTGAGCAGAAGACGCGGCCGGACAACTGGGTGGACGTGAAGGATCGCGATCTGCGCTCGGTTCTCGATCCGATTTCCGGTCTCATCATTCCCGCCGGCGGCCGCATCTGCCCGACTCGCCTGCCGATCTATGACGGCGAATCGCGACTCGATCTGGTTTTGAGCTCCAGCGGCACCAAGCCTTTCAAGACCAACGGTTTTAATGGCGACGCCATCGTCTGCAAGGCGCGTTATGTGCCGAAGTCGGGTTACAGGCAGGGTCGCAAGGATATCGAATATCTGAAATCCATCTCCATGGAGATCTGGTTCGCCAAGTCGAACAACATGGATGTCTATGCGCCCGTCTATGCCATCATTCCGACCCGGGTGGGGCAGGTCTATATTACGGCGACGAAATACGGCGGCTGACCAAGATTGATGGCAGGACAATTGAAAGCAGACGTTGCCGCGCGTTTCTTCTCCCCGTTCGGGGAGAAGGTGGCCCGAAGGGTCGGATGAGGGGGCACCCTCTCCTGATATCGCTACCCTTGCCCCCTCATCCCGCTGCCGCGGACTTCTCCCCCTCGGGGAGAAGAAACAAGCGGAGCACGACCGGGCCTCTAATTGCTCTCAGGATTATGCTGCATCACCCGGCGACCAGCCGGGCTCTGCCATAACGAAGCTCGAAAAGGCAAAGCCCGGCGAGACGGTGCAGCCGACGAGGGTGAAATCGCCTAGGCTTTCGGCCGATTGCCAGCAATTGGCGGGAACGATGACCTGCGGGCGCTCGCCTTCAAGAATGGCGGGGCCGAGCGTGAAGGTCTGCACTTCCCGGCCGTCCTGCGAAAGATGCAATGCGATGGGCGCGCCGGCATAATAGTGCCAGACCTCCACCGCATCGGTGACCCGGTGCCAGTGCGAGCGGTCGCCCTTTTCCAGGAGATAATAGATCGCCGTCGAATGTCCGCGCTCGCCGCCTGCCCTGTCGCGGAATGTCTGGTGGTAAAAACCGCCCTCGGGATGCGGCTCCAGTCCCAGTTCGCGAATGATCGCCTGCGCCGATATTTCCGTTCCCATCAGAAATTGTCCTTGCGTGTGCGGATTTCTGCGAAAACATCGGCATCGGCGGCGCTTTCAAGGCCAAGATATTTGCGGATGCTGGCATCGGCCACCCGCATATAGGGATTGGTCTGTTTTTCGAGCCCGATGGTGGTGGGAATGGTGAATTCATTCGCCCGCCGCGCCGTCTCGATGTGGGCCGCGCGCGCGCTCAGCACAGCGTTCTCCGGATCGACGGTGAGGGCAAAACGGGCGTTCGTCAGCGTATATTCATGGCCGAAATAAACCTTGGTCTCATCCGGTAGCGCCATGAGTTTCTGGAAGGAATGCCACATATCCGCCGCCGGGCGTTCGAACAGGCGGCCGCAGCCCATGGCAAACAGCGTATCGGCGGCAAACAGCAGCCCGTCATCGGGCAGATAATAACAGATATGCCCCGCCGTATGGCCGGGCGTGGCGATGACCTGAACGCGGCGGCCGGCGAATTCGAATTCGTCGCCATCGGCCTGCGAACGGTCGAGACCGGGGATCGCAACCGCCTCGTCATAGGGGCCGTGGATTTCACAGCTGAACTTGTCCTTCAGCGCCAGATTGGCTTCCACATGGTCCTGATGGTGATGGGTGGTGAAGATATGGGTGAGCTTCCAGCCATGGCCGTCGAGCGCCTGCAGGATGGGGCCTTCCTCTGGGGCGTCGATGGCGGCGGTCGCGCCGCTTTCGGGGTCGTGCAGGAGAACCCCGAAATTGTCGCTGCGGCAAAGAAAGACGTCTATTTCCAAAGGTTTCATCGTATCCTCTCCATTTGCCGGCCAGAACCGGCGCATTCGTCCGCCTGACCTTCTATGTAAGGGCGAACACCTTGAAGTCCAACCGCTCAATGCTACATTCTCGTCATGAATACCGATATCGTCGATCTGCGCGAATTCTATCATTCTCCGCTTGGCCGCTCGGCCGAGCAGGCGATCACCATGGCGCTTTCGACGCTATGGCCGCCCTTGCCGGAAGAGCGGCTCGTCGGTCTCGGTTATGCGGTGCCGTTTCTGGAACGGTTCCGCCGCGATACGGAACGCACCTTCGCCTTCATGCCCGCGGGGCAGGGGGCGGTGAACTGGCCGGCGGGCGAGCTTTCCTCCACGGCGTTGGTCTTCGATGAAGAACTGCCGCTGCCCGATTCGTCGGTGGACCGGGTCCTGATGGTGCATGCGCTGGAATTTGCTGAAAATCCGCGTGAAAGCCTGAAGGAATTGTGGCGGGTGCTGGCGCCCGGCGGCCGTCTGGTGATCGTGGTGCCGAACCGGCGCGGCGTCTGGGCGCGTATGGAGCATACGCCCTTCGGTTCCGGCCGGCCCTATTCCCGCGGGCAGCTGACGGCGCTTCTGCGCGAAACCAATTTCACGCCGGGCGCCACCGCCGAGGCGCTGTTTTTCCCGCCCACCACCAGCCGACCGGTGCTGAAATTCCGCCGTTATCTCGAACATACCGGCCGTCGTCTCTGGCCGCTGTTTTCCGGCGTCATCGTGGTGGAGGCCCAGAAGCGTCTCTATCAGGGATTGCCCGTCACCCAGCGCGCCTCGCGTCGCGTTTTTGTGCCTGTGCTGGCCCCGCAGGGGGTGCCCACCACCCGCACTGCCGCAAGCCAAGGAAAGCCGCGCTGACCCTCGACAAAGCGCCCATTCCGGTCTAATGCCTCCGGCATTGTTTTTGCCGGGTTCTCCGGCGCTTTTCCAAAGGTCGATCAAATGAGTGCAGAGCTTAGCCAACCTGTTCCGCGTCCGGGTATTCTGGATATCGCCGCTTATGTTCCGGGCAAGGAACATGTGGACGGCGTTGCGAAGGTTTATAAGCTCTCCTCCAACGAAACGCCGCTTGGGCCGAGCCCGAAAGCCATCGAAGCTTTCGGCACGGCTGCCAGCCATCTGGAAATCTATCCGGACGGTCAGGCGATCGCGCTGCGTCAGGCGATTGCCGACGTGCACGGTCTCAACATCGCGAATATCATGTGCGGCAACGGTTCGGACGAGCTTCTCGGCCTGCTTTGCCACGTCTATCTGGGCGCGGGCGATGAGGCGATCATCACCGAACACGGTTTCCTCGTTTACAAGATCCAGATCATGGGTGCGGGCGCGACCCCGGTGACGGTGAAGGAAAAGGATTGTGCGGTGGATGTGGACGCGATCCTCGCCGCCGTGACGCCGAAGACCAAGATGGTTTTTGTCGCCAATCCGGGCAATCCCACCGGCACCTATGTTCCGGTCGCGGAAATCCGTCGCCTGCAGACCGGCCTGCCGAAACATGTCGTGCTGGTGCTGGATGCGGCCTATGCCGAATATGTTCGCAAGAATGACTACGAGGCCGGTCTCGAGCTGGTCTCCGGCAACCGCAACGTGGTGATGACCCGCACCTTCTCCAAGGTCTACGGTCTGGCCGCCCTGCGCGTCGGCTGGATGTATGGCCCGGCCGCCGTCATCGATGCGCTGAACCGCGTGCGCGGCCCGTTCAACATGAGCGCGCCGGCCATTGCTGCCGGTGCTGCGGCTATCCGGGATCAGGCCTTCGTGGAGAAGGCCGTGGCGCACAACACGCTGTGGATGGACAGGCTGGTCACGACCTTTACCGGTCTCGGCCTCACCGTCACGCCTTCCGTCACCAATTTCATCCTCATCCATTTCCCGGATCAGGACGGCAAGCGGGCAACGGATGCCGACGAGTTCCTGAGCCGCCGCGGTTACATTCTGCGTGCGGTGCGCGGCTACGGTTTCCCGAATGCACTGAGAATGACCGTCGGTTCGGAAGAGGCCAATCTCGGCGTTATCGCGGCCCTCACCGAGTTCATGGGGCAGGCGTGATGGCTGAGATCATGTTTGAACGCATCGCGCTGATCGGCATCGGCCTGATCGGCTCGTCGATTGCCCGCGATGTCAGGGAGCTGGGGCTTGCCCGCCACGTGACGATTTCCACCCGCAGCGAAGACACGCTGAAACGGGCGGAGGAGCTGGCGCTTGGCACGGATTACACCGTTTCGGCGGCGGAAGCGGTGAAGGATGCCGATCTCGTCATCGTCTCGGTGCCGGTCGGCGCCTCGGAAAGCGTGGCGCGGCAGATCGCGCCGCATCTGAAGCCGGGCGCCATCGTGACCGATGTCGGCTCCACCAAGGCTTCGGTCATCGCGCAGATGGCGCCGCATATGCCTGACACTGTGCATTTTATTCCCGGCCATCCCCTGGCTGGTACGGAAAAATCCGGCCCGGATGCCGGTTTCGCCGGCCTCTTCCGCGACCGCTGGTGCATCTTCACCCCACTTGAGGGTACGGATGCCGCGGCGCTGGAAAAGCTGAAGGATTTCTGGCGGGCGCTCGGCTCTCGCGTCGACGAGATGGATGCCGAGCACCATGACAAGGTCCTGGCGATCGTTTCGCATCTGCCGCATATCATCGCCTACAACATCGTCGGCACGGCGGATGATCTCGAGACGGTGACCGAATCGGAAGTGATCAAATATTCCGCCTCCGGTTTCCGTGACTTTACCCGCCTGGCCGCCTCAGACCCGACCATGTGGCGCGATGTCTGCCTGCACAACAAGGATGCCATCCTTGAAATGCTGGCGCGGTTTTCCGAAGACCTCGCCTCCCTGCAAAGAGCGATCCGCTGGGGAGAGGGAGACAAGCTGTTCGAGCTGTTTTCCCGCACCCGTGCCATCCGCCGCTCCATCGTGCAGGCCGGTCAGGACGTCGACGCACCGGATTTCGGGCGTCATGCGCTGGATCAGAAGAAGTAGGGTTTATCCAGCTTATTGTCGTTTTGAGATTTGATCCGGCCCATCACGCCCGCCGGCAAAGTGCAAAGCCTCCTCGGGTCAAGCCCGAGGATGACGTCGAGTATAAAGCAATCCCTCAGATCGGCGGGATATTCCCAAGCGGAATAAAACCGCTGACTGTGGCGCGGCCGCGGTTAACGACGAGATCGACGGACGCCCTGTCGCCGCCGCCGGCGAGTGCGCCGAGCAGCTTGCGGGCCGTGTCGATGGTGGATTGCAGCTGTGGGAACGCCTGCTTGGCATTGTCGGACCAGGCGCCGAGCTTGTCGATTTCCAGCTTGAACTGGCCGGAAAGATAACCCTCATTGTCGAAGGAGAACGGGCCGCTGATGCTCATGACACGGCCTTCGCCGATATCGGCCATCAGCCGGCGAAGCTGGCCGCTCGCGCCATAAAGTCCTGATCTGTCGCTGCCATCCACCATGCCCGCCTTGCCGGCGAGCGTGACATCAACGATGGCGTCGAGACGGGGAAGAACCTGCGGCCAGTCCTTGATGACGGTCGCCGAATTGGTGAGCGTGATTGCGCCGTCGAGATCGGCCCCGTTCTGGCGCAGATGCATTTCCGTTTTGACGGCATCGAAATCGATGGTCTGGCCGGTGACGGAGGAGACCGCCTGCGCCTTCAGCCCGTCAATGACGAGCGAACTGCGATCAATACCCTTCAGCTTGGTGACGATGCTGGACTGCATGTTCTGCCAGGTGGCCGAGACTGTCAGGCCATGGGCGGAGCGGATTTCCGCGGGCGAATCCAGTTCCCAGACGATATGGCCGGGATTATAGACCTGCGCCGCCGAGCGCAATTGCCCGAAAGACGCGGAAACGCCGTTGCCGCTGTCGTCCACCGTCACTTTGGAGCAGAAGAGGCCGATACGGAAGGGATAACCCCTGAAGGCGATATCGCCGCATTCGCCGCTGACGCTGCGGGCCTGCGAGGGGGCAATGACGTTCAGAACCGTCTGTTTCAGCCTGTCGGCGGCGTAAAACCACCCGGCGGTATAAAGTCCTGTCACCACCACGATGGCGATGGCGAGCCAGAGGAATTTTTTGGCGGTGCCGGATTGGCTTGACGCTGCCATATTGATCTCCGATGAACAGACTTCAGACAATTTCGATTTGGCTTGGGATATGGACGATTTTTGGGTCTTTGGCTACGGTTCGTTGATGTGGAACCCCGGCTTCGCTTTTGAGGAGAGGCAGCAGGCCCGGTTGCACGGCTATCGGCGCTCACTCTGCATCAGTTCCAATTTTTACAGGGGCACGGAAGAAAAGCCTGGCCTCGTTCTCGGCCTGGAACGCGGCGGCTCCTGCCTCGGCGTCGCTTTCCGCGTGCGGGGCAAGGACCGCGATCCCGTCATGGCTTATCTGCGTGAGCGCGAGTTGGTGACGAATGTCTACAAGGAACGGGTGGTTGCCATCGGGCTTTCCGATGGCAGGCGCGGCAGCGCCGTGACCTATGTGGCCGATCCCGCGCATGAGCAATATATCGGTGGTCTTGGCGTCGCCGAATCGGCCGTGATCATCGCGGCCGCATCGGGTCGCTCCGGGCCGAACACGGATTATGTCTTCAACACCGTGCAGCATCTGCAGGAGATGGGTATTCGCGATTCGCTGCTGGAGAGCATCGCCAGGAATGTCGGCACGCTCGCCGCTCAGCCGGCGGCGGCTTCCGTGCCCTGAAGTTCGGCGATCCGCTTTACGGCGGTCGGCGGCAGCGGCAGATGCGGGTTGTTGCGCACGGTTTCCAGCAGCAATTCATCGCTCGCCTTTTCCGTCACATCGATCAGCCGCTTGAAAAACACGTCGGGGTCCAGCCCCGGCTCGATGGCCGGCAGAATACGCACCTTGAAATGGCCGGGATAGCGCATGGTGGAACGGCGCGGCCAGAAGAGGCCGGGGTGCATGGCGACGGGAATGACCGGAACCTGCAGATCGCGGTAAAGCCTTGCGATGCCGTAACGATATTCGGGTTCCGCCCCCGGCGGGCGGCGCGTGCCTTCCGGATAGATGATGAGTTCGCGGCCGGCGGCCATTTCCTCTTTCGCCCGCTCCATCACCTTCAGCATCACCTTGCCGCGTGCGGCGCGGTTGACTGGTATCATGCGCTGTTTCATCACATACCAGCCGAACAGCGGAATCCACATCAATTCCCGTTTCAGAATATAAACGGGGTCGGGCAGGTTGGGCAGCAGCGCATAGGTATCCCAGAAGGACTGGTGCTTGGGCGCAAAGATGCAGCCGGTTTCAGGAATGTTTTCCAGCCCTTCGATCTCGAAGGTGGTGCCGACGATGGTTTTCATCAGCCAATGGTTGGAGCGCGCCCAGTTCTTGGGAATTTCGAAGGCGATCTTGCGAGGCAGGATGAAATAGATCGGCGTCAGCACGATCATGCGGACAATCAGGTTGAGATAAAACAGCGTATTGAAAAGAAAAGAGCGCAGCTTGAGCATCAACAACCTTCCCGGGATGCAGCCGTTCCGAAACTTTGCGCGCCTCGATGCCGGATGCCGATGCCAGACGCCTACACGAAAACACCGGGCCGCAGCAAGGGCGTTCTCGCAGGTCAGGACGACGCGGATGTCACCTTTATCGGGGAATGGCCGGCAGCGGCCTTGCGCAGGCCATCGCCCTTGCCGAAGCCGGTCAGGTCGCGTCCGGCCGCCGCCACGAACTTCAGATATTCGTAGAGCATGGTTCTGACCACATCCGGCTCCACGAACCAGTTGGTGCGGGCGAGATCGGCGCTGATGACGGGATAGGCGATGAATAGCGTGTGCGGGCTGGCGTTGCGCAGCTCATGCAGGCTGCGATGCATGTGGTAATTATTGGTGACGACGACGATGGAGGAATAATTGTGGTCGCGTATCCAGCTGGCCGCCTCGTTGGCGTTGCCGATCGTGTCGATCGCCTTGTAGCCCATGTCCACGCAGCAGGAAAACATGTCGGATGAACCTTGCGTCATCTTGCGGATCTGCGAACGGGTGGTGGCGGGGTTGACACCTGATATCAAAAGCCGTTTGCCCACACCGTCTCTCAGCAGGCCAACCGCCTGCTCGATACGCTGATAACCGCCGGTCAGAACGATGATGGCGTCGCCTCTCGCCCCCTCCGGCGGGCGCATGGAGGCGACGGAATCGGCAAACCACAGGAAACCGCCGGAAAATGCGCCGAGTGTGATGACGCAGAGCAGGATAAAGCCGCGAATAATACGGCGCAGAGGACCGCGCCGCGACAACAGGCCCTTTCTGGCCGGCCGCGTCGTCGTCTGATCCTGGTCCATCCGACTCACAAACATTCCTCCTGAATACTCGCCGATTAAGGCAAGGAACAGGCATTTTTGTCCACCGTCCGCAGGTTACATCCGGCTTGTAACGGTTTCAGCTTTCCCGCGGGATTTTGAGGGCACCCTCACGATGCGAGACCGTCACTTTTCGACGGATCGGACCGGATACGGTCAATATCGTCGATGGTGCGGATGACAGTCATGCGCGCGGTGATCGTGGTCAGGAGCGCGATGATGACCATCGTCATGGCGATGCCGAGATAACCGCCGAGCCCGACCGAAAACGAACCAAAAAGCGCGCTCGCCTGATCGCTTTGCGGCGTGGCGACCGTGCTCGACTGCCAGAAACCGGCAACGAGGAACACGGCCGCGGCAAGCGCGCTGCCCGCCGCCGCCCCCTTGAGGCTGATCTTCAGGAAATGCTTCTGGAATTCGCGCGCCACGAAGCTGCTTTCCGCGCCGACGAAATGCAGCACCTCGACAATGTGCCGGTTGCCGGAAAGCGCGCCGCGCGTGGCGAACACCACCGTCAGCACCATGGCGGTGAAGACGAGGATGAGCACGCCGACGCCGATCATGACGGTGGTTCTGGCCATGGAGACCAGCCTGTCGACCCAGGTGCGGTGGTCGTCGAGAAACGCCTGCGGGATTTCCGTCTTCAGCATGTCCCGCATCGCCTGGAAATCCGGCGGATTGTTTTCATCGATGGTGATGACGACGAGGCGCGGCACCGGCAGCTCGGAAAGATCGAGACCGCTGCCGAGCCAGGGCTCCAGCAGGCGCGATGTCGCCGCATCGTCGAGGATCGTGCCATCCCGCGTGCCGACGAAGGTGAGCGCCAGGTTGCGCGCCTTGGAGAGTGTCGCATTCATGTCCAGCCCGTCCTCGGGCTTGATCTGGATGGTGATCTCGCGGGAAATCTGGCTCTGCCAGGTGGCGGCGGTGGCGCGTACCATGGAGACGGCGCCGAGCGTCAGGCAGGCAAGGAAGGCCATGATGGCGATGACCACCATCAGCGCATTGCCCTGAATATTGGAGGGCGGCAGAATCGGCGCCATCGGGCGGATGCGCATGGGCGGGCGCTTCGGCTGCGCCGCTTCCGGCTTCAATTGTTTGCGGTTGATCTCATTCATAGATATCGAGCCGCCCTTCGGTCAGGATCATCCGGCGCGCATCGATCTGGTCCATCAGGCCGAAATCATGGGTGGCGATGACGACGGCCGTGCCCAGCCGGTTAAGCTCCAGAAACAGGTTGAGAAGGCGCTTGGCCATGGGCGGATCGACGTTGCCGGTCGGCTCGTCGGCCAGCAGGATTTCGGGCTGGTCCATCAGCGCGCGGGCAATGGCGGCGCGCTGTTTTTCCCCGCCGGAAAGAATTGCCGGCAGCACGTTGATGCGCTCACCGAGCCCCACCCATTTCAGGAGCTCGATCACGTCGTTGCGATAGGCGCTCTCTTCCTTGCCGCGCACGCGCAGCGGCAGGGCGACATTCTCATAGGTCGTCAGATGATCGAGCAGCCGGAAATCCTGAAACACGATGCCGACGCGGCGGCGCAGCATCGGCAACTCGCTGCGCGGAATGCGCGATACATCGCGGTTGAACATGCGGATATTGCCGCGGGTCGGCTGCAGCGACATCAAAAGCAGGCGCAGCAGCGTCGTCTTGCCGGCGCCCGACGGGCCGGTCAGAAACTGGAACGAACCCTTGGGAATGTCGAAGGTCATGTCCCTCAGGATCTCGGGCCCCATGCCGTAACGCAACCCGACATTTTCGAAATGGATCAACGGACTTCCAGTCTCTTCGTTTCGTGGTGGTTCGCAAGCCGCTGGCGCATGAGGTTCGGATGTCGGGGTGTAACCCGGATCCGGTGGCCTGTGCGAGCCGTTTTTGCGAAGCATTAACCAATTAAATTTAAAACTTGGCAGGATTCGTTGCAATGCCCAGTTTTGCGGGCCGGAAAACCTCACCCAAGGAATTCTATGGCTATGTTCCGTTCATCTCGCCGGCAAGCGGCATTCGATTTTGACCTCCTGATGCCGGAAACGCCGGTCCGCCGCACGGCGCGGGCGGCAAATCCCGACCGCGACGTGGTAGACGCGGAATTTGTCACCATCAAGGAAAACCGTTCGCCTCGGCCCGGAAACGACAATCGTGGTGCTGCGCGCCGGCAGGCGGCAAAACCGCCCGTTACTCTCGCCATGCTGTGCCTCGCCTTCATCGGTTGGGTGGACCGCAGACTGGCGCGCCTTTCGGCGGACGCCTATTCGGCGCTGGTGGCGGGGCTCGCGATTTTCGTCTTCGTCGGCTCGGGCGGTCTCTCGGTGGTCGTGCCGGAAAAGCAGGCTGTTGCCGCTTCGGTGAACCCACTTGCCATTTCCCATGTCACCGTGACCCCGATGGAGGCGGATGGCATGGATACTCTGCTCATCAACGGCATCGTCGAAAACAATGGCGGCAATCTCGAAGAGGTGCCGGCCCTTCGCGCCGATCTCTTCGCCGCCAAGGGACAACTGGTGGCGAGCATGGTCATCGAGCCGCCGGTGAAAGAGGTGCAGCCGGGTTTCAGCCACGGTTTTTCGGCAAAACTGCGCCATCCCGGTGGAAAAACGCCTGAGATCAAGCTTTCCTTCGTCGAGGCGGGTGCGTCCGAACGCTGACTGTGCTAACGCCTGTCTTCTATTTTTACTGAAAGGTAAAATCGGCAAGGCGCAGCACAGGAGTAAGAATGCCCGTCGTCCGTGGAAAAAACATCGAGCCGCTTTATACCGCCGAGCAGATCGCCGAGCGCAATCGCGACATGGCCAAGCACATTGCCAGCGGCCCGACCAAGGATTTACTGGTCATCGCCGTGCTCAAGGGATCGTTCATTTTCGCGGCCGATCTCATCCGCGCGCTGCATGACAGCGGTCTTGCCCCTGAAGTCGAGTTCATCACGCTGTCGAGCTATGGCACCGGCACGGTTTCGCAAGGCGTCAGGATCGTCAAGGATATCGACAGCGATGTGAAGGACCGCGATGTCCTCTTGATCGACGATATTCTCGAATCCGGTCGCACGCTGCGTTTCGCCAAGGAACTGCTCTACGAGCGCGGCGCCCGCAACGTCACCATCGCCGTGCTGCTCGACAAGAAGGTGAAGCGCAAGGAAGATCTGGAGGCCGATTATGTCGGTTTCGAGTGTCCGGATTATTTCGTCGTGGGCTACGGCATGGACGTCGCTTACGCCTTCCGCGAGCTGCCTTTCGTCGGTGTGGTAACGGGCGACGCCTGAGCCCTTCTTCCGTGCCGGAACGGCACAGCGCGGAGACGCCTCATTAACCATTCACCCAGCCAAGGGCTGGGTGTTTACCTCTTGAAAAGAGGAGCCTGCGATGTTGCTCACGGCTGGAAATGATGCCCAGGAGCAATGATTGATGGCAAAGATTCTGATTACCGAAGACGAGGATGCATTGCGGGCTTTCGTCGCTCGCGCGCTGCGTCTCGATGGTCACGAGACCTATGAGGCGGCGGATGGCGAACAGGGGCTGGAGAAGCTCCAGGAAACCAGTTTCGATCTTCTTCTCTCGGATATCCGCATGCCGGTCATGGATGGCATTGAGCTGGCGCACCGCGCCGCCGAACGCTTCCCGGCCATGCGCATCCTGCTGATGACGGGTTACGCTGAGCAGCGCGAACGCGCTGATGATCTGGCGGAGAAGATCGTTGACGTCGTCTCCAAGCCCTTTGCGCTTCCGGATATTCGCAAGGCTGTGGCGCGGGCGCTTGCGGCCTGAGTGGCGAGATTAAAGAGATTTAGAGGGCGGCCTTCGGGTCGCCTTTTTTATTGACGGATCGCCTGCTTCGCAGGTTCGTCATCCTCGGGCTTGACCCGAGGATCCACAACCCGGTGAAATCAATGGATCCTCGGCTCAAGGCCGAGGATGACGTCGAGTGTTTGGCGAGCCTTGTGGTCAACTAGAGTGAGAGTGAGACTGCGCCCCGGTCCCGGCAAAAAGCGCCACGCTAGGCGAAAGGCCGGATCAGGGGCACGTCCCCCCGATCCTCACTGTATGTCCAGCAACCGCTCCAGATACCGCCGTTCGATTTCCCCCGGCGGATTGTTGCCGAGCTTCTCGCGGATCGCCTCGAGGATTTCGCGGGCGCGCTGCACGTCGATTTCATCGGGCACCTTCACCTGATCGCCGAAATCCGGGCCGGTGGTGCTGCGCGGACGGCCGAGCGGATCACGGCCGCCCTGGCCGCCCTGGCCCGCCATGCCTTCCTGACCTTGCCCCGGCTGCTGGCCCTGCTGGCGCATGGCCTGCATGATCTGGCCCATCATGTCCTGTGCGCCCTGGCGCAGTGCATTCAGCGCATTGCCCTGGCCTTCGACGGCCTGTTCGCCCTGACCCTTGCCCAGCGCCTCGCCGGCTCCTTCCATTTCCTGCTGCGCCTTGCCGAAGTTTTCGCCCGGTTCCATGCCGAGATCACGAAGACCCTGCTGCAATTCGCCGAGCTGCTTGCCGAGCGCATCCTGCTGCGCCTGCAGGTTTTTCAGCGCTTCACGCAATTGTTCGGCAGTCATCTGGTCGCTTGGCTGCTGTCCGCCCTGCTGGCCATTTTCGCCCTGTTGGCCCTGCTGTCCCTCTTGCGGCTGCTGGCCGTTTTCGCCCATCTGCTGCTCGTCTTCGCTTTCGCCGCCCTGCTGCGGGTCGCCGCGCTGCATGCGGTCGCGCAGCGCCTGATCGAGCTTGAAGGTCTCGTCCATCAGCTTCTGCTGCTGCTGCAGGATTTCGCCGAGCTTGTCGATCTGCTGGCGCATCTTGCTGCTCTGCTGCTGCCCCTGCTGGCCCTGACGCTGCGGCCTGCCTGCCTGCAGATTGTTCATCATGCGCTGCAGCTGCGAGAGCATTTCCTGCGCCGCGTCGCGATTGCCGGAACGGGCGAGGTTCTCGATCTGGTTCATCATGTTTTCCAGATCGCGCTGGCGCAGCACGTTCTGGGCCTGCTGGTTCATGTTGGCCTGCGGCGCATTCTGCATGCGCTGGGCAAGCTCGCTCATGAATTGCTGCATGGCCTCGCGCAGTTCCTGCATCAGCTTGGCAATTTCCTCGTCGGAGGCATTGCGCTGAAGCGCTTCGGAAAGCGCATTCTGCGCATCGCGCAGGCGTCTTTCGGCCTGTGAAAGATCGCCATCCTCGATGCCGAGCGCGATTTCCCAGAGATAATCGGCCGTCTCCTTCAGCATCTCTTCATTATAAGCGAGCCGCATGCGGGTCTGCGCCGATTGCAGCAGGAGATAATGCGTGGTGTTGGGAATGGTCTCTTCCGGGCGCAGGCCGACCGCCTCGTTATAGGCGATGGCCTTCGGCATCTGGCGCGTGTCGAGCGAGAAGATCTGTCGCTGTTCGGCAATGGACGCCGCCAGCGGTTCGGAGAAGTTGCGGCCCGGCAGCACCATTTCATGTGCGGGGCTGCGGCCGGTCTGGCCGGCGCCGTCCGTCGCCACCAGCGTGATGCGCACGCGTTTTCCCGCCATCGGATGTTCGGTCAGGTTGCGGCTGGTCAGGCCCTTGATCTCGCGATTGTTCTGACGCGGCAGATCGAGCTTGAATTCCGGCGGCGGATAAAGCGCGGTCGCGCCTTCCGCAACGCCGACCGGCTCGATGATGGCATGGGCTTCCTTCAGCCCGTAATCGTCCTTGGCGGTAAATCCCACTTCCAGCGCGCCATTGACGGCGCGTCGCGGCATGTTGTCGAAGGCGATGCTGGGCGGCTGGTCGGGGATGACGTTAAATACCCATTGTTCGCCATTGGCGGTGATCATGCCGCTTTCGGTGACATCCATGGCGAAGGTGCGCGGTGCGACGGGCTGATCCGTCGAACGGACGGGCGTCTGAGCGGCGACATCGCCGCTTGCGCTGTCGGCACGCGCCGCTTCCGGCGCAAGCTTCTGCAGCGCGCCCGCCATCTCCGGTTCGAATGTCACTTCCTCGCCGCCATCGCCGCCGGTCATGCGGATTGTCAGCCTGGAGGATTGCGGCACGGAGACCGCGTCGCGGTTCGTCGCATCGCGTCCGGTCAGGAAAATCGGTGCGCGGCCGGTATAGGCGGGCGGTGTGACCCAGGCATCGAGACGGATATCGGGATTGAGCGGCCCGACGGCCGGCCGGCTGCGGAAGGCATCGGCAACCGTACCTGCGCCGTTCGAATAGGAAAAACCGAAAGCAGTGACCAGCAGCAGTGCCGGAACGGCGCGCAGCGCCAGGCGGTCGTAACGGGCGATATCGGGTTTCGGCAGGCCGGCATTGAGCGCGGCGATACGCTCCGCCATGCGGATCTGGTGCTCTTTCCAGAGTGTGCGGGAAAACGGCGTGTCAAAGGCCGGTTCGTCTTCCTGCACGCCGACCGGCTGGTGCGCCAGACCGTTGCGATCTTCAAGAAGGCGGGACGCGTCGTTATCCGTCGGCCATTTCAGTCGAAGGATCGGCAAAAGCGTGGCGATGAAACTGAAGACCAGCAGGAATACGACGCCAAGCCGCAGGAAATCCGGCATCTGCCGGTAGAGGCCGAACCAGGCAAGCGCCAGAAACACGGCGGCGATGGAGAGAGGCCACAGCGTTTTCGGCGCAATCTTTTCCGAGAGCAGCACGATTTTTGCGAAGAAGCGCTTGGCGGCAACCCGGCGGGCAAGGTCCGGCCGCTGCGCGAATGCGCCGGTCGGGCGCTTTCTGCCTGTCCTGTCCTCTCCAGCTGTGGTCATCAATCCGTTCTCCCGGTTCTGGCCACGTCGAACGCCATTCCCGGAACGGCGAGCTGTTCATATCATGGAGGCGAGGATAACATTCTTTGTGGCGAAGACGAGGGCACCTACGCCCTCACCCCCATTTTTTAGGCAGCATCGCTCAATTGTGATCAAACAGCCGGATGACAGACGCGGTCAGTCGAGCCAGGCCGGTACGGAATCGAGTGCGATCAGCTCCTCATAGGTGCCGCGCGGGCGGATGACGTGGAATTTGTCGTCCTTCACCAGCACTTCCGGCACCAGCAGGCGTGAATTATAGGTGCCGGCCTGCACCGCGCCATAAGCGCCAGCGGAACTGACGGCGATCAGGTCGCCCGGCTGCGGTGCCGCCATCTCGCGGTCGAGCGCCAGATAATCGCCGGTCTCGCAGACCGGGCCGACAATATCGGCCTTGATGCGCGGCGCGTCCGCGGCCGGCTGCACCACGGGACGGATACCGTGATAGGCCTCGTAAAGCGTCGGGCGGATGAGATCGTTCATGGCGCCGTCAACGATGACGAAGGTCTTTTCGCCGCCGTCCTTCACATAGATCACTTCCGTCACCAGAATGCCGGCATTGCCGACGATCAGGCGGCCCGGCTCGGTGACGATCTTGCAGTTGAGGCTCTTCAGCTCATTCTTGACGATATGGGCATAGGCATCCGGCAGCGGCGGCGGATTATTGTCCTCGCGATAGGGAATGCCGAGACCGCCGCCAATATCGACGTGGCTGATCGTGTGTCCGTCGCCGCGCAGCACTTCCACCAGTTCGCGCAACAGTCGGAAAGCATCCTCGAAAGGCTGCAATTCGGTGATCTGGCTGCCGATATGCATGTCGATGCCGGTGACTTCGATACCGGGCAGGGTAGCGGCATGGGCATAGACCGCGCGGGCGCGTTCATAGGAAATGCCGAACTTGTTTTCCTTCTTGCCGGTGGAAATCTTGGCATGGGTGCGCGCATCCACGTCCGGATTGATGCGGAAGGAGACATGCGCCCGCTTGCCCGCCTTCACGGCGCGCAGGTTGAGGACTTCCAGTTCCGGCTCGGATTCGATGTTGAAACAGTAGATGCCGGCTTCCAGCGCATAATCCATTTCCGCAACCGTCTTGCCGACGCCGGAGAACATGATGCGGCTTGCCGGCACCCCGGCGCCGAGCGCGCGGCGCAATTCGCCGCCGGAGACGACGTCGATGCCGGCGCCGAGCTTTGCCAGCGTCTTCAAAACCGCCTGGTTGGAATTGGCCTTCATGGCGTAACAGACCATGGCGTCCACATCGGCAAAAGCGCCTGAGAACACCTTGTAGTGGCGCTCCAGCGTCGCAGTCGAATAGACGTAGAAGGGTGTGCCCACCGCCTTGGCGATCTCGGGCACGGGCACGTTTTCGGCGTGCAGCACGCCGTTGATATAGCCAAAATGGTTCACGGCTTTTTACCCGTCAGAGAAGCTTGTCGAGGATGAACGGCCGCTCCGCCGTTGCCGGCTTCGTCTCCGTTCCGTCGGCATTGCGCTTGTTGCGCATTTCGACCGGCGTGCTCGGCGGATCGATATCGCCCTTACGCCCGCAGGCGCTGAGAGCAAGGCTGACGGCGAGTGTCATGCCGATGGGAACGATGAGTTTGCGCGCAGTTTTTGAAAGCATGGGCCTGTCCAAAGGAAATATGTGCCTCTCTGATAACGAAAAACAGGGCGCTTGTGCACCCTGTTTCTTGTGATCGCGGCGGAACCGGGATTTATCAGTTGCGTCCGCGCCACCAGGCGATCTGCTTCTTCACTTCCGAAGGGGCCGTGCCGCCGAAACTGGTGCGGCTGGCGACGGATGCCTCGACGGACAGAACGTCGAAAACGCCCCTGGTGATGCCGGGGTGAATGGCCTGCAATTCCTCCAGCGAAAGATCGGCGAGATCGCAGCCCTTCTTTTCGGCCAGCGCCACGGCATTGCCGGTCACATGGTGGGCGTCGCGGAAGGGCAGGCCCGCCTCGCGCACCAGCCAGTCGGCGAGATCGGTGGCCGTGGAGTAACCCGAACCGGCGGCGGCGCGCATGCGGTCCTTGCGCACTTCAAGGTCGCGGATCATGCCGGTCATGGCGGCAATCGCCAGTTCCAGGCTCTCGGCGGCGTCGAAAACCTGTTCCTTGTCTTCCTGCATGTCCTTGGAATAGGCGAGCGGCAGGCCTTTCATGACGGTCAGAAGCGCGATCAGCGAGCCGTTGATGCGGCCGGTCTTGGCGCGCACCAGCTCAGCGGCATCAGGGTTCTTCTTCTGCGGCATGATCGAGGAGCCGGTGGAAAAGGCGTCCGACAGGCGGATGAAGCCGAATTGCGGCGTCGACCAGATGACGATTTCTTCGGCGAGGCGCGACAGATGCGTGGCGCAGATGGAGGCGATAGACAGGAATTCCAGCGCGAAATCGCGGTCGGAGACGGTGTCGATGGAGTTGCGGGTCGGCTCACGGAAGCCGAGCGCCTTCGCCGTCATATGGCGGTCGATGGGATAGCCGGTGCCGGCGAGTGCGGCCGCGCCGATCGGGCTTTCGTCCATATGCTCGATGGCGTGGCGCACGCGGGCGCGGTCACGGCCGAACATTTCCACATAAGCCATGCAATGATGGCCGAAGGTGACGGGCTGGGCGGTTTGCAGATGGGTGAAGCCCGGCATCACTGTGTCGGCATTTTCTTCGGCGCGGTCGAGGAAGGCGGCGATGAGGGCCGTCAGCATACCCTCGGTCTTTTGCAATTCTTCCTTGACCCACAGGCGGAAATCGAGCGCCACCTGGTCGTTGCGCGAGCGGGCGGTGTGCAGGCGGCCGGCGGCCGGGCCGATGAGGGTGGCAAGCCGCGCTTCGATGTTCATGTGGATATCTTCGAGCTTGCGCGAGAATTCGAAGCTGCCGGCTTCGATCTCTGACAGGATCGTGTTCAGGCCGTGAGTGATCTTGTCTTTATCTTCCTGCGAAATGATGCCTTTTTCCGCCAGCATGGCGGCGTGCGCCATAGAGCCGCGGATATCCTGGGCGTAAAGCTTCTTGTCGAAGCCGATGGAGGCATTTATCTCTTCCATGATGGCAGATGGCCCGGAAGCGAAACGCCCGCCCCACATCTGGTTGGAGGATTTCTGATCTGTGCCGTCAGCCATGTTAAGTGCCCTGGAGTATTCGATGACAGAAAAAAGGCCGTTCAGGCTTCCTTCCGCCAAATTGGTTGCAATTGCTGCCGTGGCCGGTGTGCTCGCCGGCGCTGGCGCGGTCTGGTTCAGGCATATTGGGTCTGAGAGCCCGGTTCAAGGGGCAGCGGGGACTGACGCCGGTTTATGTGAGGGGGCGGCAAACCGCATCGCCTCGCTGAGGCCGTTTCTGAAGGGGCAGGTGGCGGCCATGTCGGCGGCGGACAAGCCGCGCATCATCCCGCTGTCCTTCAAGGGGCCGGAGGCCAAGGACATGACGCTTGCCGATCTCAAGGGCAAGGCGGTTCTTCTCAACCTCTGGGCCACATGGTGCGTTCCCTGCCGGGAAGAGATGCCGGCGCTGAATGCGCTCGAAAAGGAAAAGGGTGGTGATGGCTTCGAGGTCGTGGCCGTCAATATCGATGTCGGCGCGGATGAGAAGCCGAAAGCCTTCATGGATGAATACGGGATCGACGCGCTCAAGCCTTACCGTGACAGTTCCATGGGCGTCTTCAACGTTCTCAAAAAGGAAGGTCTCGCTTTCGGCCTGCCGGCGACGCTGCTGCTGGATGAAAATGGCTGCCTGCTTGCCGCCATGAACGGTCCTGCGGCGTGGGACAGCGAGGACGCCAAGGCGCTGGTGAGCGCCGCGACCGCAAAATAATGCCGAAGGCGGGGATGAGGCGCGCGCAGCCATCGCTTCCGAAACAGGCCTTGCCAGCGGAGAGAGACAAGTCAGTCCCCGCCTCATATAATGATTCTGGCTTACGCCATGAATGGGTGCCGACATGGAATTGCTTATCCCCCGGCTTGGCCTTGCCCTCGCCATCGGCCTGCTTGTCGGCCTCGAGCGCGGCTGGCGGGAGCGTGATGCGCCGGCCGGCAGTCGCACCGCCGGAATCAGGACCTATGGTATTGCCGGCCTGCTCGGCGGCGTCTTCGGCGTGCTGGCCCGTGAACAGAACAGCGCTTTCGCCTTCGCGGCGGGTTTTCTGGGTTTCGCATTCAGTTTTTCATGGTTCAAGCTGCGCGAGGCGCGCCATGACAATGATTTCAGTGTTACCGGCGTCGTTGCGGCGCTCTGCGTCTTTGCCCTTGGCGGGCTTGCGGTAACGGCGCAATATCAGGCAGCCGCAGCTGGCGGCGCAGCCCTTGCGGCATTGCTCGCCGGCAGGGATGTCCTCCATCGCCTGCTGGAACGGCTGACATGGATCGAGCTGCGCTCTGCGCTGGTGCTCGCCGTGATGACCGCCGTTGGCCTGTCGATCCTTCCGAACCGGGCGATCGATCCGTGGGGCGGTTTCAACCCCTGGGAAATATGGCTGTTCACCGTGCTCAGCGCCACGATTTCCTATTGCGGTTATATTGCCGTGCGCCTCCTCGGCTCAACCCGTGGCCTGCTGGTGACCGGGCTGGCGGGCGCCCTCGTTTCATCGACCGCCGTAACCGCCAGCTTCGGGCAGAAGGCGAAAAGCGGTGAAAACGTGTGGCCTCTGGCCGGTGTGGCGGCGCTGGCCGCGACCGTATCGCTGCTCCGGGTTCTCGTTATCGTTCTTGCCCTTTCGCTGACGACATTTTCCCTTATCGCACCGGCCGTACTGGCCGCCGCACTGGTTCTCGGGTTAAGCGGCGCTGGCCTGATAAGGCTGCAGGATATGCAGTCCGGGCAGGAAATCGACGCAAAGAACCCGTTCGAACTGGTGCCGCTTGCCATTTTCGCCACGCTCTTTGCCGCGACGAGAACGCTGAATGCCGTTCTGCTTGTCTGGATCGGCGCGGGCGGCTTCATCGCTCTCACGGCTTTATCGGCCATATTCGATGCCGATGTGGCGGTTCTCAGTGCGTTGCGAACCAGCGCACAGAATCTGTCGCCGGATATCGTGGCGAGCGCGATCCTCGCTGCACTCGCCGCCAACGCGGTAGGGCGCGTATTCGTCGCCGCCGTTTCCGGAACGCTCGTTTATTGCGGGTTGCTCACGGCTGCATCCGTCGTCGCCGCCGGCGTCGGATCGATCATTTACCTGCTCATTGCCTGAGGGTTCAGGTGAAGGGGTTCAGCGCGTCGGAACCGGCGTCTCGCCGCGATAATCGTAGAAGCCGCGGCCTGATTTGCGGCCGAGCCAGCCGGCCTCGACATATTTGACCAGCAGTGGGCAGGGGCGGTATTTGCTGTCGGAAAGGCCGTCATGCAGCACCTGCATGATCGACAAACAGGTGTCGAGACCGATGAAATCGGCAAGCTGCAGCGGTCCCATCGGGTGGTTCGCGCCGAGCCGCATGGCGGTGTCGATGGCTTCCACCGAGCCGACGCCTTCATAAAGCGTATAGATCGCCTCGTTGATCATCGGCAGCAGGATGCGGTTGACGATGAAGGCCGGGAAATCCTCGGCAACGGTGATCGCCTTTTCCAGCGTCCGCACATAGTCCTTGGCCGCGTCGAAGGTCTTTTCATTGGTGGCGATGCCGCGCACCAGTTCCACCAGCTTCATGACCGGAACCGGATTCATGAAGTGGATGCCCATGAACTGTTCTGGACGGTCGGTGGCGGATGCAAGCCGGGTGATGGAGAGCGACGAGGTATTGGTGGCGAGCAGCGCCTCGGGCTTCAGGATCGGGCAGACCTGCGCATAAATCTTGCGCTTGATCTCCTCGTTTTCCGTCGCGGCCTCGATGACGAGGTCCATGGCTGCCAGATCGTTGATGTCGGTCGAACCGCTGATGAGCGCCAGCGCCTGCTTGCGGGCGTCGTCCGAAAGCTTGCCGTTGGTGACCTGGCGGGCGAGATTGCCGTTGATCGTGGCAAGACCGGCCTCGATGCCTTCCTTGGAAAGATCGTAGATATGGACCCTGTAGCCGGCGATGGCGGAGACATGCGCAATGCCGCATCCCATTTGACCGGCTCCAATGACACCGATGTTCTTAAAGGGGGCGGTCATAGGCTGGTCTCCTCTCAGGGATTTCGTCTGCGTTATTGCCGGCGATGTTACGCATATCGCCGAAAAAGAGAAGGCGGCGCGTTTAAAAAACGCGCCGCCTCCAATTTATGCTTAAATTACAGCGATTTTTCGAGTTCGGGCAGCGCCTCGAAGAGGTCTGCGACGAGGCCATAGTCGGCCACCTGGAAGATTGGCGCTTCTTCATCCTTGTTGATGGCGACGATGACCTTCGAATCCTTCATGCCGGCCAGATGCTGGATGGCGCCCGAGATGCCGGCGGCAATGTAAAGCTGCGGCGCAACCACCTTGCCGGTCTGGCCAACCTGCCAGTCGTTCGGCGCATAACCGGCATCGACGGCCGCACGGCTGGCGCCAACGGCGGCACCCAGCTTGTCGGCGACGGGAAGGATGACTTCCTTGAACTTCTCCGAGGAACCGAGCGCACGGCCACCCGAGATGATGATCTTGGCCGACGTCAGTTCCGGACGGTCGGACGACGCCAGAGCATCGGAAACGAAGCTGGAAAGACCGGGGTTTGCGGCCGCGCCGATGGTTTCAACCGCTGCCGAGCCGCCTTCGGCCGCCGCTGCAAAGGCGGTCGGACGCACGGTGATGACCTTCTTCGCATCGGTCGCCTGCACCGTCTGGATGGCGTTGCCGGCATAGATCGGCCGCTTGAAGGTGTCAGGGCTGACGACCTCGATGATTTCCGAGACCTGCGCCACGTCGAGAAGCGCCGCAACGCGCGGCGTGACGTTCTTGGCCGAGGCGGTGGCCGGGGCGATGATCACGTCATAAGATGCGGCGAGCGAAACGATCAGCGCCGCCAGCGGCTCGGCGAGCGCATTGGCATAGGAGGCGTCGTCGGCGAGCAGCACCTTGGAAACGCCGGAGAGTTTCGCTGCCGCGTCAGCTGCGCCCTTTGCATTGGTGCCGGCGACCAGCACATGGACGTCGCCGCCGATTTGCGTTGCCGCCGTCAGCGTCTTGCCCGTCAGGTCGGAAAGGGTTGCGTTGTCGTGTTCTGCCAGAAGAAGAATGGCCATAAGAATATCTCCCTTTTCCGAAACCTTAGAGGACGCCGTCGGCTTTGAGCTTTTCGACCAGCTCGGCAACCGAGCCGACCTTGATGCCGGCCTTGCGGCCTGCCGGCTCTTCGGTCTTCAGCACCTTCAGGCGCGGCGAAACATCGACGCCGAAATCGGCCGGCGACTTTTTGTCGAGCGGCTTCTTCTTCGCCTTCATGATGTTCGGCAGCGACGCATAACGCGGCTCATTGAGACGAAGATCGGTGGTGACGACGGCGGGAAGCTTCAGCTCCACCGTCTGCAGACCGCCATCGACTTCACGGGTGACTGCGACCTTGCCGTCGGACGGTACGACCTTGGAGGCGAAGGTGCCCTGGCCCCAGCCGAGAAGGGCGGCCAGCATCTGGCCGGTCTGGTTCGAATCGTCATCGATCGCCTGTTTGCCGACGATGACGAGGCCGGGCTGCTCAGCCTCGGCAACGCCCTTCAGAAGCTTGGCGACGGCCAGCGGCTCGACCGTCTCGTCGGTCTCGATCAGGATGGCGCGGTCGGCGCCCATGGCGAGTGCGGTGCGCAGCGTCTCTTCCGCCTTGGCCGGGCCGATGGAGACCACCACAACCTCTTCGGCCTTGCCGGCTTCCTTCAGGCGCAGCGCCTCTTCCACCGAGATTTCGTCGAACGGGTTCATCGACATCTTCACATTCGCAAGCTCAACGCCCGAACCATCCGATTTTACGCGGATCTTAACGTTGTAATCGACGACTCGTTTGACGGGGACAAGGATCTTCATCGGCGGCTTTCCTCAAACTCCTGTCCGCTTTGGCCAGTTGACCGCGCGGACCTCCAAAAACAGGTTGGCGACATGGATAAGCATTTTTCCCGCAATTACAACGGAGCAATCTTCATTATCACATGCACGTAAGGCATATCTTACGTTGACGTTCACGTAAATACTCTATCTCTTTCGCAAGAGCTCATCTGCTCCCGTCATAGCCCCGTTCGATTTGCGACAACCCCGCCGTTTGCGACGGATTCTTGAACTGTGCCGCCCTCGGCGGAACAATGGTGCGATCAAACAGGGGAACGCCCCGCCTGCGCATGAAGATCACCATGATTGCGCCCGCCATGATGCCGCCCACATGCGCGCCCCAGGAAACGTTTTCCTCGAGCCCGAGCGCTAGCATCAGGAACTGCTGGCCGATCCACAGCGCCAGCGGAATGAAGGCGGGCAAAGGAAGCGGAATGCGCATGAGAACCAGCACCCAGACGCGCACCCTGGGATGCAGCAGGAAATAGGCCGCGACGACGCCGGAGACCGCACCCGAAGCGCCGATCAGCGGCCCCTCCGAGGTGGGGGCGACGAAACCGTGAAACAGCGCGCCGGCGATGGCGCAGGCGATGTAGAAAATCAGGAAACGGAAATGGCCGAGCGCATCCTCGACATTGTCGCCGAAGACCCAGAGAAACAGCATATTGCCGGCCAGATGCCAGAAATCCAGATGCAGGAAAGCATAGGTGACGACGGTCAGGTCATCGGGCACGACTTGCAGGGCGGGTTCCAGATAGGCGTAATCGAACACCACTGCCGGAATGAAACCGAGGCCGAGGGCTGCGGCATTGGCCTGTGTGTCGCTGGCCAGCACCCCGGTAAACAGCCAGACCAGCACATTGACCACGATCAGGCCGATGGTGACATATTGCAGCCGGATATGTTTGAGGGAATTCGCATCGTGCAGCGGTATGAACATCGAACGCCCTTTGGTTGCGTCATTGAAACGCTTTAGCGGTTCTTGCCGGGAACCCACAATATATCGGCCTTGCCGGCATCATTGGCGAAGCGGGCGGCGACGAACAGGAAGTCGGATAGGCGGTTGGCATATTTCAGCGCCGCCGGGCTGACGATCTCATTCTCAGTGACGGAAAGTTCCACCATCAGTCTTTCCGCGCGCCGGCAGACGGTGCGCGCCATATGCAGACTGGCCGCCGCAGCGCTGCCGCCCGGCAACACGAAAGAGGTCAGCGGTTCAAGGGCGGCATTGAGATCGTCGATTTCGTTTTCCAGCCGCGTGACCTGGCTTTCGACGATGCGCAGCGGCTCATAGGAAAGCGGTTCGCCGCTGTCCGGCGTGGCGAGATCGGCGCCGAGATCGAAAAGATCGTTCTGAATACGGAAGAGCATGGCATCCAGCTTTTCCATCCCGCCCGTATGAAGCCGCGCGATGCCGATGGCCGAATTGGTCTCGTCCACCGTGCCATAGGCCTCGACGCGAAGATCGTGCTTCAGGCGGCGCGGGCCGGAAACCAGCGCCGTGGTGCCCTTGTCGCCGGTACGGGTGTAGATCTTGTTCAGCTTCACCATGTCAGCGGCCACCGCCGGTAAGCCAGAGGGTAAACATGATCAGCACAATCGCCACAGCCTGCAAAAGCAGGCGAAGCTGCATCAGCTTGTTGGAGCGGTTGGCGTCCTGTCCCTTCAGCATGTTGAAGAGGCCGCGTATCAGCACGATGACGACGAGGCCCATGACGATAAGGGCCAGAACGGTGGTGAAGCCGGACATGCGGTATTACTCCTCCTCAATCGAATCTGCGCAGCAGACGATAGAAAAGTCCGGCAGGCAAGAGCCGTTTCAGCACAAGCCCCTGTTTGGCCGGCACGGTAACGGGATAATGCGGTTTCGGCCTTTTGGCGGTCAGGGCATGTTTCAACACGGCATAAACGGCGTCCGGGCCGAGCTTGTGGCGGTTGACGGGGCCGGAACCATCCATGCGCGCCAACTGGCGTTTATATTCCGCCGCATGGGCGGAATTTTCGAGATCGATGTGCTCGTTGATATGAGCAAGCGCCGTTGCGGTGAATTTGGAGGTGATTGGCCCCGGTTCGATCAGGCTGACATGGATGCCGCTGCCCTGAAGCTCCATGCGCAGCGTGACGCCCAGCCCCTCAAGGGCGAATTTCGATGCGGTGTAAGCGCCGCGATAACGGTAAGGCACAAGGCCGAGGATGGAGGAGCAATGCACGATGCGCCCCGCACCCCGGGCGCGCATGAAGGGAATGACCCGCCGCGTCAGATCGTGCCAGCCGAAGACATTGGTTTCGAACTGCGCCCGCAGCGCCTCGACAGGCAAATCCTCCACCGCGCCCGGCTGGCCATAAGCGCCGTTGTTGAAAAGCGCATCGATGCGACCGCCCGTCCGGGCCGCGACGGTGTCCACCAGCGCGGCGATGGTTTCCGGCTTGGTATAATCCATGATCAGGGTCTCGATGCCCTGGTTTTCAAGCGCCGCCATGTCGGCGATGCGCCGCACGGTGGCGAAAACCCGCCAGCCGTCCCGGTGGAGCGCGCCGGCGCAATGGGCGCCGATGCCCGAGGAACATCCGGTGATGATGATGACGGGTTTTTCAGACATTTGCCGCTCCGGGAAACCGACTGTTGCTCTGGCCCGATTGCCCGGCCCGTTAAAATCCTATCGCGCGAAATCCGTGCCCTTCTGGAACCGAAAGGCCAGCTTGCGCGCTGTACAAAGCGAAGCTGATTTCCCATATTCGGCTCGAAGTTACAAATGAAATGCCGATGAATGGAGGTGACATGGTTGCCGCAGTGCGCCTGGCAGGCAAGGTTGCCTTCGATGCCTATTCCCATTTCGCCGAGGATGACGGCTGGGCGATGGCGAGCCATATGGCGCTGTCCATTCTGCTTGCCCTGTTTCCCTTCCTGATCTTCGGCACGGCTCTCGCCGGTTTTCTGGGAGCGGATCAGTTTTCCGAAACGGCGGTGCATCTGATTTTCGACACCTGGCCGGAGGCTATTGCCGGGCCGCTGGCGGCGCAGGTGCAGCAGGTGCTGACCATTCCGCGCGGCGGGCTGCTGACGATTTCGGTGCTGGCGGCCGCCTATTTTGCGTCCAATGGTGTGGAAGCGCTGCGCATTTCGCTGAACCGCGCCTATCGTGTCACCGAAACGCGCTGGTGGTATGTCACCCGCCTGCTCAGCCTGCTTTATGTGCTGATCGCCGTCGTGGTCTTTGCCGGCATCAGCATCGTGCTGGTTGCCGTGCCGGTCGCCACATCTTTTGCCGAGCAGCGGTTCCCGTGGCTGACGGATGTGCTGAATACCATCTCCAGCCTCGGCCTTTATGGCACCATCGTCGTGCTGACGGCGGGGCTGGTGGCGGCGCATCTGTGGCTTCCCGCCGGCAAGCGCCGCATCTGGGATGTCTGGCCGGGTATTCTGCTGACAATGATCTTCTGGGTCATCGGCGCCGCGATCTTCGCCTATTACCTCTCCACTTTCGCCAATTATGCCGCCACCTATGCCGGTCTCGCCTCGGTGATGGTGGTGCTGGTGTTTCTTTACATGGTCGGCGTCATCTTCATGCTCGGAGCGGAGGTGAATGCCGCGCTGATGAAATACAAGGTCCGCCAGATCATCCGCCGCAATATCGGCGGCAACAGCGCGCGTCGCGAGCAGGTTCTAGAGGAGACCGACAAGCCGGCGGATATCTGAAGGCGCAGCACCTTCCGAACGAAGGGCGGAAAGTCCGGTGCTGCCTTCGCTTTTCGAGAGCTTGCGCCCGTCCGCGCCCAAGATCAGCCGGTGATGGCGATAGGCCGGTTGCGGCAGGTCCAGCAGGTGTTGCAACAGCCGGTGAATGGCGGTGGCGTGATAGAGATCCATGCCGCGCACCACATGGGTTATGCCCTGCAACGCGTCATCCACCACAACGGAAAGATGATAACTCGACGGCGCGTCGGAACGCGACAGCACCACATCGCCCCAAAGCGCTGGCAGGGCCTCGATTTGTCCCGTCTCGCCATCGCCACTCTCCTGCCAGAACAGGGGGATGCCGGCGGCGTGGATCGCCTTTTCCATGTCGAGCCGCCAGGCGTGCGGCCGGCCGGAGGCGAGCAGCGCATCCCGCTCCGCCCTTGGCCTCTCCCGGTCGATGGCCGGGTAAAGCGGCGCGCCATCGGGATCGCGGGGCCACAACCCTCCCTCCGCCTCGAAAGTACGAACGATTGCCTTGGTTTCTCCACGGCTCAGAAAGGCAGGGTAAGCAAGTCCTGCCTCGATCAGCCTGTCCAGCGCCACACGGTACGCATCGAAATGCTCCGATTGCCGCCGCACCGGTTTCTCCCAGTCGAGACCCAGCCAGCCAAGATCGTCATAGATTGCCTGTTCCAGCTCCGGTGTGCAGCGTGTCTGATCGATATCCTCGATGCGCAGAAGAAAGCGGCCGCTATTGTCTCGCGCCATATCGTGGTTCAGGAAGGCGGAAAGCGCGTGCCCGAGATGCAGCAGGCCATTGGGGCTTGGTGCGAAACGGTAAACCGGTTTTTGACGGAGAGGCGAAGGCATGGTTTCTTCTGCCATGTTTTAAAGCACCCCGCCAGCGGCTGGCGGCATATGGAATGACGGACATGAAAATCATTACCGGGATGGATGACATCAGCGAAGGGCTGGAGCATCTCGCCCAACTCGATCCGGCTCTCGGCCTCGTCATCGAAAAAGCCGGTCCGCTGGAACTGCGCATTCATGAGCCCGGCTTTTCCGGCCTTGCCCATATCGTCGTCTCGCAAATGGTGTCGCGCGCCAGCGCCAATGCCATATGGGCGCGTATCCTTGCCGGCACCGGCGGCGCGGTCACGGCGGAAAATTATCTCGGCGCGCCGGCGGAATTGCGCGCCACTTTCGGCCTTTCGCGCGCCAAGGCGACGACGCTGGAAGGGCTGGCGCGCGCCGTCACGCAAGGGCGGATCGATCTTCACGGCGTGGTGCGCAGGGAGGCTGGCGCAGCCCTCGCCGAACTGGTGGCGCTTCGCGGTATCGGCCCGTGGACGGCGGAGGTCTATCTGATGTTCTGCGGAGGCCACCCGGATATTTTTCCGGTCGGCGATGTGGCGTTGCGGGCCGCGGTGGGGCACGCGCTGTCGCTTGAGACCCGGCCGGATGCGAAATGGCTGGCGGAGCGGGCGGAACTCTGGACACCCTGGCGCTCCGTCGCCGCGCGGCTGTTCTGGGCCTATTACGCCTCCGTCATGCGGCGCGCCATGGTGCCGTTGCCCTGAGCGGGGTCAAAAATCGGCGATACTATAGGGCAGGGCTCCGCGCGACAGATGATCGAAATGCAGCTTGCGTTTCAGCGGCGGCACGGCGCGCTGCACGCAATCCACCCTCTCGCAGACCCGACAGGAAATGCCGATCGGTTTGAAGGAGGCCGCATTGCCGAGATCGAGCGTATCGGCATAAACGAAATTCTGCGCATGGGAAATTTCGCAGCCGAGCGCGATGGCATAACGCGGTCTTTCCGTATTGAAACCGGCGCCGGCTTTTTCGATCTGCGTTGCGATGGAAAGATAGCGCACGCCGTCAGGCGTTTCCGCCAATTGCCGCACGATCCTGTCGGAGCTTTCGAAGGCCTGATGGATATTCCACAGCGGACAGGCCGCGCCGAAACGGGCAAATTGCAGCCGCGTGGCGCTGTGGCGCTTGGTGATGTTGCCGGCGCGGTCGATCTTGGCGAAAAAGATCGGCACGCCCTTCATGCCCGGCCGTTGCAGGGTACTGAGACGATGGGCCACCTGCTCAAGGCTCGCGCCGAAACGCACGGCGAGAAGCTCGAGATCGTGGCGCAGTTCCTGCGCCGCCCTGTGAAATTGGCCATAGGGCAGGATGAGGGCCGCGGCGAAATAATTGTGCAGCCCGATACGACAGATTTCCGCAGCTTCCGCATTGCGGAAACCGGCGCCGGCCAGCACCCTGTCCACCGTCGCACCGGCGTGAAGCTGGGCGATCTGCAATGCAAGTTGAAAACAGCGGGTCGGCGCGGCCATGTAGGAGCTGAGGGCGAGGGTTTTGCCGGCAGGATCGAAGTGCCGGATCAGACCGCCCGCCGTCTCGGTTCGGGTGATATGGATGCCGTAACGGCTCTTCAGATGCGCCGCCAGAATGCCGTATGTCTCGCCGCCTTCTATCTCCAGTTCTTCCGCCAGCTCCTCGGCCAGAAGATCGATCTCGGCAACGTAATTGTCGACGAAGTGGAAGAAATCGCGCACCTCCTCATAGGGGGTTCTTTCCACCTGCGCGGTGCCGCGGCCCAGCCGGTCATCCAGCTGCACCAGTTGTTCGCTGTTCTGGCGATAGGCTTGATGGGCGCGCAGCAGCGCATGGGCAAAACCCGGCGCGTTCTGGGCAATCAGCTTCAACTCCTGAAGCCCCGGCTCGTAATTCAGGAACAGCGGGTCTTTCAGCGCTTCGCGCACGGCGGAAACCAGCCGGTCGCTTTCACCGGTTGCGAGTTCCGCCATGTCGAGCTGGAATTTTTCCACCAGCGTCACCAGAACGCTGGCCGAAACCGGGCGCTGGTTATTCTCAATCTGGTTCAGGTAACTCGCGGAAATGCCCAGCCGTTCGGCGAATTGCGCCTGCGTGGCGCGGGCGTTTTCGCGAAGGCCGCGAACCTTGCGGCCGATGAAGAGTTTTTCCGTCGCCATGTTGCAACTTTGCAAAATTAAACATTGCAAATATTTATGGCACGCATACGCGCACGATCAAGGCTTCTTGGCGAATGTTTTCTGGGCTATTGATCGTGGCACAACGCATGGAGGAAACATGCCCGGCATTCTGGAGCAATTGGAGACGCGGCGCGCTGAGGCGCGGCTCGGCGGCGGCGTCAGGCGCATCGAGGCGCAGCATGGCAAGGGCAAGCTGACGGCGCGCGAGCGTATCGATGTGCTTCTGGATGAAGGTTCCTTCGAAGAATACGACATGTACGTCACCCACCGGGCGGTGGATTTCGGCATGGCGGAGCAGAAGGTGGCGGGTGACGGTGTCGTTACCGGCTGGGGCACCATCAATGGCCGGCAGGTCTATGTGTTTTCGCAGGATTTCACCGTGCTCGGGGGCTCGCTCTCGGAAACCCACGCCCAGAAGATCTGCAAGATCATGGATATGGCGGTGCGCAACGGCGCGCCGGTGATCGGTCTCAACGACAGCGGCGGCGCGCGTATTCAGGAGGGTGTCGCCTCGCTCGGCGGTTATGCCGATGTGTTCAAGCGCAATGTCATCGCCTCCGGCGTCGTGCCGCAGATATCGGTCATCATGGGGCCCTGTGCGGGCGGTGCGGTTTATTCACCTGCCATGACCGATTTCATCTTCATGGTGCGCGATACCTCCTACATGTTCGTGACCGGGCCGGATGTGGTCAAAACCGTGACCAACGAGATCGTTACGGCGGAAGAGCTGGGCGGGGCCTCCACCCATACGAAAAAATCCTCCGTTGCCGACGGCGCTTATGAAAACGACATCGAAACGCTGGAACATGTGCGGCTGCTGTTCGATTTCCTGCCGCTGAACAATCGCGAAAAGCCGCCGGTGCGCCCGTTCCACGACGATCCGGCCCGGCTGGAAGCACGGCTCGATACGCTGATCCCCGACAGTTCCAACAAGCCCTATGACATGAAGGAACTGATCCACGCGCTGGCCGACGAAGGCGATTTCTTCGAGTTGCAGGAGGCCTTTGCCCGCAACATCATCACCGGCTTCATCCGTCTCGAAGGCCAGACGGTGGGGGTTGTCGCCAACCAGCCGATGGTGCTGGCCGGCTGCCTCGATATCGACAGTTCGCGCAAGGCGGCGCGTTTCGTGCGCTTTTGCGATGCCTTCAATATCCCGCTGCTGACGCTGGTGGATGTGCCGGGTTTCCTGCCCGGAACGGCACAGGAATATGGCGGCGTCATCAAGCACGGCGCCAAACTTCTCTTCGCCTATTCGGAAGCGACGGTGCCGATGGTGACGCTGATTACCCGCAAGGCCTATGGCGGCGCTTATGACGTGATGGCGTCCAAACATATAGGCGCGGATGTGAATTATGCCTGGCCAACGGCGGAAATCGCCGTGATGGGCGCGAAGGGGGCGGCGGAAATTCTCTATCGTTCCGAGCTTTCCGATCCGGAAAAGATCGCCGCGCGCACGAAGGAATATGAGGAGCGTTTCGCCAATCCCTTTGTGGCGGCGGAACGCGGTTTCATCGATGAGGTCATCATGCCGCATTCCTCGCGCCGCCGCATCGCCCGCGCCTTCGCGTCGCTGCGTAACAAGAGCGTGGAAACCCGCTGGAAGAAACACGACACTATTCCGCTCTGAGACTGGAAAAATGCTTCGGCCACCTTACTATATGTTTGTTCAGGCGCCCGGATGTCCGGATGTCCTCCCGAAACGCACAAGGACAGATTTTTATGGCCGAGAATTCCTCCGCAGATAATTTCCCCGCCGGATATGAAGTGCCCAAGGTCTGGACCTGGGACAAGGGCAATGGCGGCCAGTTCGCCAGTATCAACCGCCCGATTGCCGGTCCCACCCATGAAAAGGAACTGCCGGTCGGCAAGCACCCGTTGCAGCTTTATTCGCTGGCGACGCCGAATGGCCAGAAGGTCACCATCATGCTGGAAGAATTGCTGGCCGCCGGCCACAAGGGCGCAGATTATGATGCCTGGCTGATCAAGATCGGCGAAGGCGACCAGTTCGGTTCCGGTTTTGTCGGCGTCAATCCGAATTCCAAGATCCCGGCGCTGATGGATCATTCGACGCCTGAGCCGACGCGCGTTTTCGAAAGCGGCTCGATCCTCGTTTATCTCGCGGAAAAATTCGGCGCCTTCCTGCCGAAAGAGGGCAATGCCCGCACGCAGGCGCTGAACTGGCTGTTCTGGCAGATGGGCTCCGCCCCCTTCCTCGGCGGCGGTTTCGGCCATTTTTATGCCTATGCGCCGGTGAAGATCAAATACGCCATCGACCGCTACGCCATGGAAGTCAAACGCCAGCTCGACGTGCTGGACCGGCATCTGGCCGAGAACCGTTATCTCGCCGGTTCGGAATATACGATCGCCGACATGGCCGTCTGGCCGTGGTATGGCAAGATCGCGCTGGGTCAGGCCTATGGCGATGCCGGTGCGTTCCTTGAAGCCGACGGTTACAAGAACGTCATGCGCTGGACGCTCGAAATCGGCGAACGCCCGGCGGTCAAGCGTGGCGTGATCGTCAACAAGACCTCGGGCGATCCGTCCGAACAATTGCATGAACGCCACGATGCCTCCGACTTCGAGACGAAGACGCAGGACAAGATCGGCACGGCGTAAGAAAAGATTAGAGCGCCAAAAGCGCTCTAACTATTTGAATTGACGCATTTCCGGACGTAAAAGCAAGGCAGCTTTTACTGGAAATGTTCTGGAAGGACAAAAGATGGCGAACCTGCCCGAAATGACCAAACACAAGGGATTTCCCTCCGGCATGCCGAGCACGGGCGTCCAGTTCACCATCCGCCGCGCCAACCCCAAAGGGGTAACACCTATCAAGATGATACCCCGACGGGCGCGCAACGACACCAAGGAGCATCGTATCGATGCCGCCTTCCTGCACTCGCTCTGGCACCATTTCGGTGCCGAGCCCTTCGAGCGCGGCAATCTCGACGCCGCCCGCCTCAACCTGCTCTTCGGCCGTGAGGTCGTACCGGCGGAGAAGAATTTCGATCCGCTTTCCTATCAGGCAATGCTGGTGATTGACGAGCGCGTCGCGCGGCAGAACTTCCCTGAGTCTTTCGAGAATTTTTTCGAGATTTGAGCGTGCTGTCATCCGCCAACGGGGAATGAAATTCGATGTCGCCAGCGACCAGCAAATTTCTGAGTTACGTTCTGCGCCATGCGCCTGAAAGTATCGGCCTGACCCTGGATGCTCAGGGTTGGGCGGATGTCGCAGATCTGTTGGCAAAAGCGAATGCGAGCGGCATGCCGCTCGATGAGGCAGGCCTCTTTTCGGTCGTTGCGGAAAGCGACAAGAAACGCTTCACGCTGTCGGAAGACGGCCGCCGCATCCGGGCGGCGCAGGGGCATTCCGTGAAGGTCGATCTTGGCCAGCCGCCTGTCGAACCGCCGCCGCAATTGTTCCACGGTACGGCGACCCGTTTCCTTGAGTCGATCATGCGAGAGGGACTGCGCCCGGGGAGCCGCCAGCAGGTTCATCTCTCCGAAGACCGGACAACCGCGCATAGCGTCGGTCAACGGCACGGAAAACCTGCTGTTCTGGTTGTAGACGCCGGCCGGATGTTTTCCGAGGGTCACCGTTTTTACCAAGCCGATAATGGCGTCTGGCTGACCGATGAGGTCCCGACTGCGTATTTGGTGCCGATTGAAAATCATGTTGCGGAAAGTGATGGCGAATGATCAAGAAAATCCTCATCGCCAATCGCGGCGAAATCGCCTGCCGTGTCATCAAAACGGCGAAGAAAATGGGCATCGCCACTGTCGCGGTCTATTCGGATGCGGATGCCAATGCGCTGCATGTGAGACAAGCGGATGAGGCCGTTCATATCGGCCCGGCCCCCTCGTCGCAGTCCTATATCGTCATCGACAGGATTCTTGAGGCAATCGCGAAGACCGGGGCGGATGCTGTCCATCCCGGTTACGGTTTCCTGTCGGAAAATGCAGCCTTTGCCGAGGCGCTGGAAAAGGCTGGTATCGTCTTCATCGGCCCGCCTGTTGGCGCCATCAAGGCCATGGGCGACAAGATCACCTCCAAGAAACTGGCCGCGAAAGCGGGTGTTTCCACTGTTCCCGGCCATATGGGGTTGATCGAGGATGCGGATGAGGCGGTGAGGATCGCCTCGCAGATCGGTTATCCCGTCATGATCAAGGCGTCGGCCGGCGGCGGCGGCAAGGGCATGCGCATCGCTTTCAACGATGCCGAGGCGCGCGAGGGTTTCCAGTCCTCGAAAAACGAGGCGAAATCCTCCTTTGGCGATGACCGCATTTTCATTGAAAAATTCGTCACCCAGCCGCGCCACATTGAAATTCAGGTGCTGGGCGACAAGCACGGCAACACACTTTATCTGGGGGAGCGCGAATGCTCGATCCAGCGCCGTAACCAGAAAGTCATCGAGGAAGCGCCGTCGCCCTTTCTGGATGAAGCGACCCGCAAGGCCATGGGCGAGCAGGCCGTGGCGCTGGCGAGAGCGGTCGGTTACCATTCGGCCGGCACGGTGGAATTCATCGTCGATGGCGAGAGGAATTTCTACTTTCTGGAAATGAACACCCGTCTGCAGGTGGAACATCCGGTAACGGAACTCATCACCGGCATCGATCTGGTCGAACAGATGATCCGTGTGGCATCAGGAGAAAAGCTCTCCTTCGGGCAGGCGGATGTGAAACTGAACGGCTGGGCCATCGAAAGCCGGCTTTATGCTGAAGACCCCTACCGCAACTTCCTGCCCTCCATCGGCCGGCTGACGCGTTATCGCCCGCCGCAGGAAGGTGCGCAGGAGAACGGAACGGTCATCCGCAACGATACCGGCGTTTTCGAAGGCGGCGAAATCTCGATGTATTACGATCCAATGATCGCCAAGCTGTGCGCTCTAGGCAAGGATCGTGAAACCGCCATCGATGCCATGGGGCAGGCGCTGGATCGTTTCGAGGTGGAGGGCATCGGCCACAATCTGCCCTTCCTGTCGGCCGTCATGCAGCATGAGCGTTTCCGCGCCGGCCGCCTGACGACGGGTTTTATCGCGGAAGAATTTCCGGAAGGATTTTCCGGCGTGGAGCCGGATGAGGCTACGGCGCGCCAGCTTTCCGCCATCGCCGCCATCATCCATCAGCGGCTGCAGAGCCGCGCGGTCGAGATTTCCGGCACCATCGGCAATCACCGCCGCATCGTCGGTCAGGACTGGGTGGTGTCATCCGGCGCATCCCGCCATAGGGTCGCCGTTGAAACCGGCACGGACGGTACGGCGGTCCGTTTTGAAGACGGGGCGGCGCTCACGGTCGATACCGGCTGGCTTCCCGGCCAGAGCCTTGGCCTGTTCACGGTGGAAGGTGAGGTTATCGCCGCCAAGGTCGATCTTGCAGGTGCGGCGATCCGCCTGCGCTGGCGCGGCATGGATATTCGTGCCCATGTGCGTAGCCCGCGTGTGGCGGAACTGGCGCTGCTGATGCCGGAAAAGCTGCCGCCGGATACCTCGAAACTGCTGCTCTGCCCCATGCCGGGCGTCATCACCGGTATTTCGGTGGGTGAGGGCGATGAGGTGGAGGCCGGGCAGGCGCTGGCGACGGTGGAGGCCATGAAGATGGAAAACATCCTGCGCGCGGAAAAACGCGGCCGTGTTGCCAGAGTGGCGGCAAAACCGGGCGACAGCCTCGCGGTGGATGAAGTTATCCTCGAATTCGAGTGATGGCCGCTGCCGTTTTTCCGGAACGCATGTGGGTCGGAGCGGTTTACGGGGTCGGACCTGCGGGAGGATCGTTCGATTTTCGTCACGATCACCGGCCACAGTGCTAAAATGAAATGCAGAAGGGGAGAGATGCATGTCGGGTGAAAAAACGGTGCGGGATTGGCTGCAGCTTGCCGAGAAAGAGCTGAAGCGTTCACCGGAAACGCTCGTCTGGCACACGCCTGAAGGCATTGAGGTCAAACCGCTCTATACCGCTGACGATCTGCAAAAGATTTCGCATCTCGACAGCCTGCCGGGCTTTGCTCCTTTCACGCGCGGCCCGCGCGCCACCATGTATGCCGGCCGGCCCTGGACCATCCGCCAATATGCCGGTTTTTCCACGGCCGAAGCCTCGAACGCCTTTTACCGCAAGGCGCTCGCCGCCGGCCAGCAGGGCGTTTCGGTGGCCTTCGATCTCGCCACCCATCGCGGTTATGACAGCGATCACCCGCGCGTCGAAGGCGATGTCGGCAAGGCCGGTGTGGCGATCGACAGCGTCGAGGACATGAAAATCCTGTTCGACGGCATTCCGCTCGAAAAAGTCTCGGTGTCGATGACCATGAATGGCGCGGTCATTCCGGTGCTCGCCAGTTTTATCGTTGCGGGAGAAGAACAGGGCGTGCCCCGCGCCGCCCTTTCCGGCACCATTCAGAACGATATCCTCAAGGAGTTCATGGTCCGCAATACCTATATCTATCCGCCTGAACCCTCGATGCGGATCATTGCCGACATCATCGAATATACGGCGAAGGAGATGCCGAAATTCAACTCCATCTCCATTTCCGGCTATCACATGCAGGAAGCGGGCGCGACGCTGGTGCAGGAGCTGGCCTTCACGCTGGCGGATGGCCGCGAATATGTGCGGGCGGCGCTGGCCAAGGGACTGAATGTCGATGATTTCGCCGGCCGCCTGTCGTTCTTTTTCGCCATCGGCATGAATTTCTTCATGGAGGCGGCCAAGCTGCGCGCCGCGCGCCTGCTCTGGTCACACATCATGGAGGAGTTCAAGCCGCAGAAGGCGTCGTCGCTGATGCTGCGCACCCATTGCCAAACGTCGGGCGTCTCGCTTCAGGAACAGGACCCCTATAACAATATCGTCCGCACCGCTTTCGAGGCCATGTCCGCCGTGCTGGGTGGCACGCAATCGTTGCACACCAATTCCTTCGATGAGGCCATTGCCCTGCCGACGGAATTTTCCGCCCGTATCGCCCGCAATACCCAGCTTATCCTCCAGCACGAAACCGGTGTTACCAAGGTGGTCGATCCGCTGGCCGGCTCCTATTATGTCGAAAGCCTGACGGATGAACTGGCAGAGAAGGCCTGGGCGCTGATCGAGGAGGTCGAGGCGCTTGGCGGCATGACCAGGGCCGTGGCCGAAGGCCTGCCGAAACGGCTGATCGAAGAGGCGGCAACGCGCCGGCAGGCGGCGGTGGACAAGGGCGAGGAGGTCATCGTCGGCGTCAATCGTTACCGTCTCGAAAATGAAGAGGATATCGATGTTCTCGATATCGATAACGCCGCCGTGCGCGCCGCGCAAATCCGCCGCATCGAAGAAACGCGCCGCCGCCGCGATGGCAAGGACGTGACCGCCGCTTTGGCAGCACTTTCCGAGATCGCCCGCAGCGGCAAGGGCAATATTCTCGAAGCCGCCGTTGTCGCTGCCCGCGCCCGCGCGACGGTGGGGGAGATTTCCGATGCGCTGCGTGCGGCCTTCGGCGACCATGCCGCCGTGCCGGAGGTGGTGAGCGATATTTACGGCGAGGCCTATAAGGACGAGCCGGAACTTGCCACGCTCGCCGCCCGGCTTTCCGGTGTGGCTGAGAGGATCGGCACCAAGCCGCGCATCATGGTCGCCAAGCTCGGGCAAGACGGGCATGATCGTGGCGCGAAGGTCATCGCCTCCGCCTTCGGCGATATAGGTTTCGATGTGCTGGCCGGACCCCTGTTTCAGACACCCGTTGAAGCGGCCGATCTTGCTGTTCAGAACAGGGTGCATGTGGTCGGCATGTCGTCGCTTGCCGCCGGCCACAAGACGCTGGCACCGCAGCTGGTCGAGGCGCTGAAACAGAAGGGCGCGGAAGACATCATCGTCGTTGTTGGCGGCGTCATTCCGCGGCAGGATTATCAATTCCTGCTCGACCACGGGGTCTCGGCGATTTTCGGGCCGGGCACCAATGTCATGGATGCTGCAAACAAGGTACTCGACCTGCTCGAAGGCGTCAGGCGGAACGCGTGAGGGAAAGACGGCCATGTTCGGAAGATTGAATCACGTCGCCATCGCGGTGCCCGATCTCGATGCCGCCATTGCCCGATACAGGGCGCTGGGCGCAGATGTCTCGGAACCGCAATCGCTACCCGAACACGGCGTGACGGTGGTTTTCATTCAGGCTGACAATACCAAGATCGAACTTCTTCATCCGTTCGGCGAAAATTCGCCGATAGCGGCTTTCCTCGAGAAAAATCCGGGCGGCGGCACGCATCATCTCTGCTTCGAAGTGCCTGACATTCTCGCGGCCCGCGACGATCTCGTCAAAAAAGGCGTTCGAATTCTGGGGGACGGCGAGCCTAAGATCGGCGCGCATGGCAATCCCGTTCTTTTCCTGCATCCGAAGGATATGGGCGGCGTTCTCTACGAGCTTGAGCAGGTTTCTCAGACACATGGCTGAAACACAGACCCAGTAAGAGGCTGGCCATACGGTGGACGGCGCGCAGCGGCCGTTCGCCTTTGCCGGAACGTGTTTCGTTTGTTTTCTTTTGACATTCGTTTTGTTTTCGTTTTTATGGCAATTGTCTTTCAACGATGGGGACGCAATCCCCCGATGCTGTCGTGGAGGCTCTATGTCCGGCGAGAATATTTTCGATCTTTTTGTCATCGGTGGCGGCATCAATGGCTGCGGCATTGCCCGCGATGCCGTGGGCAGGGGCTATTCCGTGGCGCTTGCGGAAAAGGGCGATTTTGCCTCCGGCACCTCTTCCGCTGCCACCAAGCTTATTCATGGTGGCCTGCGTTATCTCGAACATTACGAGTTTCGTCTGGTGCGCGAAGCGCTGATGGAGCGGGAAATCCTCTGGGCCATGGCGCCGCATGTCATCTGGCCCATGCGTTTCGTCCTGCCCATCCAGAAAGGCGGCGTGCGCCCGGCATGGATGGTGCGGCTCGGCCTGTTCCTTTATGACAATCTCGGCGGCCGCAAGCTTCTGCCGGCGACCCGCACGCTCGATCTTCGCAGGGACCCGGCGGGCAAGCCGCTGAAGCCGGCTTTCGCCAGGGCCTTCGAATATTCCGACGGCTGGGTGGATGACGCCCGTTTCGTGGTCCTCAACGCGCGCGACGCGGCGGATCGCGGCGCGACGATCATGAACCGCACACGCGTCGTTTCCGCGCGGCGCGAAGGCGGGTTGTGGCTCATTGAGACGCTGGACGAAAAAACCGGACGCGCGGCCACGCACAAGGCGCGTATGCTGGTAAATGCCGCGGGTCCTTGGGTGGACAAGGTGCTTTCCGGCGTCTTCGGCCGCAACGACGTGCACAACGTCCGGCTCGTGCAGGGCAGCCATATCATCGTGCGCAGGAAGTTTTCCGACCCGCGCGCCTATTTCTTCCAGAACCCTGACAACCGCATCATCTTCGCCATTCCCTATGAGCGCGATTTCACGCTGATCGGCACCACGGACCGCGATTACAAGGGTGATCCGGCCAGCGTTCGCATCTCCGAAGATGAAATTTCCTATCTCTGCAACGCGGCCAGCGACTATTTCAGCGAACCGGTTCGGCCGGAAGATATCGTCTGGACCTATTCCGGCGTGCGCCCGCTCTTCGATGACGGCGCTTCGAAAGCGCAGGAGGCGACGCGCGATTATGTCCTGAAGGTGGAGGAGGCTGCGGGCGAGGCTCCGCTCCTCAACATTTTCGGCGGCAAGCTCACCACCTACCGGCGGCTGGCGGAACATGCGCTGGAAAAGATCGGCGCGGCGATCGGCGAAAAGGGCAAGCCGTGGACGGCAGGCTCCCACCTGCCGGGCGGCGATTTCGGTGCTGAGAGATATGAGGCGCAGGTGCGGGCGCTCGTCTCCCGTTATCCCTTCCTTGACGGACGCCATGCCGAGCGACTTGTCAGAAACTACGGCACCAAGGCGGCGGAACTGTTGGGCAGCGCCACCGATGTCTCCGGCCTCGGCCGGCATTTCGGCGGTACGCTTTACGAATGCGAGGTGCGCTGGCTGGTGGAGCACGAATGGGCCTTTGCGGCCGAGGACATTCTCTGGCGGCGCACGAAACAGGGCCTGCGCCTGAGCAAGGACGAGACCGCCGGTCTAGATGAGTTCGTGGCCGCGCTGACGGGTGGCGGGCAAAAGGCCGAAGCCGTGGCCGAGCGGGCCTGAGCATTAGCGATATGAACTCTGGAGCACCTTGAACGGTTTCTATAGGGCGTTCATTACTCCTTCGTGCTTTTTTTTAACTCGGCCAATGCCTTGCTCTCCTTCTTGAGCGGCCGCCCGACAGGGCAGACGTCTTGAACAAAGCTGTTGAGTGTATTCACCAGCTTGTTCGGCGTCAGCGAGTAGCGGATGAATTGGCCTTCGCGTTTGCCCGAGATCAAGCCAGCGGTTTCCAGCACATTGAGATGCTGCGAGATGGAGGGTTTCGACATGTCAAAGCGTGCAGCTATTTCACCAGCCGTAAGATCCGAATGGGTGAGATAGGCCAGGATTTTGCGGCGTGGGGCTGATGCCAGTGCCTCAAAAACAAGCTGCATGGGCGGAGTTGTTACCTGCTCGGCCAGCTTTTCCGAATCGTTCTGCTGCTCCATCACATACTCCTGCCTTCCCTGATGATTCCAAATGCCGAAAATTAAACTAATTAGCTAATTGCCTAATTGGTGAAATCAGCTACAAAGGTAATTAGCTCATAGACTAAATGACTACCATCCGTTGGTTGATGGCACAAGGCTGCGTGCGGGCAAGTCAGGAAAAGGGCGGGATGGATGGCGACGATTTCCACAGGACGTATGATCTCGCAACCGCTGAGTGATGCAAGGGAAGGGCGCGTATGCTGGATGCCGGCGAAGTCGGTGTGGACGGGCGCGATGACGGCGGTGGCGGTCATCTTCGGGCCGCTGACATTTTCCTGGGGTGGTTTCAGTCTGTTCGTCATCATGACCGCGATCACCATTTGCGCCGGACATTCGGTGGGAATGCACAGGCTGCTGATCCACCGCTCGTTCCGTACCGGCAAGCCGGTTGAGCGTGTCTTGGTCTATCTGGGGACGCTGGTCGGCATGGCCGGACCTTTCGGCATGATCTACGCACATGACATACGCGATTGGGCGCAGCGGCAAATAGAATGCCATGACCTCTTCGCCCACCGGCGGTCCTTCTTTGTCGACGCCTGGTGGCAGATGCACTGCGCAGTCATACTCAAGCATCCGCCGATGTTCCTTATTGAGCCGGAGGTCGCAAATGACCGATTCTACCGGTTCCTGGAGCATAGCTGGATGGCGCAGCAACTCCCCTGGATATTGTTGTTCTATTTTCTCGGCGGCTGGAGCTGGGTGGTTTGGGGCATTGCAGTACGCATTTCGGTTTCGTTGATCGGGCATTGGCTTATCGGCCACTATGCGCATCGTGGAGGCCAACAGGTGTGGGCAGTCGATAATGTCGCTGTACAGGGCTACAATATTCCGACAGCAGCAGTGCTCACTTTCGGCGAATCCTTTCATGGTAACCACCACGCTTTTCCGGAATCGGCTCGGCTCGGCCTGGAGCCGGGACAGATTGATCTTGGCTGGAATTTCATCCAGTTGCTCGTAAGGCTTGGTATCGCTACTGCGGTTAAATTGCCGGAGAACACTGCGCATCGCGAAGGCCTGCGTCGGCTTTAGTGAAGCGGCGAATAGCTGCGTCTCGTTACGGACGAATGTTTAGCGCCCATCAAATCGCGGAACTCCGCACCGGTCTCTCCGGGCCATCGGCGCTCAGGATATAGTCGTCTGCGGCTGAAAGGGCGTGCTCCATATGCCCTTCGAACACCAGTTCCGGCTCGTTGGGCGCTATGGCGATTTTCGGCATGCCGCCGAAACGCACCGCCTGCGATTGCGCCAGACCGTCGCGCAGGCCGCTTTCCAGAAGATCGAAATAGCGGGTGCCGGGGCCGGTGATGAAGACCGGCATATGGCCATGCAGGCTGAAGAGGCGTGAAAGGCCGTTGCCGAGCGCAAGTCCGGCGGTACGGAAGGCGAGGCGCGCCATGCGGGCGCCGGTGCGGGCTGAGGCGGCGATCTTGTCCACCTCGGGGATAGGCACGAATTTCGCCGGTTCCGCCTGCGGCGGAGCTTCGAAAGCCGAGCGCAGGATGGCGTAAAAGCCGGAATAGGCCTCGATGCAGCCCCTGGTGCCGCATCGGCAGAGCGCGCCATCGGCCAGATGCAGCATATGGCCGAAATTGGGGGCGCTGACCTCGATTGCACTGCCCGTTGCGCGGGCGATGCCGAGGCCGATGCTGTGGCCGAGCGACAGGGTGACGAGGGCTTCCGGCGCCGGGTTTTCCCGTGCCTGCTCCCGCATCCAGATGGCTTTTGCGGCCAGCAGCGTCTCGTTGTTCAGCGTCACGCGGATGCGGCCGTCTGCGGAAACCAGCCGCTGGAAATCGATCCTTTCGTCACCGAGAACCGGCGACCAGACAAGCGTTGCCGAGGCCGCATCCACCAGCCCCTTGCTGCTGATCGAGACCTGCAGGATATCGTGCCGGTCGATACGTGAGCGGTCGGCGAGCCTTGCGAGGCCCGAAAGGATCGCGCCGCCGAATGTGCCTTTTTCAGCCGCGATCCTCTGTTCGGTAAAACGATCCACCAGCTTGCCGGCATAATCGACCAGAGAATATTGCACGCTGTCGGAGGAGATGATGACGATGGCGACGTGGCAGAAAGCGCCGCGCGGGCCGAAGAGAATGCGTGGCCGGCCGCGGCCTGCGGCGGCAAGCTGTTCCTTGCGGAGAATGAGGCCGGCCCGCTCAAGCTCGGTGGTGATGGCGGAGACGGTGGCAGAGGCGAGCCCGGTGAAGGACGACATGTCGGTATGGGAAAGGCTGCCATGCAGGCGCAGCGCCGCCATCACCGACAGGCTGTTTTTCTGGCGCACCAGTTCCGTACTTGCAATGGCGGACATGGGCTGGGGCCTGCTCCCTGAACGGCTTTTTCCTGTCGTGCTGATCCCGTCTGATGGCGTATGCCACGCATAAGATCAAGGCACCCGGATGCTGCCCGCAGCCGTTGTTGACAGCATTAGGAATCTCTGACATTAATTTTCTCGACTGTCGAGAAAATTGTGAAACCACAGAGCCCGACAGCTTTTTCCGGGCGTTTTCCCTGCATGGAGGTGTGGGGTTTCGCCCTTACCGGGAGGACATCATGAATTCTTTTGCCAAGCTTTTGGCGGGTACGGCTGTACTCGTTTCCTTGCACACTGCCGCCATGGCCGCTGATCTCGTCGTCGGCGTTTCCTGGTCGAATTTCCAGGAAGAGCGCTGGAAAACGGATGAAGCGGCCATCAAGGCGGCGCTCGACAAGGCCGGCGCGAAATACATCTCCGCCGACGCGCAGTCATCCGCCGCAAAGCAGCTGACCGACGTTGAATCGCTGATCTCGCAGGGCGCCAACGCGCTGATCATTCTGGCGCAGGACAGCGACGCGATTGGCCCGGCCGTTGAAAAGGCCGTTGCCGAGGGCATTCCGGTCGTTGGTTACGACCGCCTGATCGAAAACCAGAACGCCTTCTACATCACCTTCGACAACAAGGAAGTCGGCCGTCTGCAGGCTGCCGAAGTCTTCAAGGTGAAGCCGGAAGGCAATTACGTCTTCATCAAGGGTTCTTCTTCCGATCCTAATGCGGACTTCCTGTTCGCCGGTCAGCAGGAAGTGCTGAAGGCGGCCATTGACGGCGGCAAGATCAAGAATGTCGGCGAGGCCTATACCGATGGCTGGAAGCCGGAAAATGCCCAGAAGAACATGGAACAGTTCCTGACCAAGAATAACAACAAGGTCGATGCGGTCGTCGCCTCGAATGACGGCACGGCCGGTGGTGCAATCGCCGCTCTCGCCGCGCAGGGCATGGCCGGTTCGGTTCCTGTTTCCGGTCAGGATGCCGATTTCGCTGCGCTCAACCGCGTCGCGCTCGGCACGCAGACGGTGTCTGTCTGGAAGGACAGCCGCGAACTCGGCAAGGAAGCGGCCGGCATCGCACTGGAACTGGCGGGCGGCAAGAAGATGACCGAGATCAAGGGCGTCACCACCTTTGATGGCGGTCCGAAGAAAGTGGCGATGCAGTCGGTCTTCCTGAAGCCGATCGCCATCACCAAGGACAATCTGAACGTCGTCATCGACGCCGGCTGGATCAAGAAGGAAACGGCCTGCCAGGGTGTGAAGGCCGGAACCGTCAAAGCCTGCGATTGATCGAATAGGTCACGGTTCGGGCGCTGCGCCATGGTTCATGGCGCAGCGCCTTTAGAGCATTTCCAGGAAAAGTGAAGCCCGGTTTTCCGACCGGAAATGCGCGAGAACAAAGAGTTAGAGCGTTTTTGCGATTCTGGGAAAAGCGAAAACGCTTTAAGATGCAAGGAGCACCGGCAGTACATGGCCGATATGACCCAATCCAATTCCACAGCGTCGCAAAAGACGGAAAAAACAGGCTCGATAACGCGCTTCATCAGCGCCACGGAGCTGGATACCAGACTGCTCGGCATGGTCGGCGCGCTTCTTCTGATCTGGATCGGATTTCATATCCTGTCCGGCGGCCTGTTCCTGACGCCGCGAAACCTCTGGAACCTCTCCGTGCAGACCGCGTCCGTGGCCGTCATGGCGACCGGCATGGTGCTCGTCATCGTCACCCGCAATATCGACCTTTCGGTCGGGTCGATCCTCGGTTTTTCCGGCATGATCATGGGTGTCATGCAGGCGGAAATCCTGCCGCAGATCCTCGGCTTCGAACATTGGGCGACATGGATCGTCACGCTTCTGGTCGGCATTTTCGTTGGCGGCGCCATCGGCATGCTGCAGGGCTCCATCGTCGCCTTCCTGAATGTACCGTCCTTCATCGTCACGCTCGGTGGACTGCTCGTCTGGCGCGGCGGCACCTGGTTCATCACCAGCGGCCGCACCGTGGCGCCGATGGATTCCACCTTCCGGCTGATGGGCGGCGGCACCAGCGGTTCGATCGGCGCGACATGGAGCTGGATCGCCGCCGTCGTCGCCTGCGTCGCCATCGTCGCGGCCATCCTCAATTCCCGCCACCAGCGCCGGCGGTTCGGCTTTCCGTTGCGGCCGGTCTGGGCGGAATATTTTCTGGTGGCGCTCGGCTGCCTTATCGTCATCGGTTTCGTGGCTGTCGTCAACAGCTACCCCTGGCCAATCAACATCGCCCGCAACTATGCCGATGCCAATGGTATCGCCTGGCCTGAAGGCGGCCTGTTCATTGCCCATGGCATCGCCATTCCGGTGCTGATGGCGCTCGCCGTCGGCGCGGTCATGACCTTCATCGCCACACGGCTGCGTTTCGGACGTTATGTCTTCGCCATCGGCGGTAATCCGGAAGCGGCGGAACTGGCGGGCATCAAGACCCGCTGGGTGACGGTGAAGATATTCACGCTGATGGGCGTTCTGTGCGCCATCGCCGCGGCGATTTCGACCGCCCGCCTCAACGCGGCCACCAATGCCCAGGGTGAGCTGGACGAGCTTTACACCATCGCGGCGGCCGTCATCGGCGGCACCTCGCTTGCCGGCGGTGTTGGAACCATAGCGGGCGCGATGCTCGGCGCGCTCGTCATGCAGTCGCTGCAATCCGGCATGGTGCTGGTGGGCATCGATACGCCCTTCCAGCGCATCGTCGTCGGTGTGGTTCTGGTCGTCGCCGTCTGGCTCGATACTATCTACCGCGCCCGCGCCAAGTAAGAACCGAGGAGAACTCCTATGACGGACCAAGTCACGCCCCTCGTGGAAATGCGCAATATTTCCATTTCCTTCGGCGGCATCCATGCGGTGGAAAACGCCTCTGTCGATCTTTTCCCCGGTGAGGTGGTCGCCCTTCTCGGCCACAACGGCGCGGGCAAATCGACCCTTATCAAGATCCTCTCCGGCGCTTACCGGCGCGATGGCGGCGATATTCTCATCAATGGCGAGGATGCCGATATCCGCAATCCCCGCGACGCCAAGAAATACGGTATCGAGACCATCTACCAGACGCTCGCCGTGGCCGACAATGTCGATGCGGCGGCCAATCTTTATCTCGGCCGCGAACTGAAGACGAAATGGGGCACGCTTGATGATGTCGCCATGGAAGCCTCGGCGCGTGAGGTGATGGGGCGTCTCAACCCCAATTTCCGGCGGTTCAAGGAGCCGGTGAAGGCACTGTCCGGCGGCCAGCGGCAATCCGTCGCCATCGCCCGCGCCATTCTGTTCGATGCCCGCATCCTCATCATGGATGAGCCGACGGCCGCACTCGGGCCGCAGGAAACGGCGCAGGTGGGCGATCTCGTCAAGGAGCTGAAAAGGCAGGGCATCGGCATCTTCCTCATCAGCCACGATATTCACGACGTCTTCGATCTGGCCGACAGGGTCTTCGTGATGAAGAACGGCAAGGTGGTGGGCCATGCCCGCACGCAGGATGTCACCAAGGACGAGGTGCTTGGCATGATCATTCTGGGCAAGGTGCCGCCCGGTGCGGTGCCGGGGCCGGGTGCCGTTGCATCCTGAGCCTGATCGATCTTCTGCCGTTGCGGAGTTGCCGCGCGGTGCCCTGACAAGAAAGGAGGCCCGACAAAACCGGGCCTCAATCATGGCTTTCCGCCAGGAAAATGTAGGGAGGTATGTGATGCCTGTTCCGCCGAAATGGAGCCGGCCGGACAGGCGGATAAGAACGTTCCCGGGCTTTCACGACTGGAGATCGGGGTGGAAACGCTCAATCCCGGCGGATTATGCCATCGCGGAAGCGTTTAATGCAGATCGGCCTGCGCAAAGGCGCTGACATTCAGCTCTGCGCTTACCGGTGGCAGACCCTGCTGATTGATATCCTGGGCGAGCGACAACAGCGCCATTTCCAGAAAATAGGTCGACATGCCCAGTTCCAGAGATTTCGAACGCTGGCAAAGATAGGAAACCATCCGCCCGAGCGCCAGAATCTCGTCTGCATTGTCCTGCTCAAGTATTGCTGTGGTAGACGCCACCATGTTTCCCTCTCGACAGTCGACAGTATGAAAACGCGTTGATCTCGCGTTATTCATTTTCGACCATATCGAGCGTCACGCGAGCGTCACACCTGCGTCAATCGTCGTTTTTGTCGGTCGCCGGGCTGGCATTTTCCGCCGCTTCCGTCGCTGCGAGCGATGTCACGAGGGCAACGATGCTTCTGCGCACGGCCGCGCTCTTGATGCGCGAAAAGGCCTGATTGAGCGAAAAACCTTCATTCGAGGCCACGAAGGTCTGCATGGCGTTGATCGTGCCAAGCGCCGGGTTGGCGCCGCCATCGGGCGTGGCGTTGGCGAACAGGGAGCTGACCTCCACGCCGAGGATAGACGCAATGGCCTGCAGGCGCGATGCGCCGACGCGGTTGGCGCCCTTTTCATATTTCTGGACCTGCTGGAAGGTGATGCCCAATCGCCCGGCCAGTGCGCTCTGGCTCATGCCGAGCGACTTGCGGCGCATTCTGATTTGTGCGCCGACATGAACATCGATCGGGCTGGGTAGTTTGGCCTGCATTACAAATTCCTCCAGTTGTGAGGTTCTTAAATCCGATAATTATCAATTAATATTGTTGAAGGTATACATTCAACACAATTTCCACGGGTATTATGAAGCTTTATTGACCAAATGACACGGTTTTCCGTTCATAATTGCGTGTCCGGACCGCGATTTATGATCTTTGTCGCGCAACGCAACGCACCGTTGCGGCTTGAAAGATGGCTCCATCCGCCCACACCGATGGCCTGAAAGCCGAGTCTGTCCCAAATTTTGCGGTTCATCGCGTCGAATTCCTCAAGCGTTTCCCTATCGCCGAAATGCGGAATCCAGACGAATGGCCGTTTCTGACCGGAACGTGTGACATTTTCAAGAAGGACATTATTGTAAAGCCTCGGCAGGCATTTGTTGGTATCGATGGCCGGTGAAACCGGGATGGGATTGCGTTCAATGGCAAAGCCTTGTCGCGCAAGGGAAAGGGCCGAGGCGTCCAGCTTCCGTTTCAGATCGTTTGCGGCGCGCACATCGCATCCGCCATGCGCGACGGGATCGGCAACAAGCAATAACGACCGGCCCTCGCGCCGGAGGCCGGTGACGGAAACGAACTGGTCAACATGGAAACCGCATTGGTGCATTTTTTCGTCTGCGCTTGCCGGCTGGCAAGTCGCCAATGCGCGAAGATCGCAATAAATCGGGGTATGGCCGAGATCTCCGGGCCGATATCCGAAACTGAACACCGCCCTTGCATCGAGGGCCTGAATTTTTTGCCATCGTTGTGAAGGGATGGCCGCACTCTTCGCCATTCCCCTGTCATCCTGCAGGCTGGAGTGTCCCACCAGTCGGAAATCCGGGCCGACAAGCTGGTTGCCGCCCGCCAGCGCGACATCGGAATGAATGGTCGCCGCTCCGAAATGCCTGGCCAGACCGACACCGGTGGTTCGTTCCGCCATCAAAACAAATTCCGCCACGGCACCCTTTTCGGGATCACCCATCCGCACATGAAACATATCCTGTATCCACGGATGCGGAATGGCGTCCTTTCCAGAAAGGGGCGCCAGCGCGGCGATACAGGAGATTGGCAGGCCGCCGAGCCAGCTTCGTGCCGATGCGAGACGGGCGTTATCGACCAGCACGGTTGCGGTAATGTCCGAAGGCAGGGCCGAGAGCAGGTTACCGATCGGAATGAGCGGCGAAACGACGTCGCCGCCCCTGCTTTCCGCAAAAAAGGGCGCAGGCAGTGCGAGTGCGATTGTGCGGATCAGCCCGCCGCAATCGGCCACCAGCGGCGGGGGATGGGCGGCGGTCAAGGCGCTTTTTCTCCCGTCGCCTGTCGTGTGGCCAATTGCTGGAAAAACACGGTGTTCTGCAGTTTCCATGATGGCGGCGACGGAGGTGGCGGCGTTTCGCCCGCAACGGCCGCCAGAAGTTTGGCGGCGTCGTTTCGTTTGATGGAGGTCGCATTTGCAGAGAGCAAATTTGCCATTGCAGGGCCGAGGCCTGCTTCAAAGGCGATGGCGCGCCATGTCCTGCGGCTAAAATGCAGATTGCGGGCGGCAAGCACGAGTGCGTCACAGTCATCCGGAGAGACCCTGTCACGGCAGGCCGCAAGCGTCGCCTCGGCGTCAACCAGTGCGACCGTCAGCGGACGGTAAGCGAGTTCGCCGGGTGCGTGGCTCACCGCCACGTCGGCATCGGAAACACGCTGTCCGTTGCGATAGGCTTCGAAAATCTCGCCAATGCCGATCATGCCGAAGGGCGCGCATTCCGCCGCCCGGAGCGCGCCCATGCTGGCGGCGCCGAAAACGGTAACGCCGCTCGCCAGCGCATAAAGGATTTCCTTGTGCCAGACGGCGGCGCAATCGCCATAGAGACCGTCGATCAGCCCGATCGCCCGCACGCCCTGCCGGGCCGCATCGAAAATATCGCCGCAGGCGGCCGGTCCGCGAAGATCGAGGCCCGACATATGTTCGCCGGCGATGCCGTGGACGGACGGGCCTGCAAAAACCACCGGTTTCATTGAGCGCCTCCGGCATTCAGCAGATGATCGAGAGTGCGTGGCGAGATGCGTTGCAGGCCGCCGCCAGCCGGGGCGAGGCCGCTTGCCAGAACCCGCACGACGTGCAGGCCGGAGACTTCCGTTTCCAGCGGAAAGACATGGATATCCTCGATCCCTCGGGCAAACAGGTGCGCCGCAAGCTGGCGCCATGGTGGCGCAGAGGCGTCATCATGCGCAAAATCGAGATCGGCCGGAAGCCTTTGCACCGGCCGCGCGCCGGAGGTGACCGGCCCGGCAGTAAACACATCCCGCTGATAGCGGAGCGGGGAAAGATCATCCCTCGCGCCGCTGATATCGGTCAGCCGTGACTGGATTGCCTCCAGCAGCGCGGCAGTCGCAGCGTCATGGACGCCAGCCCGGCAGGCCGCACCCGCTGCGCTGCGGGTGGTGGGGCCGTCCTGCGCCTGAAGCGAGCGGGGCAGGCTCGCCATCACCACCGGCACGCCGAGCGTATTTGTCAGGTTGAAGAAGGAGGGCGGCAGGCCGATAGCGCAAAGGCGTTGCACAAGACCGTCGAAGCTGGGAGCAATACCCGCCGGCAAGAGGAGCGGCTGCCGCGCCATCGCACGCGTCTCGAAGGTGTCGATGAGAAGGCAGGCGTCATTTTCAATGAGTTCGAGAAGGGCGTGGAGAACCGCATGGTCGTGGTCGAACCCGGCTGCGAGGCCCTGCGAACTCATGCGGAAAGCCCGCCGGTCCCAGGGGAAATCCGCCCGGAAATCCATGCCGACGAGTTCGTAAGGAGCAAAAACCTCGTGCTGCCGGCGAATGGATGTTCCTTTCACCCAGGCGCGTTCTTTTTGGAGATCGAGGGCGTCGGGATCGACCCTTCCGACGGTTTCGAAGGGAATGACAGGAACGCCCTTTTCACGCATGTCCTGAATGGACTTGAAAGTGGCAATATGTCTGCGGGTTTCCTCGGCAACCGCGCCTTCGATCGCTTCCATGATCGCCGATAGCCGGGCCTGTTCCGCGACGAACCCCTTGCCCTGCGATACCGAGAGGCCGCGCGAATTTGGCCGGGCCGCAAACCACACTGGGATGCCGACGACATCGAGACCGGTCACATCGCCGACACGGGTGATCCCGAACCGCCGAAGCAGTCCGGGATCGAAGAACGAAGCGTCTGCATGCCTTGAAGCCGCTATCGCTGACATGGGAGCATCGGCGCCGGTCAAGGCTGCGGGGCCGCGATCAGGGTGCCGTGTTGCTGTCGTCGGCGAGGATGGCGTCGAACAGCTCGCCGGTGACGGAGCCGGCCGGACCGACGGCCTTCAGGGCCGCTTCGATCGGCGCCTGCACCATGCGGTTGAAATCCCAGCCGGCGTCGCTCACTTCGCCGATAAAGGCGAAATCGGCTTCAGACACCACCGCGCCGCCGGAGACGAGGGCTTCGATGCCCTGAATCTGAACCTGATCCAGTTCAGCCTCAGGCTGGCCGTTCTGACGAACGAGCATGGATTTTGCGGCGGCGGCGACGCGGGCATAACCATCCACGCCGGGATGGCTGGCTTCATAGGCGGCAATCGTTTCATGCGACACGGAGGCAACCCGAAGCGGCGCCGTGCGAATGAACAGAACGCCAAAACCCTTTTTTCCGACAATAAAGAAATGTGAGGACATAATATCTCCTATTTGATCCCAGCTAATCGAAGCGCGTGATAGAATTTTTCATTCGCTATCGGGTCGCGGTCTGGAGACAGGCTGCTGATCTCCCTCGCCGTCATACCCGGATAGTTTTCCTGAAGCCTGCTGCCGGTTTCCCGGGCGGCGGCCAAATCTCCATAAAGCGCGTGGCTTGCGGTGAGGACACGCAGCGCAGGCTCGTCATTTTCCATTCGCCCGCATAATTCCACCGCCGTACCGTAGTCCGCCCGCTTGAACGCGATGCTGGCGCCGGCCCACCAATAGATGTCCGGTGCCAGCGGGTTGAGGTCGATGGCCTGCTGAAACTTCTCCCAGGCGATTTCCGCATCGCCAAAATGGGCGAGCGCATCGGCATGCTGGAGCAGCAGATCGGCGGAGTTGGGCGCCAGCGCTTCCGCCTCGAAGAATTTTTCGGCGGATATGTCGAAATCCCGCTGGTAGAGCGCCACCACGGCGCACATCCAGTGGCCGACGCCGAGAGCCGGATCGATCTCCACGGAGGCATCGGCCTCCGCCTTGGCGCGGTGGAGCAGGTGGGGGTCGTTGCCTCCGAGCATCAGCCATTCCAGCTGCAGGCTCTGCGCCACCCGGGCGCGGGCGACCGCCAGGCTGTGGTCCAGGTCGACCGCCCTGCGGAACATCGAGCGGGCTCTGCGAAGCAGCGGCAGGTCGCATTTGCCGCGCAGAAGCTGCTGGCCCTCCAGCAATTGCCGGTAGGCTTCGCCGCTATGGTTGCGGTCGGGCTCCACCTGAAGCCGCTCGATTTCGCGGGCAAGCGCCGCCGCCACCTGTTTGGAGAGCAGGCGGAAGGCGGCGTGGATATGCCTCTCGGTCAGGACCGCTTCCAGTGACCAGACGATTTCACCGCTCGCATCCTCGATCAGCGCGACAGACATGCGGGCGTCGTCGAATACCGTCGAAATGATGCGGTAATCCGCCCGCAGCATGGCGTAGCTGTCGTCGGCCCGGTCATGCGCCAGCGCAAAGGTGCTGTGCGGCGAAAGCACCGTGAAGGTGCGGTATCGAACGAGGCTGTTGGCGACATCCTCGACGAAGGCCTGCATGACCGGTGAGACCGACTGGCCGTCGACCCTGACGGGGCGGAGGAATGCGACGCGCGGTTTTACCAGGGTTTTTCGGCGGCTGCCTTCTTCCGGCTCCGCCGGTCCGGTGATTGTCGCGGCCAGGCTCTGTATTCTTCGCCGCAGGGCCACGGTTTCCGCTTCCGGCGAGCGGGCCTCCTGGCGAAGCTCCTCCATCAGAAGCTGGTACATGCCCTCGCAGGCGCTGATATTTCCTATCCGCGCATAGGCAGCCATGGCGGCACGGTAGGTTTCCTCGCGTTCCGGTTCGATCTTGCAGGCGCATTCGGCCAGCCTGGCAATGTCGTTGGAGCTTGCCCGGCCGAACCGTGTCAACTCCTCCAGGAGCTGCGTGTAGCTCGAAAAGAACAGGTCCTTGAGACGACGGCGCTCTGAAAGCAGCCAGAGGTAGAGATGATCCTGCCCGGCCTCCAGCCCCTCCAGCAGATCGCCGCCGAATTCGAGCAGCGCAGCAAGCCGCCGTATCGGGTCCTCGGCTCTTGCGCCGGCCAGGAAAATCGCAAGGTCGGTTCGCTGCGCCAGCTTCCCGGCCTTCAGGTCGTTGCCATCGGTAACGAGAATGGCGTCGTCTTCATTGGGCAGCTTCTGGAGGCGCAGGATCAGCTGCCGCAGATTGCCAAGAGCCCTTTTCTGCTCGACATTTTCCCATAGCAGCGATGCCGCGTGCTGGCGGGAAAGGGACTGGTTCGGCGCAAGAATGAGGGCGGCGGTGAGGGCGAAACCCTTGGACGGAAAAAACGCCTCCCGCACCGCATCACAGCGCGGGGTGCCAAAAAGCCGGATCGGTATCAGTTCAGCGTTCCCAGCCACTTTCGTCCCCTCATGAATCATCATCTAACAACGTGCCCGGGAAATTGAAAGTCATCATAACGTCCCATTTGACGCTGGTGTGACGCGACCTGCCTATTGTCACAGACAGAAGCATGAATGACGGGCGAAAACAGCGGACATGCGACGGGCAGGCATCGGGAATTTTCGACAGTGATAGCGTTTAACGGAAGCTATATGGCGTTCGAGCCGCGTATCGAACCTTATCAGCGTGCCGACGATGTCGGATATGCGGTCAGTGAATTCATGTGGTTCAAGGGCCGTCCGTTCTATCCGGTCTCGGCGCTTGTCCATGCGAAGGTCGCGCATGCCAGGCTGTCGGCCGAAAAAGGCGATGACGGGGACGAGGACAATCTCGATATTCTCTTTCGCATGCCGTTGGTGGCGGGCGGGCATTTTTTCGAGATCGTGCTGCGTTCGAATGAAGGGACGTCCTACGGCGGCTGGGTGTGGGGAGAAGAGCTGGAAATCCTGAATGAGTTCGTCAACGGCTATCGCGTTCTGGCGGGAAAGTGTGACGACAGGCTGATCCGGTTCGAATATTCCAGGCGGTTTCAGCGCTACCGGACGATCGAGCCGCTGCCGGTGGAGAAGTCCGTGTTCCTGATCCAGCGCGAGGCAAAGCCTTATGCCGGCGGGCGTGGTCTGCCGGGAGGCCTGGCTCCCTGATCGCGGGCGCGCCTTTTGTGCCAGGGGCGCAAGGTGTGGGGAAATTGGGTCGATCAGCGCGGTGTGGATCCGCACCTATCGCAGCATACCGGGTAAAGCGCGGCTTTACCGGAGGTTACCGGATATTTTTATTTTTATTGTGTGGAACATTATGATGCCCAATAGAGGTAATGTGCGTAACAGGGGGGTGTCGCCGCAGCTTGTGGTGGTGGACTGCGCTTCCGGCGACAAGGTGCTTTCCGATGCGGAGCGCGTTGATGACGCGCCGCGTCCGCCTCCGCGCGGCGACAGGCTTTTCATTGTCAGCGAGCCACCTCCCCAGAGGCTGCCACCATCTCCCGTCCGGGATGATGGGACCGGAGGGGAAGCCCCGGGCAGGACCGATATCCGCAACCGGATTGTCGATGCTGACATCCGGGTCGCAAAATGGGCATGGGCGATATTGGCGATCGCGCATTGCTGGCTGATCTATTTCATGGTGTATAATCTCGGTTAACACCTCTCCCACAAAACATCTGCCTTCGGACCGCCGGCACCGGGCGGAACCATCGCCGCCAGGTCACAGGCGTCCGATACTCAAAAGTTTACAGAATTCGTGGCCACCACACGGCGCCGTTGAGTGATCCGGACGCCCGCCTCGACCAATCCGAAAGCCCTTCGCGCACCCGTTCCTAAGCCGCGGCGCGTGTATCCGCGAAAGCGCTGCTTGTCGCGTTTCACCGGCGGAAATGTCATAAAGCTGTAAATGAAGAAACTTAATTGAAGGGTCGGTTTCAACGCAAACGGATCACCATGTTTCCGTCGGTTTCATCGACAGAGTGGTGACCGTGGACTTTCTGACATCGTGTCGGTCGGCATAGGCTAATGTCAACATCGACCGACCGGAGCTGTTTCATGTGGCACGACGCGCTGCGCGGCCGCCGGAACTCGCACGACCTTTTTAGCCCTGGAGATGACGACGTGAGCAATCTTATTGGTACCGGCTTCAACGCCGGCTCGGACGACGGCGAGCTGGCAACACTCGAAAGCGATCTGCGCGCGCTTGCCGATATCGGCTGCGACACCGTCGAAATCGCTGCAACGAGCCTCGACCTGATCGCAGGCGGCCGCATCATCGAGGAGCGCGCCGGGCGTTTCGTAGCGCTCGCGAAGCAGTTCGATTTCCGTTACACCGTGCATGGCCTGGTTTCTTCCAATTTCATGGATCCGGTGACATGCCGTTACCAGATCGACGCTGCCAAGGCGCTTGCGGTTCTCTGCGATCGTATCGGTGCGGGCATTCTCGTCCAGCATAGCGGTGCGCTGCGTGCCGACCAGATCGCCGAGCGGGCCGAGGCCGACAGCCGCGAGCGGGAAGCGCTTTTTGAACTGGCGGAATTCTGCAGGCCCTATGGCGTGCGTATCGCCCTCGAGAATATCTTTTCTACCGAACCCGGCCAGTATCGCCAGACGCCGGCCGAAGTGGCTGCGACCGTGAAGGCTGTCGGTCACGACAATGTCGTGGCGCTGATCGACTTCAGCCATGCCTATCTCGAATCCACCTATCGTGGTCTCGATTTCCGCAATGAGCTTCGCGCCATGGCGCCGGTTGCCGGCCATCTGCATGTGCACGATTCCTTCGGTCGTCCGCAGGGCTTTTATCAGCCCTATTTTGCGCAGGAAAACACGGCGCTCGGCATCGGTGACCTGCATATGCCGCTCGGCTGGGGCGATATCGACTGGCAGGACATCTTCTCGGAGCTGACCTTCCTGCCGGATACCGTGCTGATGATGGAAATCGGTCGCCGTTACCGCGCCGAGCAGCCGGCGAGCCTCGAAACGGCGCGGCAGCTGATGTCGCTGAATGCCGCACGCGGCCAACTCGCGGCCGAGTGATGGGCCGGAAACGGCATAATCCGACAGGCTGATGCCTGAACGCCGGCGGTCATGATGTGACTGCTGGCGTTTTTCAGTTCATGCTGCCCAGTCGGAGAGCGAATAGGCCCTGATATAATCGATCATCATCTGCGAGCCGTCGCTGAAATCCGCGCCTGATGGCGTTCCCGCCATTCCGCCGACGGCAAGGTTGACGACCATATACATGGGGTCGTGCATGTCATCAGGCGTATCCGTCTGCGCCACGGCGACATCATCGAAATACCAGGTGATGTGTTCGGCATCCCACAACACGCCGTAGGTGTGAAACCCTTCCGTGCTCGGCACGCCGACATTATTGATGATCGAGGCCTGCTCGCCGTTGGCGTTGGAATGGGCGGACATGATGAGCGTATTGGGATTTTGACCGCGCATTTCGATGACATCGAGTTCCGGCGGCCAGGATCCATTCTCTGGCAGAAGCCAGAAGGCCGGCTATGCACCCCGGTCTGTCGGCATATCCGCGCGGATTTCGAAATAACCATAGGTCTGGCTGAAGGTGGAATAGGTATTCAGCATGCCGGATGTGTAATCGTAACCTTCGACCTCATCGGCAATCGACTGCGGGGTCTCCTCGGCGGTGATGGTCAGGACGCCGTTTTCGACGCTGAACGGATTGACCTCCGATGTGCCGGCGTAGGCAGGGTTGATATACCATTGCGCCTCGCCATTCGTCGTCAGCGAGCTTCCTTTTTCAGGCGCCCACCAATATTTGGCGTCCCAGGTGCCCTGATCGCCGCTGCGCAACGAGAGCGTATCGAATTCATCGGCAAAGGTCTGGACAAAGGACGAGCGGTCGAGGCTGAGTTCGAACTGGTCGGCCTGAAGGTCGTCTATGGTCGTTCCGGCGAGAACGACGGCTTCGCCATTGGAGAGATTGAGCCACAGGTCGTTGCCCTGCTGCGTGGCATTGCCGACAAGCTGATCGAAAGACGTGATGCCGTAACCATTGAGCCGGATCGTATCATTGGCGCTGAAGTCCGTGATAAGATCGGTACCGTTGCCGCTCGTGAAGACGAAGGTATCGGCTCCGCCGCCGCCGATCAGCACGTCGTTGCCAGCCCCGCCATCGATCGTCTGACTGCCCGATCCGCCGGTGATGATATTATCGAGCGAATTGCCGAAGGCATAACGCCCGTCACCCGTTACCCGCAGGTTTTCGAAATTCTCGGGCAGGGTATAGCTCATCCAGGTATCGATGGTGTCGATACCTTCCCCGGCATTTTCGGCGGCGCGGTTGATGCCGGAATAGAGATAATAGATATCGTCGCCCGTACCGCCCGCCATGGTCACGTTGACGGAACTGTCACCCCACATGGAATCATTGCCGGCGGTGCCGGTGAGCAGCGGGCCGGAACCCGTGGCGGAGAAAAATCCGGTGGAACTGCCGCTGTAATAGAGTGTGTCTCCAAGCGCATTCACTATTGTCCGGGCCATGAACCGTCTCCTGTCCGTTCGCGTTGGTGTCCTCACTCCTCCTGCCGCACACCCTAACAGGGTAAAATGCCCGCTGTTAGGCCGAAATATGAGGGGTATGTTCCGTTGAGGTTGCATTGGCGTGTTGAACGGCCACGTTGTCATCAGCCGCTTCAGCCTGTTACATGTCTATTTTTTGAACCGGCGGCTGTTTCCAGGGTTAGCTCTCTCAGGGCTCCTGCGGTCGATGACGGAATTGGATCGGATTGCAGATGTCCGGGCGGCATCTTGGGAATGGGAGTGTCAGGGTTGAGCGTAGCCTTTACCAAGGAAGACAGTGCCGAAACGGCAGCCGAAACCGTTTTGCCGGATCGTGTGATTTCGCCTCACCCCAATCTGGTGACGCGGGCCGGGCTGAAAGCGCTGGAAGAGCAGTTGCGGCTGGCGCGCGAAGCCTGTGAGGCGGCCAATGCCGTTGAAGACATCAATGAAAGACGGCGCGTTTCCGCCAGCCCGTTGCGGGATATGCGATATTTCGCGGAGCGGGTCCGCACGGCCCAGCTGATGCCTGATCCGCCAGCGGATGGTATCGTCGCCTTTGGCAGCCTGGTGACATTCAGCCGCGATGATGGGCGAACGCAACGGTTCCGGATCGTCGGCGAAGACGAGGCCGACCCCACTGCCGGAACGATGTCTTACGTGTCTCCGGTTGCAAGGTTGCTGGTGGGAAAAATGGCTGGCGATCTGGTCAGCCTGGGCGGCAGGGAGATTGAAATCATCAAGGTTACCTGACGCCTCTCGCCGCGCATTTTATAGTCGGCGGTCAAGAGGGACTCGACGATCAAAGCTTCTTATGACTGTCTGCCATCGGAGAACAGCGGGCTCGGACCGTGCGTGGCACCAATGACGCTTCCGTGCTCCCGGTTGCGGGTGGTATCTGCCGTTCCCAGTATCCGCATCATCGTATTTTTCAGGAATAGCCTGAAATCCAGATCTATGGCGGCATAAGCGAGGGCAAGACCCACATGAGCCATGAAGACGGGATTGAAATTCAGCTCTTCAAATTGATAACCGATAATGATCCCGATGGCCGAATAGGCGAAAAAGCCGATTTTGCGTTTCCGGAAAATTGCATAAAAAAGCGCGAAGGCGCTCATAATGCAAAATCCCAGTCCGGAAGCGTAAGAGGTCGCCATAAAGCCGTTATGTGGCGTACCGATTTTCGATATCCGCGCAAGCTCTTCATATCGCGCCGTAAAGCCTATGCCCAGGGGATGCTGGAGCATGACCTGAAAACCGCCGGTGATCGTCTCCCACCGCTCCTGCAGGTTGTTGCTGCTGTTGCTGTCCTCCAGAAAACGTTTTGAAAGCGCCTGTTCCGCAAAGTCGAAAGCGCCGAGCGGCAAAACGGCGGCGATGACGAGGGCGCACAAGGCAAAACCGATATAGGTGCTGAGCAGCATTTTGATCGAAAAATTCCGGACGTAGAAATAAAGGCCGATGGCGAGGACGGCAAACACGCCCGAGCGGTTGAGCGTGAGTGTGAAGCTTGCAAGGTATATGAGCAGGAACACGGCAAACAGTGCCGGACGCTTCTGGCGTTCGGCCAGATAAGCGGCTGCCGCTCCGGCGAGCGCGAAGACCGGTCCGGCCGTGTTTCCTACGGGCCAGATACCACCTGCCTTTTCGACGCGCAAAAGCAGCGGGGTAATTTCACCCTTTGCCGCAAGCTCCAGGACGCCCGCCTCATCGAACATGAAGGATAATCCGAGGGAGGCAAGCTGGTCATGGATGACGACATCAAGGAAAAGCAGGATCGTCACCGCAATGAAGCCGGCAAATATCCCCCAGCAGAACAGTTCGAGGCGGTTCTCCTTGAACAGCATATAGGTAAAGAACAGAAAATAGACCGCATAAAAATAGGTCATCGCCGTCGTATAAAATTCGCCCTCGCCACGCGCGTCGGCAAACAGGGTCGTGAATGCAAAGAAGACCGTCAACGGCAGGAGATAAAACAGGAGGATCGAAGGCGTCAGGCAGCGAATGTAAAGCAGGGCAATGACGGGCAGCGTCATCAGTACCAGCATGTCGGTAATATTGAGGAAGCGCAGCCCAAGATTGCTGGTCAGCACGTTACATTGGATGAAGAAGCCAATCGAAAAGACGAAGACTGCGAGGAAGATGTCGGGAACATTGATTGTTTTCGAAGGATAAAGCGGCATTGCCATGACAAAGGCCGGCAAAGCGGGCTGGTGCGATGCCCCAGGATTTGCTCGTCTTCTCATTGGCGGCCTTTATCTTCGGTTGGCGGATTTCGACGGTCCCCTGGGGAAAGCGTTACCGCGCGGCAATAAATATAATATGGCGACCATTAGTGGGCTTGATGACGTCGCCACGCAAGATAAATTTATCGGTTCTCATTAGATCAGATTGCCTTTCGGCAAATCCCCTTCGACGGCAATGACACGCTGAAGGTAGATTGGCTCATTTGAAATTGGCGCGCTGGTACCGAATGCCGGAAGAATCCGCAGATAGAAATTATAGCCGGTCGGGCTGATATCGGGGTCTATGATGATCCCGTTGGCGATCGCCCACATCCAGCCGCTATTGCTGGAGATGCTGGCGCCGCCGAATTGCAGGGCGGAACAAGCAATCGTCCGAACCGCACCGCCGCTTTTTACAACGAGGGTAATGTAGGGGAGACGCTGCTTCTCGGTGTTTTTGTAAAGCACGGCGAAGGAAACGCTCTTGCCGATCATCGCTGCTGCCTCCGCATTGCGGAAATAGCGCGTGAGCCCGGCTGTCTGGTTGCCATTTGCATAGAGGACGAGGCTGCCGGCGAAGGACGGGGAAAAGGTGACGTCGGTGGTTCTGGCGGCGGAACCGGGTGAAGTCATGCCCCAACCCGTTGGAGTAGAACCGGACCAATCGGTGAAATCGCCATTGCCGATAAGATTGGCGGCAGGAAGCCTGGGCCAGCAAGGGGTCTGAAAACCGCTGTCGGATGCTGAAGCCAGATAGGCATCGAACAGGGTTCGGGCGATGAGCCGGGATCCCGTATCGTTCGGGTGGATATTGTCCCGGTAAAGGGCGGCATCCTTGCCCTTCGCAAGAACCGCGGCGTGTGTATCCACCAGTGTCAGATTCGGATGTGCTCGCGCCAGTTCGAGGATCGCCTGATAGACCTTGTCGTAGCCTGCACCATCACGCCACGGATTCTGCGTGGTGATGAGCTGTGGCGCCCCCGGCCATTGCCATTCGGTCATGCCCAGCGGGCCGAGCAGGGTGGATCGTCCGGAACTGAGAATGCCGCCAGGGGTTTCGAAGGTCTGCATATTGTGGCCCTGATGCATGATGCACAGGTCGGGGCGGGGGATATTCAATGCCGCTGCACGCTGCTCCGCAAGCATATACCCCGCCATGCCGCCGGGCAGCGTCGCGAGATAGATCGTCAGCGTTGCTCCCTTGCCGGTGCGCAATGTCACGGGATCCGCATAGGCCCTTGGCCCGGTGGCGGCGCTCGTTCCCCATTCGGCCCAGCGGTGTAGCACCACTTTCGCATCGTGCAGATCGCCGAGCATCATCGCAAATTGCTGAAAGGGGCCTGCTTCCGCGTGGGCGGTGCTATCGCCGTTGACGAATATCGTGGCATTCTGACCCGACGCCAGACGGCCGCGCAAGGGAGAGAGCGCGGTCGCGGAAAGGCCGATAACGCCTGTGTTCGGGGGGCGGATACCAAGCGTTACGCCGATCATGCCGCCACCTCTTCCGTTCGCGCCATATATATGCATATGTTGTATTCGGGCGGTGCCATCGTTCATTCTCCTTGTCCGGCCCCAGGATAGTTCCGTTGCGGGGCGCGAGGAAAACGCCGTTGGAAAAAACGCCGAGCAGCGCATAAAACGAACGTCATGAATTTTTCTTCGATTTCGTTCGAAATATAAAATCAGAATATTTATCTTGTATTGTCGATATTATTGAATTTTATTGCAAATAAAGGTTTTTATGCTGGTATTTTTATCTAGCAATCGCCGTTTCCGTGCAGAGTCCGATAAAGATATCCCTGTCATTTCCGGGCGGGTCGATTTTTGTCGCGGGCGGGCTGTTCGTTCCCGCGTTCACGGACTGAAGCGCCATCGGAACCTTCCTCGGGCAGGCGGGGCGCGATGACATCTGCTCTTTTTGTCAGCCATACCGGAGAGAAGGGCGGCGCCGAGCTTTTTCTGACGGACCTCGTCAAGGCTGGCCCGCATTCCTGGCGCGCCTGTTTTCTCAGCGGTGGCGCTGCCGCAGATGATCTGGCTGATGCCGGGCGGCCTCCGGTCATGCTGTCCGCCGGGAAAAAAATGTTGTCGATCCGCCGCAATTCGTCGTTCGGCGCCCTGTTGAGCGGAGCGGCCGATGTCATGGCGGTTGCCTGGCAATTGAGCCGGGAAGCAAGACATTACGATGTGATCTGCGCCAATTCGCAAAAGGCGCTTTTTGTCTGTGCGCTGGCGGCGAAGCTCAGCCGTCGCCCACTTGTCTGGATTTTGCACGACATTGTCACCGATCCGGCTTTCAGCGCCGTCAACCGTCGGGCGTCACTGGCATTTGCGCGCCTTTTCGCCCGGCGGGTGGCGGTTAATTCAGAGGAAACGGGCCGGGCTTTCATCGAGGCCGGCGGCGATGCGGATAAGGTGCGCATCGTTTACAACGGCTTCGACCCCGCAAAGGCGCGGCTTCATGACCCCGGTGCGGCCGAGCGGCTGCGCGCGGAGCTGGGCCTCGGCCCGCAGCCGCTTGTCGGTATTTTTGGCCGGCTGAGCGAATGGAAGGGGCAACATGTATTTCTGGATGCGATTGCGATGATGGAGGGCGTGCAGGCAGTCATCGTCGGCGGAGCGCTTTTCGGGCAGGAGGCCTATGAGGCGCGCATCCGCGAACAGGCATTCCGTCTCGGGCTCGATGGCCGCGTCCGCTTCCTGGGTTTCCGTTCGGATGTGCCGGAACTGATGGCGGCGATGGATGCGGTTGCGCATACCTCGATTGTCGCCGAACCCTTCGGCCGGGTGGTGGTGGAGGCGATGATGTGCGGACGACCGGTTGTCGCCACCCGCGGCGGCGGGGTTACGGAAATCATTCGGGACGGCGAAACGGGTCTTCTCGTGCCGCCGGGGGATGCATCGGCGCTCTCCGCGGCGCTTGGCTGTATCCTGTCGCATCCAGCCCTGGCGACAAGGCTGGGGCAGAAGGGGCGGGAGGATGTGACCGAACGTTTCTCGCTGGAGGAGACGTGCCGATCCGTTTCCGCGCTGCTGACAGAGGCGGCGTAAGATTTTCGAGGTGGTGGACCAGCAACAGGTATTGCGGGCGAGCGGAAGGGCCAGGATGCGCATTCTCGTAAATATGCCGAGCCAATATGGCGGCAAGGCCTCGGGTGTGGCCCGCGTGACCTTCAGCCTGCTGGAGCGGCTGCTGGAGCAGACCGCTGACGATTATGTTCTGCGTTCTCCATGGACGAGGGCGCAATTGCCGGCAAGCCTGCGCGACAGCCGGCTGGAACTGATAGAGACGCCGCGGCCGCACATCATGGTTCTTGACGTGGTGCGCCAGGCCGCAACGCTGCCCGCACTCTGCCGCCGGCATGGCATCGATGTGCTGTTTAATGCCGATCCGTTTGGAAGTCCCCTCGGCGGCAAACGGCGTATCAGCCTTGTCCACGATCTCTATTTCAAAACCATTCCCGAACAGATTGGCTGGCGGGCGACACTGACGACCGATTTCATCTTCAGGCTGATGATGGCCGGCTCGAACCAGATTGTCTGTGTATCCGAGGCGACGAAGAAGGATCTGGCGCGTTTTTATCCCGGTGCCGCCGGCAAGAGCCTCACCATTCATTCCGACAGCACCCTGAATATCGATCCCGAGGTTTTCGATACGGTGTCGCCCATTGCCGGTCGCTATATACTGGCGGTCGGAAACGCGACTTCCAACAAGAATTTCGCGCTTCTGGGCCAGGCCTTTGCGACGCTCGGCAAAAAATGGCCGGACCTGCGCATCGTGCATGTCGGCCGCGACGAAGCGGAGGAAATCGCCGGTGCGCTTGATGATCCGGAACTGAAGGCCCGGCTTATCAGGCTTTCCGGCATAGATGACCGGCAACTGGCCGAACTTTACCGTCATGCCGCCTGCCTCTGCGTACCCTCCACCTATGAGGGTTTCTGCCTGCCGGTTCTGGAGGCGCAGCAGCTGGGATGTCCGGTCGTCTGCTCCAACCGTTCCGCAACGCCGGAGATTGCCGGCGACGGCGCCCTGACTTTCGATCCGGCGGATGTGCAAAGCCTTGTCGATGCGCTTGAGCGACTTCTGACGAACTCGGAACTGGCCGACAATCTTCGCCGGGCGGGTTATGAAAACCGCAAATTATATTCATGGCAGAAGGCGGCGGAGAGCTATGCGAAGCTTTTCAGGCAAGGAGTTGAGACGTCATAGGCCCTTCCCGGGGAGAACGCTTGTGCGGGCTCAGGGCAGGGAGGCACCCGTGCCCTGCTCATGCGCCAACGGTTTGCGCATATCCGAATAGAGCTTCTCATAGGCCGCGACAACCGCATCCGGCGCGACGCCTTGGCGAATTCGTTCCCGGGCCTCCGGTATTTCTGCGAGCATCGCGGGATTGCGCATGGCCTCCGTCATGCGTGAGGCAAGTTCGGCGGCGTCGCCCGGCGTGAACAGATGCTCCTGTCTTTCCGGGCCGATCTGCTCGGCAACGCCGGCGAGATTGGCGCCGATGACGGGTACACCACGTAAAATCGCTTCGGCGACGGTGCGCCCAAAGGCCTCCGGCCATAAGGGCGGGACGATGAGGCAGTTTATGCCGGCGAAGAAACGATCGGCTTCCACATAGCCCGGAAACTCGACCGGAAGGCCGGCCGCCTTTTGCCGATAGGCTTCGATACCATCAGGCGCGCGGCCCGCCATGACCAGCCGCCAGCCCTGCTGCGGCAAAAGCCGCAAAGCCTCGATCAGGAGATCGGCTCCCTTGGCCGCCTCGATACGGCCGAGATAACCGAAAACGAGCGGTTCACCGGGGGTGCGGGGCATGCGCGGTTCTGGCAATTCAGGTGGTGAGATGGCATTCCAGATCACCCTGCGGCGGCTTTCCGGTACATGGGTGAAAAAGCCGGCTCGCACGTGGCGTTCGACAATATCGCGACCGACGCCGGCCACCGCATCGACGGCGCATTGGCACCGTCGGTGGAGATAAGAAAAGGTGCGGCATTTTTTGCCGCTGCCATCACAGATGCGCCCGTCATGAAAAAGCGAGCCGTTGGTGCACATGCTGGTAAAATCATGCAGCGAATGTACGAGCGGAATGCCGCGTCTGCGGATCATCGGCCAGATCAGCGGCGTCAGTTCCGACAGCGAATGGGTATTGACCACATCCGGTTGGAAATCATCGATGACGCGCGCTAGCCGACGCACGAGGCGGGGGTCCAGTTGCACGGCAATTTTGTAGTATTTTCGCTTCCATTCCGGTTGCTGGCCCCAGTCGCCGATAAAGAACGGCGTGGTGTGCCCGAGGCGATGAATGGCGAAACCGTCGCGCCGCTCTACGGCCTGTTCTTCGCGGGAGATGGCGGCCACGGCGACCCCATGGCCTTTATCCGCAAGCCCGCGCGCAAGGTCTTCCACGAATATTTCCGCACCGCCGACCCGGTCCGGAGAAAACAGCGAGGTTATCTGCAATATCCGCATGCTCAAATTCCTGCGCCCATGGTTTTAAAATCCCGAAAACTATTCTGCATCCGCGAAATCCATGCCGGGCTCCGGTTATGGCAGGCGAAGTGCGGTTTGTACTGTCTCGCCTGAATGGCCCGGCGCAGGCATTGCAGCTTCGTCTGGAGATCGTTTCCGGCCTTTGCGGCCCTGCCGTTCCATTCCGGGCGGATTGAGGCAAAGCGTGACGACCGGGGCGAGGAAAACGGCATAGGCCATGGCAAAGCCAGGAATTTGCAGCGAAAAATCAAGTGTCGAATGCAGCAGGACAAGCAGCAGCGCGGCAAGGCCGAGATGAGAGGCATAACGATAGTTTCTGCGTTTGCGCGCCCCGCGAATAAAAATCACCAGTTGTACGAGAACGAAAAAAGCCGCGTAGAACGGAAAGGCGGCACCGAGGGTCAGCAGGCCCTCGGCATAGACATTGTGGGCATGGGTGACGACGGCGTCCACCCCGCATCGCGCCAGATGATAGGGGGCATAGATTTCCGCAAAGCTTGCGAGGCCCGATCCCATGGGCCAGTTATCGGCGATGGCGCGCGCAATGCCCGGCATATAGCAGAAACGCATGTCGTCTTCCAGGCGCGCTTCCATACGAAGCGCCACACGGTTGGCGAAAAGCGCGAAGAGGGCGATGGCGACCGCGATGACGAGCGCGGCGCGACGTCTCGCCCCCCGCTGCCTGCGCCGGCTGGAGGCCCCATCGCGGCCGGTTCGGGGAGCGGAGTTGAAAACAGTCAGAAGGATCAGGAAAATCAGCGCCGCGAGGCTTGACCCGATCCCGGCGCGCGACCCCGTCAGCATCAATGCGATGAAGCAAAAGCCCGCAAGCACCCCGAGAAAAGCGGCCTTGCGTATGAGTTGTTTCTGTTCGGCCGGCACGGTAAGGCGGTTCGCCACGAGCGCCCTTACCATCGACCAGTCTGGAGCGAGGAGGCTTTTGTGCAGCAATATGGCGAGTGTTAGAAGGATGAGGCCGAAGAAGGTGGCCGCGGTATTGCGATTGACAAAGAGGCCGGTCAGACTGCCGAGATAGAAACGTTTTTGAATGAAGCCGAGGGCTTCGGGAAAAAGCGCGAATTGCACGATTGAAAACAGCGCGAGCCAGCCGCCGGCAATTGCGAACCATCGCAGTGTTTTTGCCGCGCGTTCGTCGCTGTCGAAAATCACGAGGCCGGTCATGAAGGCGCCGAAGGGCAGGGCGGCGCTCATGAGGCCGAGCAGGTCATCGGCGGGCGTCAGTGATACCGTTGCAATGGGCGCGATCTGCGTAAACATGGCGGCGACGGACCAGGCGGGGTTGGGGCGCGCTATTGCCGGCACGGACGACGCCTGCAGCGTTATCTGCACGATGAGCGCTCCCAATAAAAGGCAGGCAGCCACAAGCACCTTGCCCGCCCCGGCCCTGGGGGGACCCAGCAGAAGGATCGCCGGCACCAGCAGGAGATAGATGGCGGCCGTGACAACGATGCGGCTTTCGATTTCCGTTGCGCCGCGGTTGAGAAGCGCCAGCAGAAAAATAGCCCAGAACGCGACTGTCGCGACCGGCCGAAAATAGTTCCGAAATGCCATCGGCCAAGGTTGCGGGGGGGAGAGCGGTTCTGATCGGGCTTCGGTAAGCGACATTTTTTTGGAGCTTTATCGGAATTGTTCGTTGGGACGATGCCGCGAATGCGGACGGGGGCTTGCCCCTTTCGCGCGTCAGGTCAGGGCTGTGGTGTCGGGCGCTTCATGCCTCCCTGCGGAGGCTTTGGGCAGACATCCGCCAGCGTCCATCGCAGGATTTCCCCTGCCTTGCCGCAGACGACGGCCGTATCCGCATAGCGGGCCGCCTCGGCCCCCGGCAGGGTATTCTTCGGGAATTGCTGCCACATCACGAAACGTCCCCGGATGAGATTGGCATCGGCGGGCCCGTAGAGCTGCGAAAAATTCATCAGCACGGCGATTTCCATGGGCGAGGCGTTGCGCAGCGAACGAACCATGGCAAGGCGCAGCCAGACATCGCCGTTTGCGGGAAAACAGGAGAGCGAGTGGCGAATGAAGGTCTCGGCAAAACCGAGGCGAGCCGCGCCGGAATCGGGTTCGACGCCATTTGCATCGAGATCGGCCAGAACCAGCCTCAACCCGGCCTTGACGATATCCGAACGGCAGATTTTTTCGGCAACGACCGGGCGTAGTTCGGTGACCGCCGCTGCAAGGAGATCGGGCGCGATGCCACTATTGTCGTCGGCGATCCTTGCCATTGCGACAACGTCGGAAAAGCGCCGGCTTTGCGAAAATGCCTGTGCCGCGACGGACAGGACAAAGATGGAAATGACGAGAACCGGTATGACTGCGAGCACCGTTCGCAGGCGCATCATGCCGTCACGCCTGGTCATGGTAATATCGGGTGTAACGCGAGTGATAATATTCGCTCGAACCATAGGCGCGATAGAGCTTCAGCTTTTCGGTATCCACCTTGTTGAGGATGACGCCGAGGCACTTCTTGCGGATATGGACTTCATTCTCCACCGTGTTCCGCACCGCCCGGCGCGCTGTCTTGCCCCATTCGGTGACGAAGATGAAACCGTCGATCCGTCCCGCCATGGCGCGTGCGTCGACCACCGGCCCGAGCGGCGGCAGGTCGACGATGATATAATCGAAAGCACTGCTCGCTTCGGCCAGGAGCTTGTGCATTTGCGCCGAGGTCAGCAGTTCGGAGGAATGAGGGACGCGCTGCTTGACCACCGTGGGCAGGAAAGCGAGGCGTGTCTTTTCGTCACGAAGCAGCACCTCCTGCACGCTGCGGCCTTCCAGCAGGACTTCGAGCAGGCCCTCGCTGGCGTGGCGCGCCATGGCGCGCGTCGCGCCGGGATTACGGATGTCGGCATCCAGCAGCAGCACCCGCGCACCCTGTCCGGCCAGCAGCTGCGCCAGATTGATGGAGATCGTCGATTTTCCTTCGCTCGGCAAAGCCGAAACAACGCCGACAATGCGTGCACCGCTCTTGGCGGGAATGCCGAGATCGATAGCCAGTCTGGTGCTGCGCAGTGTTTCGGCGAAGGAGGAGAGCGGGTGGTCCACCGCGTAACGCGCGACGCTGGATGGGTGGGTGAGGGCGGGGCGCCCGCCTTCCTGCGGCTCCACAACGGCCTTGTTGTTCTGGATGAGCGGGGTATTGCCGAGGAATTCCAGCCCGAGAACATCGCGAACCTGTTCCCCGGTGCGGAAAAACCGGTCGCGGAATTCACGGAACACGGCAATGCCGCCGCCGGCTGCGGCGCCCATGATCATGAACAGGGCCAGGATTATGGTCTTGTTCGGCTTGCTCGGAATTCTGGGCGGCATCGCCTTGGAGATCACGCGCGCTTCCGTCACGGGAAAGGATTGCTGCTGCATCGCTTCCTGATAACGCTGCAGGAAGGTCTGGTACATGTTCTTGTAGGTTTCGGCCTCGCGCTGCAATTCGCGCAGCTGAACCTGCGTCTCACTGGCCGAATTGCTGATGTCGGTCGCCTTGGCGACACTCTCGGCGAGTGATTTTTCCCTTGCTTCGGAGACCTCCAGGTCGCTTTTGTAGCTTTGCGCGATACGGCTGATTTCCTGGAACATCAGCCGCCGGTATTCCTGCATTTCATTGCGCAGACGCACCGCCTGAACGTGGTTGGCGCCGAGCCGGCCGGTGATTTCCGCTTCGATCTTCGAGGCTTCGAGATATTTCTTGCGCAGATCGTTTGCGACTGAGCTGTCGAGAATATCGGTGACGACGGCATCGACATCGTCGGTGGCGAGGATGTGCTCGATGCGCTGCACCCGCGCCCGCGCCCTGGCCGTTTCCGATTGCGCCAAAATCAGCGCGCTGTTGGATTCGGCCAGCTGCTGGTCGGAAAGCAGGCTGTTATTGCCGGTCGAAATCAGATTATTGTCGGCGCGAAACTTCTGCACGGCCAGATCGGTCTCGAGCGCCCGCTGGCGCAGTTCCGCAATACGGTCGGACAGCCAGTCGCTCGCCCGCCTCGTCGCCTCGTATTTGGAATTCAGCTTGTCCACCAGATAGGCCGACGCCACGGCGTTGACGATCTGCGCGGCGAGGACCGGCGATGTCGAATTATAGGTGAGTTCCAGAGCGTAGGTTCGTCCGATGCGCTTGACGCTGAGGTCGTTGAGCAGCCGGTCCGACAGCGATCGCTTCAGGGTTCCATCGTCTACCACCGCCTCTTTTTTCGCCGGCGAGAACCATTGCGATACGTTGACGAGCGAGCGGACGGTGCCAAATATAGAGCTCAGAAGCGATGCGCGCGTTGCCCTGAATTCCTGGTTTTCCGTGAGATTGAGACTGTCGACAACGGCAAGCCCGATGGTTTCCGACTGCAGGACCTCGACCTGGCTGAGAATGGAGGCCTCATCCTCTATGACGCCGCCAATCGTCGAAAGCTGTTCGACGATCTGGCTGTTGTTGCGGTCGATCAGAAGCGTGGCCGTGGCCGAATAGATCGGAATGGCGGTTGCGGCAAAGGCGAGGCCGATCGCCCCGGCGACGGCGATTGCGGCGACCACGATACGCCATTGCCGGCGGATCATCGCGAGCACGGCGTCGATATCGATAAATTCGGTCGTCAATCCGCTTTTATCGTAATCGGCCATCGTCAGGGGATCGTGCCTTTGCAACAACTGTCAGCCTCGCTCTTTTCGGCGGGCGCAGTGCCCGCCAAGTCACGGTTGCATCACAGAACTGGCGGCAGCCTTCCCCTCGGGGAAGGCGATGAAGCCAAACTCAAACGGGACTAGTGCTGATCGGCGTGCTGGTGCTGCCGGTTGAAAGCGATCTGCCGCGGCCAGCCGGTGGGCTTCCGCCGCCCGCCTGTGCAGTGCCGCCCGCGGCGCCTGCGGTTCCCGAACCGCCGATGCTGTTGGCGCTGGCCGGCGAAGAACCGGCGCCGCCGATCGGGGAGGCCGCCGCTGCTGCAGCGGCGGGTGCAGCCGGGCCGGCTGCCGTTCCCTCGATATTCTCGCTGAAGGCGATGAGGAGATCGGAAGGTACGCTGGCGCCTTTTGTCTGCAACTGGATGGCGGCTGCGAGTATCGTGTTGCCATTGCGCATCGCGGTGGCATGGGCAAGCGCCAGGCCTTCGCCGACGACTTCGGAGAAGTCCTTGTTGCCGACCTTCTGGGCGAGGGCGACGATGGTGGGCAATTGGCCGGAGTCACTCAGGATGAGGGCGGAAAGCTGTTCGGAGAACTGCGCCGCGCTGGTGGAGACGGCGATGATCGGAAACCCGCTCGTCACTTTTGCGGTTACGTCGGCCGTTGCCGCATCCGCGCTGGAAGCGATGGTGACAAGATCCCTGATCGTTCCCGGCGTCGGAGCCTGTTTGAACAGTTCCGCGGCGGTGATGGAAACCGTGTCGGGATTGGCGGCATTAACGCGGGTCAGAAATGCGGCGGTGGTTTCATCGGCAGCCTTGACGGGTGCGCCTGTCGCTATGCTTTCTACCGTGGGTGTCTGCTGCGGTGCGGCCAGCGGTGCGGTTTCCACGGTCTGTGCGTTGGCGACAGCGGAAAAGAGACCCATGCCGGCGATAAACATCGCACCAGCGAGCATCGAGCCGTTACGAATGCGGGGCATCCAACTCTCCAAATCTTTTAAATACGACTTTAAATACATCCACGCTGGATACGGTTATCCAACATCTAAAATTTCTTTTTAAATCGCACAGCGCAAGCAAAGGATCAAGCGTTAAAATAAAACCGTGGCGGAAACCCTCAGCTATTGTTAACAGCCCGCCCGCGCCTGTCCTGCCCTGTTCATGATACGGCGACTTTTCGTGGCGACGATATCAACCGGTCGCGTAGCCAGAGATTGGCCGGTGTTTCGACAAGGACGTGGAAGGCGTGAGCTATGGCGACGGTGCAGACGACGATGACGAGATAGACGAGATTGCTCCACTCCGGCGGGAATGTGACGTCGCCGAGCACGGTCTTGAAGCCCCGGAAAATAAACGGATGCAGCAGATAAAGCGCATAGGATGAATCGCCGAGTTTCGCCAGCGGCTGTGCAAAACGGGGCAGAGAGATGTTGCTGGTCAAAGTCGCCGCCGCCATCAGCAGGATCGCGCCGCCGCCGAAAACGAGCAGCCGTGAAAAGGAATAGCATCCGGGATTGCACTGGAATCCGATGCTGCTCAGATCCGTCAGCATCCAGATCGCCAGGCCGCACAGGGCCGTTGCAATTCCGAGCAGCGGCGGCAGGCGCACGCCCCGCAGGAACAGCACTGCGAGGAACATCCCCGCGACGAATTCGAGAATGATCGGCTGGAACCAGAAACTGAAGGGCAGGCCGAGATCGAAGGCGGAGCCGACCATGACGGCGGTAAACAGCACACCGGCCGTCGTCAGAACGGCGCGCTCCAGCGGCAGGAAGATGAACACCGCAAAAACGATATAAAAAAACATTTCGTAGTTCAGCGTCCAGCCGAGATCGATGAGGGGAAACGGATAGGCGTCGCCGTAACCCATGCTGTCATAAGGGATGAAGAAATAGGAGGTCAGGATCGACTGCAGCGGCGGAAAGGCTTTTGCGCCGATAAGGGTCGCTATGGCGGCCATCGCAAGCCTGAGGGTCAGCACAAACCAGTAAAGCGGAACGATGCGGAGAAACCGGCGGAGCAGAAAGGCCGAGCGGCCGCCTGTCGCCGCGAAATAGGGCCGGGACGCATAAACGATGACGAAGCCGGAAATGACGAAAAACAGGTCCACGCCGCCGCCCAGCCGCAAGAGGTGGAGCGGAAAAAGCGAGAACTTCCAGTTCACGTCCGCGTGCAGCGCAACAATCATGATTGCCGCTACCGCGCGCATCACCTGAACGAGATCGAGACGCTGCGCCCCGGCAGCGGGCGCCTTCTTAAAGTTTTTCATCATCGTCAATCTATAAAAAGATATATTTAGTATTATATTGTGCCTGCATCGGCAGGCGAATATTCGCTATTTAAGCAGGCTATCACGCAATAAACCGACGCGATATACAAAATTTGGCGACGGCAATATTTCGCCTTCCGCCCTTCAGAAAACTTCCAGAACCGTGAGCTGGTCACTGACGGAAAGCCGGTATTGTCCGCCTTCCTGTGCGATTGTCTGCTGGCTCACCGAACCGTCGTCGCGCAAGCGATGGGCGACGACCTGGCTATGCGGGCCAGTGACGGAAAAAGCGACCGGGCGCTCGGCCGGCGGGTTTTCGATCCGGGCCGGCCATTGCCAGCCGGAAATGCCAAGCCAGACCGGCACGAGCAGAGCGCCGTCCGGCCTCACCAGATGCAGGGACAGCCTTTCGGAATCGGCAGTGAGAAAATCGATCCGCCGTTCCTCCGGTCCGGTCTGCCGTTCCGCCTTGCAGAGGGAGAGAAGGGCGCGAACGGCCCCGTAAGCGGGGGTGCGGCTTAGATCGTGGCGCAGGAGGCCGAAGGAGGATTCCGGATTTGTCTCATCGGCGGCGAAACTCGAAACCAATTCATAAATATAGGAGCGACGGATGCCGCTGATGAAACACCAGAGCAGCATGCGCGGCATGTAACGCGCCTTGATGCCTTCGGTGACGGGAAAGTGGAAGGTCTTCGTCTGCAGCGAGGTATGATAGCCCATTTCCGTGGCGAGCACCGGCCTGCCGGCGGCTATATGCGCCGAAGCGGCGACGGATTTCGAAAGTGCCCCCGGACCGGTCGTTTCGGGATGTTCCATCCCGGCATAGGGGTGGATATTGCCGAAATCGCAGACATTTGTCAGGTCCAGCGCCAGTGGCCTGTTCGTCAGGACGTAGCTTGGCGCGGCAACGGGCACCGCGCTCAAGCGTGGAATCGAGCTGACGGCGTCGTGCAGCGCCGCCTGATGCTCCGCCGAAATGCGTGGGGCATTTTGGGGATCCTTCGTCAGGTTCGGTTCATTGCTACCCTCGAAAACATCGATGCCGCCGTCACACCAGTCGTAGAAATCCGCAAGCCTGTCGAGCGGCGTGGAGACGTAGGGATTGAGATTGTCGTAACAGATGATAGTGAGGCGAAGGCCAGCCGCCACAAGCCGGCGCAGCCGCTGAAAGACGGGGCTGTCACGCGTGTCTCTCGCGGTGATAAGCCCGTCATCGCGCAGATGCCGTATGCCGAGCGCTTCGAGCTCGGGCACGATCCGGTCGAATTGTTCCGGGTAGACGCCTGTCGGGCGGGTAAAGTGACCGCATACTCCCACACTGTCCAGAAAGGCTTCGGTCCCGGCGGAAGCAACCGCCTGCGCCCGTGCGGGAGCGGCGCGCAAACCGGAGGCGGCGACCAATGCAAGCGGGGCGGCTGAAAGCAGGTTGCGCCGCGTCAGGCTGGCCATGGCGATCGGCTGTTTTCCATTCATCTGCGCCTCCCGGCACGTCCGGAGAAAGTACAAGACGGACGCCACCATCGGGACGCCGCCGTTCAAATGGCGATGAAGCCTGTCAGCATATCGAGATCGGAATGTCCTGGAATTTTGGTATCTACGGTCGCCCTAAAATCCATGTCTCTGAAATGAAATAAATATTATCAACTGGAATATGATCGTCAGATAAAACGGAACCCGTGGCTTCCGTCCGCCTGTCTTTATGTGCGGAAAACGTAACACGAGACCGGTTCTTTTCGCAACACCGCATGGCTTTTGCCGCGCCGCGAAAAAAATCACTTGAAATGCCGTCAATTCCCGTGCTTTTTGAAAAGTAGATTTTGGTAATTCATATTTTCAAACATTAGATCCGCTCCGGCTCTTGTATTTTTGTACATGTCTCACAGGTCTCCGAGCGTTGAGGGAGACAAACGAGCCCCGGGATGGACGCCATAGATTTTCGATGAAGGAAAACAGAGCGTATCCGCATGAGAATTCTCCATCTTAGCAGCCTTTATCCGCCGCATATCGTTGGTGGATGCGAACGCTCGGTCGAACATCTCGCCGAGGAACTCGTTTCCATGGGGCACACGGTCGGCGCTGCCTGCATCGAGCGGCAGGCCGAGCCGAAAACGGAGCGCAACGGCGTTTCCGTCTACCGCATGTTTCATAATAACGATTTCTGGCTCGAGGACTGGCCGCAATATTCGCCGCAGCAGCGACGCATGCAAAAGCTCAAGCAGCAATGGAATTTCGACGTCGAAAAGGAGTTCGAGGCCGTTCTCGACGATTTCAGGCCGGATGTCCTCAACACCCATTCGCTGCTGGATGTGACGACGCTGGTGTGGCGGGCGGCGCACAAGCGCGGCATACCGATCGTCCACACGATCTGCGAATACGATCTTCTGTGCGGCAACGCCGCCATGTTCAAGGGCGGAAAACCCTGCGAGCACATCCATCTCGGCTGTCAGGTGGTGAATTTCACCAAGAAATTCACCCAGCGTTATATCGGCGCGGTCGCAAGCGTCGGCACCGAAATCCTCAAGACACACGTCAATCACGGGCTGTTCCATCATATTCCGGAAAGCCTGCGCCGCGTCATCTTTTATTCCTGCACGGTGCCGGAGGGCGACCCTGTCGCACGCCGGCGGATCGACCGTTCCGGCCGACCGCTGACCTTCGGTTATATCGGCCGCATCAACACCGAAAAGGGTGTCGGCAACATGGTCGATGCCTTCAAGGAAATCGGCCACGGCAACTGGCGCTGTCTGGTCGCCGGCCACGCGATGGATGATTCCATCGAGCGTTTCACGGCCCAGGCCGGCGATCTGCCGATCGAGTTCGTCGGCTGGGCAAAACCGAAGGAGTTTTTCGAGGAAATCGATGTGCTCATCGTTCCCTCCTTCTGGGCCGAGCCTTCGCCACGCACGATCTACGAGGCCTATGCCATGGGCGTGCCGGTCATCGGCGCCGCCTCCGGCGGCATTCCGGAGCTGATCGGCGAGACCAATCACGACTGGCTGTTCGAACCGGGCAATGCCGGAGACCTCGCCGCCCGCATCCGCCGGGTTCTGACGCTCTCGCGCGAAGAGCTGCCGACGGAGGCCGATTTCGGAAATATCGTGGAGGAATCCACGTCGCGCCGGGTCGGCGAGAATTATGTGAGACTGTACGAGGACGTGCTGGCAAAAAGCAGGGAAGGCCGAACCTTACGCGCATCATAGACGGGCAAGGGACGATGTCCGTTGCAAGCGTTTCTTCCAAGGAAAAGCACATGGTTGAAAGCAAATTTGGTGCAGTCCGTTTCCCCATGCCGGGCATCGATCATGGCTCGGCCGTTGCGGTCGCCGCATCGTGCCGACCGGCTTTTCAGGCGGTGGATTGATGGCGGAGCACCATTCGATCGGCAGCGCTGCCATCACCGGCGTTTTCTGGTCCATCGTCCAGAACTGGGGCGGCAAGCTTTTCACCTCCATTCTCTTCATCGTCCTTGCCCGTTTCCTCAGTCCCACCGATTACGGCATGGTTGCAACAGCCGGGCTGGTGCTGATGCTGATCCAGATGCTGTCCGAATTTGGCTTCGGGGACGCGATCGTGCAGAAGCGCAATCTGGAACCAAGCGACGTCAACCTGCCCTTCTATGCTTCGGTTACCGTTGCGACGATGCTTGCCATCGCGGTCTGTGTGTTTTCGCCGGAACTGGAGCGCTGGTTCGAGGTCGAAGGGCTGGCGCCGATCATCGTGGCGATCTGCATCTTGCTGCCGCTGAACACGGCTTCGCTGTTTCAGGAGGTGAATTATCGTCGCGCGCTGGCTTTCAAGCCGCTCGCAATCAGAACCTTCATATCGAACATCGTCGGCGGCGGCGTGGCGATCGCTTTTGCGGTCATGGGCCTCGGTGTCTGGAGCCTCGTGGTTCAGACCTATGTCGCAACCATCGTCACGCTGATCTGGCTCTGGCGAAAACCGCACTGGCTTCCGGGCACCACGCTCAATCCCCGCAGCTTTGTCGAATTGCTCCGCTTCGGATCGTCGGCTCTGGGCCTTCGTATGCTGGATTTCGGCGCCACGCGCCTGATCGATTTCATGATCCTGGGGCGCTACGGCGTCGCGCTCTTCGGCCTCTACACCGTCGGCAGCAGGCTCTATCAGCTCCTCATGCAATTGCTTCAGGCGGCGCTCTATGACGTCTCGCTGACGGTGCTTTCGCGCATATCGCACGAGCGGGAGCGAATGGCGGCGCTCTACAAGCAGTCGATCACCATGTCGGCGATCTTCTCGACGCCGGTCTTCGTACTGGCCGCGGCATTGGCGCCGGAAATCTGCAACGTATTGTTCGGTGCACGATGGCAGGGCGCCGACGGGGTGGCGCAACCGCTGCTTCTTCTCGGCGCGCTGCAATGCGTCCAGTTTCAGAACGCGCCGTTTCTTTCCGCGCGCGGCAAGCCGAACAAGGTGCTGATTGCCGGAAGCGTCAAGGCGGTTTCCACCATTCTGCTGATCCTGCTCGTGCCGACAGACAGCATCAGGGAGATCGTCATTGTCTATGCGTTTGGACAGCTGACCTCCACACCCTTCACATTTTTCTTCGTCGCACGCGAACTCGGCATCGGGCTGTGGCGCATCGTCCTGCTGCTCCTGCCGGGCTTCGCCTCCAGCGGATTGTGCTTCCTGCTCGTTCAATGGATGCGCCCCGAAGTCAAGTTGCTGGGAGCCGGCGATTTCATATCCGGCATCCTGCTCGGGGCCATTTTCGGCGCAGCCTATCTCCTGCTTCTGCTCCTGACCGCAAGGAACGAGGCCCGTTCCGCCATCGCGCTCGTCATGGGCAAAATCACTTCCCGAAAGGAAAGCAAATGCGCAAGCTGATAAAAAAAATACTGCCGGCACCGCTGCGCGAGAGAGCGGTGAAATATATCGAGCGGCGCAACAGGGATATAGCGTTCCGGCAGCTCTTTGACGATCTGCAGGCGTTGAAGGCAGGCATGAAACCCGTTGCCGCCGGCGGCCGATTGAGCCGGCTTTTGATCGTGGCCGGTGACCCCATAACCCTTTTCGGTTCGCTGGGCGATGATGCGATGATCACTGCGACGCTGCAACACGCCCGTGCGAGCAATCCCGATGTCGAGATCGATATTCTTGTCGATGGCATGGCTTATGCCGACGCCGCTTACCAGAGGGGTTTTGTTCCCGTCGATATCTTCGGCAAGCCGGACTTCATAAAGGCCCTGGCCCAGCAGTTTCAGACAAGAAAATACGACTGCGTGGTCGTCGTCGGCGCCGATGTCATGGATGGATATTATCACCCGCTGGTCAGCGCAAAGCTTCTTGCAAGCGCGGATCTCGCCGCCGCTGCCGGAATCAGGAACGTCATCCTCGGTTTCAGTTTCAATGAGACGCCGCACGCGCCCCTGGCCATGTTCTATCGCTCCCTTCATCCGGAATGCTCGCTCAAGGTGCGCGACGTGATCTCGCTTGAGCGCCTGCAATCCTTCGCGAAGACCAATGCGGCGCTCGTCTCCGATTCCGCGTTTAGTCTCGTTCCATCCGAGCCCGACGAGGACACGCGTTCGTGGATCGCGCGAAAGCGGGCCGATGGATACAGGGTCATGGGTTTCAACCTGCATCCGATGCTGTTCAAGAACGCCGACCGGGCGCAGACCGAGGCAGTCATCAGGCACGCGGCGGAAGCATTGCAATTTGCAACCGATGCGCGGCCCGTATGCTGGCTGCTCATCCCGCATGACTACCGGGAAAATGTGGGCGACCAGGCCTATCTCAAAGCCATAACCGAAGGTGTGTCCGCAGCCGGAACGGACAGGGTTCGCTATCTCGATGGAAAATGGTCCGCGCCTGTCTTGAAAGGGGTCGCAGGGCAGCTTGATGGCCTCGTCAGCGGGCGCATGCATCTTGCAATTGCCGCGCTGGGCAAGGGCGTTCCGGCGATATGCATCGCCTATCAGGGTAAGTTTGAAGGGCTGTATCGACATTTTGGCCTGTCTGCAGCCAATCTGCTTTCCCCGGCCGCATTCCATACCCAGGACGGGATAAAGAAGGCTTTGGTGGAATTCATCGATCAATCCGACGAGATTCGTGAACGTGTCGGGAAAAAGCTGCCGGATATCCTTGCAATGTCCAAGAGCAATTTTCAGGTGTTCGAGACCTTCCCGGCACAGGCCTGAGTTCGTTCATGAAAGTCGCTTTCGTCTCGGCCTTTCCTGTCGTTCCTGCCAATGAGGGCGCGCGGAGCAGAATACTCCAGCTGACGCGCGCCGTGCGCAGCCTCGGTCACGAGGTGCACTTCCTCTTTGTGGATGGCACGATTGACGCCGAGTTCGACAGGGCGGGCCACGAGGCCGAATTCGGATCGGGTCACCTGCACCTCGTTTCCCGGCGGGAAGGCAGCGTCAGCACCCGGCTTCCCGGCGATCTGGGTTTCGACATCGGCTTGACCGCATTCCGGGCCGTTCGAAAGGTCCACCGCCTTCTCGGCCGCGACAGCGGTTTTTATAATCACCTCGACGAGTTCTATTATCCCGCAATCGGCCGCCAGGTTCAGGATATTCAGCGTCGGCTTGGTATCGATGCCGTCATTGTGGAATACGCCTTCCATTCAAGGGCGTTTCTCGGTTTGCCGAATGATGTGCTGCGCATTCTCGACACCCATGATTCCTTCGCCGATCGGCATAGGGCGTTCATCAACACCGCGAACAAATATGGATACTGGTTTTCGGTGCCGCCGGCCGTGGAGCGCCGGGCTCTTCGCCGTGCGGATGTGGTTGTCGCCATTCAGGATGAAGAGGAACAGACGTTTCGGCAGCTGCTGGGGCCGGAGCCGCCGGTCGTCGCGACGGTCAGTCATATCCTCGATCTTGGCGGAAGGGTGGAGGATTTCACCGCGAGCGACTTTCTGTTCCTTGGCTCCGGAAATGACGCCAACGTCATTTCCCTGAAGGGGTTCCTCCAGAACATCATGCCATTGGTCAGGACGGCGCGGCCGGATATTCGCCTGGTTCTCGCGGGCGGCATCTGCGGCAGGATCGAGGATGGGGAGGGCATTCTCAAACTCGGCCGCGTCGACAATCTGAAGGACGCCTTCACGCGTGCGCCGCTCTCCATCAATCCCATCACGCTTGGAACAGGCATCAATATAAAATTGCTGGATGCGCTGGCTGCGGGTGTTGCCACGATCAGCACCCGCACCGGCGCGAGGGGGCTTTCGGAACGATACCAGCGCGGCGTGGTCATTGTGGAAGACGGTAATCATCAGGCTTTCGCTGACGCCATCTTGTGGCTGGCCTCCAGCAGCGACCAGCGGCAGGACCTGGGAAACAGGGCGTTTGAGGACGCCATTGAATGGAACCGCCGGCAGATGACGGTGCTTGGCGATATTCTGAATGGCCGGCAGTCCTGCGAAAACCGTTAGCCCTGCTGCGGACTGCACGGCCTGAGGCTTAAGCCAAAGCGCCTCAGCCGATCAGGTGCAATCCCTGATCGGAAAGCCTGAGAATGGTAAGCCTGCCCGTCGTGAAGGCGCCGGTGTCGATACCGACCCGCTGCGGGCCGGTTTCCGGTTCCTCCACCGGCGTGTGGCCATGGATGACGAAAAGGTCCAGCCCGGCCCCTTGCGAAAGAAACGGCTCGCGGATCCAGAGCATGTCTTCGTCGGTCTGCGCCTCCAGCGGCAATCCCGGTCTCAAGCCGGCATGCACGAAAATATAACGTCCAATCCGGGCGTAGATGGGCAGGCTGGCCAAGAGCTGGCGGTGGTTCTGCGGAACCGCGCCGAGCAGGGCATCCCTGAAAGGCTGCAGTCTCAGGCGCCCCTTGTTCAGGAAGTAGTCGATATCGACCCCGTAGGATAAAAGCGTCTGCCGGCCGCCAAAATCCAGCCAGTGCATGTTCTCCTGCGGATTTTCGAGAAAATCGTGGAAGAGCTGCTCATGGTTGCCGCAAAGCGCGATACGGCGCAGCGGCGCCGGCGGCGGTTGCAACAGGTGTTCGAGGACGCCGCGGGAATCGCGCCCGCGATCCACATAGTCGCCGAGGAGAACGACCAGCGCGGGGGAGGGTTCGGGCCCCAGATCCGCAAGGATCTTGCGCTCCGCCTGCAAAAGCAGGTCGAGGCTGCCATGTACGTCACCAATGGCATAAATGGGAAAGGAGGCCGGCTTGTCGCCAAGGTCTATTCTGCGCCGCCTCCGGTCGTCGCGGGAGGCTGGCTGTTTACGACCGCGAATCCAGTTGAGCACCTTGGGCATAGCTGCCGATACTGCCTCTCCCGCACAAGGTCAAGGGCGTTAAAAGCGGCTGCCGCACCCCCGCCAGGGCCGCGTGGACGCGATGTCCGGTCACCCGTGGAAGCCGGGCTGGGCAAGGCAGCCGGCGGCGGCTTTTGCATGGCGGAACGCGTCAATTTTCGGGGTAGAATACCCTCTTTGATGTTCGAAAGATACGCCGCTTTAAATCGGCGGCCGAATGCCCGCTGTCCGAAACTAGAGCTTCAGCCAGACGCGCGGATCCTCGTGCGACTGGATCTTGATCCATTTCAGATCCACCGCTTTCCATGGCTTGACGACATTGGTGCGGTTATCCAGCACCAGATCGCCCTGGCTGGTGCTGACGACCAGAACGGCGTGACCGATGCCATCCGAGGTGCGGGCCGTCGCAATGCGCAATGCGCCCGAAGGCCAGCCGGCCCGCAGAAGGCGCTGCCGTTTGGTCACCGCAAAATCCTCGCAGTCGCCGCTTGCCGGGTTCAACTTCCAGTCGTCTTCGCCGTCCTGCTCGCTGACATAATTTATCGACGTGTTGATCTCGGCATTGATGCCTTGGAGTTCGGCGCGCTTCTGCCTGGTCAGCTCCACCGTATCGCGATCGCCGATCCGGATGCATTGGTCGGCGGCGCCCTCGCAGAATTTCGCAAAGGCGATGGGCGCAATGGTCGGGCGGCTCGTTGTCATGAACTGGCCGGGCCGCGTTGCGCCCGGCCTCTGGGCCAGACCACCGGGCTGGATGGCCGAGGCCGTTGTCACCATGCTCGCCGCCATGCCGGCAGCGGCGGCAAAAATCCTTGCCAGACGGATCGTTTTATTCGCCATGTCCTTGCCCCTGCACAATTGCCTTGTCTTGTGCCTGGCACCATAACGGCCCTTCATTGCGTGCCGTTTAAGTCGATAGATTGCATTTTAACGAAATCTAATTTTGTTACGGCGCGTTTGAAAAAGCCGGAAAACGCTCTCACGCTCACTTGCAGCGCGTTCGGCCCTCTGTGTCGACAATGCAGGTCTGCTGCGGAACGGCCCGCCTGAGTTCGCGCCGGGTCTCGGGTGAGGTGCGGCCTGACGGCGGCCGGTCGTAATTGCGGTCAATCTCGAAATTGCGCCCGCCGATCGTTCCCTGCGCGCCGCCGCGGCCATCCGGCGTCACCTCGAAATTCTGGTACTGCTGGGCATGGGCAACCGCAGCCAGGCCGATGATGACGGTCAGGGCGCCGGCCACCAGACTGCCCCGCAATGCGGCCACTTGCCGACTGCGCAACATCATGGCCATTTCCTCCATTGACGGAATGATGGATGCCGCCGCCGCCGTATATTTGCCACGGCAGGCGTGCATTGGTTTTTCGGTTGTCCCGTCAGCGACAATCATACCACCGATATTACGTCCGTCGTGAGAAGATTTCTGTGTTTGCCGAAGGCCCGAATCGCCTTCCTGCGATATCGGCCGAATATCTCACATGGCGAAGGCGCTGCCTCGCCGCTCCGATCGTCAGGAGTGCGAAAACGGCCTTTCCGGGGCTTAAAAATTAAGCTCTTCGCCGCTGCATTTATAGGCTTCACAATCCTGTAACAACGGACCTAATATACAAGTGCAGATGCCGAATCGCTCAGGAGAAGCCCTTGACGATTGCAGTTTCACCACAGGCCCTGCCGGCGCTCGTTCTGAACGCAGACTACAGGCCACTGAGTTATTATCCCTTGTCGTTATGGTCCTGGCAGGACGCGATCAAGGCCGTCTTTCTAGACCGTGTGAACATCATTGCAGAATATGATCACGCGGTGTCCTCCCCCAGCTTTTCCATGCGGCTGCCGAGCGTCGTCAGCCTCAAGACCTATGTGCAGCCCACCCGCAACCCCGCCTTTACACGATTCAACGTTTTCCTTCGGGACAAGTTCGAATGCCAGTATTGCGGCACGCGGGACGAATTGACCTTCGACCATGTGATTCCCCGCGCGCATGGCGGTGAAACCACCTGGCACAATGTCGTTGCGGCGTGCTCTCCCTGCAACCTTAAAAAAGGCAGCAAGCTTCCCAAGCAGGCGGGCATGTTCCCGGCGCAGAAGCCCTTCCAGCCGACGGTTCAGGATCTGCACAATAACGGGCGGCTGTTCCCGCCCAATTATCTGCACGAAAGCTGGATGGACTATCTTTACTGGGATACCGAACTGCAGCCCTGATCTTTTGAGGACTGCAACGCGGTTTTCCGCTTACCGGCTTTTACGGCTCGCGCCAAAAAAGGCGACTGCCGCAAGTGCAACGCTTGCGATGACATTCCAGCCCGCGAAGGAAAGGCCGAGCACCCGCAAGGCGGCGTCGTTGCAGGAAGGCGCCTTGATGGCGTTCAGATTGCCCAGGAGATCGCCGGCATTGGTGGTGATGGAAGGCGCGCCGGTGGCGCAGGTGATCGGCCCTTCCCAGAAACCCCATTCCACACCGGCATGATAAACGCCGAGCCCGGCGCCGATCAGCATCGCCACGCCGATAAGGGCAAGCAGCAGCTGGGTGATCTGGACCGGCAATTTGAAGATGCTGGTCGCAATGGCCAATATGCCCAGCGGAATGGCGTAATAATAGGGATCGCGCTGCAGCAGGCACAGCGCGCAGGGCGTATAACCGCCAATGTGCTGGAAACCGAGGGCGGAGCCGACGGTGAAGATCATTCCCGCCGTGACGCCGAGAGCGGCGAGCGTGCGGCTATTGTCGGCGGTGGTCGCATTGGCCATGTTGTTTTCCTCAAACTTCGCGAAGAAGCAGATATCCCGGACGGGCTTTCAAAAAGGCGGGCGTGATGGCGAAATTAAGTCGCCGGTCCTCACGGGGTGTAACGGGATTCGTCTAATCGAGTCCGCCGCATCTGGCAAATGAAAGCCCGGTAATACTCGGGAGCGCGCAAGCAAAGTTTCGTGAGCTTGCCGGCGGCGTGTGGTCATTAGAAAATTCACTGGCACGTGCGGGGCAAAGCCTAGAGAAATCAATGCGCTTTTGGAAATGGTACCCCAAGCCGGGCCGCTGATTTTGATAGAAATCAGCGGCTTGTGATTTTGTTGGACACACCGTCTTTCCACACAAACGTTACGTTTTTTCCAGAAGTGTCCAAGCGCTTGACTCTCCCTTGAAATGAGAACATTTATAGAACAAACGAGAGAGCAAGAGACATGTCTGACGCGGAAAAGATCATTGTAGTGCAGTTCAAAAAGGGGCGCGGCGGCATCGTGCCGGGCGATATGAGGCCCGCCACCAGCGCAGCATCCGCCGAAAAAATGGCGAGCGCCATGGCACCCCGTCACATAGGCGTTGCGGCATACTCGGTCACCGTGGACGAGGAAAGCGGCAGCATGGCAAATCCACGCTTGCTGGTCTCGCACGGGCAGATCGCCGACTTGATGCCAGACTGATTGACCGGCGGCAGGATGGAGTCGAACCATCTCATGTTTCCACCCGGAAATTGTTTCTTCGTTTCCACCGGGGATTTGTGTCAGCGCGCCAACCGGACGCCTGCCTGCCTGAGTAGTGCTCTAGCACGAACTCAATGATTTTGGAATGACAAGACTGGATGGTTACCGCTCTGAAAAAGGAGATTGGAAACGTGCGCCCGAACGCAACTAAACAGCCGGATGATATCGCGGCCTATGTGATCCAATGCCATGACGGCAACGCGGTTGCTGCCGTGGAAACACTGCTGGACGAAATCCACCATCTGCAAAATCAGCTATCCATCGCCGTCGCAGCCATGGGCCGGGGATATACACGCGGATGGAAGCCGAGCGCCGAACGGGAATGAGACAAAGATGCCCGCGCTGCTTCTAAAATCAACCGAGATTCAAACAACAATCAGGAAGCCACTTAGCTGGCCGATGCTGATTTGTTACCAGAATGAATGGCAGGTTTGTTACAAGGCAAAAGGAAAGCTCGACTGGCGAACCATCACCGCATGGGTATATGGCCGGGAGAGCGTCTATTTCTGCGAAGTCGGTCAGGAGCAACATGTGGTGGATTTGCCCGACCCCAGAAAGGTGCCGTTTTTTGACGCCAAATTTCCTTTTACCGTCGATGAAATTACGAGCGACGGCTTTCGATGCACGGAACTTGCTGGCGCTGGCAACATCATGGCGGCGAATGCCGCCTATCAGGTCTACAAGCACAATATAAACGGCATCGTGCGGTTGCGGCATGGAGGCCGGATAGTGCGGAGGTCCGACGAAGAAAAATAGCAGCTAGAAATCCAGATCGTCATCATCTGGCGATACTGACAGGAGCGCTTCATGGGCGGCATCGATAAAGGCAGCGCGCGCATCCTCTGGTCTGTCATCCAAGCCGTTTTCGAGAACGGCGGAACAGACCATTAGTGCGGTCACATAAGCGTCGGTCGTCGTGTTGCCCGGCCACTTTTCGAGCAGGCATCGCGCCAAGTCTGTCACGGTCTCGAGGGTCGCGAAGTCGCCCCATAGGATAGTAAGAGGGCAAATTTCAAAACCACTCATCTGCTCCGCTTTCGAAAAGGGTCGTAAGCGCTACCCCTAAGCCCATCATAGCAGAGCATCACAAACGCAAAAAGCCGCCCGGCGCGAACCGAGCGGCTTTTTTGATAGGGAAAAATAACGTATCGCTGGGAAGGCATCAAAAATATGGCTATCGAAATCAGCCCCTTACAAAATTTCATGGTCCACTAACGCCCTTGTTAATTGACCATTCATCACTAGATAGGTATCACCATGATACTTACAGCGGTCTAGACCGGTCGGAGGATGTGTGAAGAGTAATGATCCTTGGCTGCCTAATGTGGCAACCGACAAACTGAGGGCAATAGCCCGAGACCCGAAATTCACCATCGCCTACAAACTACATGCCAAAGAGCGACTTACAGAGCGCAACCTTATCGCGTCTGACGTATTGTACGCTTTGAAATACGGGTTCGTCTACGAACAGGCGGTCCCGGCGACTAGGCAAGGATTCTTCCGCTATCGCGTCGAGTGCAAAACTCCGAATAGCGGGAGCCGAGCCATAGGCGTTGTTGTTATACCCAACCACGTCGGCTGTTACATGAAGATTGTAACGGTCATGTGGATTGATGAATTCGAGCGCAGGGACGGCTCGATAATTGGAGAATGAAAATGAGTGTTGTTGAGCATCACTACACAGAATGCGGCTTGATGAACGTGTTCATCAGCGGAATCGAGGTCCAGACCGACGATGACGGCGATGAGGTAATCATCGTTCCCGCTGTGAACGAGCTTCATCACGTCATTGCTACGGGCATCGTCAATCACCCGAAGGGCATCAGCGGTGATGAATTGCGCTTTCTGCGTACCGAAATGGGCCTGACACAGTCCGAATTGTCTGGTCTCGTTCACCGAGACAAGCAGTCGATTGGCCGTTGGGAACGCGGCGAAGTCGAAATCGACAGCCCGTCTGAGACGTTGATCCGCCGCCTTGCCATCGAAAAGCTTGGCTTGCAGGAAGTGGCGATTGAAGAACTGTCCAAGCGCAGCATTCCTACTGCGGAAACGCAGACAATCTCGATCCGTAAAGTCGAGAACAACAACGAGCCTTACGAACTCATTGCTGCGTAACGAAGTTTCATAGAGATGGAAAAGCCCGCGTTGCGGGCTTTTTTTATGCGTCAACCGGCCATGCGTCGGTCAAACCATTTATGGAAGAGCGCTTCGACACCACGCGGCCCGAGGTAGGCCAGAAGCGCAATCAATCCGGTTGATGCAGGCTGACCGAGATCGGCATAGGCGGCGGCACTTTCGCCGATGACCGCCATGCCGAGCGCGACGGGCAGTTCCCAAAACAGTTCAATGCCGAAGAACTTGCGGCGACCTTTCCGCGCCTCATTGCCGTGCCACATGAAGCGACCGAGCAAAGAGGCGATGATAGTGGTGAATGCACCACCAACCCACGCATTCATCAGTTCGATGAAAGAGGTGTACTTTTCCGGCATGTCAGCGACCTTTTCCATGACGGGCGCATTCGTCCCGGTTCCAAACGTCGCCACCACAAAGGCCCGCAACCGTCCGGTCAATTTTCCGTTGATCTTCCTGCGTTGCGCCCCGCGCGCCGATCAGGTCAATTCCGACCACCCGGCGCAGGCCCGATACATCGCCCGGCCCCGAAATCCCACACCCCGCCAGCGCAATCGTCAAAACGATGACGAGCGCTGTCCGCCCGATCCCCTGCCGCATTATTCTGCCTTTCAGTTTTGATGACCGCGCGATAGGTCGCATTCCGGTCGATGAAGAGGATGCCCGCGCCGATGAGAGACACCGCCGCCAGCCCGAGCAAAAGGAAAAGTCCGATTTTCGTCATCAAACCGCGACCTCGCGACCCAGCAAACTATTGACCCGCCGAGAGATGACATCGCGCTTGCGGTAGGCGATGACGCCGAGGACGACCGCCGCAGTAAGCAACGCGATCCACCCCCAGGGCAAACCGAGCGACCATGCAGCAAAGCCGGAACCAAAGAGCGAGCCTGCGCCGCCCTGCACCGCTTCTTTCGTGGCCACAGCGTCACGACGCAACTGCGACAAGGTGGCGGGACCAATGATGCCATCGGCAACAAGGTGCGGGTGCGCAGACTGATATGCCTTGACTGCGGCAGCAGTCTTTTCCCCCATCCAGCCGTCGATAGCGCCGGGATTAAAGCCTTTCGCCGAGAGGATAGCCTGCGCTTCCTTAACCACCGGATCGGGCTGCTTCGGTGCAGTCTCTTGGGCGGAGCGCGGCACGCCTTCACCGACGCCAGTGTAGATTCCCTTTTCGAACAAAAGGGCTTCTTCCTTGCGCCTGCGAACGAGGCCGGGCAGCTTCTTGCCCCCAGCCGTATTGTAGTGGGTGGCGAGATAGTCCGCCGCCTGCTTTTGCTTTCCGGCGCGCCAAAATTTCGCCCACTGCCAATCCATGGCGCCAGTGCCGAGATTGAATATCGCGGACACCGCCGCATCCATTTCGTGCTGCTTGCGCGCATCCGGCGACTTGGCGACCACCGCAGGCTCGAATTCATCCCGAAGCACCGCCGCGAAGATGGACTCCGATTGGCTGGACGTGAGTTTCGTTTTACCCGGCACCAATTTTGTAATGCCAATCTTTTCCAGCTCACGCCGAACAGACCGGCTCCGCATGGTGAAGCCCCGCCCGATAGTGGGGATGCGGACCGGATCAAGATAGCAGGTAAGGGGGTTTCCTTCATGAGCGTCCATAAAGGCACGCCCACGCGGTGACGTTGTCACAACGGACATAAATATCTCCTAAAGATTTTGGGGAAGAGTGGTAGGGCCGCGCCCTAGTTTTCGTCCGTCCGTCCGAAGCGGCGCGGCGTCAGGAATGAGGAAGGCGTGGCCGGGGTTCCGGGCGCACTGTTGGGCGCAACCTTGCCGGTTGCTTTCGAGGCGTCCGGGGTGGCGTTAGAGCCGCCGCTTTCCGTGCCGGCCGATTTTTCTGTCGCGGATTTGCCATCGTAGAGCCTGCCCGAAACCGCCACTTCAAGACCGCCGGTTTTCGTGTATGCGGTTTTGGCCGTCTTGATGATGTAAGGCACGCCGTCCACGCCGGGACGGATATCGGCGAAGAGCAGCGGCAAGCCCGCATCTATTCCCGCGTCACCGATCACGGTCACAGACACCGAGCCTTCGCCACGCTGCAATTCCTTGGCCTTCGCCTGCGCGGCCTTGTCGGCTTCGGCGGGCGATGCATAGGGTTCCGGCAAACGATAAACGCTATCGCCGTCCGCATCCGCGTCCGCGTCTATTTCCACGCGCTCCGCCTTATCGGAATCCTGATAGTACGCCACGACCTTGCTGTATTTCGTGCGGTCGTTGATTTCGACTTTCAGGCTTCCGACCTTGATTTTCTCAGGCGTCAGGATGATCGAGCCGAGCGGCGCGCCGGATGCAGACAACCCGGACCCAAGCCGCGTGAAGATCAGTCGCCTTTGCTTGACCGCGAACAGGCCGTTATGCCGCTCCGCCAGCCGCCGCAGGAAATTGATGTTGCTTTCGTCCTGTTGCGCCAGCCAGTCATATTCAAAGTCCGCAAGGTCATCATCAACGGCAGGGGTTAACCCGCTTTCGCTGGCGATCTGAGACAAGATATCGCCGAGCTTCGATTTATCCCATGACCTTTCCTGCCGCTCCTTCAGCTTTCCGCTGCGAAGGTCCGCAGCCTTGCCCGAGATCGACATTTTATAGGGCAGGCAATCGACATTGACTTTGTCTGCGGTGAAGACACCTTTCGGCACGAGATCATCACCGAAGCCCATCTTGACCGAGATGATTGCACCCTTACGCGGGATTGCCAGAAAGTTCGGCGGGCCATCATTCAGTTCGATATCCACCGTGTCGGATTTCATCCCCTCTTCGTCAGTGACGGTAAGAGAAAGCAAACGCTCATAGAAATGGCCTGCCACTGGCACGCCGTCGATACTTACTTCCACGCGCGGTTTCATGGTCAGTCCCAAAGGCTGGTCAACGGCTTGGCCGTGCTGGTGGAGGGAATGTCCGGCATGGTAATTTTCGTGCCGAGCGGAAGGACAGGCCCGAGCGCGGCAAGGCCGGGATTGGCATCAATCACAGCTTCTACCACCTTGGCCGTGCGCCCATAAAAAGCGAGGCAGACGAGATCAACGGTCTCGCCCTGCCGCGTGATGTAAATTGTTGCCATGTAGTCACCGGAAAAGTTCGGACAGGAAGGATGCAGCCCGATCCACAAGACCGCCCGCACTTGGCAGCGTGCCAGAACCGGAGCGTTTGAGTGTGATAGAATAGGCGTTGCGCCCTGCCTCGCCCCGGCGGTTAATGTAGCTTCGATCCTCTTCGACGCTTTGGACCGTAAACATTCCTTGTATGACGCCCTGCGCGGCATCGCCGGTCACAAGCATCATTTCGGTTCCAGCCATTGACGCAGCAATAATTCCGTCAAGCTGCGATTGCCCGCCGAACTCTTCGGGGAAAAGCACCCCCGAGATTGTCACTTCGTCGGACGTGGGGCCGGTCCATTGCTGCTGATTGAGGGTTTGACCAACAGGCATATCCACCCAAGGCGTGTTCACCTTGCGCTTCACGCCCTGATATCCAAAGCCCAAGCCCTCGAAGGCGAAGCCCCCGAGCATCATTGACGTTACGCCGGTCATTCTAATCTCACTTTCCGAAGATGACTCGACAACACAGGCGTCATCTGTTTTTCATTGCGCGAAGCAGGGGGCGAAATGAGCGAAAACGAACTTCTAATTTTATTCATTTTGGCAGCTGCAATCGGGGGCGCTTGGGGCGCGCGCAGTTCTGGCACCGAAGGATGGCGTGGCGCAGTCGTTGTTACTGTCTCGGCATTGGCCACGAGCGCGATATTCATTGCACTGGCAATCAATAACACCCTGCTGTCGATAGTGGTTAATATCGCTCTGGCGGGCGTGATCGGCGGAGCGCTCAAAATGGCACCCCGCCAAATTGCGGTGACAATTGTAGGAGCGCTTATCCTGTCGTTTGTTGCGGCAGGTCTTATAAGCCTGTTTGGATTGACCGCACAGCGCAACTGAAGCTAGTCGCTAAACGTGCCTTCTAGCTTCGACAGTTCACCTTCCAACTCACGTACCGCCTGCGATGCTGCCGCCTGCGGGTCCGCCACGCCGGTAATGCTTATCGGCGCGTGGATAGTTACATTTGGCCTTTGAGGATTAACCACCCTCACGTCTTGTGTTCCAGCGGGTTTAATCATTTCGGACATAGAAGAGGCGTCGATCCGCACTGTTCTGATGCCGAGATCGTCAGCAGTTTTTCCGGGCAACACATCGGTGGACCCACCCCCTACGCCATTGACGCGGGCTTGGACGGCGTTGTCCATGGCCATCTGTGAATAAACCGAAGCTGGCGCAGGACGGCTATCTGATTGCGTCCACGATCTTGGGCTACCCACATTTTTCTCTAACCAATCGTTGTACCCATCCCACCGCTTTTTGTTTCTCTCCATGAAATCCTGCATCTCGTCTTGCCCATCCGGCAGCGAGCTAAGCAGAAACGCGGAGTTGAACAGATTGAGGAACCCGCCGGACCATGGTGCAGTCGTGGAGTTTTTCCGGGGGTTAGCATTATTTCCGTTTCCGGCTCCACGGGTGCCTCCTCCACCTCCGCCGGACCGCCCATCCACGATATCGGCGATTCCTTTGACCGCTTTCAAAGCACCGAGCAACGTACTTGCGCCGGACAATACAAACAGCGCCGCCGCCAGTTTGCGAATGGTTCCCGCCAACATGGAGATACCCATGCCCCATGCAAAAAGCTGGAAGCCGTAGCCGGACATTTCCGCAAAAAACTTGGCGATAGGGTTATCCTTAATCGCATCGTTCAATTCGCGGATGGAAGCGCCCCATTCCTTCGCCCGCATGAAAATTGCTCCAATGCGGTCGGCGGCGTTCGGATCGACAGGACCAAGCAACAGGTCGCCGAGATCGTTCATGAACTCCTTCATGCCGCCGGTATACCCGAAGCCCTGCGCAAACCCCTTCGTGAAATTCGTGATCTGGTCGAAGATCGTCACGCGGTTGCCGAGCGTGTCCAGCACTTCGCCGATGCCCTGCGCGCCCTCGCGGATGGTCGGCAACATGCTGTCACCGATTTCCGAAAAGACATTGGAAATCTTGTTGCCAAGCAGGTCCAGAACGTTTTGCGTGGTGCTGGCGCGCTGGATGTACTCATTAAATGCCGAACCTGCGTATTTCGTGCGGTCGGCCACGCTGTCCAAGGCTTGATCCAGCAGCTTGATATTGCCAACCAGCGGCATGAAGGCGCGTGCTTCGTCGCCGAAGAATTCGGACAGCAAGGAAACCTGCTTATCCTTCGGCGCTTTCGCAATCGCCGTCAGCACCTTGCGCATGGTGCCTTTCGCGTCTTTCTGCATACCCTTGGCAATGGACGGCAGATGCAGCCCGAGCGCTTTGGCGGCGTCCCTCTGCGACTTCTTGGCAAACTCTCCTTTCGTCAATGCGCGGATGACGTTCAACATGGCGGTTCCCGCCGTGCTGGCATCTGAACCGGCGGAGATCATGGCGCTACCCATGGCCGCAAGTTCTTCTTTTGCGAAGCCGCCCATTTCACCGAAGGAGCCGACCCGCAACATAAATTCGGTCACGTCCTTCGCCTTGGACGCCATGTTGTTCGACAGGTGGTTGATGGCATCGGCCATGTCGCCGGTTTCGGCCACCGTCAAACCAAGCTGCGTTTTCAGCTTGGCAAGGCTTTCGCCCGCCTCGGCCGCGCCAAGATCGAAGGCGATGCCGACGCGCGCGGCCATTTCCGCGAAGCTCTGCAAATCTTCGGTCGCAATGCCGCTTTCGCCTGCGGCGGCGAACAGCGCAGCAATGTCATTTGCGGCCAGCGGGATTTCGCCAGACATGCGCCGGATGCTGCGGCGCATGTTTTCAAACTGTTCCTCATTGGCTTCGACAACCTTTTTCACGTCCGCGAATGCAGACTCGAAGCTGATAGCCGCGCCCGCCGTTGCTTCCAGACCGCGCGTGACGCCGAAGTAACCAGCGCCGAGCGCAACCGCCTGCCCGATCAAACCGCGCATTGGCGCGAATGCAGAAGCGGATTGCGCCCGCAGGCCATCCAGCGCGCGCCCAATATGTCGCGCGGTGGCGGTCGCATCATCAATAAGCGAGATGCGGAGGCTGCTTTGCTGGACACCCATGGTCATTCTCTCATGATTTTTCGCAACTCCTTGGCCTTATGGAAGTAAGCCAGGAGTTTTCGGGCGGGCCACCGCTCAATCACGTCGAGCGGTGTGTGTGCGGTGCTGGCGACGTAGACGGCGATCAGCCGCCAGTCGTGGTCTTCTGGTCGTTTCCCAAGAGCGGTTTCGTCTTGGCGAGGATCGCCTTGAAATCGCTGCCCTTGATTTTCTTGAAGGCGGGCAATGGCACATCGGAAATGAGGGCCAGCAGCGTGACCATTCTGGCAAGGTCGGATGTAGTCTCGTCCGCCACAAGCAAATCACCGACATCCGGTTCGCGGAAGGTCAGGTCGGTATAGGTCTTGCCGTCATGCTCGACCGGCTTGGCGAGCGTTGCAGAAATTTCGTCCATGGTATCACCTGAAAAAATGGCCCGCAGAAAGCGGGCCGGATTGGAAGGATTTGGGGAAGGAAGAAGCGCCAGCCGCTAGAGCAGCAAGGCGTTTCGGATATCGCCGAACTGCGAGACGCCACCGACCTTGAAATCAAAATCGTCCATCTCGTAGATTTGCTCGCCGTCGATTTCGAGCTTGTAATAGTTCACGTCGACTCCGTAGTCGTTTTCGGAAAGCTCGCCAGCCTTCCACGTCCCGGCATCCGGCTTGAAGACCCTGCCGCGAATGGTCATCACCGCGCTATGCGTGGTGCCATCCTCGTCCACCAGCGCGCCGGTAATCATGAACGGCGTTTCCTCGCCGATCTTGATGCCGTGCAGCTTCAAAACCTGCGGGTCCATGCCCGGCATCTTGAAGCTGAATTCCAGCGCGTTGTAACCGAGATGCACCTTGCGGGCCTTGATCATCCCGGCGTTGCGGACATCCTCGCGGACGGCTTCGGGAACCGGCGGCGTGATATCGCCGATCTGTCCGAGCTTGCTTTGACGGTCCGCCCACAACATGCAGTTCCGCAGGATGTAGGCGGGAAGCGTTTTTTGCGACATGTGGAAAGCTCCTTACGCGGCGACCGAGAGCGCGCCGATTTCGATTGCCCCGTTCACCTCGTCAATCAGCAACTGATAGCGGACGATGTTGCGGTGGGTGGTGATGTGGATTTGCTCCATGAGGCCAACCGGCTCGAATTCGACCCCAAGCAAGGTCTTGCCGTTGACCATCAAGGTCGGGTCGTTCTGGTCGGACAGCCATACGCTACCGCCGAGAATGTCCTCGTTCCTCGTGAAGACACGCATTGCGGCGTTGCCGTCTTCGATGAGCATCTTGAAATTGCCCTTCGTGGTCTTGCGATCCACGTAGAGGAAATACAGGTCTTCAAGAGACTCGTTGATCATGTCGGCGGTGGCGCGCACGCTGTCGAACTGCCACAGCGGATCATCAATCGCGAGACGGCTACCCCACGTCCTGAAACCGCCACGCTCATTGATGATCGTGGCGACCTGATTTTCGTTCAGGTAGTTGCTGTCATCAGGATAGGAGATCGTCCGCGCTACACCGTCGATGGTGCGAATGATCTTGTTCGACACCGACCCGGAGAAGCCTTCCGCCGACGCCACGACACGGGCACGCACGCCAGCGAAGACAGCGGCAACAGGTTTCGTCACCGGCACGCCGTTGACGTTCTTGATCACCTTCGGATCAATGATGAGGATGCGCCCGCCGTTGACAGTCTGGCGGAAGCGCACGGCTTCGGCGTCGGTCGTGTTCGGACCCGAGATATAGGCGCGGGCGCGGATTTTCGGGGTGACGGCATTGAGTGCCGAAACGAAGGGGTTCGCCACGTCGCCGAGATTCGCGGTGGCAGTCGGCAGCACCTTGCCAGCATCAGCCCCGCCGCCCGTGAAGGTCAGGATTGGCGCTTGCGACATTTTCTTGCCGGGCGCAACGACCTTGACGGAAACGACCTTGTCAGCGTCGGCCCCGGTTCCCATTACGGCCTCCAGCGTCGGCAAAACCTTGCCGGGATCATTGCCGCCGCCCGTCGCAGTGACGACAGGCGCTTCCGTCAGGTTATCGCCCTGCGAGGTCAGCGACACCGAAACCACGCCGTCCTCAATCCACGCGCCGGTATCTCCGGCAGTGATGATGACGCGCGGCTGGTAGCCGGTCAGGGCCTTTGCGCGCAGCGCGGAATAGATGCCGGTCCGCGCCACCGGGTCGCCGATCAGGTTGTTTTGCAGCGTCGCCGGGTCAGCACTGTCGGGGACACGGTTGACGATGCACCAAGAGCCGCCTTCATCGAAAATGGTGGTAAGGTCTTGCAGCAGCGTTCCCGCCGCGCCGAGCGCAGTTGCCGCCGTCAACGAACGAACGATGGTCGGATAATCGAGAGGAAAGGCGGCAGGGTCCGCGTCAGGCGCGATGCCGTTGACGAAGGTAATGCCGCTGCGGGTCACGCGTGCGATTGCCGGGGTGTCGGTGCTTTCGACGAGCTTGACGCCATGATGATAGGACAGGTCAACCATTCGGCTGGTCTCCGTTGAAGGTTCCAAATTTTTGAAGGAAGGTTCCGGCTATGGCCGGGGAAGTTGGAAGCGCCACGCCGTAAGGGGCGAGGCGAATTGTTGGGACATTAGAGGCGTTAGGGCCAGTAAGCCGGGTTCGTCGCGAAATCCGCAGGGATTGGGGCAGTGTCTTTCAGCGTGCGGGCTGCAAAAATATGGGCCTGTTTATGACCTAACGCCGCGTAGCCGAAGCGCATTACGGTCTGAGCATCCATCGTGTGCGTCGTGTTGTCGGCTGCGATCCATCTGAATTCAGCCGGGGCGCTAGGGTCGAGAAGACGCTGCCAACCGAAATCGCCCGGCGCTGCGCCCATAGCTACGGCGTCAGTTGCTGCTTTCTGCGCCCCAGCAATGTTTTCCCGGTCTTCCGGGCGGGACTGGTAAAGAACGCCATCGAATGCGAAACCCGCATCAATGCGGCGGTCTCGCTCGATATCAACGTCAAGCGCGCTTACACCGCGAAGCAAGACGAGATCGGTGGCGTAGGTGGTCGCCAGTGCCTCGATTTCGGCGGGGGTTGGTTTCTCGCCCGCCAAATCCCATTTAACGATGATGGCCGTACTTGTCCTGTCTGGACTGTTCGGCTTCACCTTGTGGGCGCACCAGAAGTCAACGCCATGGATTGCCGCAGGATGAAGCTTGCGGACAAGGAATGCCAGTTCGTCCGATGACAGATCGTAGGGCAGATCATCGGTGCTATACGGATCGCTCATCAGTTATTCCTCAACAGTTCGGCACGCAAATTGATGACATTCGTACCGTTCGAACTGCGCAGGCCTACGAGTACGTATGGTGCCGGAGCGTCGGTAGTGCGGGCGTTGTAATTCGGGTCAATTGATCCGAATTCCCATATGCCGCCCTCGCGCTGGACGCGTGCCCCACGGTCCGCGAAACGCTCACTAAGCCAGCCGTAAGCCGAAGTCCAAACGTGTCCATCATTGCGAATTCGGAAGCGATGCGTTCCGTTATGAAACACGTCGAATTCGTTGTTGTTTGGCTGCGCGATTATCCGCCAGTTGAAATCACCGCCATAGCCGTTCGGCGAAAAGTCGATAAGGCAGGCGGCGTTTGCGGCGGACCGCATTTCGAGCATGGCCGCGTCGGCTGAGGGCTGGATCGTAACCGAGCCATTGATGACACCGCCGACAAGCCGCAGATACCTGCCATCAAACAATGCGGTAAGTGCAGCCTTGATGTTTCCCCATGTCCATCGGAACATGGTGGACGTGCCGGACTTCACGCCAGCCAAGGCATCGCCGTCATCGGGCGTTGTTACGCCGTTGGCTCCGGCAATGGCTGCGCCCACCGTGGCGGTCGTCGTTAATGCCGGAAGGTTTGCCAAAGGCACCTTGCCGTCCGAGCCGAGTGGTGCGACACCCTCCGGCTGGTCTCGCAGGTCGTTGCGCATATAGTCTGCAAGACTATTCTGAATGTCCTGCAAGCCTGCGGCTGTCGCGTAATATTCAGGTAGCTGCCCGCCGAATTTCAGAGTATCGGGAGCTTTGCCGCCAACGATAATCTGGTCAATCTGCTCTTGTGCCAAAGTGATTTTGGTTTGCAGACTGGCGATCTGCGGCGCAACGTTGACTTGGATGTAATCAAGCGACGCCTGAATGCCTTCCGCTATCAGGCTTTCAAATGACGCCTCCAGTTCCTCGCGAGCGGTCAGCCGAGCGTGAAGGTCGGCCATGGTGGTATTCCACAATAGCCGATCAATAAGAGTCTTCGGCCATGATGGAAGCTGATAGGCGTCAGACCTCTCGGGCATAGTCCAGCACCTCTTCACCTTCCTGCTCAATGATGTCGGCAACGACCTTGCCGATCATTTCGATTTTATTCAGCGGCTTGTATGTGAACGCCCCGAGTTTGACGGGGCGAACAAGCTTCACCTCATAGGATTTTTCAGCGTCGATCTGGATAGCCATGACAACCCCTTAGAGTGCGGCAATGAACGCATCCTGCACGAACGGCACGGAGGCGACATTGTTTGTGGTGGCGGCAGGACGCATGCGAGCGGCATTCGCAGCAGCGCCGAGCGTGTAGGTTGAAAGATAAGTCCGACGCGAAGGCCGCTGCGGATCGACCGTGATTTCAGTCGTGTTCGGATTGACCACCGTATTTCCGACCATGATGGCAGGGGTGAAGGTGTGGCGGTCGGGATCGAAGCTATCCAGCGTGTATTGCGTCTGGATGCTTGTGGTCGAAAAGCCGAATGGAAAACTCTTCGTGACCGCCCGCATGGTGTTGCGATTGCGGGCAACGCGGGAAACCGCCTTTTGGTCAAGCTGGATCATCGGCTGCAAATCAGCCGTGCCCATCATGACCATGCGCAATTCCACGGATGCCGGAAGTCCCACAAGCGGGTTTGTCGCCGGGTCGCCGTCATCAAGTTCGGTCCAGACATTCGAGCCGGAAGGCCGGATTTCCCAACCAAGCGCACAACCGCCCGGCACCCAACCAGCAAACAGCATGTCGATTTGCGTCATGCCGTCAGCAAGGTTCAGTGCCTGCATCGGAATGACCGTGCGGGGGCTTCGATAGCGAGCGGCATTGAGACGGAAGCAGATATCCGTCTCCGTTGACCCCTGCGCAAACGCGCCATCTGTCGTCAGGAACTGCGTACCGCCCGTGTACTTGTTCGACCCGGAGATATGCAGCGCGTGCGCGCCCGTCGTCACCGTGACGAAAGCATACCTCTTTCCGCTTTCCAGAAGCGTGATGGGAAGCACAGCCTTGTTCCAGCCGACAACAAGATCGGCGTGGTTCAACTTGCCCTGCGCAAGCACCGCATCGAAACGCGGCATCCCGCCAGTCGTGGTTTCCACGATGAAGATATGAACGTCGCCGTCAGCGCCGACGCGGGCAAACGACAGGTCAAGACTTGTCACCTGCATCGGCTGAGCCACGAGGAAGGACTGGCCGTAGATGGAGCCGTTAATGCCCACCTCTTCGGTAACATACTGCCAGTACGGCTCGCTGTAGATTTCATAGCGAACCTGCCTAACGCCATAGGTTTGGTGGCCCGGTCCGTAATTTGCACCGACATAGACCACCTCGAAGGTCTCGCCACCGACATTCAGCATTTGCCCCACCCTGGAATCGCCTCCAAGGCCGGACCAACCCGCCGCATTCTCGCAAGCGCCCATCGTTGGGCCGTACGTGATGCGGACGCGGGACGCTTCCTTGCGAACAAGCGTGGTTTCGGTGTGCACCAACTGCGAAATATTAAGCGTCGCATCCAGCGACGTGTTTGCAATGCGCGTCACCTCATCAAATGCAGGCACCATGCGGCGACCGCGAAACGCAATCTTCGGGTCGTCTTCCGCCTGCACTTCAAGCCGGGCCTGCGCTTCGGCAGCGAAACCGAAGCGGACGCCCTCTTCAATCCGGGCTAACCAGTCCACATGCGTCATGTCCCATCGGTCGGGGATAAGGCCGTCATCGAACACATAGGCCCGCGCCTCATCCGGCAAATCGACTTTGAGCCGGGCCGCGCCGATATCGCGTTGCATCTGGCGAATGATGACCGGACGGGGGATTTCAGTGAGCTTGCCTTGAATATTGACGATCTGCGTTTCAATCGTCTCGGTCCTCATGAAAAGACCGTCAAGATCGACTTCCAGCGCAGTAACACGGCCTTCGACTTCAAATAGGGTTTTCACACGGTCGCTGTTGCCCGGCTCGATAGCATTCGCGTCAATCCCCGAAGAGGTCAGCAGCACGAAGGCGATACATGCATCCGTAGACGCCACCACGGGCTTGACCGGAACCGGGTTCGCTTCGCCCGGCTGCACGATCAATTCAACAACCCGACGAATTGTCTTGGGCGTACTGCGATTGATGATGACGCTGGTTTCGGGATCATCCGACGTTTCAAACGGGCGGTTTTCCGAATCCGTCACTTCCTTGCCGCGCAGAAGGATGGCAACCCAACGCTGGTCGGAAGCTGCCGCCGGGATATAAATCTGAAGGTTCAAATCGTTCGGCGCTTCCTGCGCATAGACGATTTCCCCGGCGACGTACCGGCCAGCCGAAACCGTGATTTCCTGCGCCGATTTACGCGCCACCGTGAAAGCGGCCCAATGGGCAGGATAGCCAATGGCATCCAGCCAAAGACCATCTGTTGCGGCCTGCGCCTGCAAACCGATGGCTTCGAAATCTGCATGATCGGCGATTTCAGCTTCTGCAAAGGAAGTGCGCTGCATGTGTCGTTACCCTCAATCCAGCCGCTTGCGATCCATGTAACCGCCGATGGCATGGCTTCCGTCGATGAAAATGTTGTCGTTAAAGGTGATGCCGCGCCGCCATGCGAACGAAACCGAATAGAGCGTCTCCGGCGTTTTGGCGGTCGTCATGGCGCGCTTGGCGCGGCGGATGGGTTCGAGGTTGATGGCCGTCATTGCCGCTCGCCCGAAGGCGCTGCGGCCAACCTGAAAGCGGTTCTTCGGCGCTGTCAGCGTGACGCGGATAAGGTAATGCGCAACAAAAGGCTGGTGTGCTATCGGCGTTCGGCCAATTACCGCACGCCCGAAGGTGAAGCGGTTCGGATGGGCGATGCGGTCCACAATTTCCGCATCAACAAACGCAAGGTAGCGTTTCAGCCCGGCAAGCGTACCTTTCAGCGCGCCCAAGGGAGACGCGGGATAGAGCGTCGAAACCCCGGCGCACTGCGCAATCATTTCCCGCTTGCGCTCTTCGGTCCAGTCATCAAACCAGAGATCGACCGAATGATGCACGGCCAGCCACGGCAGAAACCGCGCGGGCGTCTGGTATGGGTCCATCAGAACCGCGTAAGGTATCGGCAGATCATCCGACATACCGGCGGCAAGCGCCTTTTCGAATGGCTCCGCCGACGATGGCAGCAACACACCTACGTCGCTCATGCCCGCACCTCGACAGCGATGTTAAGGCTGGTCATCACCGGCACCTTGTAGGCGTCGGGCTGGATGACGACCGGCGCGAGGTCGCGCACCCTGATAACGCCGTCACCAAATGCCGCACCCGAAAACAGGGCTTCTGGGATTTCACCGCCGATCAGGATGCGGGCGGTCGCCGCTGCGGTGACACGCTTTTCCGCTTCCTGCCGAACGATATCGGCAGACGGCCCGACCGCCGGAATTTCGAGGACAAGCGAGACCGCATATTCCGTCCGCCCGGCGGCCATGACAGAGATAGCCACAGCTTCCGGCGCACGGTTCGGGTTCGTTACCGACGCCCGGACTGTATCCAGCTCCAAGGCAGTCGGAAGCCTGCCCGTCGGACCGATGACAACAACATCCGTATCACCGCGACGGCCATGGACAGCGCGGCCATTCACCCGCGCATCCCAAAGCCCAAGGGCTTTGTCAGCAGATTGCGGCCAAGCCGTCCACGCATCATAAAGGTAGCGACCGGCAGAACCGGCGGACGGCAGATCGTAGGACAGCAGATAACGCCGCAACAGCGCGTCATCGCCCTCCATGATCGCCGCCGCATTCGCGGTTGCAGGAACCACGGTCAGGCGGACTATGTTGCGGTTTGCGGCGATGGCATCCAGATTGGACCCCTTCGCATATGCCGCCAGAAGCGAACGGAAAGTGTCATTGACGTTCTGGCGGTCCAGAAGGCGCAGGTATGACCAAGCTTCACCGACGACGCCTGCCGGGTCCGTTTCGAGATCCTGCACGTCATATTCCGGTAGCGACGGATTAACCGCCCGCAGCGTGTTCCAGAACGCGAGGAAGCGGACCTTGAATTCGCTGTAAAGCGTCTCGAAATCCAACGGGCTAATCGCATCAGGCAACGGCAGGCGCGAAACATCAATCGTCGTCGGTGCGTAAATCGCCATGGTCACTTGCCCGGATAAATGACGCGGACGCTGGCGCTCTCCGCAATGGAGAAATCGCCGCGATGGCCGCGAGGATAATAGGTGCCGAAGATATCGAGCGCGATGACGCCACCGGCATCCGCTTGGGTCACGCGCCCGGCAGTCATTCGGAAGCGCGGTTCCCATTCAAGGATTGCCGTTGCGGCGGCAGAGTAGAGCGCAAGCACGTTCCGCCGCGTCATCTTGCCGTCGATAAAATCAGGAACATTGCTGCCGAAGGTCCGGCGCATGACGCGCGAACCTTTCGACGTTCTCAGAATTTTGCGGATTGATTGCTCGGTATGCGGCCAATCATTCAGCGGTGCGCCGGTCTGACCGTTTACGCCGGTTGAGCTTGCCATGGGCGCTATCCTCTTTTTCAGGGAAAACGACATTGCCGAAGGGCGGCGCAAGCTCGCGGGCTTCGTCGTCGGTCAGGGGGATGATTTCGCCAGCCGACCGCCAGCGCCCGGCGATTTCGCAGCCGGTTCGAACCTTGTAGTTTTTCATGGGATTTCCTCAGTCCACCGCGAAGACGTGTTCCGAGCCTTCGACAATTGGCCACTTGCCCGACGAAGAACCGGACATGACATGTACAAGGTCGCCGATCCGGGCAACAGGCTTGCCGCCGTCACCGCCAAGCTGCACGTTTGGCGATTCAACAATTACCTTCGGCGACGTGACTTTCGCCTGTCCCGCCGACGCTTCAATGACGGTATCGCCGATCTTGATATGAAACGGCGTGTCGCTGTTCTCGCGGGCGTTGTCGTCGCTATAGGTGGAAAAATCTATCTGTGCGTCGGTCATGTCGCCGTTTTCGGAAACAACATCCACCTGTTCGCCGACGCTGTAGAGGACATCGACCTTGACGCCACCGGCAGCGAGGGTCCGCGCCTTGATCCATGGCGTCAGGTAGGGTTTTCCCGCCTGTTCCGACAGCTTGACGCGGTACTTGGATTTGTCGTCACTGACTTCGGCAATCGTACCCTTGCGCCGCCGGTTGCGGTTGCGGCGCTCAAGTTCGGCCATCCGCACATAAAGGTCCGTGATCTGGTCCACCAAACTGGCCATCAGGGCGACCCCTCGAAAGGCGTGATCAACATGGCGTCGGCCTCGTCATGAATAAGACCGTATCGCCGCATGGCGGTCTGCAATTCGCTGGCGTTGCCGGAAAGCTGCGCACGAATAAGAGCGATCTTTTCCGCCATGGACGGATCATTCGGAGCAAGATCACTCTCGCACTTGGCAAGGAACCGGGCGAAAGGCGAACCCGGCTTGAGCGGTTCCCCGCGCAAAGGTTCGGCCACCATACTCGCGGTGACTTTCAGTTGGTGCGCGGCAAGCCGCATCCCGTTCGTGTCGCCGCTTATGCGCGTCCGCGAAACAGATTGGAAAGACAGGCAGAGTGAGCGGAAGATTGCCGCCCATTCGTTATCGGGATCATTGAGCGCATCGCCCGTCTGGCGAAGCGCCAAATCAAGAAGAAACTCAAACGTGGCATCCGTCGCAGGCATGCCGAGGATAAAACTTTCTTCCGTTTCGGAATCGGTGATCGCGTGCGCCGTAGCCACCCCGGACTCGAAGACGATATCAAGAAGACCGGGAGACGACAGGGAGCGAAGCTCCAGAGCGTCCGAAACCTTGGAACTGTCGGTGTATACCGAGATAAATTGCTTGTCCTTGTCCGTTCGCAATGAACCGTCCGCAGCGATATCGAGCACGCCGATTTCGCTGTCCAGAACGTTTGAGCCGACAATGGTATTTCCCTTGGTCGCCTCCACGGCGGAGATACGGGCGGCAAAATTGATAAAGGACATGGAAGCTCCTAAATCTCTTTCAATGCGACAGCGATAAGATTGCTGTGCCGGTCGCTGACGAAATCAACAGACCAAACCGGTTCGCCAGCCCGATCCATCGCACGCACCCGGTCGCCGGGTTTGAGCGCCGGACCTTCGTAGGTCGAACGGTCAATGAACAGCACGGCATCCGCCGCAGCGAAGCGGACGCGATGGGGGCCGCTGACTGCATTGCCTGCGGGTCGCGTCGTGTCGTCTTCCGTGTGCAGAGCCTCGCAGCGGATGACAATTTGCGGGCGGTCGGGGTCAATCTTGCCGTTCGCCATGAACGACAGGCGGACCGTCTCGCCGAAAGCGCCGCCAACCTTCCGGTCAACGGCAGCTTCCAGTTTTCGCCAATCGACCATCTTACTGGTCAACCAGCACTTCGCCGAAATCGGACGGGTTGATTGCATCCGCAGCCGCGTATCCGATCTTGGGACTTGCGCCACCATTGTCAGCGGTTGTTGCTTTAGCGCCGTCCCAATAAAGGACTGCACCTTCCGCCCAACCCTGCGCTTTGGTCTTCGGCAGAGTGAAGAGACCCTTTCGGGCGATATTGAACCGCTCGCCAGCCTTCGCGGATACCTCCGCTACACCGAAGAGCTTGCCAATAAGAACGCCGTCGCCAGAATTGACATCTGCGGGCGCGGTGACTTCCACCGTATCGGCGGGGCCTCGATAATTTTTCATGGTGATCTTCCTTGCGATCAACGTGACAGGAAAGGAAGAGCCGGGCGGCTCCCCCAACGAAGTCAGGCAGGCGGCTTACGCTTGGCCGGGGTTGTGATAGCCGAAGCGGAAATCGGTCGCGCCGCAACCGAAGTCGTGTTCCACCGACATGCTGAAACCCTGCGAACCGAAGGGTTCGTCCATGCGAACGCGCGGTGCCTCGTAACCTTCGAGGTAACCCCAACGGTAATTGGAGCCGGTCGAAGGATCGGCGAAGAGGTCCCAGGAATTGTCGGCGATCTGCGACGTTTCCACCAGTTCGAACTTACCGGAGAAAATATTGACCGTGGAAACCGTGGCGGGCGTGATAGATGCCAGCAGCTTTTCCGCATCGGTCAACTGGTTAGGGCCGACCAGCATGATACGCGCCGGGTTTGCGAGCAACGGCTTGCCATCCAGAGAGGTCTGCCGACCCATCGACTTGCGGCCTTCGCCGACGCTATCGACAGTAATCGCAGAACCAGCAGCAGCAAGGTTCTTATGCTCCGCATGGAAGACAGTTTTGCCGTCCGCAAGCTTGCCGTTGTACGCACCGCCGTAGAAGGTGACTTCTTCGAAAAGAGCAACCGAAGCGCCGTAGCTCGTCAGCAGTTCGGCGATGGCGCCAAGATCGTCATTGATGAGCATCTGGCGGCTGATATTCAGGGCAATGGCGTAACTGAAAGCCTGCACGGCTTCCTTGCCCTCGCCGAACGAACCGAACTTGATTTTGCCGTTTTCCAGAATCTTTTCCAGCATGGGGAAATCGCCGGTCTTGACGATCGTATCCGGGCGGAAGTCGCGGAAATTCTTCTTGCGCGCGAAGCGCTTGAAGGTCGGCTGCGCCAGAGCATAACGCTGTTCCAGCGTGCGGTTGACAGCGCCTTCGAAGATAACCGGGAAATCCGAAGTCGAATGCGCGGCGCGGCTGAAAATGTTGTCGATATCGCGGGCATTCAGCATGCGGCGACCGTGGAAGTTCACGCAATCGGCAGCGATATCGACCAGACCTTGGCCCATATACTGGCGGGCGGCGGCAGACGGACCGGCCTGCGGGACCGGCGCGCCGAGACCGTATGCCAGAGCTTCCACACGGGCCGAACGAATGGTATCGGCTTCGTCATTGCCGACCTGCACGCGAACGCGGCTATCGGTCGGCGTAGCGCGTTCACTGGTCACCATGTGATCCAGAAGCAACCCCCGGAAAGTGTCCAGAGAAGTGCCGGAGCGAATATGGTCACGACCAAAGCTCGCTTGTCCGGCACGCTCCGCCAGTTCTTCGATAGCAGTCACGCGGTCGCGTTCGGCACGAACGGCATTCTGCGCGATGGCCTGCGGATTGTTGTCGGCAGGCGTAGGCGCATTACGCTCCGCATTTTCAAGCGCGGTAATCTCGGCACGGACGCCATCCAGTTCGGCGAGGATCGCAGAATGATCCTTTTCGATGGCGCGGGCGGCTTCATCGGACAGACCTTCCACCAGTTCCGCACGCTTGCTTTCCGCGCGCGTCGTCAGATCGGTGGCCTTCGCCCGGAGTGCGAGCAGTGCCGGGGTGGCCTGATAGACATGATCGAGCATGCCGCGCGTCTGTACGAATGCATCGTGACCGAGCAGCGAGGCCGCGTGGGAAGGGTCGGCGGAAAGAATGGTGAAGGCGAGACCGAAGCAGACGATTGCGGCGACGGTCGCGAAAACATATGCAGCCTTTTTCATGGCGTGCGGTTCCTTTTGTATTACCGGGCAGGACAAGCGCCGTCGCCCTGCATCCCCGGTGGAAGTCAGGCGGCGAACTGAAAAAAATTGGAATGCGTGTCAGGCGAAGCGGCGGGCCTCTTCGGCCATACGCATGCGGGCGGCACGAAGGCCATGACCGGCAGCAGACTGGATAGACAGCGGGAAGGTGGCTTCGCTGGATCGAACCTGCGCGCCGGGATCGGCCGGAACAGTCACAAATGAAATCTCGTTTGGCGTCCAGCGCTCCACGAAAATCTTTTCGACCTCGCCTTTCTTCGCCGCTTCCTCCACCCGGATTTTATCGATGGAATACCCCACCGACACATTCTTGATGATCTTGTCAGAGACCAGTCCGAACATGCGGTCGGCGGCGAGATCAATTCCGGCCTTGGGGAAACGGATGGTCGCCCATCCTTCGCCCTTTTCGATCCACGCCCGTTCAACAACTGCGATCTGCGAAAAGGTGGACCAGCGGGAATGGCTGTCCAGAACCGGTGCACCCAAGTTCATGCGCGTCAGGTCCAGCGCCCGTTCGCTGACGACAAGGATTTCATCGAACGGGACAGCCGTATCCCATCCGGTATAGCGCAGGCGGCGGACCGCAGCGCCGGTTGTGAATACCAGCGTCACGGTGCGCGCGTCCGCATCGATCGAACTGACATTCAGGTCTTGCCCGCGAACCTGCATCGGCAGGGATGCGGGCGCTTTGCGCAGTTCAAGTTTCGTCATCGTCGGGTTCCTTATCGTCTTCCGACTTGTCGTCGGGCGGGTGGTCTGTTTCGTCCCGCTGCTGTGCCTGCCCGGCCTGAGACATCCGCCGGGGGTCGCTGTCGAGAACAAGCTTGCGCTTGTCGATCTTGGCCGCGTCGGACGCGATTTCGTCCAACACATCATCCGGGTTTTCACCCATCTCGGCGATGACGCTGGAGAGCGAACGGAAGCCCGAGCGAACTTCTTTGATACGGGCGTTCACGTCTTTCAGCGGGTCGGCGGAATAGAAGCGCGGCGGCGACCACTCCACGGGAACCTTGGGCGTCTTGATGATGCCCGCGAAGTAAGCCGCTTCGCAGAACCAGTCCCAAATAGGCTGCAACAGCATCGGAATGATGATGAGCCATTGAACGGCGGAGATTGTTCGGCGGAACCCCTCCAGCCCAACCTTGCTGGACGAATAGTTCACCTTGTCGAGCCGACCGGACAGGATGGCATGAGGAACGCGCCAACCTGCGGCAATGGTGTGCAGCATCGAGTTCTTGTACGGATCGTAGCTGTCCGTCACTGCCGGTTGAGAGAACTCTATGCCCCGACCACCAACGGCATTGTAGAACATGCCCGGTTCGAATTTTTCGACACGCCTGCCGTTCACGTCATAGATGCCGGGCTTGGTGGGCTGGCTATCCGTCATTGGCATGCCAAGCTGGTCGGCTTCGTCGCCGCCGGTCATCACGCCGACAATGCAGGCTTCCAGCCGCTTGCGCGTCAATTCCGATTGTTCGTAAGACGCCAGATCGTAGGTATCGACCATTGCTGGCGCGCCCCACGGTGCGCCCATCACCTGCGTCCGCTGCTTTTCGAAAGCATGGGCAATATCGGACGCCGGAACCGGCTTCGAAACAATCGTGGACTTCGGGTCAAAGAAGCTGTTGCCGGGATGCGAACCGAACATCCAATAGGCGCGCTTCCTGCCGATGGCGTCAAATTCGATGCCTTGGATGATCTTGCCACCATCGGAAAGTACACCTTCCTTGGTGGTGTCGATCAGGTCCGATTCCAGCACCTGTATTTGCAGCGGGACCGGCAGGCCATCTTCCAGCCTGCGGCGGCGGCGACGGATCAGACCGTTACCGCTCTCAAACATTTCGCGGCCCGCGAGGTTGATACAGCCGTTGAAATCAAGATCGCCGTCCGCATCGCAAACCTTGCTCCATTCCGAAAAAAGCTTGTTGAGCTTTTTGTTCTTCGAACGGGGAATGATGCCGTCACCGATAGCATGGGTGACAAGTTCGTGGATCGCCTTGGCAGCGTAAGGATTGTTTCGGGCGAGGTCGCGCATGCGGTCCCGAAGCGCCCGACCGGCGCGCGCAATTTCTGCGTCCGCCGATGTTGATGGTGCGCGCCTGCCGGATTTCAGGCGGCTGGTTTCTGCGCCAGCATATGCGCGCGACATGATAGCCAGCGCGGCGCGGTGCTTTACCCGCCGAAGGCCAGCTTCGGGCGAGAAATAACCAATGGTCCGGTCAAGGATGGTAGCGAGGCCCATCAGTCGAGCGCCGCGAAAATGGTACGGGAGCCGCCCGACCGAGTGGATTTCAGGGCGGCAAGTGCCTCCCTCATGTCTTTGAGAGAGTGATATTCCACCTCGCGGCGCGTGCCGCCAGAGTGGAATATCACCTTTCGCGCGCCCATTGCGATTGCATCTTCAAGCGCAGCAATTTGATCGTCTGTAGTCGCCATTATGCAAGCCACTCCGGTTTCGCGATTTCTTGTGTGTAGGTTGCGACCGCCGGTTCCGGCGGTGTCGAAAGTTCGCCCTCGCGGTGCGCCCAATTGGCGTTGACCATCTGGCGGGCGGCGAAGGCATAAACGGTGCAGTCGAGCGCTTCGTGGCGTCGGCCCGGTATCGGTACGAACTGGCGGCTTGGCTGGCCGCGCAGATAGCGGACCTCCATCTTTTCGCCCGCAAGCTGCTCGTACCAAACATCCGGCAGGTCTTTCGAAAACCGGATGGTCTTGGGCCGCGTCAGCCTGCCGAAAATGTGGCTCTTGATGCCGTCCACGCCGACGATGAAAAGCCGTCCGCCCTTCACGCTGGTCTTGGAGCGCTCAATCCATGGCCGGTTGCCCGCAGCACCCTTGATTGCCAGAACACGGCGATTGAAGCGCGGGAACGCGAAGCGATAGACCGTTTCCATGGTCTCGCCGTCCGAGCTATCGACGCAAACGGCATCGACCTTGATCTTGCCGCCAAGCGGATGGTCCCATTGCGTCGTCAGGGCAACGTCCAGTTCCGCCCATGTGGTATGGTCATCATAGCGACCCCACACAACGGTATGGCCGAGAACATAGGGGATGCCCTCTTTGTCCCAACCGACGAAGGTTGCTTCCAGACGATCATCCTGCACGTCCACGCCGACCGTGATAATCAGCACTTGGATCGGGATATTTTCCAGCCCGAAGTCTTCGGCGCGGCCTGCAAGCTCGATATCGTCCAGTTCGTCGCCGTCCTCTTTCCATCCTTGGGCAAGGATGGTGTTGACGAAGGTTTGCAGCGTCGAAGGATCGTTTTTGACAGTGACGAATTCGCGCGCCAGCCGCCCCCAGGAGGCGTTAGGCAGAAGCGAAATCAGGGCGTTCATGCGGAAACCGGCATGATCTTTGATTTCCGGTCGAAGAGCGCGCCAGCGGCCATTCGCCACCATGCCCGGCTTGTGCCGTTCCTCCACAACAGAACCGCATTCGGCGCAGACATAATACGCCTTTTCCGGCTCGCTTTCGGGCCAATGGATATCGGCCCATGTGATTTCATGGAAGTGACCGCACTCGGGGCAAGGCACCTCATAAATTCGCTTGTCCGATTGCTCATAGGCTCGCAACACATGGCTGGTCGCCTCGTAAACAGGCGTCGAACCCATGACAATCTTGCGGTCCGCAAAGGACAGGGTGCGGCGCTCCGCCAGCAGGATCGGCGACCCTTCCTTCGTCGCATCCATGCCGTCCGCCTCGTCAATGAAGAGGATGCGGACATTGTGACGGCGCAGGTTGCGGGGTGCCTTGGCGGCAATGACTTTCAGGAAGCCGCCGGGAAAGCGACGGGCAAGAAGCGTGTTGCGTCCGCCTTCGCTGGTATCGCCGGTCAAGAGACCGCGAAGCGCTGGCGAGGCATCGAAAATCGGTTCGACGTCCGAAACCATATAGTCGCGGCAGTCGGCCTCTGTCGGCAGAAGCGAAAGGATCGGCGACGGGTCGTTCGAACAGAAGCTTGCCATGGCGCTGGTCAGCAGCGTCGTGAAGCCGACGCGGACCGGCTTGACCAGCGTTACCCGCTCAATCGCGCTATCGCCAATCGCGTCGGCAATCTCACGCTGCGGAGGCCACAGCCGAACCTTGCCCGTGAGCGAAGAAACGCCTTCCGGCAGATGGACGGTATGTTCAATCCATTCCGACAGCCGAAGTTTCGGCGGCGGCAACAGGCTGTCCCATACCGCTCGCCGCAATGTCGCCAGCGCCGTTGTCATCGTCCTCGTCACCAAGTTCGGTAAGCGCCGACCGGATTTCTTCACCGATCAGGTCAACATCGTAAGTCGTGAGGTGCGGGAGCATCTGCCGACAGCGCGAAGGCACCGACAAAACGGCGTTGCGGATGCGTCGGCCTATCGAAACCCATTCGTTGCGCACGTCCGTCATCGAAATCATTTCGCCGCGCATGGCCGCGTTTTTCATGGCCGTCTGGTCGGCCTGTTCTCGCGCCAGTCTGGCGCGTTCGGCAGTCAGAACATCCGCGCCGTCACCGCCGCGACCGGCGGCAACACCGCGCAAATGCTCACAGTAAAGCTGGATAGACTGGCGAAGATCGAAGCGATTCCGTTCTGTCTTCACCACGATTCCACGCTCTACGAAATCCGACACCGCCCGCTTGGAAACCTTCAGCAGTTCGGCCAGTTCGGATGCGGTGATTTCGATATCGAGCGAAGGCTTTTCCGGTTCGGCAGGTGCCGTTTCGGTAAGCAACGGGAGGCTTTCGCCAGCTTCCGCATGTTTCTTGTGCGATTTGGCCGCGAAACTCGGGCTGACGTTGAACTTTGCCGCCGCCTCCCGAACCGTATGGCCCTCGTCCATGAAGGCCACGACCTGTTCACGCAACTCGTCAGGATAGCTCTTTGCCATCTGATTCCGATTCCATCGAAAGGGCGGTGGAACCCCCCTATAATTTTCTTCACAGAGCGAAATCCCGCAGTCGCCCACACCCGCTACTTGGCCTCTTTTGAGGGAGGACCCGACCGAGGGGGGGGTATGGGGCGGGTTGCGACCGGGGGTCGGGGTGGCCGGTCAGGGGACCAGCTTGGCAAGGGCGGCTTCGACCCGCTCTTTCAGCAAGGGCGCTGCTATGCGCTGGAATGCTTCGGCTGTTGCACCGCTGGTCATTTCCTTCGGGATGAAGACCCCCGAGCGGGCGAAGGTAATCTTCGTGCCGGAGCGGTTGAGCCGGTAATAGGCATGGCCATTGAACTCCGCCACCGGCTTACGGTCGGGGAACTGTCCACCCCGCAGGAACGCGCCGGGATAGAGCGTCGGCTTTCCGAATGGTCGCGCCACGACACCGGCTTCGGTTTCCTTCGGGCGCAAATATTTGAGACGGATGTTGCCGCCTCGCGTGGTCATGTCATACACGTACCGGCCCGGCTTCGCGGTTGCCGGATTTCCGATGGCCTTAACGATGGTGGCACGCGGCAAGCCCGTCTGTTTCGTCAATTCGCGGATGACAACGGTTTTCGTCCTGTTACCGACCTGATTGACGATACGCGGTAGAACTGTTGGGAAGCGCCGTTTGAGTTCCGCTATCCGGTCGCCGTATTCCGCAAGGTTGCGGTCGGCCCACTTCATGGACAGAACAGCCATCGTCCAATTTTCCCAAAAGTTGCCTATACCTATGCAAACGAAAAAGGCGACCGGGTTAGGGTCGCCTTCGCTCAAGTCCGCCGATGATATAGCTGTCGCACTGGCCTTGAATCGGTCTCTCTGGCGAGAGGGTCAAGGCAGGGTCTACCCGGCATATCCGCGTGGGAGGCTTTAACTCCACTCGCCGGTCGAGACCGACGCGCTTGCACAGGATCAGCAGATCATCCTGCGCTATGCATAGTCACAACTTTTCGAGCAATGCAAGAGAGGTTTCGACAGGCGTAACAGCACCAAACATCTCTACGACGATGATAGCGCCGCTCGCGATACGTTCGCCGTCAACCACCTTATCCTTGCGCAGTTTGGTTACATGGCCAGTGAAACCCGCAAACGGCCCACTGTTGAAACGAACGCCGTCGCCCCGCCGAAAGCTCTTGCAGTGCTCCAAATCAAGGTCAAGCTCCTGAGTACCGAAGAGCTTGAATCGATTCATTTCCTCGTCTGATACACGATGCGGCGTGATCATGCCGCCGACGAAGCCAGCCACACCTTCCAGCCGGGCAATCCCGCAAACTGCGGCGGGAGAATACACGATGTTGACCAGCACATAACCGGGCATCATCGGGCGAGAAACATCATGGATAACCCGACCACGAACGACCTGTTTACCGCCGTTCTCCATAGGCAAAAAAGTTTTCACCCCGGCTTTGCTAAGGGCGTCTTCAACAGCTTTTTCCGCCTTATGTTTCGTCTCCACCACGAACCATTCGTGTTTCCCCGGCTGATTCTCTGCCGCCATGGAAAGCATGGTGACGTTGAGTCGCTTCGTGTTCTGCATCTGGTCGAACAGAGACGCAAAGCGCGACAGGTCATAAAGCTCCGGGTTGACCGGCTTGCTGGCGGCATAAATCTTCACGTTATGCATCATTGGTGCGTCCCTCGCTGATGGTGGAAAGAAATTTGGAAAGCGCGGCATCAACTGCCGCTTCGAGATCGTCAGCCCCGTCATCGACCGGGGGGAAGTAGACCCATTCGGGCGGATGCTCGATAAAGGGCCAGCCGTTGCGTTCATGCAGGTGCTTCCAAGCTGCGAACAGATCGGTGTCGCGGTGCACCTGCCGGAAGTCCTGCACCAAGGGGAGAAGCGAGAGCGAAGTGTTGAAAGGCTCGCGGCGACGGGCGAGGTCGCGCATGGTGTTGACGAGTGGCCAGCCATTGTCACGGCGCTTTTCGAACATAAGCTGTTCGCGGGAAATCATGCCCTTGGCGATACGGGTTTCGTCAAAGCTGGTCACATACAGCAGGCCGGTCGGTTCTTTCGACAACGCCTCGAAGCGCGTTCCCATCCAGAGCTTGCCGCAGACCTTGGCAATGCCATGGGCGTTGATCGGCTCAGCAAGAACATGCTCCGGCAGGTCGCGCCAGTGACGGTTTTTGAGGTAGACCGCTGCGGCCATCAGGTCGGCAGGCTTGGCCCAACGAAGATAGGCGGGCGTCCGCTCCACGCACTCGGTCCGATCTTCCGGGGAAAGAGCGAACCACGCGTTGCGGGCATATTCGATATCGCCCTTTTTCCACGTCGCGAACCACAGCGTGAAAGCATGCTCTATCTTTTTTCGATCAACCTTTTTCAAAACTCCCTCTTCCGCGCCAGCGGCTGGAGAGTTTTCTGGAATGTTAGTTGGAAGATTCTTATCTTGGTGGAACTCCTCCACCACCTTCCGGTCGTCATTTCCACCACCTTCGGGAACGATTTCCACCGCCTTGGCGACGGAACGCGGTGGAACTGTTCCACCACCTTGGGAGGCGCATGCGTCGTCGGAACGTGGTGGAGGATTTCCACCACCTTCGCTGTCTTCGTTACTGGCTGCATTGCCGGAAAGGTCGCGTCCCGGCCACCGCGCAACATATTCGTTCCGCTTCCATTTCTGGCCGCGAAAACCGTGTTGCGTTACGACAATCCAACCGCTCTCTTCGGCGATTTCGAGGTGTTTCAGGACGGTTTTCTTGTCGAGGCCCGTCAGGTCCACCAGTTCCGAAATCGGCGGATAGCAGGAACCGCCGGTCGCATCCATTTTCAGGCCAAGCGTATGCAGCACGAGGCGCGTGATAGGCGGCAGGCCGGATTTACCGACCGCGTGACGCCAAGACCATGCGCGCGACATTGCGCCGTGATCCGGTTCCATCACTGTGCACCGCCTTTCCGCACCACGTCGCGCAGGAAAGAGCGCACAGCGTGGACGCCGAGAACGACCGTATGCGGCAATCCGCCGTCCGGCAGGCGCGTGGCGATGATAGCTGCGAATTCCACATCCAGCGCGTCAACGCCGAGCGTAAAATGCGCTTCCTGCAAGACACGGCGGATTGTGGTGTGGTCGCGGTAAATGACGCCTTGCGGGGCGCGCAAAAGCCAGTCCGCGCGCGCCGCGTCCGTCTGGCAGTCCGCCAGAATTTCAACGATGGGCATAAGGTCGGTCATCGGCTGATTTCCCGCTCTACCTTGCGCGCCAGCGCGCGGTAGCTGTCCATCGCCTTGCAAAGATCACCATGCGCCCGGCGCTGGTCAGCAGCGGCCTTTTCGGCGCGCGCGGTCGCTTCCTCGCAGGCGAGGAACGCACCTTCCACCAACTTTGTCTCTTTCAGGAACTCATCATAAAGCGGGTTCGAGCCTGCCGGGCCGAAGAACTGGTCGCGGACTTGCGCCACCCAATCACGGGGCACGCCCAAATCCTTCGCCACGGCAGAATCCGTCCAGGGGGATTTGTAGGCGTCCTTGGCGTAAACCTCATCCAGCTTGTCGTTGATAATGCGCCGGTCCTCGCGGCTCATTTCACGCGGCTTGTCTGCAATCGTCGCTACCGTCTCCACCATGGCTTTTTGTCCTTTACGCTTGGCCGGGGCGGCGTGGATCGGGCAGAAATCCTTGCGCGGATTGCTGCCGACCACCCATCCCTTGTTCTGGAAATGTTGTGTTGCCGCGATTGGCGGCTTGCGGTTGACCCCGGTTTGATGCGGGAAATAGGCGACAGCACCGCAGCAGGCGCATGTGATCTGCATGGCCTTCGTGGACTTGTCGCCGTAGGGGATGGAAACTTCTGGAAAGATGCGGTCGCTCACCGGGAATCCCCTCTCTTCCACGCTTCGAAGTCCTTCCGAAAATGAAGGAAGGCCGCTTGCGCGCGTGGGTCGTTGTCGATTTCTTTTTTGCTGGAAATGGCGAGGATGCTTTTCAACCGGGTGTCCGCCTGCGCCTTGTCGCGCACCGGCCCGCCCGCGCCCTTGATTTCAAGGAAGCGCTGGAAGGTGCGGTCGGAAAGCAGCATTGCGGCCTGCGCCGCGTACTTTTTCCGCAGGGCGGCGGCTTGCTGCGCCTCCACCTGCTTTTTCAGGTTCCGAACGGCATCAGATGCCCGACCAATAAGGCCCAAAAGGAAGGCGAGGTTTTCCGCCGCCCCGCAAATCAGGTCGCGTTCGTCCGGCAGGGCGTCGGCATGCAACGTGCAGATAAGCGCCTCGTCACCCGTCGAACGGCGGGCGATGACGGCGATGTTGTTTCCGCGCGGCTCGAATGCCCATACATCACCGTCCATGCGCGCCGAAAGGTAGCGCAGGCGATCAACGGCTTTTAGCTCGCGAGCGCGGGCAGGATCGACAAGCTTGTTCATCGTTCAGCCCGCCATCATCGCCAGATACATCATGCTCGCACCGAGTGCGCCAACGGCGAAGCAGATCGACCCACTGACCAAATCAAGGGGGCATTCGTTGAACCGGACGCCAGCGCAAAGGCAGGTCAGCAAACCGCATACGAAAAAAGCGACAGTCATCATGCGACCTCGCTTTCCGCCGTCTCGGCAACTTCCTTTGGCTGGAAATCCTTCCAGTCCACGCGGCGGACAATGGTGGCGCTGCCATAGTTTCCGGCCTCGTCACGTTCCCAAACAAACCACGCCGTGTTCATGCGGCTGCTGGCCTTGTTTCCGTCCCATCCGTCGCGGTGCATCATCGGAAGGCGGCGCTTGAAGACGTAGACACGCGCAGGCGGGCAATCGTCCATGACGAAATTGCGGTCATCGTCCGCGAAGCCGCAAAGGAAATTCAGATTGAGCAAAAGCGCCATTTTGCGCGGCTTGTAGACGCGGAGGGCGTAGGCCACGAAGGCATTGAGTATATCGCCGTAAGGCGGATTGGTGACGATATCGTATGAGCCGGCTTCCGGCGGCTGCGAGGTCAAGAAGTCCTGCACCGCCTGCAATTCGCCGTTGCTGTCCGCCGTGCCGTAGTCGTTGATATCGGCCAGCACCACGGCGTAATGAAACGCTTCCAGCATACGCGATATCGCGCCGCGCCCGCAGGCTGGTTCAAAGACGCATGCGGTGAATTCTTCCAGCGCCAGCAGCGTGAACATCGCTTCGGGCGGCGTCTCGTAGAGGTTCGCTCCGCGCTCTTCCTTCGTTGCGCTGGCCGTGCCGACCGCCGCGCGAAGATTTGCCTTCGTCGGCTCCAACCCGGCAGCAAGCCGCGCCTGAATCGCCCGTTCGACGATGCCGGGTTCACGATGTTCCGCCGCAGCAAGCTTGCGGGCTTCGTGGATTTCCTTGCGAGAAAGTCCGGTATCGACCGCCGTTAACCCGTTTCCATCTGAAACGGGTTTTGGCCTGCCGCCCTTGGAAACTTCGCCCGCCGCCTGCGCCTCGTCCCATTTGTCGGCAATGAGGATTTTTGCGCGGGCTTCGATCAAGAGCGCGTCGGCCTGCATACGCCGAGCCTTTGCGACCAGCTTTTCGGTTGCCCCGATCTGTTCGGCGAACTGCGCGGCGGTCTTGGCCTGATTATAGGCGACAGACGCGACGATGCGGGCGTTCATTACGTCGCCTTCATTCAGCAGCGCCCGTGCCCGTTCCACCGTAGCGACCAGACCAGAAGCATCCGCGACCGGCACCACGGCAGTTTCCGTTTTGCGCTCCGGCATGTCGCCCGGTTCCGCAATGCCTTCCAGCATCGCCAGCATTTCGCGGGCGCGGTCGGTGGGGTAATAGGTCCTGCCGTCCTTCTTATCCCGCGTCAGGTAACCGTTGCTGACGGACTTGTTCGCGCTGATGCCCTGCTGCTGCGATTCGACTGTCACCATACCATCGCGAACCGCGTTGGTGATGATCGCAAGAGCGTTCGGGCCGGGCTTGGGGAGCTTGACTTGCTTGTAAGGGGCCATCAGTGCGACCTCATCAAACGATCAAGGTACGCCTGCCCCAAGCCGGTAAGCTTCGCAGTCTCTCCATCGGCGGTAATGTGCAGATAGCCGCAGCTGCGGCATTCTTCGGCGACGATATGGTAAGCGAGGCCAAGGGCGGACAAATCCAACTTGCCGCCCTCGCATTTCACATGCCGCAAAAAGCCCCTTGCACGTTCGGACAAGGGGCGTTTCATCAGTTCGCTAATAGCCGGATCGGTCTGGCGCTTCATTCCGCACCCCCGACGACGCTAAGCCCGACCTTGTGACCGCCCTTGGCTTTCACACTGGCGAGCGCCTTGCGAAACGCGGCCAGACCGGCTTCCAGTTCCGCCGCGTCACGGTCCATTTTGGTCGCTTCGGCTGGCGTCACCACCATGTCGGCAATCGCAACCGCGCCGCCGGAAATCAGATCGCCAGCCTTGCGGACCATTTCGGAATAGGTGACGACGACGCATTGTTCGGCAGCGCGCTCATTTTCCGGGTCGGCCAGCCGCCGCCCGTTAAGTTCGGCCATCGCAGAGGTGACAACCGGCACGCCGCATTCGCTTTCAAGCGCGTAGACGGCATGCAGCGGCATCAATTCCGGGTCGGTCGCGTTGTTCATGCGCCCGATGTGGCTTTTCGAAATAGAGGAAATTTCCGCCGCTCGCTCAATACCGCCTACGAGGCGGATAAGGTCACGTTGCGCGGCTTTGATACGGTGAAACCATGCATTTGAAATCATGAGACAATACCTTTCCCGCGCCGGGAAAATCCCGGCGTTTTTCCCGTGGTGGGAATTGATTGGAGATGAGAGTTTCAGGGCGTCAGGAAGTTATGGAGGCCCACATGCAAAACGAGAGTTGCCCGCGCCGGGCGAGAAGAAGGAAAGCGCACCGGCGCGGGTCGCAGCAGGCCGGGAGGATTGGCCGCGCGAATGGGAAACGAGGCCAATCATTCTGCGGCCTCACGAAAAACAGAGCGCTCCGCATCGTCGAGCCAGTCCATCACCTTTTGATAGGTGCGGATGTTGAAGCTCAAGCCAGACTGCACACGCGAGAGAAACTTGCTATCGCCGACCGAAGCGACACCGATTGCGGAAAAGCTGGTCTTCGCAGCCTTCGCATATGCGGTGGCGCGTTCAATCAGACAGTTCCGAATATCGGTTTCGGTGATGAGAGGACGATTTTGCATAAACCCATATTCGGGATTCATCCCGAATTGTCAAGGGACGCTTCCCGATGGACGTGAATATCCACCCCGTGCAAGAAGTAGCCATGGAAACATCGCTGCAAAAACGCCTTAGAATCCGCATGGATATCCTAGGCATTAACGCTTATGACGCCGCCAAGCGGGCGGGCTTGGGGGAAAGCTTTGTTCGCGATATCCTTCGCGGCAAGTCGCGCAACCCCACAGTCGAAAAGTTGGAAAAGCTGGCAACGGCGTTGAACACCACGGTTGATTGGTTCCTTGGCGACCCGGCAGCAGGGGCGATTCCTGATGCTCCTACGAGTACCGTCACCCACGCGGAGCTTAATGGCCTTATCGTGAAAGGGGATATCCAGGCAGGAACATGGCTGGATATGTCCATCGTAGACGACGATCCAGAGCAGAGAGAAGTGATACCGGTTGCTCGCGATCCGCGCTTTCCATATGCGAAACAATACGGTTTGCGGGTTAAAGGCGACTCGATGGATTTGGAATTTCCCGATGGAAGCTATGTGTCAGTCGTAGACTTTGCGGATAGTGGCCTGTCGATACGTGCGGGATTAATTGTCCACGTTGAGCGGCGAAGTGGTCATCTGGTAGAAGCAACACTGAAAGTTATTGACCACGCCAGCGATGGCGAAATGTTACTTGCGCCGAGAAGCAGCAATCCCAAACACCAGCCTCTTCGGCTGGACGGCGATGACGCCACAGAGATCGTCATTTGTGGAGTTGTGACGGGAAGCTATCGACGCTCCAACATCTGATTCGCACTAATCTCGCAAAAAGCCGCGTCATTTGCGGCTTTTTTTATGCGCGATTTCCGGGATTTATCCCGCTAAACATTCCTTTTCGGGATTTGTCCCTTGACTTCGGGATATGTCCCGAATACCGTCCGCTGCATCCCGACCGCTCAACCTCGTTGCGGCTCGGGCAGACTGCCGGGCGGCGCACCCTCGAAATGTGAACATGCCGCCCGGCTCCCTCAACGAAAGAAGGATGGAGCCTTATGCTTGCAATGTTCAAAAGCCTCGTCGGAGACAAGGCAAAGAAGTTTTCCGGCAAGACCGATTTTCTGGAAGCGGTTTGCGCCGCGTCCGCACTCGTCGCCACCGCTGACGGCGAGCTTGACGACAAGGAGCTTCTGGCCGCTGTCGCCGCCGTAAAGTCCAACGCCGCCCTTTCCGGCGCGTTCGATGCCCGAGCCATCGAAACCACGATGGACAAGATGTGCAGCCGCGCCGTGGGCCGCGTGGGCAAGGCCGGTCTCTTCAAGGAGATCGAAGACATCAAGGCCGATCACGACATGAGCGAAACCGTGCTTCTGGTCGCGCTGGACGTGGCAGACAGCGGTGGCATTTCCGACGACGAAAAAGCGGTCCTCGCAAAGATCGCGTCCACTGTCGGGCTTGATCTGGCCAAGTACCTCTAACCATGGCGACCGCGAAGAATATCGCCTTGGCGACGGCGGCGGGCCTTCTCGTCACCATGCAGGCCCTCTTCTTTTCCTTCGCCATGGACCTCGTTTCCAGCGTCCTGCTGGTCGCAATCGGCTTCGTCGCAGGCCGGTTGTCCCGCTGAAAAGCCCTCCCGAGCATGAGGCAAAAAGGCTCACACCCAACCCAATCAGGAGATACCGGAATGCGCATCAATACCGCGAATGACACCGAACTGACGCAGGCGATGGCGGATGCCATCCAGCGCGTAGGCGAAGGCTGCACGAAAGCCGACCTTCGCGAATGGTTCACCGCCGATGAAATCCACCGCTGCGGCGATGCTGCCATTGCCCGCTTTCATGACCTGCGCGTTCGCGATGCGCGTGCTGCGGCCTGATGCCGTTCGGCGATGGCCTCCGGGCCATCATCCAACAGCATCACCGGAGAAAGCCATGAATAAGGAACGCCGTAAGAATATCGCCGTCATCTCTTCTCAGTTGGACGAACTGCGCAACCGCATCGAGGATCTGAAAGATCAGGTCAACGTGCTGGCCGAAGAAGAGCAGGAATACTACGACAACATGCCGGAGAGCTTCCAGCAGGGCGAGAAAGGCCAGCAAGCCGAAGAAGCGCAGCGATTGCTAGAGGAAGGCGTGGGCTACCTCGAAGAAGCTTACGATAACATCACCAACACAATCGACAGTCTCTCTACTGCGACCGAGTGACTCCATCCGCTCCGGTTTCCGCCTCGCGCGGGGCGGTTTCTCGAACGGATGGAGACAGCCTTGATCCAAATTTCACCCATGATCCCGACAGCGCGCCAGCAGCAGGCAACGCCGCCCTATGGCCGGTTCTTTCTGGCCTGCGTTTGCGCCGTCCTCATTCTCGCCATCATCGGCGGCGCGGCGCTTTGCGCCACCAGCATCGCCGAGATCAAGCGCCACCACGCCGCCGCCGGGCGCGCGTGACCTTCCTCCAAACAACAAGGAACCATCCGCATGAAGAAAATACGCGATGCCTCCACCATCATTGGCATGCTGGAAAACGGCCAGCTTAACCCCGCCTTCTCCGCCGAGATCGGCCAGACGCTGGAGAAACTTTCGGACATGTCCGAAGCCAATCCCATGCAGTCTTTCAAGGGTTCAGTTACCCTGAAACTCTCCCTGTCCGTCAAGGACGGCATGGTGACGATTGCCGCCGACATGGAATCCAAAACCCCGAAGCTGCCGCGCAAGAACTCGGTCTTTTGGGTTGTCGAAGACGGCGCGCTTTCGACCGAGCATCCCCGCCAGCACGACATGTTTTCACCGCGCGAAGTCTCCGCAGGCTGATTTCCCAAACTTAGCAACCGCGTCCGGCCAATGACCGGCGCACCAACAGAGGAACCGAAATGGACCAACTCACCCACACCGCAGTCGCCGAGATCGCAAAGCTTGCGGCGCAGACCAACGCCGCGATTGTGCAGGTTCCGGCACCCGCCGACGCCAAGGGCATTCCTGCCGCCGTTCCGGCGCTGTTGGACCCTACCAGCGGCAAGCTGTCGGACGTGTCCGCGATCTTCGCGCCGTGGCGCACCCGCCCGGAGCGCAAGCATGGCACCGCCAATGTCGAAACGCTGGAGTCCTTCGTCCAGCTTGTCGAGCGCCACAAGACAGGCAACAGCGTGATTTTTGCGGTTACGGACTGGCGCAGCCCGGCCTTTACCGCCGTCATCGATTATCATGGCGGCGACCCGGACAACGGCAAGCACCGCGTGCACTATGCGTTTCCGCTTTCCGAAGAATGGAAAGCTTGGCAGGGCATCAATGGCAAAGCGCTGACGCAAAACGAGTTTGCGGAGTTTGTAGAAGACCATATTGCCGAACTCGCCGCGCCGGACTCGGATGAGGTGAAAGACCTCGAATTGCTGTTCCGGGCAAAGATCGCTTACCCAAATGAACTGGTAGTGCTTTCGCAGGGCTTGCAGATCAACGCTGAAACCCGCGTCAAGACCGCCGTGAAATTGCAGACCGGCGAAAGCCAGATCGTCTTTGAGGAAGACCACAAGAACGCAAACGGCGATCCGATCACCGTGCCGGGCGTATTCGTCCTCAATATCGCGCCGTTTTTCCAGGGTGAAAGCATCCGTTTGCCCGTGCGCCTGCGCTACCGCCTTCGCGAAGGCAAGCTTTCGTGGACGTGCATGCTTTACCGGCCCGATGTCCACATCACCAAGGCCGTTACCTTCGCCCTGTACGAAACCGCCGCAGAACTTGGCCTGCCGAAGTTCGCGGGCAAGCCGGAAATGTCGGCCTGATTTCACCCGGAGCGCGGGCGGTCGCCGCCCGCGTCCATCCAGCCAGAGAGAACCCAACCATGTCCGACAATACAAAAATCGAGTGGACCGACGCCACTTGGAACCCGATCACGGGTTGCGCTGTAGTCTCTCCGGGCTGCACAAACTGTTATGCAATGAAGCTCGCCGGAACCCGCCTGAAAAATCACAGGAGCCGGGAAGGACTTACGGTTGAAACGAAGTCCGGCCCCGTTTGGAACGGCAAGGTGCGTCTTAATGCGGAGTGGATGGAACAGCCGTTGCGCTGGAGCCGTCCGCGAATGATCTTCGTTTGCGCCCACGGAGACCTTTTTGCCGAAGGCGTGCCGGACGACTGGATTGACATGGTTTTCGCCGTCATGGCGAGCGCCCCGCAGCACACGTTTCAGGTCTTGACCAAGAGGCCGGAGCGGATGCGCGACTACTTGTTTGCGCGCCGACACCTGCCGTTTCCTAATATCTGGCTTGGCACATCCGCCGAAGATCAGCCCCGGTATTCCGCGCGCTGGCCATTCATGGAAGATATCGCAGAGCGTGGCTGGATGGTTTGGGTCTCTGCCGAACCGCTGTTAGGCCCGCTTGATCTGCTCGCTACGCCGCTTCGGAAAGTCGGCCCCGATGGCAAAGCACACCTTGCGCGCCCTCCTATGTGGGTTGTGGCAGGCGGAGAAAGCGGACCGGGCGCACGTCCGATGCACCCCGACTGGACACGCGCTTTGCGCGACCAGTGCCAAATCCATGGGATTCCGTTTCTGTTCAAGCAATGGGGCGCATGGAAGCCCGTCCCTTGGAAACTTGAGCGGACCGAAACCGAAACGGACGCGGAATATATCGAGCGGTCCGAAAAGGAATGCTCCACGCACGCGCTTTCCCGAACAGGATATTTGATCGAGCTTGATCACAAGCCATGGAGTTGGGCGCGCGTATTGCCGCAGCCGGACACCCACCATGCCGTTAAACTGGTAGGCAAGAAGGTGGCAGGCCGCGTGCTGGACGGCGTTGAACACAACGCATTCCCGGAGGGCCTTGCATGACGCCCGAACAGCATTCCGTTCTCGCCGCCCTGCCGCAACTGGCGCTGTCGGTCCGACAGCCGTGGGTTTACTGCATTTTCGAACTCGGCAAGCCTGTCGAGAACCGGACGTGGGCGACGAAGTATCGCGGCCCGGTCTGCATCCACGCCGCGAAGGGCATGACGGCGGAAGAGTGGTTTGACGGTCTGCACGTGGCCCGTGCCGCTCTACATCCCGAAGGTCAAACCGGGCTTATCTTTCCGGGCCGTAAAGACGAACGCCGCCTGCCGCGTGGCGGCATCGTCGGAACCGTCGAGATCGTGGATTGCGTCACGCGCCACGAAAGCCCGTGGTTCTTCGGTCCCTACGGCTTCGTACTGGCAAACCCCAAACCCTGCGAATTCATCCCGGTCAAAGGCGCACTTGGCTTTTTTGACTGGCGGAAAAACCTTGAGGTGACCCCATGACAGATATCATCAAAGCAGCGAAGAAGCTCATTGATTGCGTCGAATTCGACATGAACGGCGCAGGCGGCAAGGGTGGCAACGGCGGCTTGCTGTCGGACACTACGTTGCGCGCCGCTCACGATCTGCGGGTTATCATCAGCCGCGAGGCATATAGCCCTGCCGTGCAGGCCATTGCCGCCGAACGTCGCCGCCAGATCGAAAAGGAAGGATGGCTTCCAGAGCACGACGACACGCACGTAAATGGCGAACTGGCGCGGGCAGCAGCCGCTTACACCCTTGGAATTTACGCGGTTACCGGCGCTGTTCAGTCTGGCAAAAAATTTCTGCCATGGGCGAAAACACTCTGGCCTTGGGATTTGAAGTGGTGGAAGCCGAAAGACCGGGAACACGATCTGGTGAAGGCTGGCGCACTTATCGTTGCCGAACTTGAGCGGCTATACCGCGCAGCATTGTTCACTCCACGGAAAGGCGGTGCAGCATGAGCGCCGTGACGACCGAAGCTTCAAATGACCTTCGCAGCCGCATCGTCGCGGTACTTCGCGAAGATCGCGACGTGCGGAACATCGGTGCCTTAGCCGACCAATTGGAGGCCGCTATCCGTAGCGCCGAACCGGTGGCATGGCTCCGCCATGGCGAGGAAACACCCGTCCAGAATGTTCCATTTGGCGCGATGTGGATTAGCGACAAAAACGATCCGCGCGCTTTCCCGGTCTACGAATCCCCGAGACAGCCCGCGCCATCCGTGGACGTGACGGCTTTGGAGTGCGCGCGCACCGGCATTACAATCAGGCTAGGCATTTACGGTAGAGCATTCGACCTACCAGAAGAACGCAGGGCTTATACATTTGAGCATCAGCCCGGAAACAACGAAGCTCATAAGCTTGGGCGAGCTTGCTCTGGAATCCATTCCGGTGGAGATTGGATAGATCGGGGACTTTATCTTCTGCAAGCCCTCCAGCGCGAAGGATTTGGCGTCTACGAACTCCCCGCAGCACCTGCAAAGCAGGAGGGCGGCACCAATGGATAATCGTCGCTATGTTGTCGCGTATGGCGACCTTATGGAGCGAAGCGTTAGCCCCGCCCCCGAAAATGAGTCGGGCGACTTCCTCACCAAAGAGGAAGCGGCGCGGCGGATCGTTGTTGAAATGGACGGAGTAATCATCCTCGCCAAGCGCACCCGCAACCGCGCGATGCGCATCTTACGCGCCGAGAGAAAGAAAGGCGGTGCAGCATGAGTGAGGTGATCAGCCGCGCCCTTTTGGGCAAAATCGTAGACGAGGTTTTCGGCGGCGCTATTGAGGATGCCTCCGTCATCGCGGAAATCTATTCGGTCATCAAGCGGGAGGAATCCGCCCCGCTCACTGCGGACCCGGTGTGCTGCGGCAGGCCGGTTCATGTAGGATCGCCCGAAGCTTACACTTTGGAATGCTGCGAAAAGTTCATTGATCCTCCGCCAGCCTTGGCCGCGAAAGCTTTGGCCGATGAGATCAAGAAACTCGAAGTCAGCTATCATGTCGGTGAATGTATTGGGCTTGCGGATTGGGCGGCCTTTGAAGCTGGCATAGCGAAAGGGCTTGAAGCTGCCGCCGAAAAGGTGTCCGCGCGATCCGCACAGGTACAGGACGTGGCGATGGTCACGCGGGAAAGTGCGATTAAGGCCCTGAAACACCTCTACGCCCACAACGGGAGCGGTCGTTACACGGACGCAATCGCCATGCTCGCCGCAGCACCCGCAAAGCAGGAGGGCGGCGGATGAAAAAGCCGACCGCCGCCGACAAGGCGAACGTTCTTTCCTTCTGTTTCGTTGCGCTCACCGCATTCAGCGAAAACGCGCTATCACCGACCCAAAAACGGTGGGCGCGGGAGCGTGCCGAGAACTGCCTCTGGGCGCTTGGTATTCCCGAATACAAAACGGACGGGGCGACTTACACCGCTCGCGAGCTCGAAGAGATCATGACGACCCTTGACCTTGAAGCCACCAAGCTTTTGACGGAGGGTAAGCGATGACAGCCGCCGCCGAACCAAGACCGGCAAGCGCCTGCCCATTGCCGCCCGTTCTCGGGTTGAACCGCGAACAGGCGGCTGCCTATATCGGCGTTTCCAAATCCCTGTTTGACGAAATGGTGGCCGATGGCAGAATGCCGAAGCCGAAAAAGGCTAATAGCCGCACCATTTGGGACCGGCGGTCACTCGAAAGAGCTTTTGGCCGCTTGCCCGGAGGGGAGGGCGATGAAAACGAGGAGTGGGATTTCGCGTAAATGCCCAAGAAATTCGCCAAGAAATATGTAGTCGAAGATCGAACCGGGGGCAGTCTCCGGTTTTATTTTCGACGCAAAGGCCAACCGAAAATCCGGTTGCCGGGTCTGCCCGGCACCGATGAATTCAACGCGGCGTATTACGCGGCGTTGGAAGGCGTCCAGAAAGAGGAAACCGCCGGTCCGAAGATGGCCGGAAAGGGGACATTCCGCTGGCTATGCCAGCTTTATTTTCAGAGTGCGGAATATAAGCAACTGGACAGCAAGACCCGATATCGCCGCAAGCTGATTGTTGAGGCTATGTGGAAAGAGCCAATCAAGAAGGGCGATAAAAAGCTTTTTGAGGACGTGCCAGTTCCTGCATTCACGGCAAAAGCCGTTCGCGTCCTTCGGGACCGAAAGGCGGAGACGCCGGATGCCGCCAATAGCTGGCTTAAAGCGCTACGCGCGATATTCGCGTGGGCGACAATGCCCGCTGTGGAATTGTGTGCGGTTAATCCCGCCCGCGATATCCCCTACTTCAAAACCGGATCGGAAGGTTTTCATTCTTGGACTGAGGATGAGGTTGACCAGTTCATTGCGAAACATCCTATCGGGACGAAAGCTTACTTGGCTCTGATGCTGATGCTCTATACCAGCCAGCGCCGCAGCGATATCGTGCTGTTTGGAAAGCAGCATATGACAAAGGGCTGGCTCCGGTTCGTCCAAGAAAAAGACAAGAAGAGGAAGCCCCGCAGATTGGAAATGCCGCTTCATCCAAATCTGGTGAAGGCTATCGAGGCCGGGCCGTGCGGCGATTTGACCTTGCTTGTCACAGAGTTTGATAAGCCCTTCACGTCAAATGGCTTTGGCAACTGGTTTCGTAAACGATGCGATGAAGCCGACCTTAAACATTGTAGCGCCCACGGCTTGAGAAAAGCCGCCGCCGCACGGCTCGCAGATCGCGGCGCGACCGAACATCAGATTATGGCAATCACCGGTCATACAACATCGAAAGAGGTAATCCGCTATACCAAAGCGGCTCGCCAAAAAGTGCTCGCGAAGAGCGCAGTGAAGCTTATGGATCAAGCTGTAGACGACAGCGACAATTGACCAAAAGCAGAACAAAAGTGTCCAACTTTTCTATGTGGTGTGAACTACTTGGACATTTCGGGCCGGAAAACCTAAGAAAATCAATGTGATTTTTAGGTAATGGTACCCCAAGCCGGGATCGAACCAGCACTCCTTTCGGAACCGCATTTTGAGCGGCCCAAAGGACGATATTCTAAACACCGCCGATTGCAAGTAAAAGCGCGAAAACCTACTACGATCAATGATTTAGCTTGACCATCGTAGGCTTCAAACTTCTCCATACTTGCCGGCAATAGCCGGGAATCGTGCTCCTAGACACCCTCGCGCGACTCCTACGACTAACGTGTTTGGAGACCTCTGATGGCCAAAATCAAACTCACCAAGACGGCTGTGGACGCCGCGCGCCCGAAGGAGCGCGAATACGAACTCCGCGATACGATCGTACCGGGCTTCATGCTGAAAGTCACACCGTTCGGCGGCAAGATCTTCATGCTCGCCTACGTGACCAATTCCGGCGTCCGCCGGAAGCCCGCGCTAGGTCGATTCGGAGAACTCACCGTCGATCAGGCCCGCAACCTGGCACAGGACTGGCTCGCGGAGGTTCGTTATGGACGCGACCCGTGCGCGGAGAAGACAGCCGCGCGCGCAGCACCGACCATGAAGGAGCTGTGCACCAAGTTCATCGAGGAGCACTCGAAGCTTCACAACAAGCCCTCCACCGTCGCGACGAACGAACTGAACATCAAGAACCAGATCCTTCCGCGCCTGGGCCGCTACAAGGCTCATGAAGTCACCCGCGCCCACATCTCGGAATTGATGACCGGCATGGCCGACCGGCCGGTGAACGCCAATCGAACGCTCGCTGCCCTTCGGAAGATGTTCAACCTCGCCGAACTGTGGGGATATCGGCCAGACGGCTCCAATCCGTGCAGGCACGTCCAGAAATTCGCGGAGAACGGATCGACCCGGTTCATCACCGACGAGGAGATGCGCAAGCTCTTCGCCTATCTCGACCGCTCGGACCGGGAGGGCCTGGAGCATCCCTTCATCACCCTCGCCATCCGGCTCCAGTTCGAGCTGGCGGCGCGCAAGTCCGAGGTGCTTACGCTCGAATGGGCCTGGATCGACCTCGAACGCCGGCGCGTGACCTGGCCTGACAGCAAGACGGGAGGAATGACGAAGCCTCTCAGCGACGAGGCTCACCGGCTGCTCAGCAAGGCTCCGCGCTTCGAGACGTCGCCCTATGTGTGCCCGTCGATCTTCGATCCCTCGAAGCCGATGACGGACAATACCTATCAACACGGATGGCGGCGCATCCTTGCCCGAGCGGGCGTCCCCCATGTCGGTACGCACGGCATCCGCCATCGCGCCGCAACCGATATCGCGAACTCGGGCGTGCCATTGAAGGTCGGTATGGCGCTCACGGCGCATAAGACCGTCACCATGTTCATGCGCTACGTTCACAACGAGGAAGACCCGGTGCGCATGGCTGCGGATGCGGTCGCCGCGCGCAGGCGCATCGTCGTCGGCGCCGAAGCCCCGGTCGCTGAGGAACCGTCGACAGAGGTCGAGATCGAGGTCGGCGCCGCGCTGGAAACAGCGGACGTTGCCGAGCCCGCGTCGCCGCCTCCCGGCCTGGAAGACGGCAAGTATTCGTCGCGCACCAAGGTCGGAAACTATCGGCCATTCCGCCATCGCAACGGGGCCAATCGCGCCACCCCGCCCGGCGCCCGACATGATGAAAACAGGGAGGCAACGCGATGAGCGCGCCCCGTTTCACATCGATCCCTGCCGAAGCACGAACGGAGGTGCGTCATGTCGCGACCTAACAACCGAGCAAAATGGCCGTCCGCAGACCTCCTCGCGCGCGCGGTCTACGTGGAAGATGCTGGCCCCGTCCGCTTTGTCGATACAGACGCAGCGGCAAGATATCTGGCGCTCGATGCCCATACGCTCGAATGCTACCGATCTCTCGATACGGGGCCGGCATTCTACAAGTTCGGACGCTACGTCCGGTACGCGGTCGGCGACCTTGATGCCTGGGCGGAAAGCTGCCGACGTTCGACGACCGCTTCTCCGGAAGCACCGCGCATTCTCCCTCTTAATCGAACATAGGTTTGAGGCTATGTCTCTTGGAGGGGCACGCTCACTCTTCCTTCGAGGATGAGATTCGAGCCTTTGACCGAGAGTTCTGAATCGCGTTGGGGTTCGCACGCGGCGAAGGAAGCTTCTGAGTTTTGTAGATCGGGTTCAGCGTTAAGTAGTCTTGGGGGGAACGGAAAATGTCGACTTACGTCGTTTTCGATGGCGATAACGACCAATGGGCTTACCGGTATGTCCGGGGGTGGCATGCCAACCCCAGAATACCGTTCCAGTTCGTGGACTCTCATGATCTCGACAACATGACGTCGCGTGCTCAGAATGAGGATTACGTAAAATCGAAATTGCGGGAGCGAATGCGACAATCGACAGCAGTTATGGTGTTGATTGGAAACTCGACCAAGAATCTTTTCCGCTTTGTAAGGTGGGAGCTAGAACTCGCGTTGAGCTTGGATCTGCCGATTATTGCCGTCAACCTCAATGAAAGCCGCGTACAGGACAGTTTGTGCCCGCCGATCATTAGGGATCATTGTGTTGTACACGTACCATTCAAACTGAAGGCCATAGAACATGCTATAAGACATTGGCCAACTGAATTCCAACATTTGAGCCGCACCGAAAGGGCCGGGGGAGCACGGCACTACGGCACGGATCAGTATCGTAGCTGGGGCCTGTAATTTAACGCGGAGGGGACGTCGATTTTCAATCTTTTGATGTTTAATGCTGATTGGCCATCGGGAAGAGTCACTGTGCCGATCGGCCGGATGTTCGAATATACGGAAGCGCATATCGCCGAACTATTCAGATTGAACAATACGCCACTTCTGGACAAACTTACGGCTCTGCCTTGTCTCTTCTGCGAAGAGGGGACCGGCGATGAGTCCGCGTATGTCGGGCAGATAAACCGGGCGCGCATCGTAGGGGGCGAAGTCTCACTCGAGGTAAGCTTTGACCCCGACGTTCCTCCCCTAACAAACTCGCTGCTTTATGATAGCCGGGCTGAACTGGACATGCCCCGAGATTTCGAATTCTCTCGCAACCATTGGGCCGTGAAAGAGGTCGACTTGTACCGCTTTTTACTTCGCCAGGTACGCCCCCGGCGACAGCGGCCAACGGTCTTCCCATTGGCCGAGCATGAGAATTTAGACCCCCATCTTGCATCCGCCATGATGCCCTTCGATGCGGCGTTTAATCCTGTTTTTGATGCTATCCGAAACGCTGCTCAAGGTGTCGGACTTCGTTGCCGACGGGCGGACGACATCTGGGAGAATGCGTCAATTATTCAGGATGTCGTTTCCCTGATTGATCGTTCGCGCATCGTGATCTGTGACTGCTCAGGTCGAAATCCGAATGTATTTTACGAAGCCGGGATTGCACACACCTTAGGTCGAGAGGTCATCCTCATTGCACAAAGCGATCACGATATCCCGTTCGACCTGCGCCATCTCCGATATGTGCGCTACCTCAACAACGACCAAGGTCGGGCCGAGTTGTCCGCGACGCTACTAGCCCGCATGCAGACAATCATCGGCCATTAGCTGGACGTATGCATCATGCAAATCGCAGGTGGACTATATCGCGAATTGTGCGAAACGCCGAAGTGGAACGCACAGTTTGGCTCGGGCGGGCGCGCGGCGGCAGCCGTCAGTGCTCTTTCGCCAGGGAGCACTCTTCACACCTATGCACGGGACGAGAGCAGCCCGGGAGCGGACGAACTGTCGGACCTCGGTGTGCGGCTATCCCGCACCCATTCCGATATTGCGATCGCATTTGCGTACTTCCACCCACTGTCTCAACCACACATCGAGCCGCGACCTGGGTCATTTCCTCAGCAGCCTCCGATACATGTTTCGGGAGATGTGGTCCTGAGATTCGGGTTCCTGGAAGGATCTGCCATCGTGCACGCTGTCCGCGCGATTTACGATCCTCAGACAGCTGTCCGTCCTGAGCCATTTGGAGCCAATGGCTCGACAGCGAAACGGCTTGCTTTGGTTATGAATGAGCTAGAGCTCTGCCGCTATGCGGGTTGCACCGACTTGGCGACTGCCGCCGCGAAAGCCATGTCGCATGGCGATCGGGTGACTGTGATAGTCGTAAAAAGAGGGGTGCGGGGGGTCACCGTCTTTGAGCGTCATGCCGAACCTAATACCATTCCCGCATATTATTCATCTCGGGTCTTCAAGATCGGAACAGGGGATGTCTTCAGTGCCGTGTTTGCATATCATTGGGGCGAAGCCGGAACTTCCGCGGCCGAAGCCGCGGACCTCGCCTCCCGATCGGTGTCCGCCTACTGTGAGACAATGACCCTTCCGGTGCAAACCGACTTGCTCAGTAGCCGCGAGCCCATAACAGGGCAGGCACCAAACCGGATTGTTCTGCATGGCTCAACATCTACAATCGGAAGGCGGTATACGCTTGAGGAGGCGCGCTTCCGCCTGAAAGAGCTTGGTGTTGAAGTGCTCTCACCTCAACTCGATGAGGTCCCAGATTCATTCCTCGAAAATGCACCTTCACTTCTAGTGGCGGACGGATTGAGCACAACGGAAATTCGACGACTCTGCGCAACGCGATCTCACCAAAATATTGTAATACTGGACGAGGAGCAGCGGTCCGATATCGCTGCACTCTCCGATCTCGGCGTTACGATTGTTCCCGACTTCGCCTCGTCTTTGTACCGAGCTGCCTGGCCTCGTGCATCTTGCCGTAGCCTAGACAGTTGCGGCGACGCATAATTTGTGAGACTTCTGATTCACTACTCTGGGGGGAGTAATTACGTATGTCAGACGTCTACATAGTCTATTCACGAGAAGATGTCGGACAGGCGGAGAGATTAGTAAAAACACTTTCAACCCGATGGGATGTTTGGTGGGACGATAAAATCGTCGGCGACTTCTCGACCGTGATCGAACGTGAAATCCAGAATACAAAATGCGTCGTTCCGCTCTGGTCGCCGACAGCTAAGGACAAGAGTAATGTAAAGGACGAACTCCGCTTAGCTGAGCAATATAATATTCCGATTATTCCCGCTAAGATCATTCCGACAAATGCGCCGTACGGCTTTAACGGCTATAGTGCGGTTGATCTTCTGGGCTGGACCGGAGAAGACGATCATCCTGGTATCCAGCACCTGATGCGCAAGATTTCGACTGTCGTCCCGCCGAGGATGGCGCCAACCCGCCCATCAGCCATCGCTGCGGGTAGAGTCCCCCTTCCGAGCTTGTTCCTCTCCGTGTCATCACACGAGACACAACTCGTTCCTCTCGAAGCTCTTAAGGCTCTTCGTCTCTTCGGTACATCGACGGTCCTTGTCTCCGCCTACGACCTGTTTCCACCCCGCCGCCCTCGAGGTATCCAGCAGGAGCTGAAGCGTATCCGCGCGCAAGGCGGATTTGTCCTCGTCGATTCAGGCAATTATGAAGCGACGCGACGCGACGACGACAGCTGGAAGCCCCAAGATTTCGAATTGGCGCTGGAAGGGATTTCACACGATTGGGTGTATTGCTTCGACGAGATGGATCCGTCGAGGGACAGAAAGCGTGCGGTTGGGCAAGTCATTGCAGCGGTCGAACGAGACAGGAAGTTCACCAAAGCCCCCGTCCTTCCAATCATTCATGCTCCCGCCACTAGGTCGAAAGGGTACGATCTTACTATTCTCCCCGAGGTCGTGCGGGATGTCGCCGACCAGCTCCAGCCACCGATGATCGCGCTGGCGGAGCGCGAGTTGGGCCGAGGGCTGATCCAGCGCGCACAGACCATGAGGCGCGTCCGGAACGAGCTTGATCGCTTATCCTTTTATCAGCCGATCCATCTCTTGGGTACGGGAAATCCATGGAGTATAGCGATCCTAACGGCAGCTGGAGCAGACAGCTTCGATGGGTTAGAGTGGTGCCGGGTTGCCGTTGACCGACAGCAGCACAGATTAAATCACTACCAACATTTCGATTTTTTCGCATACCAGGCGCAGATGGCGGCTTCGGCCATCACTGTTTCTGCGCTCTCCGACGATAATATAGACTACGCAGGTAAAGTTGCCTTCCATAATTTGGACTACTATCGGGAGCTAACCCACGACTTGCAGGCTGCCGCTTCAACAAATCGCTTAGAAGCATTTGCCGTCGGCCTGTTGGGCCAATCCAATTCAAAACAACTTAGGGATCAAATGCCGGATTTGTTCAGATGAGAAACGATGCTGCCAGGCTGGAGCACGCCGTTGCCGCAATATGCCCGGAGATTGAAGAGCGGGCTAAGCGCTCTCAGAGTGCGCTTGACGAGCGAAATCTCTGGTGGGAACTCTCATGCTGCCTGCTCAGCAGTCAAGTACCGTATGGGCTTGCCGTAGCCACCGCCGATGCTTTGGATAAACGGCAGCTTCTCCTCAACACATCGGCACCCCGGGCCGAACTCGCCGATGAAATCCTCGGGGTTCTCCGTCAACCTGTACTGGTGAACGGCAGCCTTCGAAATTATCGCTTTCCTCGATCAAAGTCGATGCAATTGGCCTCTGCGCGCGAATCGGTCTCGCAGGAAAGCGGGGACCTGTGCTCACTCGTGCATGCCTTCGGAGATGCGGCAACCGCTCGCTCGTGGCTTGTGTCGAACGTAGCTGGAATCGGGCCAAAGCAGGCGAGTATGTTCCTGCGTAACGCAGGTATCAGCTACGATCTCGCAGTCCTGGATCGCCACGTATTGAACTACATGACGATTATTGGACTCTACACAGGGGCCGGCCGAGCCATCTCGAAGCTTTCACACTATCACATGCAAGAAGATAAACTGATTTCACATGCAAATAGGCTCGGATTTGCAGTCGGCCTTATGGATTGGGCGATCTGGATAGTGATGCGGGTTGCGGGTTCTCAAGATACGGAGCGCGCGTTAGCATGAGCATTGTCACTCTCGTTTCCGGTGGGCTTGATTCCACGCTGGTCGCCTACCTCGCAAAAGAGGAAGGGATTCAGCAATATCCGATTTTCATCGACTATGGGCAGCGATCCCGCGATCGAGAGCACGCGGCTTGCCGGTCAGCGATGGCCAAGTTGCAGCTACCAGATTTGGAGGTGGCCGACCTGTCGGGCTATGGCCGCCTCATTAAGTCCGGGTTGACGGACCCGAACCAGCGAGTGCTGGAGGATGCGTTTACTCCTGGTCGAAATCTCCTCTTTCTGCTTGTAGCAGCAGCCTACGCATTTCAGCGCGACGCCGATGCGATATCGATTGGACTCCTCCATGAGGAAACCAGCCTGTTTCCTGACCAGACATCGGCGTTCTTGCAGGAGGCGGAGGCAATGATCGCAAGGAGCATGGGGCGTGAAATAAAGGTCCTTGCACCGCTCTCGTCGTTCCACAAGCAGGAAGTCATCGAACTCGCGACGCTTAAAGGCATCGAGGGCACTTATTCCTGTCATCTCGGGGGTGAAACACCTTGTGGAGCGTGCATAGCATGTAATGAATTCAAGGCTGAGGGGGTCTGATATGGGCGGCGGGAGTAGCGGGAGCTGGAGCAGGTTAGGCGACATTCGGTCCCTGGAGGAGAAAGCCAAGGCGGCGCTTCAGGGCGGCAAACGAAATGTCTTTATCAGTTTTGCAACCGAAGATATGGACGAGGTCAATCTTCTGCGCGCGCATGCGAAGAACGAGAACAGTGATATCGAGTTCAACGATCATTCTGTTCGCGAGCCCTACGACAGCGAACGCGCAGAATATATCAAACAAAAGATCAGCGAGCGGATAGAGCGCTCATCTGTTTGTGTCGTCTACATCTCCGACAATACTGCGCAAAGCCGTTGGGTGACTTGGGAAGTGGAGACCAGCCTCGCTCTTGGGAAAAAGGTGGTGGCGGTTCACCCCAAGGGGGGCGCCCCACGGCAAAATCCGCCTTGGGTGGCGAAGCACGGCGTGAAAGTCGTCCAGTGGAATCAATTGGCCGCTGAACTGAAATAGCCCGGAGATCCGTCGATATGACGCCTGATAGTTTTCCCGCCCTGTACCGCTCGGCAGACGGCTCCGCCGCCGATGCCCAGTCCACCTATCTAAGGCTTATTCGGCTGCAGTACCTTCTGCTCACTGTCGCAGCGACGATCTCTATTTGGTTTGGAGCGTCTCCTGATCTATACATCGCTTATGCGTTAGTTCTGGCCGCCTCTACGGGTCTCCTACTATATATGGCAGTCCAAAAACCTGAGAAAGAGTGGTACGGGTGCCGAGCGCTGGCGGAGTCGATCAAGACATCAACCTGGCGTTACATGATGCGAGCTGAGCCATTCGAAGATGCCCCGAAACTCTCAACAGTAGCAGAGAAATTCTCGGAGTTTCTGAGGGCGATTCTGGATGCCAACAGCCACGTCCGCGACTCGATAAGCCGTCGGCCGGTAACCGGCGATCAGATCACCAACGAAATGAATGCGGTTCGTGCTCTGCCTCTCGCAGAGCGTGTTCAACGATATAATACTGACCGGATTACGGACCAACGCGAATGGTATGTAGCAAAGGTTACCTGGAATAGGCAGCGTTTTCGCCTATGGATATTGATATGCGTCCTCGTTCAAGGTGCCGCAATCGCTTTAGCTCTCCTCCGAATCCGCCATGATCCACCATGGATGATTTGGCCAACCGAACCTTTGCTGGTGATAGCGTCTTCCGCCATAGGTTGGATCCAACTGAAGAAATTCAACGAACTCGCTTCTGCCTACAGCCTCACCGCCCACGAGATCGGCATCTTGCAGACGCGGCTTGGCACGATTGACAGCGAAGAGAAGTTTTCTGCCTTCGTAAATGAAGCCGAGCGAGCGTTCTCTCGTGAACATACCCAATGGGTTGCCCGCCAGATCGAGAATGCGCCCTGATTTGATCATACGCCAACCGATCAGCGAGTGAGTTCATTGGCGAATGCGATGCAGGCGAAAAAGTTTGTCGAAGAAATCCTTGATCTTCGCTTCGGCGCCGTCACCGACCAGTTCATTTGCACCGAACCGATAGACCTCATATCCCGCAAGGCGCAGCTCGCGGTCGGCCGACACCATATCGGCATAGACCTTCAATGAAGGAAGGTCGTTTTCCGAGAAATGGTGCTTACCGTCGACCTCAATCACGACGCGCTGACGGCTGGGTAACAGAAGCAGGAAGTCCATGCGTTGACGCGGCAATGGAAGCCGGTGACGCAGGGTTTTTACGACGGCAGGATCATAGTGAAGGTAGACCTGCGGCAGCAGCGCGGGCAGCGCCTCGCCGAGGGTAGACCGATAAGCCTTGAAGTAGGCCGCGAAAAGCTTGCGTTCCGCATCCGAGGCCAGGGATTCCTGGAGACGCGCTCCGAGTCTTGCGGCATCAGCACCGGGCGTAACGTCGCCCCACCAGGAAACGAGTTCCGACCACAGAAGGCCGCTCGCGCTGATCGGCCGGTCGTAGATCAGGCAGCTCTCTTCGCCGGACAGAATGACGATGTCGTTGTTGATCGCATCGGCGAAGCCGATTTCCGGCTTCGGTCCTCGTGACGCAAAGATCAGGTTTTTCGGCCGGCCGCCAACCCCCCGCACCAGAGAGCGGAAACTGAAAAGCGGATGGCCGGATACCTCGCCATCCTGCGCAAGCTCATATCCATCCCGCGCGAGCACCCTGTTCAACGCTTCGACTGTCTTCGTCTGCTCATCACCTGATCGGGAAAGGGGGTGAACAGCTTGTTCGAGCAAGGCGCCGAACCTGGCCCTGGAACAATCGAAGGCCCCGATTTCTCCAAACAGTTGTTCGACCGACCAATCGCCGGGATTGTGATCCATGTGCCGGGCGATGCGGTCGCGCAGGCTCTGGCCTTTGCTGCCAAAAAGGGCTTCGAATGGTGAGGAAAGCGGGAAGTAGCTCTCGACGACCTCCACGGTGCTACGCTCGCCGGCGAGGTCGTTGCCGAGAATCCGCGCGACGTCTCGTCGTGTGATCTGCGTCAGCGGTGGATCATCAGCCTCAAGCACCTTGCGGCCCGCCTCATCAAGCGGGATGTCGCTGCGAGCAGCAGCGAATTTGAGCGCCAGTCGAGCCAAGTCCGCCTGCGTGAGGTTTTCGAGCGCAAGTTCGATACGCTGCCGTTTTGAGAAGCCCTCTGGTGCCGGCACGACCAGCCCAGCGACCAGCCCCGGCTCCTGACTCATTTGGGCGTGGCTCATCCCGTGCAGAATTCCGAAGATAAGCCGATAAAGATCATCCGCCACGCCCGGTCCCTCTCAGGATCACACGCACAAATGCAAACATCCGCGTAAACAGATAATCCACCTGATCCAGAGAGGTCAGGGTTTCTTGGGTCGTCTCGGAATGACGAATGCGAAAGCTGTTCCCTATGGAGGTCAGCTCAGCGGCCTCCCGCCCAAGGGCTTCCCGGAATCCAGAGTCCGGCGTGGCGACACGGTCCAGCATCGCTTCGGCCTGAGCGCGCTTGTTGGCGCCGGGTTCCAGTGTCTTCAGCCGTTCAAAGGCATCCCACAGTTTCTCCAGCGCGTCCTGCCTGTCTTCAGGTTTGGGCGATAGAAACCGTTGGCGAGCGGCTTCGAGCAGGCGGTCCGTCTCCGCATCACCGGTATGAAACATCGCCCAACCGAGAACATCGGCGACCGGCTGTGGGAGAAGCCGGCGGGCCTGTCCGCTCGATGTGAGTTCATACGCAATCGCGTTCCGGCGAAACAGGAGGTTTACGTCGGCTACGAACCGAGCAAGGCCGCCGTCCCGGTTCCAGCTCAAGTGATGGTGACCGAAGTAGGAATGATAACTGCCTTGAATCGGCTCGCCGACGGCGCTGGCGCAAAACTCGAGCAGATCGAGGATCACCGGCGTATCGGGCACTTCGTTCACAGAGAACGGCCATTCGATCCACGGCACCTCGGCGCCCAGCACCCGGCTGAAGGCTTGGACGTCACATCCGCACGGACCATTCCCGTCGGGGCACTGTTCCGGAAAGCGAAAGCCAAACGAGCCATCGCCAATCCTCGTCTCGATCAAGGTGAAAAGACCCGCCCACAGACGGTCACCAATGACATCGATTGTTGCAGGGCGTGCCCCATATTCACGATCCGTAAAATAGCTCGACACCCTATCTCCCATCATCACTTCGCAGCACGGTTGGCTCGCCCGGCGATGTCCGCACATCGCATGATCAGCGCCTCGAAGGGTTCCGCGTCGTCAAGCAGCAACCCATCCTCGACCATGTGCGCATAGTCCGTTGCCAGCGCAGCGCGCGCATCTCCGTCCGGCACGAGTTGCAGCTTTCCACCGACGGCGGCTTCGTAGTCGATAACCTCGCCATCAACCGTCTTCGCCCCGAAGAACATGGTTTTGTGGCGGGCAACCGCGTCGGCGAGCTCACGATCCGATATTGCGGCGTTGGCGACCCCCGCATCATCCAGTCGGACGACATCGTGCCAATGACGGGCGAACCGATCGCCCCGCAACCGGCCCTCGAGGCAATAAACATGCATTGCCGTCGCTTTCTCCCAGAAGGTTCGCTCGGCATGCATGACCCGGGGACGAGCCGTTGGGAATTCGACGCCGTCGACCAATCCGGCCGCGTCGCATACAACATCGCGCGGGCTGGCCGGCTCCCCGGTCGAGCGGGCGCCGAATTCCAGCATCACGCTCGGAGCCACATAGCCCGATCCCGAAGAGGTCGCCTCATAGTCGATGAACAGCTTGTCGCCTTCGGCCCTGAACGTTGCAGGCAACGACTGCGCGTCGATCGCGCGGGCAAGGAGAGGTCGGACTGTTCCGTCGACCCATTCTGGCAGCCGGTGGCGGACTGCCTTCGACCATCGCTTCTCCTCACTCCGGTTTTTCGGCAGGCCCTCGCCGTTTTCGCCCACCAGGTCGGGGGCGATGGCGCGGATGTCGTAGGTGAGATCCACGTCCTCGGAAAAACGCCGGATGACGTGATAAGCCTTTGACAGTGATGTGCCGCCCTTGAACACGAGATGTTCGCCGAAATTTGACCCGAACAGCGTTGCGAGAGTCCAGACGACCCACACGTCCTTTTCAAGCAGATGGGCCGGGCGGCCGGATCGATCGGCGGCAACGGCAAGAGCCTCGCGCCGATCGTTCGCTGACAATGTGACGAAGGCTTCAGCCATGAGCGACCTTGCCGACCGATCTGGCGAGCCAGCTCGGTAGTTGCGGCGCGGCCGCGACAAGCTCGCCGAACGTAGAAGACGGCAGCTTGTGTTTCAGCGTCTTCAAGGCCGCTTCCGCCTTCTCCGGTCCCAGCCAGGCGAGTGCGCGCACGGCCTGCCCGGCAGGGCGATCGGCCAACGCCAACTGCCAGCGTGGCGCATGGCGCAGCTCAATAGTCTGCTGGCCCAGAGTCATGGTCCGGCTTCGGCCCGAGGTCAGATAGACCGACCGGACCGGTACTTGGGTCGTGAGCCCGAGCGCATTGGCAGCCGCCGCTCCGTTCGACACGATGATTTCACCACGCTGCGTCGCAAGGGCTTCAACGGCTTTATCGACGGAGGGCGCGCGAACGCCGAACCGGCTCGAAACCGGACGTAGGTAAACGCCGCGCCCGGCCCGTATCAGCCGGCCACGTTCTGCCAGTCGCGACAATGCCTGGTCCAATGCGGGGCGGTTGCCGAGATGGAGCAGGCTTTTCGCGGCGATCGGAGCGCCCTCGGGCAAACCCTCGGTATGCGCCAGAATCTGTTCGGTCAGTCGCTGCATGATAAATCTCCTGTCAGAAATATACGCAGTTTTCTGACAGTTTTCAATCTATGTGGGAACGCCATGACTCATGTTTACGCCCGCTCCCCGGACTGTCGCGCGGAGTCAGGGATGTTCGAATTATCTGCGGTCGGGGCGCTAGTCCCCCACCCGTCTCGGCAATTACAGACCCTATCGTCACCGCAGCGGCGAAAACCGCTCGGTTCCGCCTGGCTCGAAGCGCACCGAAGCGATGGAGGCCGGTCATGTCCGATAGAGCAAAGCCGGATCGCCGCTGGCCAACGCCGGACATCCTCAAGCGCGCCAGGTTCGTCGACGAGGCGGGACCAGTTCGTTTCGTCGACACTGAGGCGGCGGCGCGCTACCTCGCCCTCGAAGCACATACGTTGGAGTGCTACCGCTCGCGAGGAGGAGGCCCCGCCTATCATAAGTTCGGCAAATGGGTCCGCTATGCAGTCGATGATCTGGACGCTTGGGCTAAGAGCTGCCGTCGCACCACGACGGTATCGCCAGAACCGCCCCGCATCCTTCCCATTGACCGGATATAGGTTCTAACCTATATGGAATGGGAGGTCGAATTCCACTCCGCCTTCGAGGCTGAGGTTCTGACTTTTGAGCGTGATGTCCGGGTCGCGTTGATCGCCGCCACCAAGCTGCTGTCCGATTACGGACCGCAGCTTAGCCGGCCTCACGCCGACACGCTCAAAGGATCGAAACACGCCAATATGAAGGAGCTGCGCTTCGAAGGCAGCGATGGCGAATGGCGTGCGGCCTTCGCTTTCGATCCCGAGCGCAAAGCCATCGTTCTTGTAGCGGGTGACAAATCGGGCGTCAGTCAGAAGCGCTTCTACAAAACGCTGATCGCAAAGGCGGATCTACGGTTTTCCGAGCATCTGGAAAGCCTGAAATCCGCAAAGAAGGGCAAATGAGATGGGTCGGAGCCTGAATGACATCATTGCCGCGCTCCCTGCCGAAGAGCAGGCAGCGATCGACGCCCGCTATCAGGATTTGAAGCAGGAAGTCGAGGGCCTTCGCGAGTTGCGGCAGATTGCGGGTAAGGCCCAGGCTGAGATCGCATCCGCGCTCAACATCAAGCAGCCCTCGGTTTCTCAGATCGAGCGACAGACCGATATGTATCTCTCCACTCTCCGCAGCTATGTGGAAGCTGTGGGGGGAGAGCTCGAATTGACGGTCAAGCTGCCGCAGCGGCCCGCATTGCGGATTCACCAGCTCGGCGATGCCAGCGCTCCTCCACAGATAACGACCCGCCGTCCTGGCACGCGCGCGCAGATGGGCGGTCGGCGTGGGCGCTAGTTATCCGACGAGAATCATCCTGGCGTTTCGAAGCGGCGGCGTCTGCGCCTTTCCGAAATGCGGCAAGCATCTCACCTACGACGCCCAGGTGGGAGACGACACCTATGTCGGCGAGGCGGCACATATTCGGGGTGAAAAGCCGACCGCCGCGCGCTACGACGCCTCCATGACCGATGCGGAGCGCGATAACGTCCGCAACCTTATCTATCTCTGCACCGACCACCATACGATCATCGACAAGGTCGAGGCTGATTGGCCCACCGCGACGTTGCAGCAACTGAAGGAAAGCCACGAAGAGCAGGTTCGCCAGGCGATGGAGGCGGCTTTTGCGGACGTTGCCTTTCCCGAATTGCAGAACGCTGTGTCGTGGGTCGCCAGCCAAGCTCCTGTAGGCAATGGATCGTTCGATCTCACCGCGCCCGACGAGAAGATCAAGAAGAACGCTCTATCGAACGGATCTCGGCATATCATTGCTGCCGGTCTGACCTCGCGAGCTACCGTTGGCGACTATGTCGAGGCCGAAGCGCAGCTCGATCCGGACTTTCCCGAACGCCTGAAAGCCGGCTTCCTTGAGGAATATTACGCGCGTCGGAAGGAGGGCCATAAGGGCGACGAGCTGTTCGAGCTGATGTGCGCCTTTGCCCAACGCGGGTTGCGTCGGCAGGCGGACAAGACTGCTGGTATCGCGGTGCTGATCTATCTTTTCGAAATCTGCGACGTGTTTGAGAAATGATTCTTCCGACCAAACATATCCCGCAGAACGAGGCGCTGATCGGTGTCGGCGCGACGCTGCTTGCCCACCTCAGCATGCCCATGACCGTCTCGGGCCTTTGGGAGCGTCTGCGCACGGAGCCGAACGTCGGAACTTTCGAGCGGTTCGTGCTGGCCTCGAATCTCCTCTATCTCATCGGCGCCATCGACATTCGAGACGGCCTCATCGTCAGGACCGCCTCATGATCCGAGCTGTTCGCGCCAATCACAAAGGCTTCCACGCCGCTCTGCTTCAGCCAGGAGTCAATCTCATACTGGCCGACCGATCCACCTCGGCCGGCGACAAGGACACGACGAACGCACTTGGCAAATCGACGCTCATCGAGATCATCGACTTCTGTCTCGCAAGCAATACCTCACCCGGAAAGGGACTTCGCATCGAGGCTTTGCAGGGTTGGGCATTCACGCTGGAGCTTTCCCTGTCCGGCCGCGACGTCGCGGTAACGCGAGCCACCGACACGCCCGGTTTCTTCGCGATCGAAGGCGCGACCGACGACTGGCCTGTCCGCCCGACCCCTAACAAGGAAGGCGTGCCCGGTCTCGACGCGAAGAAATGGCGAGCGGTCCTCGCCTGGGCGCTGTTCGGCATCAGCGAGTTGTCTGCCGAGTCGGGCTACAAGCCCTCGGCGCGGTCGCTGCTTTCCTATTTCGTGCGTAACCAGACAGCCGCGTACAACATCCCCTTCAAGTATTTCGATAATCAGAAGACCTGGGATATCCAGGTCCACAACGCATTCCTTCTCGGATTGAACTGGGAGAAAGCTGCGACCTGGCAGCAGCTCAAGGATCAAAAGAACGCACTCGATGCGCTCAAACAGGCGATCAAGACCGGAGCGGTCGACGGCGAACTGGCGTCCCTCGGTGAACTCGAAGCCGAACGCCTTCGCCTGTCGACACAGCTCGAACGCGAGCGCGATGCTCTCTCAAGCTTCCGCGTGCTTCCCCAGTACCGTGAGATCGAGGGCCAGGCGAACGTCCTGACCGGCGAAATCCACGGCTTGGTCAACGCCAATATCGTGGATAAGCGCCGGCTCGATCGCTACCGCGACTCGCTGGTCAGCGAAGATGTCCCGACCGAAGACCGGCTGGAAGCTCTCTACGGTGAGGCGGGCATCGCCCTGCCTGGCGCCGTCAAGAAGACGCTGGAGGATGCGCGGGCTTTCAATGCGCAGATTATCGCCAACCGCCGCGAGTTCATCGCCAGCGAGATTGCCGCGCTTGAGGCTGCTGTCAGCGAGCGCGAGACGAACATAGCGACTCTCACGGATCGCCGTGCCGGCTACCTTAGCGCGCTTGCCGGACAGGGCGCGCTGGAGGAACTGACGCAGCTACAGGAGCTGCATGCCGCCACCCGGCTGAAGGTCGATGAACTGACCAACAGGATCACACAGCTTCGCCAGATGACCACGAAGGCGGACACGATCAAGGTCGAGACCGTGGAGTTGAAGCGAGCGACAGCACTCGATTATGAAGAACGGCGCGCACTCTGGTCACAGGCGCTCAGCCTGTTCTCTGAATTCTCCGAGAGTCTCTACAAATCGCCCGGTCGCCTAGTCATCGACATCGATGATACGGGCTACAAGTTCGACGTAGAGATTGCCGGTAGCCCGAGCGAGGGTATCAGCAAGATGAAAATCTTCTGCTACGATCTCATGCTGATCTCATTCGCGCGGCAGCGCGGTCTCGGGATCGACTTCCTGATTCACGACAGCACGATCTTCGACGGCGTTGATCCCCGTCAGCGAGCCCACGCGCTCGAACTAGCGGCAGCGATGGCCGCAAAATACGACTTTCAATATATCTGCACCCTCAACACCGACATGGTCCCGGTCAGCGACTTTTCGCCGGGCTTCGACTATGAAGCGCTCGTTCGGCTGCGTCTGACGGATACCGACGCGAGCGGTAGTCTGCTCGGATTCCGGTACTGATTGGGGGGCGCACATGGTCGGGTCTGGCTCTTCATTTTCGGAACGCTTCGGTTGCCACCGCGCCCATTCCGGGGGCGCACGCTCACGGACGGATATGGGCATATCGGAGAAATTCGCGTGAAAACGCGCGATTTTAAGTGAATGAAGGTAATTTGGTCTATTCAGTTGTGTATCTTAGGGCCTCGCAAATCGGAGTACGATCTACGTGACGCGGCACGGTTTTACATCAACGACGCGCCATGTCATCGCTTCCAGGGCAGGCTATCGTTGTTCCTATCCGGGCTGCCAGAAGTTGACCCTCGGGCCAGCGGTCGCACCTGACCAGTACGAGGACACCGGCTTCGCCAGCCATATTCACGCCGCCTCTCTTCGTGGCCCCCGTGGGCAGGGCGGGCTAAAGCCTGCGCAACTAAAACACGCATCCAATGGTATTTGGATGTGCGGAGCGCACGAGAACCTGATCGACAAGAAAAGCGGCGTGCGCTTTCCCGTCAATGTGTTGCAGAGCTGGAAAGCGCTCCACGAATACCGCACATCGTTTGAACATAGCGGAAATCAGGCAGCTTTCGGATTCGTGCGAACTCTAAGGCTTGAGCGTTCACCGCTCTTCACGCCCGGCACGCAGATCGATTTCGCCAAGACCACATTTCTAATCGGGCCTAATGGCAGTGGCAAATCCGCTATTTGCGAGTGGGTGAGCATACTTGAGGCGAGTGACAATATCCGGCGTTGGCTCGCAAACAACAACGTCCACTACGATATCATATTCGACGCCCCCGCCGAACATCGGCTCTCCGTTCAAACAGAAGGCATCCTCACTCTAGACCTTGATGGAAAAACGGTTAGCCGAAACCACGCCCGATCAAGCGCGGTTTATCTAAGCGGACGCGGTGACAACCGCATTGTGTGCGATCTTCGTCGAATCATGGACTTGCTCCAGATTGATGAGTTCGCGTTGCGCAGCTTGGGCACTCGCGTATCCGGTGATTTCGTAAAGAAAGTGGAATTTGTCCAGCGGACGCAGCAGGAAGACGACGAGGACGAGCTTCAGAGAGATGATCTTGACGCACCTGTCTACGTGTTGGAAAGTCATCTGACCAATGGTCGAGTGATGAGGTTCGAGCAATTATCGGGTGGCGAAAGGGGGCGCGTTCTACTTGAACTCGCGATGGCGCTAGCCCGTGAAGGAACCCAATTCGGGCCGACGCTGCTATTGGTCGAGCTTAAGTCGCTTGGAATGGATTGGGGTGCTATCCAGCCCTATTTGGACTTCTTCGGCAGTCCCGAGTGCCTATACCAAACTGTCTTGACATCTTGGGAACTACCCAGCGACGTCGAGATGCTCGGCTGGCAGATCTACATGGTGGACGGACGACCAGGAGAGAAAGGGACAGTAGTCGCATCACCGCGTGCGTGACCCAAGAAGTTTGGGTTCATCGCCTCTCTCAGTCTGCTGCAACCACCGACGACCACCCTGTCGGACAACCCTTTCGTCCTGGTCAGAAATCGACAGACCAGACCTCTATCCCATTGCGTTCGAACTGCGGTCGGCGTTCGTTGCCGGGGAACAAGGGTGACATGAAGAATACGTACTTATATCGCTCCATGCGAGATGCGAGCTTAACAAGATCGGCTGCCAGCTTGCCGTTGTTGCGTGGATTGACAGCCGCAAAGGTCTCGGCGCCGACATAGCCGGCTTCCTCACTCATGATGTCGAGTTCAAGCGATGCGTGCGCGCCAGGGGCGAGCCGAAACCCGCTCACGTCTGGATGTAGGTTCAACAATTGGCGGGCAGCCGCGATGGCGACGGCGAAGGTCCAAGTCTGATTGATTTGCTCGATCAGATTTAACGGCCGATCCTCGAGGGGATGGAAGCCAATTGGATCGAACTTCATCCGGCGCAACAGGTCCAGCGGGTCCCCCGATTGCGACGCCATCCATTGTTGAGCCCGTGCGGCAGAGGCTCGCACCATCTCCATCAAATTATCCGTCTCGACGGCGGTGCGGATGACAATATCCTTCGTCACTCTCGCATAACCTTTTCCCAGGTGTGAGCGCAGTAGCTGCACAAACCGGGATAGTCTGGATTGTACTCATGGACCGTGATGTCGGCACTGCATCGACTGCACTCGCCACCGATCGTTTCCTTACATGCAAAGCAAATGCTCATTTCTCCATTCTCGACATAGGCGTCGGCGCTGCATTCGGGGCATGTCGCGATCGGTGACGAGTCACCGTTCTTGGCGGCATAATAGGCGTCGATCTCGTAGCTCGCCGACACGACCATCTCAGCAAGCTGCCGCTGATCGTACTCATGGCCACACTGGAAGCATTTGGCATCGGCCGCTTCGCTCTCGATATTGTCGCGGTCGGTCTGACCGATAAGAGACGAGCCACAATTGGTGCAAGACATACGATCCAGTTGCCCGATCTCACCGGGCCAATTCAGGCGCAGAAGGCTGTCCATGCAGCTCTTCTGGACCTTATTGAAGGCATTCGTCTCTTCAAGGATTGTATCCCAGACGTCCGCCAAGACGTCTTGCGGATCTTCTTTCAGCGTCTCCAGGAAGTCGATAACCATCGGAAATGAGGCGGCGATCGCCTCCTTCAGCGCTCCAACGGGTTCGGCCAGGTGATAATGCTCAAGATTGTTTCGGAATCGTTGCAGCTTTTCGATGTTCACGTCAGGCCAGGACAAGCCGAATTTCTTGAATCGGCTCTTGAGCTGGGCGAGATCTACCGTCGCATAGCCGACAACCTCATGGTCAACGCCGCCGTCACCATCGGGGACGGGTTCGAATTTCGCGCCGATGATCTCCATCGGATCGGCGTCAGGGGCGGCACGGACGAGGCATTCCTTGCCCAGTAACAGCACGCCCGCATAGTAGTTGCGCGCCGCACTCAACATGCGCGCGTCGGAACCCTCTCGGAAATCTTCGATACCGAGCACAATCGAAGTTACCGCATTCTCAAATATATCCGCCATGCCCCCGCCAACAGCTCCGAAACTTCCACAAATCTACCCTAGACTCTTCAAGGAAAGGCGTCACCTCGGCCGGGAAGCGGTCGAGCGCACTATCGCATGTTGGAGAAGCTGACGGCCGCTTTCGTCGTCGGATGCCGCTGTCATAGTGGCGGATGGAAGCGGCGATGGGGCTAGTCGGCACCCTTCCGCACCGTCTCGACCGAGAGGGAGACTTGCTCCAGCGGCCGTAATAACTCGGCCTCCGGTTTCGTCAGCCATAGCCAGGCCGCCCAATCTTCCGGCCGCAGCACCACGATCTGCCGGTCGTGGATCGGCTTCACGTCGGGACCGGGATCGGTCGTCAGCATGGCGAAGGAGGCCGGGTGATTGCCCTGCGCCTCGCGCCAGATGCCGGCGACGGCAAGGAAGGGCGCTCCGTTCAGCGTAAAGCGGTGCTTGGTCTTCGGATATTTCGTGCCGGTGAACTCGAAGAAGGCCGAGGCCGGGACGAGGCAGCGATGGGTGTTGGAGAAATCGCGCCCTTCCGAGCGGAAGTTGAACACCGGGCCGCCCTCGGGCCGGTTCGACGGCAATCCGAAATTCATCCGCTCCAGCTCGACCTCGCGGTCGTTCGCCGTCGCCCGCATCACCGGACCCATCTGGTTGATGCGGATGTCGTCATGTTCGGGAAGGTCAAGGTCGCTTTGTTGCGTCGGAATCCCAAGCTCCAGCGCCTGCATCATCCTGCAATACTCGACCCATTTCACATGCTGTTCATAGGCGTTGCACATGGATGGCAAGATAGGGCGGGACCGGAGCGATTTCGAGGCTGGCGGTCCTTCGCGATTTCCGGCGGTCCGTATCTATGCTTTTGCATTTATACGCTTCCACGGTTTTACGGTCTTGCGGGGGAAAGCCTTCCCCCTGGTCGGCACTTCGTTGCCGACACACCCCCTTCTGCGGGGAGACCCCGCAACGCCCCCCGAGAGTGAGAGTGCGGACGGGGTTTGCCGTGACGGGTTGAGGGCTGGGAGAGAGGCTCCCGGCGCCCGTCGCGGAGAACCGCGATGTCCAGACGTGACCGCACCCCTCGCGCCGGCTCGGACCGGACGAACCTCTATGACGAGATCACCGGCAAGATCATCGCCGAGCTCGAGGTCGGCCGCTTCCCCTGGGTCCAGCCCTGGGGCACGGCGTCGGCGAAAGCGCCGCTCGGCCTGCCGAGGAACGCCGCCACCGGCCGCAGCTACAGCGGCATCAACATCCTGATCCTCTGGGGCGCCGTCGTGCAGCACGGTTTTCCCGGTCAGGGCTGGCTCACCTACAGGCAGGCCGCCGCGCTCGGCGGCAATGTCCGCAAGGGCGAGCAGGGCACCACCGTCGTCTATGCCGACCGCTTCGTCCCAGAGGACGAGAAGCGCCGGGCGCGCGAGACCGGCGAGGAAGCCCAGGCCATCCCCTTCCTCAAGCGCTTCACCGTCTTCAATGCAGCGCAATGCGAACGGCTGCCCGACGACATCACCGTCGCGGTTCCGCCGCCGCCCCCCGGCCTGATCGAGCCGAGGGTCGAGGCGCTGATCAGGGCGACGGGCGTCGACTTCCGCATCGGCGGCGACAGGGCATTCTATGTACCGGCCGACGACTATGTGGTCGTGCCGCCGCCGCAAGCCTATTTCGAGCCGATCAACTGGCACCGGACGGCCCTGCACGAGCTGGGTCACGCCAGCGGCCATCGCAGCCGGCTGAACCGCGATTTCTCCTCCTCCTTCGGCACGAAGAAATATGCCTTCGAGGAACTGATCGCCGAGATGAGCGCCGCATTCTGCTGCGCGTCGCTCGGCATCGTCCCGACCGTGCGCCATGCCGACTATATCGGCTCCTGGCTCGACGTGCTGCGCGAGGATTCCCGCGCCGTGGTCCGCGCCGCCAGCCAGGCCAGCAAGGCGGCCGACTGGATATTGTCCTTCGCCCCCGATGACGGGCTGCGCCCGGTGGAGGCCGAGCCTGACAGGCGGGCGGCGTGATTGACCGCGCGCGACTTCACGCCGCTCTCGTGCGCATGGAAGCCGGCCTCGCCCGAAGCCGGGACAATCTCGCGCTGGCCGAGCGCGCGGTATGCCGCCGGGCCGAAGCCGAGGCGATCCGCCGGCGGCCGAAAGCGCGGCACTACCATCGTGCGATGAGCCGCTGGACCGGCGCGGACGAGGCGGAATACCGCCGCATCCTCGACGATCTGCTCAAGGCGTCCGGTCCCGATCTCGACCGGCTTCGTCGCAGGATCGTCCGGCAGGAGGCGGCGATCGACACGCTGCGGCGGAAATACGGGGTGGACGCGCCGCGGCCGTCGCTCCCCGCCCGGTGAGGCAGGCGCCCGCATCGGCGTTCCAGAGAGTGAGAGAGGGGATGGGGATTTCGTGACGGGTTGATAGCGGAGAGAGAGGCTCTCGGCGCCCGTCACGGAGTACCCCACCATGGCCCGAGCTGCCAAGAAGAAGCCCGCCCTCGCGATGATCGAGTTCTCGCGGTCGCGCGACATTCCCTTCAACCGCATCCATCTGTCGAACGACAATGTTCGCGAAGTCGACGCCGATGCGGGCCTCGATGAGCTTGAGTTCGATGTCGAGCGCCGCGAGGACCTGATCCTCGGCATCAATGTCCGCGCCGTTCTCGACGCCGACGGCAACGAGACCGGCGATTTCGAGACCCCGGCCGGCGGTCGCCGCTACCGCGTCATCGCCCGCCTGGTGGCAAAGGGTCGCTTCCCCGAGGACGGCCTGGTCCCCTGCCTCGTCAAGAAGGCCAATGCCAAGACCTCGGCCGTCGACGACTCGCTGGCCGAGAACACCTTCCGCGTCGGGCTGCATCCGCTCGACCAGTTCCGCGCCTTCAAGCGGATGGTGGATGGCGGCATGACCCACGAGGAGGTCGCCAGCGCCTACTTCACGACGACGCGCTATGTCGAGCAGCGCCTGGTGCTCGCCAAGGTCTCGCCCAAGCTGCACGAGGTCTATGCCGCGAACGGCATGACGCTCCGGACGCTGGAGGCGTTCACCGCCCATCCCGATCACGAACGCCAGGAGCAGGTTTGGGATGCCGTCCGGCAGTCCCACAACAAGGAGCCCTGGCAGATCCGGGAAATGCTCACCGAGACCGAGGTTCCCGCATCCGACAAGCGTGCGCGCTTCGTCGGCCTCGACGCCTATCTGGCGGCGAGCGGGTCTCTCCTGCCGCGCTATCTCTTCGACGATGACGAGGAGGGATGGCTGGAAGACGTGCCGCTTCTCGACCGGCTGGTCGGGGAGAAGCTGAAGGCGGCCGCGGATGCTGTGGCCGCCGAAGGCTGGAAGTGGGTCGAAGCAGACCTCGAACTTCCCTACGGCTATGACCACGGCCTGCGCGGCGTCGTCGGCACGCCGGCGGAACTGTCCAAGAAGGAGCGGCGCGAACGCGAGAAGCTGCGCAGCCAGCAGGAGCGGCTTGAGGCCAAGTACCCGGCCGATCAGGAGCTGCCCGAGGACATCGACCGGCGCCTAGGCGAGATCGAAAGGCAGCTCGAAGCCTTCGAGCGCCGCCCGACCGTCTATGATCCGGTCGAGATCGCCATCGCCGGCGCTTTCGTCACCGTCGACGAGGACGGCGAGCTTGTCGTCAATCGCGGCTGGGTGCGCCCCGAGGACGAGCCGGTCGAGACCGTCGACACCGAAGGCGTCGAGCCGGATGCCGGTATCGACGGCGAGGACGATGACGATCTCTCGCCCGAGGGACCGCGCACCGTCATCGCCGTCAACGGCCGGCCGGTCGAGCCAGAGGAGGACGTGGACGTCATCCGGCCGCTCCCCGAAAAGCTGGTGATCGAGCTGTCGGCGCATCGTACCATCGCGCTGCGCAACGCGGTCGGCAGCAATCCCCATGTCGCCATGACGGCGCTGCTGCACAAGCTCGCCCGCGACGCCTTCAGGCGATCCACCCATGGCGCGACCGTCCAGGTCTCGGTTCACGAGGTCTTTTGCGGCAATCAGGGAACCGACCTGAAGACCACGCCCTATGCGAAGGCCGTGGACAAGCGCCACGCCGCATGGAAGGCCAAGGTGCCGACCGACGACGATGCGCTCTGGGACTGGCTCGTTGCGCTCGACGACGAGAACCGCATGGCGCTGCTGGCGCATTGCATGTCTCTCGGGATCAACGCGCTCTACGAGCGGCCCAATCCCATGAGCGCCACCGGCATCTCCGAAAGGCAGCTCCAGGCGCGCATGGCGGAAGCCGACCGCCTGGCCCGCGTGACCGGCCTCGACATGGCGGAGGCCGGATTCCGGCCGACCGTCGCGAACTACTTCGGTCGCGTGACCAAGCAGCGCATCCTCGAAGCCATCGCCGAGGCCGTCGGCGAGAGCACCGCCAATCTCCTCGACAACCAGAAGAAGGACAAGATGTGGATGGCGTCCGAGGCGGAGGAGCGGCTGGCGAATACCGGCTGGCTCCCGGAACCGCTGCGTCTCGCCAGCGAAGAGCCCGCGATCGAGGGTGCAGCCGAAGAGGACGAGCCCGACGTGGCGCTTCCCGACTTCCTCGCCGGCGACGACGAGGCCCCCGAAGCCGGCACCGGCGAAGATCCGGCGGTGCTCGTCGCCGCCGAATAGTCCCACATCCGCGGGGCGGCCGCGGTCGCCCCGCATCTTCCCCCTTCCACCTCCAGGCCCGGCGCTCGCCGGGCCGTTTTCGTTTCAGGAGCACATCATGCCGATGTTCACCATCGAGACCGCTTACCGGCTCCCGGCCTACCGGACGCGGACATACGAGGCCGACACGCCCGAGCTGGCTTGCCGGCTCGCCATCGAGGACGACGATCGGGATGGCGATGCGATCGCCTACGAGTCGGCCGGCGAGACCTACGTCACCGGCATCTGGCCCGGACCGGATGCGCCCCTCGCACGGTCATCCATTGCCGTTCCCTCGCAGTTCGCGGAGACGGACGCCCGGAAGATCGCGCAGTTCGAGATCGTTCTCGGCCTGCTGAAGATGCTGGTCGCAGACGTTTGCGCGAATACCGCCACGGAGAGGGACTGGATCTCGCGCGCCTCCTGGGAGGTCGCACGCGGCGAGGCGATCATCGCCGGCGCGCGCGATCCCGACCCTGCCGCCGATCTTCCCGGACGTCGCCATGTCCTGGCATGGCTTGAGGAAGATCGAGTTCGCGATCGCATCGCGACGATCCTCGCAACCGATCCGGACTTCGGCGGCCTGTCGCCCGACGCCGTGACCGACTGCGAGATCAGCTCGGCATGCCTGGCTGTCGTCAGATCGACCGCTCCCGACGACCGGACCGGCACGGCCGAGATCCGCGCGGTGCTCACCGCCCTCGGACCGGCATTGTGGCGCAACACCAAGGGAGGCCGGCCATGATGCACTCGATCTATGCCGATCTCGGCATCACGGTGATCGACACCGACCGGGCGGTCCTGCGGGCGGCGGCGCGAATGCTTCCCGCCTGGGTCCGCCGGGACCGCTGCAAACGCCTTCTGCGCCGCAAGTTCTACCGCGAGATGCTGCGCTGCCACGCCGCGGCCCAAAGCGGCGCGTGGCAGACCTGGCACTGAGCCTTCCCACCATCCCGTCAACCAGACCGGCCGTCGCGCCCGGTGCTTTCCCTATGGAGCTTCCCATGCCCAGATTTGTTGTCCGCAAGGGCCACGATGCCTTTGTCTATTACGAAACCGTCGTCGAGGCCGGCACGCCCGCAGAGGCGCGAAGCGTCGCCGAAAGCGTCCGCTACGATGGCGAATGGATCGCCACCGGCGAGGTGCAGGAGTTCGACGATTATGAAATCGACGAATCCACCGGCGTCCGTCTTCTCGAAAAGGGTGAGACGGTCGAGGCGTTCCTGATCGTCGCCATGACCGCCCACGAGCGCGATGCGGTGCTCGCCGGTCTTCGCACCCTTCAGCTCGCCCTTGTCAACGGGCCGCTCGATCCGGTGTTCCTGGACATCTACAACAACGACGGCGCGCACGCCGGGCTCGATCTCCCCGAGATCGACGCGCTGTGCGAGCGCATCAACGTGTAGGTGGCCGCGATGTACGCCACCTATCTCCGTCTCGCTGTTCCCGTGTGGGAACGCGGCCGCACGGTCGTCGGGGCGGCGCGGCGCAAGCTGTCCCGCTCCGCCCTGCGCGATCCCGACAGGCGGGACGCGCGCAAGCGCTTCTATCGCAAGATGCTGCGCCACCACGCCGAGGCGCAACGCCTCGTCGCGCGCTTCCGCCTCTGACGCCTGCGTCTCCCCGATCGCAATCCCCATCCATCGCCCGGCCATCGCGCCGGGCGTTCTCGTTTCAGGAGCCTGACATGGCCATTCCCGATCACGCCCGCACCAACTTCAACACGCTTCTCCGCGCCGCCGGCGACGGCAATCTCGCACTCATGGAGTGCCTGGATGCCGTCACCGGCGAGCGCCGTTACGTCCTTTGCGCCGTCGGCCGCGCGGAGGACGGCGATTTCGTCATGACGCCCTTCGGCCATCTGGCCGATGGCAATCCCTACGACGCCTACCTGCCGCCCGATCCCGACGATCCGGACGGCTTCATCGCCAGGTCGGGCGAGGGAGCCGCGTCATGATCACCGTCGACGAGATACTGGCGGCGGACCTTCGTTGCCCGCCCTCGCAGCGCTCGCTGCCCTGGCCCGAAACGCGCGATGGCGTCACCGTCGTCGTCGAGCCGAAGCCGCATTGGGCCGCCGACATGACGGCCTTCCGGCTTCAGGATCGGTCCTATTGCTACTACGCCGACTGGACCGAGAACGGCCCGGCCGCGCGCTTCTTCGATCACCCCGAGACCTGCGGCCGCGAGGTGATGGCGAAGGCGCGCGACATGCTGGTGCGGGAGATCGCCGGCGGCCTCTGGCGCCTGTGAGCGAGGGAGAGAAGGGACGGGGCCTGGACGGTTCGGGGCGGTTGAAGAGAGAGCGCCGCCCGGACCTGTCTCCTTCCTCTCTCCGGAGAACCAGGCCATGACCCTTCAAGCCACTGCCCGCCAGACCGCAACGATCGTAGCGGACGATTGCCGCGAAACCTTCCTGCCGACCCTGTTCGGCCTGCGGCTCCTCATCATCGCGGAAAACACCGTCTATCATGTGATGGAGCGGCTCAGCCCCTATGACTATCGCGGGGGCTTCTGGAATTTCTACGAGTATGGGGGCCGCCCGCTGTTCCTCGCCCCCGCGTCGCGATCGCCCATGCGGATCGAAAGCGGGCTCACCGAGTTTCGCGGCGAGGTGTCGGCCGAGGCCGCCGGCATCATCGCGACCCTCTTCGTCCTCTCGAACCTCGCGCTGCGCCACGATTCCGACCATCTGGCGGAAGCCTACCATCGCCTCGCAGCCTATTCGAAGGGACATGCCGAAGCTTCGGCTATCTTCGCGGCGATCGACTGACTTGACCGGGCGCCTCGCCTCACGGCGGGGCGCTCTCGTCGTGTTCGCGATGGCCCGTTCGGCGCGGCGGGGGCGGCCGTCCTACCATTCGCCCTTCTGTCCTTCGGCGGCATAGTCGAAGCGCAAGGTCCACGGCCTGACGGGCCGATGGTCATCCGTCCGCGTCACGCGCAGTCGCGACATCCTCGGCACGACGGTCGGTGCGGTGTCGAAAACGACGGGGATCGTGTAGACCGCCTGCGCCTGCCGGTTCTGGTAGCGGGCCTCCGCGCTGACGATGATCGCGGGCGCGATGTCCCAGAACTCCGACAGGGCGGCGAGGAGAAGCGCGATCGCGATGATGCAGGCACGGAAGGCGGTCGAGGTCGACCAATGCCCCTCTCCGAAATCCGGCAAATCGGACGTGATCGTCGATGCCGCGAACGCCAGGATGATGAGCCAGTAGAATCTCGGCGCACGCGGAAGCAGCCATGTCCTCACGAGCTTAATCCTTCCAATATCGCGGTTGTTTCGGGATTTGCGCAAGCAAACCGGCGCAAAATCCAGCCCGCTCAATTGTAGATCAAAGCCGTCGTCTCAACGAGGTGACGGCCGGAAACCTCCGGCGGCGAACGGCTGCTCTCGGCGATTTCGCGGAAGCTGTGAGAGGAAGAGAGGGGCCGGGACGGATTTGAGCCGGTGCGGTCGAGAGAGAGCGCTGCGCGGCTCGTTTCCGTCCACTCTCCCGAGGTTCCCCATCATGAACATGATATCCGCAACCGCGGCCGCCGAGGTCGCCGCATCGCTTCCGCCCGTCGCTGCGTCCGCCACGCCCTCGGCGATCGTCGTTGCCGCGCAGATCCTCCTTTCTGACCTCGAACGCGGCCAGCGCGTCGACGCCACCATGCTGCGCGGCGCGATGGAAACCGCCTTCGGCGGCTCCGACACTGCCGGCGCCTGGGACTGGAAGACCGCCTACGAAGCCTGCGAGGTCGCGACCGTCCTCATGCTGCGCAAATACGGAAAGCCGCTTTTCCGCAAGGCCGGCTCCGCCGCCGCGGTCCTGCCGCAGCTTTCCAAGATCGCCGGCCTGATGCCGACGCATACGCGCCGCTCCGAGGAGGCGCAGACCTTCCAGCAGTTCTCCACCCCGATCCCGCTCGGCCTGGCAGCCTCGTTCGCCGCAGCCATCACGCCGGCCGACCGCGTGCTGGAGCCCTCGGCCGGAACCGGGCTTCTCGCCATCCTGGCCGAGATCGCCGGCGGCTCGCTCCTGCTCAACGAGCTGGCCGACACCCGCGCCGATCTTCTCTCCCACCTCTTTCCGGCCCTTGCCGTCACGCGCTTCGACGCGGCCCAGATCGACGATCACCTCGACCGGGCTCTCCTTCCGACCGTCGTTCTCATGAACCCGCCTTTTTCGGTGATGGCGAATGTCGAGGGCCGCATGGCCGACGCCGCCTTCCGCCATGTCGCCTCGGCGCTGGCGCGCCTTGCGCCCGGCGGCCGGCTGGTGGCGATCACCGGGGCGAATTTCGCGCCGGACGCACCGGCCTGGTCCTCGGCCTATGCCCGTCTGCAGGAACGCGGCCGCGTCGTCTTCTCCGCCGCGATCGACGGGTCGGTCTATGCCAAGCACGGCACGACCATCCCGACGCGGCTCACCGTCATCGACAAGCTGCCGGCGGACGATCCGACCGCGTTCCCGACCGCGCCCGGCGTCGCGCCGGACGTCGCCACGCTTCTCGGATGGCTGGCCGAGCATCTCCCGGCCCGCCCGCCGGTCGACCCTTCCATCGCCGTGCCCATGGCCGCGACCGCCGCGCCCCGGACCGTGCGCGCCTATATCAACCGGGCGGCGAAGGCCGCGCCGGCTGTGGCGCATCGCGAGCCGGAGGGCGTTCCGCTCGCCTATGAGACGGTCGACTGGAAGCCTGCCCAGGCCGGTCGCCTGTCGGATGCGATCTATGAGGAATACGGTCTCCAGACCATCCGGATTTCCGGGGCTTGCGCGCATCCCACCCAGCTCGTCCAGTCGACGTCGATGGCGAGCGTCGCCCCGCCGAAGCCGAGCTATCGCCCGATGCTGCCGGCGGACGTGCTCGGCCTGCTGTCGGACGCGCAGCTCGAAACGGTGATCTATGCCGGCGAGGCGCATTCCGACTTCCTCGCCGGCGCATGGACGGTCGACGACACCTTCGACAAGCTGAGCGCCGCGGCCGAGGACGCCAGCGGCGCCGTCCGCCTCCGCCAGGGCTTCATGATCGGCGACGGCACCGGCGTCGGCAAGGGACGCGAGTCGGCCGCGATCATCCTCGACAACTGGCTGCAAGGAAGGCGCAAGGCGGTCTGGATATCGAAGTCCGACAAGCTGATCGAGGACGCGCAGCGCGATTGGGGCGCGCTCGGCATGGAGCGCCTGCTGGTCACGCCGCTGTCGCGGTTCCCGCAGGGCAAGCCGATCACGCTGAACGAGGGCATCCTATTTCTAACCTATGCCACGCTGCGCTCCGACGACCGCGGAGAGAGGGTTTCGCGCGTCCGGCAAATCGTCGAATGGTTTGGCTCCGACGCCGATGGAGTGATCATTTTCGACGAGGCGCACCAGATGCAGAACGCCGCTGGCGGCAAGGGAGAACGCGGTGACGTTGCCGCCTCGCAGCAGGGTCGCGCCGGGCTGCGCCTCCAGCATGCGCTGCCGAACGCGCGCATCGTCTATGTCTCCGCCACCGGCGCGACCACCGTCCACAATCTCGCCTATGCGCAGCGGCTCGGCCTGTGGGGCGGCGAGGATTTCCCCTTCGCCACGCGCGCGGAGTTCGTCGAGGCGATCGAGGCCGGCGGCGTGGCGGCGATGGAGGTGCTTGCCCGCGACCTGCGCGCCCTCGGCCTCTACACCGCCCGCTCGCTCTCCTTCGCCGGCGTCGAATACGAGCTGGTCGAGCATGAGCTGACGCCCCAGCAGGTCCGCATCTACGACGCCTATGCCGCCGCCTTCGCCATCATCCATAACAATCTGGATGCGGCGATGCAGGCCGCCAACATCACCGGCGGCGGCGAAGGCGGCTCCGGCACGCTGAACAGGCAGGCGAAATCCGCCGCCCGCTCGGCCTTCGAAAGCGCCAAGCAGCGCTTCTTTGGCCATTTGTTATGCAGCATGAAAGCGCCGACCCTGCTGCGCTCGATCGCCGCCGATCTGGAGGCGGGCCATTCGGCCGTCATCCAGATCGTCTCGACCGGCGAGGCGCTGATGGAACGGCGGCTGGCGGAGCTGCCGACCGAGGAGTGGAACGACGTCCGCGTCGACATCACGCCGCGCGAATACGTCCTCGACTATCTCGCCCATTCCTTCCCGGTCCAGCTCTACGAGCCGTTCACGGACTCGGAGGGCAATCTGTCGTCGCGCCCGGTCTATCGCGACGGCCTGCCGGTCGAAAGCCGCGAGGCCGTCGCCCGACGCGACGCGCTGATCGCCAAGCTCGCCAGCCTGCCGCCGGTTCCCGGCGCGCTCGACCAGCTCGTCCAGCATTTCGGGACGGACATGGTTGCCGAGGTGACGGGCCGCTCGCGGCGCATCGTGCGCAAGCCCGGCGGCAGCGTCACCGTCGACCGTCTCGTCGTCGAGACGCGCGCAGGCGCCGCCAATCTCGCCGAGACACAGGCGTTCATGGACGATCAGAAGCGCGTGCTCGTCTTCTCCGACGCCGGCGGCACCGGCCGCAGCTACCATGCGGAGAAGTCGGCGAAGAACACGCGGCTGCGCGTCCACTATCTGCTCGAGGCGGGCTGGAAGGCGGACACCGCCATTCAGGGCCTCGGCCGGACGCACCGCACCAATCAGGCACAACCGCCGCTCTTCCGGCCGATCTCGACGAATGTGAAGGCGGAGAAGCGCTTCCTGAGCACGATCGCACGCCGCCTCGACACGCTGGGCGCGATCACGCGCGGCCAGCGCCAGACCGGCGGCCAGGGCCTGTTCCGGCCCGAGGACAATCTGGAGAGCCCCTACGCCCGCGACGCGCTGCGTCAGCTTTATTTCCTGCTGGTGCGCGGCAAGGTCGAGGGATGCTCGCTCGACCGCTTCGAGCAGGCCACCGGGCTGAAGCTGATGGACTCGAACGGCCTCAAGGACGAGCTGCCGCCGATCACGACCTTCCTGAACAGGCTGCTGGCGCTGACGATCGAGCTTCAAGGCGTGCTGTTCACCGCCTTTGAAGGGCTGCTGACGGCCCGCATCGAAGGTGCCATCGCGTCCGGCACCTATGACGCCGGGCTGGAGACCCTGCGCGCCGAAAGCTTCGTCGTCGTCGATCGCCAGACGATCTACACCCACCCCCGCACCGGCGCGGAAACCAGCCTGCTCACGATCAACGAACGCAGGCGCAACCGGCCGGTGACGCTCGACGCAGCTCTTGCCGAACTTGCCGATCCGCGCGCGAAGCTGCTCGTCAACGAGCGCTCCGGCCGGGCCGCCGTGCAGATACCAGCGAGCAGCGTCATGCTCGACGACGGCGAGATCGACCGCCGTGTCCGCCTGATCCGCCCGACCGAGGCGCACAACATCCCGATCCGCCTCATGGGCGGGACGCACTGGGCCGAAGCCGACCGGGATGCCTTCGCATCGGCCTGGGAAGCCGAGATCGCCGAGGTGCCGGAGTTCACCGATGCGAGGCTTCACATGGTTACGGGCTTGCTGTTGCCGATCTGGAAGCGCCTGCCCAACGACTCGACGCGCGTCTATCGGCTCCAGACGGACGATGGCGAGCGCATCATCGGCCGGCAGGTCTCTCCGGCCTGGGCCGCAACCGCGACCACGACCGGCGCCGCGTCGATCGCGCCCGACGACGCCTTCGCCGCCTTGATGGACGGCCGCACCATCCTCGACCTCGCCGAGGGCCTTCAGCTTCGCCGGGTGCGCGTCATGGGCGCGAACCGCATCGAACTGTCGGGCTTCGACGACACGATGCGCGAGCGCCTGACGGCTTACGGGCTGTTCCACGAGATCATCTCGTGGAAGCTGCGCATGTTCGTGCCGAGCGACGCCAGCGGCCCGGACGTGCTTGCCAGGGTGCTCGATCGCTGGCCGGTCGAGCGCATCGGCGAGCGGGAGGCGGCGTGATGCCCCGTCCCGACGCCTCCGAGCTGGCGATCCGCCTCGGCCATCACGCCGAAGCGGTTTGCCGCGAATACCTGTCGTCCGGCCGGCGCGCCGGACGGTACTGGCAGGTCGGCGACGCCCGCAACAGCCCCGGACGCTCGATGTTCGTGCGCCTGACCGGGCCGGAAACCGGCAAGGGCGCGGCAGGCAAATGGACCGACGCATCGACCGGGGAGCATGGCGATCTCCTCGACGTCATCCGCGAGGCGCTCGGCCTCGTCGACTTCAAGGACGTAGCCGAGGAAGCGCGCCGGTTCCTCTCGCTCCCGCATCCCGAGCCTGCGACGACGGGGGCACCGACCGGCAGGACCTCCAGCCCCGCGCCGTCGGGGTCGCCGGAAGCCTCGCGCCGGCTTTTCGCGATGTCGCAGCCGATCGGCGGCACGCTTGCGGAAATCTACCTCAACGGGCGGGCGATCACGTCCCTCTCCGGCGTCGCCGCGCTGCGCTACCATGGGCGGTGCTACTATAAACCGGATGCGCATTCGCCCACCGAGATCTGGCCGGCGATCGTCGCGTCCGTCACCGACCTCGACGGCAAGCAGACCGGCGCGCACCGCACCTGGCTTTCACCGGACGGTTCGGGCAAGGCGCCCGTCGATTCACCGCGGCGGGCGATGGGCGATCTTCTCGGGCACGGTGTCCGCTTCGGCGCCGCCGGTGAGGTGCTGGCGGCCGGCGAAGGCATCGAGACCGTGCTATCGCCCCGTCAGGTCCTGCCCCACATGCCAATGATGGCGGCGCTTTCGGCCGCACACCTCGCCGCCATCCTGTTCCCACTGAGCCTGCGCAGGCTCTATGTCCTCCGGGATCGCGATCCGGCAGGGGACGGTGCGCGAGACAGCCTGGTCGCCAGAGCAACGAGCCTCGGGATCGAGGCGATTTCCCTGTCGCCGAAGCTTGAGGACTTCAACGATGATCTGCGCTGGCGCGGCGTCGACGCCCTCCGGGCGACCCTGTTGGAGCAGGTTCATCCCGATGACGTCCGCCGTTTCGTGGAGGGCTGAGGCGATCGGCAGGGGATGCGGTGTGGATCAGGCGTCTCCACTTGCCGTCTCCCTTCATCATCGCAAGCGACCTTTGCTGTCGGAGAGCCCACGCCCACGGCCTTCTGAGAGGGCGATCGGCCCACAAACGGCCCGGCCGGGCAATGGCGCGGCGCGCGGCTATTTTCCGCCGGCGGGGCGAGCCCCGCCTTTGCAGCGCGAAACAAAATAGCCGGGCTTGGCCATCGAGGCCCTCGCGAGAGGCGAGGGCTGCCAGTCCGGTCCGCCTGTGGGCGTCGACGCCTGCGAAGGCCGCGATGGGCGCGGTCTCCAGACAAGGACGCTCACGATGACGAACGAAGACGAAAACGCAGGTTACGAGCCGATCCACACCGCATCCCCCACCGATCATGTCCTCAACGAACTCCAGCTCTACGGCTGGCGGCCATATCAGGACGAACCAGATCCGAGGCCGCTTCCGGAGGGCAATGCCGTCGCCGCAGCCGTCGCAGATATCTTCGATGCCCTCGTCGCGACCCTCGGCGACACCCGCCTCGAACCCGATCTCGAAGAGCTGCTCTGGGGAGCCGTCAATCTCTTCCACCGCGCCACCGGCCGGGTGGAGCGCGAGCTGGACGACAACGAGCGGGCGCAGCGCCGGTTTCAGACGGAACAGGACGGCAGCGAGGTGAAGTCGGTCGAACTCGAACGCCTCACGGCAGAGGGCCAGACCATGATCGAACGGCGCAACAGCATGGAACTCTTCCGCGATGTCGCCGCCGAAGCCTTCGAGCACCACACCGGCAGCGCCTGGAGGCCCCGCACCGGCTCGAAGGTCAGCCATCGCAATCTGACCGCCGCGATGATCGACTCCAGAGACTACCTTGCCGCGAAGCGCCGGGCTGAGAAGGAGGTGCTGCTGCCCGCCGGTCCGAAAGTTGCCGTCTCGGGCGGAACCGACTTCAACGATCATACCCTGATCTGGGCGAAACTCGATCAGGTTCGTGCGAAGCACGCCGACATGGTGCTCATCCACGGCGGCGCGAAGACGGGCGCGGAACGCATCGCCGCCCGCTGGGCAGCCAGCCGCAAGGTGCCGCAGATCGCCTTCGAGCCCGACTTCCAGAAGTATCCGGCAAAGCAGGCTCCCTACAAGCGTAACGACACGATGCTGGAAGTCCTGCCGGTCGGCGTCCTCGTCTTCGGCGGCGGCGGCATTCAGGGAAACCTCGCGGACAAGGCCCGCAAGCTCGGCATCCCGACCATGCAGTTCGAGGGCGGCGCGTAAAGCGCCGCCTTCCGGCAACCCTTCACCGGCCGAATACTTGACTACGGGAGATGATGATGGCTTTGATTGAACATCCTTGCAGAACCGGCACAGCAGCATAGTCGCAGGCGGAGCGTATTCACCGGAAGCCTGTCGTGATCCTCAACCGTTCATGCGGAGGCTTCCATGTCGCTGATCCTGCTCGCTATCTCCCTGACCATCATGCTCTGCATCATCGCCTATAATCTCGCGATCTATGCACTGCCCTTCATGGTCGGCCTCACGGCCGCACAATATGCCTGGGCCGCCGGCGCGGGCCTGTTCATGACCGGCTTCGCCGCCATCGCCGCCGCCCTGGGGGCGATCGCGCTGGTGATCGGCGTTCTCGGCTTCGCGAAGAACCCGGCCCTGCGCCTGATCGCACTCGCGATCTTCGCAGTTCCCGCCGCCATTGCCGGCTATGCCCTTGTCCACGGCGTTACGAAGAATGCGGTCGACTCTGCGATCGTGCTCAATCTGCTCGGCGGCACGGGCGGCCTGTTCATCGGCATCGCCGCCATGGTCAATCTCAATGCCCTCGGCGTCTCGGTCTTCTCGCGCTGATCCGGCATCGCGATCCGCCGCTCCCAGGACAAACTGAGGCGGCTTGCGCCGCCCGCCCTTCGGCCTCCCGCTCAGAACGCGATGCAGCGTCGGCGCCGGTCGGCCCATGCGCCCGCTTCGGGTCTGCTTCGCCCGGTCAGGAGCGGCCGATCATCGGCATGAGCCCGCAGGCCGCGAGCGTCTTTCGCCCGCTGGCCAACTCCCCTCGTGTCGTGAAGGCTGGCCGCGACCACCTTCATTTCCGCCTCGCCACGATGCTAATGGACCGCACTGCCGGCCGTCGAACCGGGGGACGCAGCGCCGTTCCGTGCCTTCAGCACCCGTCAGCCCTCTTCATTGCCTTCCCGGAGGCCCATGCCCTCCGAGCAGCGAGACGCGGGTGGCCGGAAGCGGATGATGGAGGTGTCGTCCCGGCGGCGCGGAATCATCGGGCCTGACGTTTCGCTGTTGCCGGCGAGAATGGCGATGGTCTGCCGTGCGTCTGATCCCGTGTGCGTTCAGAGGCACCAATCCCTCCGACTGACTGATCCCCTAAGACCGTTCGGTTTCCGGCCGCAACCCACGCGGCTCCGGACCGTGTTGCCGCGCAAGCGCGGCTGCCCGCCCCACTCCGGGCCTTATGGGCGAGCTGCCCGCGAGCGTGCAGTTGCAGGCGTCTCCCGCCGGCCTTGGCCGGGTCTCGTCGGAGGGATGGTCCCTCCGAGAAGCAACGGAGACTTACAATGCAGAACATCGTCATTCTCGCCGGTAACATCGGTCAGGACCCCGAAACCCGCACCACCCAGGGCGGCACCCGGATCACCCACTTCACGTTGGCCACCTCGCGCCCCCGCTACTCTGAAGGCAAGGTTGTCCGGGACGAGAAGGGCTACCGGGTTCAAGACACTGAATGGCACCGGATCACTGCCTTCAACGGCCTCGGCAAGACGGTCCAGGACTATTGCAAGAGCGGTATGAAGGTGCTGGTTCGCGGCCGCATCCACTACACGAAGTGGAAGGACCAGGAAGGCAACGACCGCTACGGATGCGAGATCATCGCCGAGACGGTCGATTTCCTGAGCCGGGCAAAGCAGACCGAAAATGAGCGGGGCGGACAGACCGACTACGACGACGACATCCCGTTTTGAGCGGGAGGCCCAAGGCCCGGCGGCGCAAGCCGCCGGGTTTCTCCATGTTCGCGACCGATCGCGCCGCCGGAAGATTTACCGGCCCGAACCGCCCCGCGCTGCGGCGCGACGGTCCGAGGTCTTCGCCGGGGCATCGGGCAGGTCCAAAAACCGGCATCCACTTTTTGGCCCGATGCTCCCCTGATGAAAGGGGGGGCGGAGCCGCCCCTCTCAAACTCACCCCGAAGGGTCAGGGCAAAGCCCCGCCCCCTCCAGCTCCCCCACCCATGAAGGGGGTGCGACACCCCCTCCAAACCACCCCGGCCCATACGGACGCGGCCCCTGTCGGGGCCGCGGGCTATCTCTCTCTGACTGCGCATTGTACGCCAGCCCATCCGGCCTCAAGGACTGCGCGGCCCCTCCAATTTTCGACTCCGTTCCTTGCTAGGCCCGGATCAGAAAATCGGTTCCTCCGCTTGCCGCACGGCGGCCGCGTTCCGCGTTCCCTGACCCCTCTGTGCTGAGGCGTGGACACCTTTCGTCAGAAACGAAAGGAGACTTAGAATGTCCAAGCTCGATTTCCTCGACTTCCATGCGAAGTTCATCGCCTTCGGAAATCAGGTTCGTGCGAACCGCGCCGAGTGCGACACGCGCTTTGCCGAGGTCGTCCATGACCGGCTCGCCGATGCGCTCGAGCAGCTTGCCGGGTTCTGCCGGGAAGGCCATCGGGCGGAAGCGTTGCTTCGGACCGAAACCGATCCGGCCGCGCGCGAGGCCCTGGAAATGACCATCGACTTCTGCGTCGGCGATCTCGAAACCAGCGGCGGCGGCTTCTATCCCTGGCATCTCCTGGATTGCATCGATCCGGAGATAGACTGGGGCGGCTACAGAGATCCGGTCGCGGAAATGTGGTGCCCTCGTCCGATCCCGGAGAGCTTCACGGTCAGCGACGAGCACCTGTGCGGCCTCGGCGGGATCATCCGGCGGATCGCGGCCGATACCGGCATCCGCTTCACCACCTATCTCTACTACGACTGCATCGGGCCGGACGGGGCGGCGGGCATCGAACCCGCGATCTACGAGACCCCGATCAGAAACGACAGATACCGATAGTGCCGGAGAGGCGGCGGACGGCATCATGTTTCTGAGCACCGATCAGGGTGAGGGCTTGATGCTTGTTCGGCCGAAACAACAGCACCGCAAAGAATACTGATGCCGCTATTTCCTTCTGAAGCAAACCTTCCTTTGTCATTCTGCCATGCCGGGCTGGCACATTGGCGGCGCGCTGGAGCGCAATCCCAGGGGACAAGCCATGATCGGACCCTGCCGTGACCGACAACGCCTTTCTCGATGCACCGCCGGATTGCCCGGAACTGACACCCTACGACCGCAAGAACATGAAGCGCTACTTCCGCCTGCACGACTCGGCTGCGGACGGCGCGTGCTGGCGGGAGGCGGTCTCGATCCTGTTCGGCCTCGACGCGGACAGCGAGCCTGAACGCGCGCGGCACGTCTACGACACCCACCTGGCGCGGGCGCGCTGGCTGACCGAGCAGGGCTATCGCCATCTCGTGCGCGAAGGATACCGGAAATAAGCGATCACCGTGATGCCTGCGCGGCAACATCCGTTGCCAGCGATCGGGCTTCCGCGAGCAAGCGGCAATTGTAATCATCACTCCTCTGCACGCCCTAATTCTACGACTGCGAGGAGGAGGCGATGAAACCCGACATATCGCAGTGGCGATCTTCCTCCACCTACGACTTCCTGGACGATATCGACTCCCCTGACATCGCCTGGGAGTGGCTTCGCCGCAATGCGAAATATCAGGGCGACTACCGGGCCGTGGCGGACGCGGCGGTCGACGATACGCCTGCCACCGTAGACCTGATCAACAACTGGGGGCTTTGCTTTCCCCGTCCGGCCCGGCCTCTCGGCCGTAGAAACGCCGGTATTCTGGCTGCCCGGCCACGACACCGGCGCTCTCGTCCTCGCCGCCACGCCGCCAATCCTTTCCGGCGGACTTGATCTCTCGGCCGCGCTCGGGTCGGCCGAGGCCAGAGCGAGCGACGACGGCGAATATTTCCGGTACGACCTCGGCGGCGGCCGCTACCTCAATCTCGTACGCCTTTCCGGCGCTGACGCCGGCGGACCGCTCTCGATCGTCATTCCGATCGATACGGACGGGCTCGACCGCGCCGATGCCGTCCAACGCCTGTTCAGCCGGCTGTTGCGGCGGCGCGTGCCGGAGGACCGGCGTCTGACCCGCCAGCAACGCCGGCGGGCGCGGCACATGCTCCAGGCTGTCGATGGCCGCATGAACGGCGCTACCTACCGCGAGATCGCGGGCGTCATCTACGGACAGGCCCGGATCGCCGACGAGCCCTGGAAGACGTCGGCCCTGCGCGATGCCGTCATGGATCTCGTCAAGGACGCCTTCTCCATGATCGAGGGCGGCTATCTCAGCCTCCTGCGCCGGCGCCGGCGCAAATAATCCGGCGTCGGGCCAGGGGGTGCGATTTTAGCATCGCCATCTTCGCACTCCCCCCTGCCGTTGCTTCTTCGCCACCGTGGCCTTCGACCGCCGCTGACCATCAGCGGCCTCGCGAACCCCACGGAGGCCCGATCATGACGCCCGACATTTCCGACCTGCCGCCACGCTATCTTCGCACGCCCGAGGCCGCGCTATACCTCGGCCTGTCTGGCCGGACCCTCGAAAAGCATCGCACCTACGGCACCGGCCCGGCCTATCGCAAGCTCGGCGGCCGCGTCGTCTACGCGATCGACGACCTCAAAGCCTGGGCCGAGCGGGGCGCTGTCACCTCGACCGCCGATCCACGCGGCTCGGTCTTGCCCGCCAAGCGCCACGCTTCCCTGGTGTCGCCCGCCTACAACGGCGTGCGGCGGCATCGCTGAGGCGGACCCGGCATGCAGCGCCGCCGCCTCATCACGCCCAGCGAACGCAACACGCTCGATCCTTTCGTCGTCGCGACCGGCGATGCGCGGCCGCGCGACCAGCGCGATCTCATGGAACGGCCGTTCTTCTCGCTGGCCAAGGCCAAGCGCGTCGTGCCGATCCTCTACGAGGCCGGCGACGTGCGCGTCGAGGTCCTTGCCGTGCAGGAGCACGGCATGGCGACCATCTGGGACGCCGACGTCCTGATCTGGGCCGCGAGCCAGATCGTCGAAGCCGAGAATCTCGGCCTTCGAACCTCGCGCTTCCTGCGCTTCACCCCTTATCAGCTTCTCACCGCGATCGGCCGCGAGACCGGCGCGCGCGACTACAAGCTCCTCAAGGGCGCACTCTCGCGGCTCCAGTCGACGGTCATCCGCACCAACATCCGCCAGGGCGAGAACTGGCGGCGGCACCAGTTCTCGTGGATCAACGAGTGGGAGGAACTTTCCCGCGCCGACGGCCGCGTCGAGGGCATGGAGTTCGTCCTGCCCGACTGGTTCTACCGGGGCGTCGTCGACCGCTCGCTGGTCCTCACCATCGATCCGGCCTACTTCCGATTGAGCGGCGGCATCGAGCGGTGGCTCTACCGCGTCGCCCGCAAGCACGCCGGACGCCAGCCCGGCGGCTGGCTGTTCGACGTTCCGCACCTCCATGAGAAATCCGGCAGCCTGGTGCGCGTCTCCGACTTCGCGCTCCAGCTCCGCCGCATCGCCCTGCGCCAGCCGCTGCCCGGCTACCGCCTGCGCATCGAGCGGGAGGGCCGCCGCGAACTGCTAAGGATCGTACCGGTCAGCCCGTCAGCGGCCCCTGTGGACAAGGCTGTGGACGCGATCGGGATTTCGCACGCAGCACTATCGGGATTTCGCACGCAGGCGGTATCGGGACTTCGCACGCACGCACCACAGTTAAGTCTCTGGCCCGAAACCACGATTCCCGGCCTTAACTTAGAGTCTAATAGAGAATCTAACATTGTTGGGCGCGCGCGCGATGTGGAAAACCTCATCCGCAGCGCCGCCAGAAGTCTCGATGCCGGCGTCACGAAGACGAAACACGGACATGGGCCGCAGGCTAGTCCGGTTACGTCTTTCCGTAAATCCTCCCTTACGGCCGACGATACTTCAAACGCGCCGACGCCGCCCCGATCCCGAAAGCCGGGAGGGCACACATGATCGTCGCCGTGCTCAACCAGAAGGGCGGCGTCGGCAAGACGACGCTCGCCCTCCATCTCGCCGGCGAATGGGCGCGGCGCGGCCAGCGCGTCACCCTGATCGACGCCGACCCGCAGGGCTCCGCGCTCGACTGGTCGCAGCAGCGCGGGCGGGAGGGCCTGCCACGCGCCTTCGGCGTCGTCGGCCTCGCCCGCGACACGCTGCATCGCGAAGCCCCGGAACTCGCCCGCGACGCCGACCACATCGTCATCGACGGACCGCCTCGTGTCGCCGGACTCATGCGCTCCGCGCTGCTCGCCGCCGACCTCGTGCTGATGCCGGTGCAACCGTCGCCGCTCGACGGCTGGGCCTCGGCGGAGATGCTGGCGCTCCTGACGGAGGCGCGCATCTACCGGCCTCAGCTCGTCGCCCGCTTCGTCCTCAACCGCTGCGCCGCCCGCACGGTGATCGCGCGCGAGACGGCCGAGACGCTGGCCGAGCACGATCCGCCGGTGCTCGCCACGACGATCGGCCAGCGCGTCATCTTCGCCGACGCCGCGCAGACCGGACGGCTTGCCTGCGAGATCGCCGCCGACAGCCTGGCCGCGCGCGAGATCTCGGCGCTGGCGGCCGAGATCGCGCGGCTCGGCGTCGGGAGGACCGCGCCATGACGGTGCTTTCCGAAACCCTCCTGGCCGGCGATTGCCGCGACCTCATGCCGGAACGCGGCCCGTTCGACATGATCCTCGCCGATCCGCCTTACGGCGACACCTCGCTCTCCTGGGACCGCCGCGTCGAAGGCTGGCTTCCGCTCGCGCGGGCCGCCCTCAAGCAGACCGGCTCTTTGTGGGTGTTCGGTTCGCTGCGCAGCTTCATGGTCACGGCGATCCGGTTCGCGGATGCAGGCTTTCGCATCGCGCAGGAGATCGTCTGGGAGAAGCAGAACGGCTCCAGCTTCCATGCCGACCGCTTCAAGCGGGTGCATGAGCTGGCCGTTCAATTCTATCCCGCCGAGACGCCTTGGCGCGACGTCTACAACGATGTCCAGACGACGCCGGACGCGCTGGCGCGCACGGTGCGGCGAAAGAAGCGGCCGCCCCTTACCGGCCAGATCGACGCCGGCCACTATGTCAGCCAGGACGGCGGGCCGCGCCTCATGCGCTCGGTCATCTACGTGCGCAACGCGCATGGCCGCGCCATCCATCCGACCGAGAAGCCGTCCGCGCTTCTCGAAATCCTGATCCGCACGAGCTGCCCTCCTGGCGGCCTGGTCGGCGACTGGTTCGCCGGTTCGGGCGCGGCGGGCGAAGCCTGCCGGCTTTCCGGCCGCCGCTATCTCGGCTGCGAGATCGACGCCGCCATGGCCGAGCGTGCCCGCGCGCGCATCGCCTCCGTGCTGCCATTCGACGCGGGAGCCGCGCCATGACGGTCCGCACGGAAAAGCGCGGCTTCGCCTCCCGGCCCGGCGACGCCGAAGGCTGGATCAAGGCTGGCGAGACGCCGCCCGCGCGCAGTGGCGATGCCGCCGCCTTCACCGCGCGCCTCACCATCGACATCACGCCCGAGCTGCGCGGCCGCATCAAGATCGCCGCCTTCCGGCGCGGCGTCACGGCGTCCGACATGCTCCGCGAGCTGCTCGAACGCGAATTTCCCGACCGCCAAGGAGACATGCCATGACCGGCAATGCGGCCTACCGCTTGCGCGGCCGTCCGCTGCCGAACGGACCGGCGCCCTTCACCACGCTCGTCGAACTCACCTGGATCGAGAAGCGGATCGAGTGCTGGATCAGGTTCGGCCAGGAGAGCTACGAGCAGAAGCTCGACCGCCGCCGCAGGCTCGTCGGCTTCGCGCCCGAGACGATCTTCTGCCTCGTGCGCTGGGCCGCCAACGAGCACGGCACGATCATCTCGCGCGTCGACATCGTGCGCGCCGTCGACCGAGGCGAGCCGTTCCAGACGCTGCCATTCGTGCGGCCCGGCGGCGACATCCTGCTCAAGATCGACGGCTGGCCGAAGGTTGAGCGCGTGCTCCAGATCGTCGACGCGATCGAGGCGCAGGGCATCGATCCCGCCGAGGTTTCGCCCGACCACTGGCGGCACGTCCACAACCGGCTCGCCGCGGGTCACGAACCGCGCGCCTACACCGTCACCCGGCACAAGGCGTTTCTCCTGCGCCGGAGGGCGGAGCCATGACCCGCCTCGGCTACGCCGTCGTGACGTGCCTCGCGGCCACGGGCGCGGTCGCGGCGGCGATCGTCCCGGCGCCGACACGGCTGATCTGGAACGCGACCGCCAGCGCGCCAGTCGGATTCTACACGGTCGAGCCCGCCGTTGCCCTGGAAGTACCGGATCTGGTCGCCGTGCTGCCGCCCGAGCCGCTCGCGAGCTTCATGGTCGCGCGCGGCTATGTCGGTCGCGGCGTGCCGCTCCTCAAGCGCGTGCTCGGCCTGCCGGGGCAAAGGGTCTGCCGCACCGGGCGCACCATCACGGTCGACGCGGTGGAGATGGGCGAGGCGCTGGAGCGCGACCGTATGGGCCGCGACCTGCCCGCCTGGCAGGGCTGCCGGGTGATCGGCGACGGCGAACTCTTCCTCATGAACGACGTCCGCGACAGCCTCGATGGCCGCTACTTCGGCGCGCTTCCCGCCTCGGCGGTCATCGGCCGCGCGATGCCTCTCTACACCGATGACGACGGCGATGGCCGCTTCGTCTGGCGCGCGCCGACGCGGTGACGACGCGCTCCTTTCATCCTCACCGCAACGCACAGGAGACGAAAACCATGGCGCATCTCGGCCACTTCACCCGCACAGAAACCGGCTTCGAAGGGCGCTTCCACGCGCTCGGCATCGACGAGCCGCTCACTTTCGTTCCAGCCGAACCATTGGAGACCGAGAACGCGCCGCAATACCGCATCCTGCTCGGCGATCAGGACGGTCTCGACATTGGCGCGGGCTGGTCGCATGTCGGCGAACGCGCTGGCGAGTTCGTCTCCGTCGACCTCTACAGCCCGCTCTTTGGCGGCATTCTGCGCGCCAATCTCTTCCGCGACCCCGACGACGAGACGGTCTGGGGCCTGCACGTCACTCCCTCGAAGAAGAAGCGGGCGGAGGACTGAATGGTGCCGGTCCAACCTTCCGCCAGCGTCGGACCACCTTCCGCCGCCCGACGCCCAGCACTCCTCCTTCTTCTTTCCGGCCTGATCTTCGCCGCGCCCTCGGCGTTCCCGGCTTACGCGCAGACCGTGCAGCCGGCGCGCAACGCGGCCGCCGATCCGCATGCCGCCCACGTTGCCGAGGCGTCGCGACGCTTCGCCATTCCGCAGGCGTGGATCGTCGCGGTAAAGCGCGCCGAAAGCGCCGGCGACATGCGCGCCGTGTCCCCGGCCGGTGCGATGGGCCTGATGCAGATCATGCCCGCGACCTGGGCCGAGCTGCGCGGTCGCTATGGCCTCGGCCGCGATCCGTTCGCGCCGCGCGACAACATCCTCGCGGGCACGGCCTATCTGCGCGAGATGCTCGACCGCTACGGCAATGTCGCGGCGATGCTGGCGGCCTACAATGCAGGGCCGGCGCGGCTCGACCAGCATCTCGCGACCGGCCGTGCGCTGCCCGCCGAAACCCGCGCCTATGTCGCGGCGATCCTGCCGGCAATCGGCGTGAAAGCCGACCTCCGCGCCGCCGCCATGCTGCGCGGCAAGCGCCGCGGATGGCGGGATGCGCCGCTCTTCGTCGGCGCGCCCGGCGATGCGGCCGCCTCCCTACCGGCGCGCCGTCAGCCTGCCGTCGCGCCGCAGTCCGGCGACCTCTTCATCGCCCGTTCGGGCGCTGGAGGTCCGAGATGACGGCGTTCGCGGTCTCGGTCGGCGTAGCGTGCAACCGGCGAGGATCGGCGGGGTGGCCGGGGAGGCGCAGAACCACAACCGGACGATGGCGAGATAAAAAGGCGCGAGGTGCGCCTGATTCCGGTTGTGGTTTTTCAAGGAGTTACGCGCCGTCTGCGCGATGTGCGCGGTTCTGGCGAACCTCGCGATTTTCCGGCTTTCGCCGTCTTTTCCATGACTTGCCGCGATGTGCGGGGCTCATGTGATGAGCGCCGAGGACGATTTCCGCATCCGCCCTGGCCGCATCCGCTCTTCGAAGGCGGAGCGCGCCAGACCGTTCATCGCTCAGGCGCTCGCTGCCGCGCAGAAGGCCGGCGGGCGCGTCTCGCGCTCCGGCCGGATCACGCCCGGCAACCGCTCGCAGTTCGGGCGCGGCCGGCGCGCCAGCGTGCAGGCGAACCGCGTGCTCACGCGCCGCTCGCGCAACGTGGTGATCAAGACCCGCGTGGTCCGGCACTCGGCGCGCGCCGCTCCGCTCGCCGCCCATCTCAAATATCTCCAGCGTGACGGCGTGACCCGCGACGGCGAGAAGGCCCGCCTGTTCGGCGCCGAGCTGGACGAGGTGGACGCCCGCGACTTCGCCGAGCGCTGCGAGGACGACCGGCACCACTTCCGCTTCATCGTCTCACCCGAAGACGCCGGGCGCATGACCGATCTGAGGGACTTCGCCCGCGATCTCATGAGCCAGATGGAAAAGGACCTCGGCACGAAGCTCGATTGGGTCGGCGTCGATCACTGGAACACCGACAACCCGCACGTCCACATCATCCTGCGCGGCCGCACGGACGACGGGCAGGACCTCGTGATCGCCCGCGACTACATCAAGGAGGGGATGCGAGCACGCGCGCAGGATCTCGTGACGCAGGACCTCGGCCTGCGCAGCGATCTCGAAATCCGCGGCCATCTGGAGCGGCAGGTCGAGGCCGAGCGCTGGACCGATCTCGACCGGCAGCTCGCGCGCGACGGCTATCGCACCGGCGTCATCGACGTCGCGCCGCATCCCGACCGCCAGCCCGACGAATATCTCCCGCTCAAGGTCGGCCGGCTGCGCAAGCTCGAATCCCTCGGCCTCGCCGAAGAGATCGGCCCCGGCCAGTGGACGATCTCGGACAAGGCCGAGCCGACGCTGCGCGAACTCGGAGAGCGCGGCGACATCATCAAGCGCATGCACCGTGCGCTCGCCGAACGCGGCATCGAGCGTGGCACGGCGAGCTATGTGCTCGCGGCCGAGAGCCTTGACGACCCGATCGTCGGCCGGCTGGTCGAGCGCGGCCTGGATGACGAGCTGAAGGGCACAGCCTATGCCGTGGTCGATGGCGTCGACGGCCGCACCCATCACATCAAGTTCCCCGATCTCGACTCGACCGGCGACAGCGCGCCGGGATCGATCGTCGAGCTGCGCAAGTTCGACGACGCGCAGGGGCGCCGCCGCGTCGCTCTCGCCGTCCGCTCCGACCTCGACATCGGCCGGCAGGTCACGGCGACCGGCGCGACCTGGCTCGACCGGCAGAACATTGCCCGCGAGCCGGCGTCGCTCTCGGAGGGCGGCTTCGGCGCGGAGGTGCGCGACGCGCTCGACCGCCGCGCCGAGCGCCTGATCGAGCAGGGCTTTGCCGAGCGGCACGGCCGCAGCGTGATCTTCAACCGCAACCTCCTGCGTACCCTGCGACAGCGCGAGGTCGACGCGCTCGGCGAGCAGATCGCCGCGCAGACGGGGCGCGTGTTCAACCATTCCGCCGGCGGCGAATACGTCGCCGGGACCTATCGCCAGCGTTTCACGCTCGCCTCTGGCCGCTTCGCCATGATCGACGACGGCCTCGGCTTCCAGCTCGTGCCCTGGTCGCCCTCGCTCGAAAAGCAGCTCGCCAGGCACGTCTCCGGCGTCGCGCGCGGGGACGGCGGCGTCGACTGGAGTTTTGGCCGCAAGCGCGGGCTCGGCCTCTGACCATCACACCCTTCCAAGAAAGGACCCCGCAATGTCCGCCACGAAAATCCTCTGGGGCCAGATCCTCACCGTCTTCCTGATCGTCCTCGCGACGACATGGACGGCGACGCAGTGGACCGCGTGGCGGCTCGGGTTTCAGGCGCAGCTCGGCACCCCATGGTTCGAACTCGCCGGATGGCCGGTCTACTATCCGCCGTCCTTCTTCCTGTGGTGGTACTTCTACGACGCTTATGCGCCGTCCGTTTTCATGGAAGGCGGCCTCGTCGCGGCATCAGGCGGCTTCATCGCCATCGCCGTTGCCATCGGCATGTCGGTCTGGCGGGCGCGCGAGAACAAGGAGGTCGAAACCTTCGGCTCGGCGCGATGGGCGCGGCCGGAGGAGATCACCGCCGCGCGTCTTCTCGACCCGGATGGCGTGGTGCTCGGCCGGATGGATCGCTCCTATCTGCGCCATGACGGGCCGGAGCATGTCATGTGTTTCGCCCCGACCCGATCCGGCAAGGGCGTCGGCCTCGTCGTGCCGACCCTGCTGACCTGGCCGGGAAGCTGCGTCGTCCACGACATCAAGGGCGAGAACTGGAGCCTGACCGCCGGCTTCCGTTCGCGGCACGGCCGCGTCCTCCTGTTCGATCCGACCAATGCGCGCTCCTCGGCCTACAATCCTCTGCTCGAGGTGCGAAAGGGCCAGTGGGAGGTCCGCGACGTCCAGAACATCGCCGACATTCTCGTCGACCCGGAGGGCTCGCTGGAGAAGCGGAACCACTGGGAGAAGACCAGCCACGCGCTTCTGGTCGGCGCGATCCTCCATGTCCTCTATGCCGAGAAGGACAAGACGCTCGCCGGTGTCGCCGCCTTTCTCTCCGATCCGAAGCGGACGATCGAAGCCACGCTCGACGCGATGATGCGAACGGCGCATCTGGGCGAGGCCGGGCCGCACCCTGTCGTCGCCAGCGCGGCGCGCGAGCTGCTCAACAAATCCGATAACGAACGCTCGGGTGTGCTCTCCACCGCGATGTCGTTCCTCGGCCTCTACCGCGATCCGGTCGTGGCCGAGGTGACGCGCCGCTGCGACTGGCGGATCGGCGATATCGTCGGCGCTGCGCGCCCGACGACGCTCTATCTCGTGGTCCCGCCTTCCGACATCAACCGGACCAAGCCGCTGATCCGGTTGATCCTCAACCAGATCGGCCGCCGGCTCACCGAGGAGCTGGAGACGAGGGGCGATCGCCATCGTCTGCTCCTCATGCTCGACGAGTTTCCCGCACTCGGCCGGCTGGATTTTTTTGAGAGTGCGTTAGCCTTCATGGCGGGATACGGGCTGAAGAGCTTCCTGATCGCGCAGTCGCTGAACCAGATCGAGAAAGCCTACGGGCCGAACAATTCGATCCTCGACAACTGCCATGTCCGCGTCGCCTTCGCCACGAATGACGAGCGGACGGCCAAGCGTGTCTCCGACGCGCTCGGCACGGCGACCGAGATGCGGGCGATGAAGAATTATGCCGGGCACAGGTTGAGCCCTTGGCTCGGCCACCTGATGGTGTCGCGCTCGGAGACGGCGCGACCGCTGCTCACGCCCGGCGAGATCATGCAGCTTCCGCCCGCCGACGAAATCGTCATGGTGGCGGGCACGCCGCCGATCCGGGCGAAGAAGGCCCGCTACTTCGAGGACCCGCGTTTTCAGGAAAGGGTCCTGCCGCCCCCGGCGCTGGTCTCCGAGAATGTCGAGCCGGACGACTGGAGCAGCCTGCCCCTGCCGCAGCGGCCGGAGGTCGATCTGACCCCGGTCTCCGGCGTTGGCGAGGATGACGACGATCCGACCGAATCCGAGCGGCGGCACCAGCCTGAACTCAGCCGCGTCAAAACCGTCGAGAAAAAGGAGCCGATCGACAACGAGTTCGGCGGCGATCCCGGCGACGACAGCGAGGACGATACCGTTCGCAACAGCCGGATGAACCGGCTTATGCGGCAGGTCGCGCGGCAGGCTTCGCTCGATCCCAATGACGGCATCGACCTGTGAGGCCCGCGATGATCCGAACACCGAAAAAGCAGCGCCTGTCCGTCTATCTCGATCCCGATGTCATGCAGGCGCTCGTTGCCTATTCGGCCCGGCGCGACCAGTCGCGCTCGCTGATCGCCGAAGCCGCGATCGCGTCCTTCCTGTCACCCGACGATGCCGAGCGCCGGGAGGCGGTCGTCGCCAAGCGCCTCGATCAGCTCGACCGCCGCATGACGCGCCTGGAGCGCGATCTCGGCATCGCCGTCGAGACGCTGGCCGTCTTCGTCCGCTTCTGGCTCACGACGACGCCCGCGTTGCCCGAGCCTGCCGCGCAGGCCGCGAAGGCGAAGGCCGGCGAACGCTACGATGCCTTCGTCGCCGTCCTCGGCCAGCGGCTCGTCAAAGGCCCGAAGCTCCGGCAGGAGGTTTCGGAGGACATGGACGCGGCGGGCAAGGACGAGGGCGGCACGCCGTAGGCCGAGGCGAATTATACAGTCCGCAATCTGACCACCGCGCCGCGAAAACAGATAAGTCCAAGCAACTGATTCGGTTTTCGCGCGCGCCCACCGGGATCACCGTCACGAGCGGACTCCGCCGTTTTCCTGTCTTTGCACGCCACCGCACTACTACGACCGATACTTGTTGAATCGGCCCGACTTCGGGCTCTTTTACTCATCCCCGATCCAGGGCTGCGCATGGGGCGTGCCCGCTACCGGACGGGGACGACGTGGCGCGATCCTTCCAACAGACCGAGGCGACGACGCGGGGAGCGCGGATGCTCCGTACCGCGCTCGGACCCGCAATCGCCGGGTTTCTGGAGGACCCCGCGGTTGTCGAGGTAATGCTCAATCCCGATGGGCGGCTCTGGATCGACCGGCTCTCCGAAGGGCTGGCCGATACGGGGGAGCGGCTGTCGGCGGCCGATGGCGAGCGCATCGTGCGGCTCGTCGCGCATCATGTCGGCGCGGAGGTCCATGCCGGAGCGCCGCGCGTCTCGGCCGAGCTGCCCGAGAGCGGCGAGCGGTTCGAGGGCCTTCTTCCTCCCGTGGTCTCCGCGCCCGCCTTCGCGATCAGAAAGCCGGCCGTCGCGGTATTCACCCTCGCCGATTACGTCGCCTCCGGCATCATGTCCGCCGACCAGGCGCAGACGCTACGCATGGCGGTCCAGTCACGCGCCAACATCCTTGTCGCCGGCGGCACGTCGACCGGCAAGACGACGCTGACCAACGCCTTGCTGGCCGAAGTGGCGAAGGGCGCGGATCGCGTGGTCATCATCGAAGACACCCGCGAGCTGCAATGCGCCGCGCCGAACCTCGTCGCCATGCGGACCAAAGAGGGCGTCGTCACCCTCTCCGATCTCGTGCGCTCGTCGCTGCGCCTGCGCCCTGACCGCATTCCCATCGGCGAGGTGCGCGGCGCCGAGGCCCTCGATCTTCTCAAGGCATGGGGCACCGGACATCCCGGCGGCATCGGCACCATCCATGCCGGCACGGCGATCGGCGCGTTGCGCCGCCTCGAACAGCTCATTCAGGAAGCCGTCGTCACCGTCCCGCGCGCCCTGATCGCCGAGACCATCGATCTCGTCGCCGTGCTCGCCGGCCGAGGCTCCGGCCGCCGTCTCGCCCAGCTCGCCCGCGTCGAAGGGCTCACCGCCGACGGCGACTACCACGTCATTCCCGCAACTCAGCCCCCCACAGGAGAACCTTGATGAAGTCGCCCGCTTCCGCCCCGATCACGACCGTTCCGCCGGTTCCGGCCAAGCCGCCCAGGTCCTCCGTGCTGCGGGGAGCATACGACCGGCTCGCCAGTTCGACCGCGCTCGTCACCATCATGATGATGTCGGCCGCGCCGTCCGCCCACGCCTCCGGCTCCTCGATGCCGTGGGAAGCGCCGCTTCAGAAGATCCTCGAATCCGTCGAAGGGCCGGTCGCGAAAATCGTGGCCGTGATCATTATCATCGTGACGGGTCTGACGCTCGCCTTCGGCGATACGGCCGGCGGCTTCCGCCGTCTCATCCAGATCGTCTTCGGCCTGTCGATCGCGTTCGCGGCCAGTTCCTTCTTCCTCTCCTTCTTCTCGTTCGGCGGCGGGGCGCTCATCTGATGGCGGCCGGCTTCGAACAGCTCGACGCCGTGCCGGGGTTCTCGGTTCCCGTCCATCGCGCGCTGACCGAGCACATCCTGCTCGGCGGCGCGCCGCGCTCGATCGCCATCATGAACGGGACGCTCGCCGGCGCCGTCGGCCTTGGCCTGCGGCTCTGGCTGGTCGGGCTCGCGATCTGGATGATCGGCCATCTCACCGCCGTCTGGGCGGCCAAGCGCGATCCGCTCTTCGTGGAGGTCGGGCGCCGACATCTGCGCATCCCCGGCCACCTGTCGGTGTGAGGGCGCGGCCATGATGAACCTTGCCGAATACCGCCGCACCTCCGCCCGCCTCGCTGATTACCTGCCCTGGGCCGCGCTCGTCGGCGCCGGCGTCGTCCTCAACAAGGATGGCTCGTTCCAGCGCACGGCGCGCTTTCGCGGGCCGGATCTGGATTCCGCCGTGGCGGCCGAACTGGTCGCCGTCGCCGCCCGCCTCAACAACGCCTTCCGCCGCCTCGGCTCCGGCTGGGCGATCTTCGTCGAGGCGCAGCGGTCCGAGGCCGCGACCTATCCCGACAGCCGCTTTCCCGATCCCGCCTCATCGTTGGTCGATTCCGAGCGCAAGGCCGATTTCGAGGAAGAGGGCGCGCATTTCGTGTCCAGCTATTTCCTCACCATGCTTTACCTGCCGCCCGCCGAGGAAGCCGCCCGCACGGAAGCGTGGCTCTATGAAGGCCGGGAGCGCTCCGGCGTCGATCCTCATGAGGCGCTGCGCGCCTTCACCGACCGCACCGATCGCATCCTGGCACTGCTCGACGGCTTCATGCCGGAATGCGCATGGCTCGATGACGGCGAGACGCTCACCTACCTGCATTCGACAATTTCGACCAACCGGCACCGCGTCCGCGTGCCGGAGGCACCGATGTACCTCGATGCGCTGCTCGCCGACCAGCCGCTCACCGGCGGGCTGGAGCCGCGCCTGGGCGAGCAACATCTTCGCATCCTCACCATTGTCGGATTTCCGACCGCGACGACGCCCGGCATTCTCGACGAGCTGAACCGGCTCGCCTTCGAATATCGCTGGTCGACGCGCGCGATCCTCCTCGACAAGACCGATGCCATCCGCCTCCTGACCAAGATCAGGCGGCAGTGGTTCGCCAAGCGCAAATCGATCGCCGCGATCCTCAAGGAGGTGATGACCAACGAGCAATCCGTGCTCGTCGACACCGACGCCGCGAACAAGGCGCAGGATGCGGATCTCGCGCTTCAGGAACTCGGCCAGGACTTCGCCGGAGAAGCATACATCACCGCCACCGTGACCGTCTGGGACGGCGACGCCCGCGTGGCCGACGAGAAGCTGCGGCTGGTCGAGAAGGTGATCCAGGGCCGCGATTTCACCTGCATGCCCGAGACCATCAACGCCGTGGATGCCTGGCTCGGCAGCCTGCCCGGCCACGTCTACGGAAATGTCCGGCAGCCGCCGGTCAACACCCTCAACCTTGCCCACATGATGCCGCTCAGCGCCGTGTGGGCGGGGCCGGAACGGGACGAGCATCTCGGCGCGCCCCCGCTGCTGTATGGCAGGACCGAAGGCTCGACCCCGTTCCGGCTTTCAATTCACGTCGGCGATGTCGGCCATACGCTCGTCGTCGGCCCGACCGGCGCAGGCAAGTCCGTGCTGCTCGCGCTCATGGCCTTGCAGTTCCGTCGTTACAAGCGCTCGCAGGTCTTCGCCTTCGATTTCGGGGGCAGCATCCGCGCCTCGGCGCTCGCCATGGGCGGCGACTGGCACGATCTCGGCGGCGACCTGACCGATGGCTCGGAAACCTCGGTTTCCCTCCAGCCGCTCGCCCGCATCCATGAGGTGCCGGAACGCGCCTGGGCGGCCGACTGGATCGTCGCCATCCTGATGCGCGAGGGCGTGCAGATCACACCGGAGGTCAAGGAGCACCTCTGGACCGCGCTGACCTCGCTCGCCTCCGCGCCGGTCGGGGAGCGCACCATCACCGGCCTTGCCGTGCTGCTCCAGTCGAACGACCTGAAACAGGCGCTGCGCCCCTACTGCGTCGGCGGTCCATATGGCCGCCTGCTCGACGCCGAGAGCGAGCATCTCGGCTCGGCGTCCGTACAGGCGTTCGAGATCGAGGGGCTAGTCGGAACCGGCTCCGCCGCGGCGGTGCTGGCTTATCTCTTCCATCGCATCGGCGACCGGCTCGACGGCCGGCCGACGCTCCTGATCATCGACGAAGGCTGGCTGGCGCTCGACGACGACGGCTTTTCCGGCCAGCTCCGCGAATGGCTGAAGACGCTGCGCAAGAAGAACGCCAGCGTGATCTTCGCCACGCAATCGCTGTCCGACATCGATGGCAGCAGCATTGCGCCCGCCATCATCGAAAGCTGCCTGACCCGGTTGCTCCTGCCGAATGAACGCGCGGTCGAGCCCCAGATCACGGCGATCTATCGGCGCTTCGGCCTCAACGACCGCCAGATCGAGCTGATCGCCCGCGCCACGCCGAAGCGCGACTACTACTGCCAGTCGCGGCGCGGCAACCGGATGTTCGAGCTGGGCCTGTCGGAAGTCGGGCTCGCGCTTTGCGCGGCCTCCTCGAAATCCGACCAGACCCTCATCGACCAGATCGTCGCCGAACACGGCCGCGACGGCTTCCTGCCCGCGTGGCTCGCGGCGCGCGACGTCGCATGGGCCGCGGACCTCATCCCCGATCTCGTCAACTTCGACCCCCAGCCCGAACAGGAGAACTGAAACATGACGCCCACCTCGCCTCGCATCTCCGCCGCCCTGCTTGCCGCCACCGTGCTGTCCGTACCGCTCGCCGTCGCTCCGGTCCTGACCACCCCGGCACACGCCTGGAAGATCGTCTACGATCCGACCAATTACGCCCAGAACGTCCTTCAGGCCGCCCGCGCGCTGGAGCAGATCACCAACCAGATCACGTCGCTCCAGAACGAGGCGCAGATGCTCATCAACCAGGCGAAGAACCTGGCGAGCCTGCCGTTCTCCTCGCTCCAGCAGCTCCAGCAGTCCGTGCAGCGCACGCAGCAGCTCCTGAGCCAGGCGCAGAACATCGCATTCGACGTCGGCCAGATCGATCAGGCGTTCAAGACGCAATACGGCAACGCCTCGCTGACCGCCTCGGACGCCAAGCTGATCGAGGACGCGAAGACCCGCTGGCAGAACACCGTCGGCGGTCTGCAGGACGCCATGCGCGTCCAGGCCACCGTTGTCGGCAACATCGACACCAACCGTACCCAGATGTCGGCGCTGGTCGGGCAGAGCCAGGGCGCGACCGGCGCACTTCAGGCAACCCAGGCCGGCAACCAGCTCCTCGCCCTTCAGGCGCAGCAGCTCGCCGACCTGACCGCCGTGATCGCCGCGAACGGCCGGGCGCAGGCGCTCACCGACGCCGAGCGTTCAGCGGCCGCCGAGCAGGGACGCGAGCAGCGCCGCCGCTTCCTCACGCCCGGCTCCGGCTACCAGCCGGGAAACGCCAAGATGTTCAACGGCAACTGAGACGCAGGAAGGGGGACGACCATGGACGGCAAGATGCTGGCCCGGCTGGGCGCCGTCGTCTTCGTGGCTGTCGCGATCACAGCGACGGCCATCGAGCTGACCCGCAAGGACGAGGTAAATGTCCCGGAGCCGGCGCGGGCCGTCGAGCGCTCGATCGATGCGCTTCGCGTCGAACAGCGACGGTGCCAGCAGCTTGGCGAGGCCGCCGGCAAGGATGCCGGATGCCTGCGCGTCTGGGCCGAGACCCGCGATCGCTTTCTCGGCCGCACGCCGCAGCCGGTCGCGCCCGCGGCGAATGACGCACGGTGAGCGCAGATGGGCAGCACCAGCGTCATCGACAATTTCCTCTCGGTCTTCACGTCCTACATCGACAGCGGCTTTGGCCTGCTCGGCGGCGAGGTCGCCTTCATAGCTTCAACCCTCATCGTGATCGACGTGACGCTTGCGGCCCTGTTCTGGAGCTGGGGCGCTGACGACGACATCATGGCGCGGCTGGTGAAAAAGACGCTCTTCGTCGGGGTCTTTGCCTACCTGATTTCCAACTGGAACAGCCTCGCGAAGATCGTCTTCGACAGCTTCGCCGGACTCGGCCTGAAGGGCTCCGGAACCAGCTTCAGCACCGCCGATCTCCTGCGCCCCGGCAAGGTGGCGCAAACCGGACTCGACGCCGGACGGCCGCTGCTCGATTCCATCTCCGACCTCATGGGCTGGATCGCCTTCTTCGAGAATTTCATCCAGATCGCCTGCATGTTCTTCGCCTGGGTGCTGGTCATCCTCGCCTTCTTCATCCTGGCGATCCAGCTCTTCGTCACGCTGATCGAGTTCAAGCTGTCGACACTGGCCGGCTTCGTCCTGATCCCCTTCGGCCTGTTCGGAAAGACCGCGTTCATGGCCGAGCGGGTGCTCGGCAACGTGATCTCCTCCGGCATCAAGGTCCTGGTTCTCGCCGTCATCATCGGCATCGGCTCGACGTTGTTCTCGCAGTTCACCGCCGGCTTCGGCGGCGCGACGCCGACCATCGACCAGGCCATGGCGATCGTGCTCGCCGCGCTCTCCCTGCTCGGCCTCGGCATATTCGGCCCCGGCATCGCCAACGGCCTCGTCTCCGGCGGACCTCAACTCGGCGCGGGCGCCGCCGTAGGCACAGGGCTGGCGGTCGGAGGCGCAGCGCTCGCCGCAGGCGGCGGAGCCGTGCTGGCCGCCAAGGGCGGAGCGCTCGCTTTGTCTGGAGGTGCGGCCGCCGCGCGTGGCGGCGCTGCCGCCGCCGGCGCGGCTTCCTCGGCCTATACGCTCGGCTCGATGGGACAGTCCGGCATGTCGGGCATCGCCTCCGGTCTCGGCGGCGTGGCGCGCGCCGCCGGTTCGGGCGCTGCCTCGCCGCTGCGTCGCGGTCTCGCCCGCGCCGCTGAGAGCCTCAAGTCGAGCCACACCGGCGGCGTCAAGGGCGCTTTCGAAACGACGGGCGGCTCTTCGACCATGGGAACCGTCGGAGGTGGCGGGCAGGCCGCCAATGACGCCTCCGCCGGCGCTGCCGCGGCCGGATCTGTGAATACCCCGCCGGCCTGGGCGCAGCGCATGAAGCGCGGCCAGGCAATGAGCCATGGCGTTTCCGCGGCCGCCCACGCGGTCCGCTCCGGCGACAGCCACGGCTCCGGCTCTTCCGTCAATCTCTCCGAAAGCGACCGCTCATGAACCTCTTCCGACGACCCGCCACCCACTACGGCAAGACGCCGCAACCCGAGACCCCCTATCAGAAGGCTGCCCAGATATGGGACGAGCGTATCGGCTCCGCCCGCGTCCAGGCGCGCAACTGGCGCTTTATGGCTTTCGGATGCCTGGCGCTGTCGGCCGGCTTCGCCGCCGCTCTTGTCGTCCAGTCGGCGCGGGGCACCGTCGTTCCCTGGATCGTTCAGGTCGACAAGCTGGGACAGGCCCAGACCGTCGCCGCGGCAACCGCCGACTACCGTCCGACCGATCCGCAGATCGCATGGCATCTCGCCCGTTTCATCGAACAGGTCCGCTCCGTCCCGGCCGATCCGATCATCGTGCGGCAGAACTGGCTGCGCGCCTATGAATGGACGACGGACCGGGGCGCGGCCGCGCTCAACGACTATGCCCGCGTCAACGACCCCTTCACCAAGGTCGGCAAGCAGCAGGTTGCCGTCGAGGTTTCCTCGGTCATCCGCGCCTCGCCGGAGAGCTTCCGGATCGCGTGGATAGAGCGGCGCTATGAGAACGGCCAGCTTTCGACCACCGAGCGATGGACGGCAATTCTCACCATCGTCGTCCAGCCGCCCCGCGACGCCGAACGGCTCAAGGCCAATCCGCTCGGCATCTACGTCAATGCAATCAACTGGTCGCGGGAGTTGGGACAATGACGCCGCACTTCCGCAATGCCGCAAACCCGGCTTTCCGTAAATCCGTGATCACGGCTTTGCTGGTATCGACTGCGGTGCTCGGCGGATGTGCTTCTGCGAAGAAGCCGCCTGCAATCACCTACGATTCCGACGTCCCGCCGCTGCCGGCCGTACCGGCTGTGACGGACACCACGCCAAAGCCGCTCCACATCCCGCCCGCCTGGACGGTGAGCCGGGGCGGCGGCGGAGCCAGTACGCCGACCGCCCGTGTCGAGAACGCCAATCTCGCCGCCCGCGTCGAGCCGCGACGCGAGGGCTATTACAACGCTATCCAGGTCTATCCGTGGAGCGACGGCGCCCTCTATCAGATCTATGCCTCGCCCGGACAGATCACCAACATCGCGCTTGAGCCGGGTGAAAGCCTGACCGGCGCAGGCCCGATCGCCGCCGGCGACACAGCACGCTGGATCATCGGCGACACCGAGAGCGGCTCCGGCGAGACGCGGCGCGTGCATGTGCTGGTGAAACCGTCGCGCGCGGAAATCTCGACCAATCTCGTCATCACCACCGACCGGCGCACCTACATGATCGAGCTGCGCTCGCGCGAGAAACCCTACATGCCGTCCGTCGCCTGGTCCTATCCGCGCGCCCGCGGAGGCTCGGCGCAGGCGATACCGACAACGCCGGTTATCCCGGCCGTGGCGGCGCGGAACTATCGCTATGGCTTCGCATCCGGCGACAATCCGCCGTGGAAGCCGGTCTCCGTCTATGACGACGGGCGGCGCGTCTACATCGAGTTTCCGCGCGGCATCGTCCAGGGCGAATTGCCGCCGATCTTCGTGATCGGCCCCGAAGGCGAGGCCCAGATCGCCAATACGCGCACCTATCGCAACGTGCTGATCGTCGATCGCCTGTTCGGCGCGGCCGAGCTGCGGCTTGGCGGGGGCAAGCGTCAGCAGACCGTCAGGATCGAACGCATCGACGGCTCCTCGCGCGCAACGAATGTCCGCCAGGACAAGGGAGGGCAGTCGTCATGACAGACACCGGAAACAACAATGCTGCCCCGATGCGCCTTCGCGCCGAAGCCCCGCGCGTCACGCGCCTATCGCGCAAGGCGCTGGCCGGAGCCGGCCTCATCGTTTCGCTCGGTATCGGCGGCGCGCTGATCTATGCGCTCCAGACCCGCGATCGCGGCGCGGATGGCGAGGAACTCTATTCGACCGAGAACCGGGCGACGGCCGATGGGCTCGCCGGCCTTCCACGCGACTATACCGGGCCGGTCCTCGGCCCGGCACTGCCCGGCGATCTCGGCCGGCCGATCCTCAGCGCGCAGAACGAGGGCAAGCCCGTCGTTCCGCCCACCGTCCCCGATCCAACCGTGGATCAGGAAGAGCAGCGGCGGCGCGCCGAGGAGGAAGCCGCACGCACGAGCCGCGTCTTTTTCCAGACCGAGACACGCACGAACCCAACCGCAGGCGCGGATTCGGCCGCCGGCGCAGGTCTGCCCAATCTCGCCGGGCTCGGCCTCGGCGGAAATACCGCGCAGGACCGGCAGAACGCCTTCCTCAACGCCGCCGTCGATCGCCGGACCACCACGACCGACCGCGTCATGGCTCCGGCATCGCCCTTCGTGCTTCAGGCGGGCGCGGTCATCCCGGCAGCACTGATCACCGGCATCCGCTCCGACCTTCCCGGCCAGATCACCGCGCAGGTCACGGAAAGCATCTATGACAGCCCGACCGGCCGCGTTCTCCTCGTGCCGCAGGGCACGCGCATCATCGGTCAGTACGACAACAGCGTGCAGTTCGGCCAAAGGAGGGTCTTGTTGGTCTGGAACCGGCTGATCTTCCCCAATGGTCGCTCGATCGTGCTGGAGCGCCAGCCCGGCGCGGACAGCCAAGGCTATGCCGGGCTAGAGGATGGTGTCGACTACCACTGGTGGGATCTCGCCAAGGCGGCCGGGCTCTCCACCCTGCTTGCCGTCGGCGCCGAACTCGCGACGAGCGACGAGGACCGCCTGATCCGCGCGATCCGCGACGGCTCGCAGGATACGATCAATCAGGCGGGCCAGCAGATCATCCAGCGGCAATTGCAGGTCGCCCCCACGCTGACCATCCGGCCGGGCTTCCCGGTCCGGATGATCGTGACCCGCGATCTGGTCCTCGAACCCTACAGGGGATGATCCATGACCAAGCTAAACTCGGTCCGCTCGCCAACGACAAGCCGGTCAAGGTCACGCTTGAGCTGCCGGCTGCGCTCGCCGATGACCTTGCCACCTACGCGCAGATATTGGGGCGGGACACCGGCCAGCCGGTCGCCGATCCGATGAAGCTCATCGTGCCCATGCTGGAGCGCTTCATCGCCACCGACCGCGGGTTCGCCAAGGCCCGCCGCTCGGTCACGCCTGATCGTCGCTGATCGGGCGAGTCCCGAACCGTTTCGCCGACAGGTTGCGGGCGAGGCTCAGCATCCGGCGCAGCGCCGGATTGTCGTTGCGTTGCGACCAGACCGCGCAGAACGGCAGTTCTTCCGTCACCAGAAGCCGATACGCCACGCCCCGGAATCTGGTCCCCGTCGTGGCCTCGCTGGTGAGCGAGATACCTTTTCCCAGAGCCACCAACTGCATCAGCGTGTCCCGGTTATAGACCGGGCACTGCTCGACGCTCGGATGGTGGCCCAGCTCGGCGAGATGCTTGACGAGATAGTCGTGGATCTCGGGACCAGGCTCCGCCTCGCTGACGATGAAATGCCGGTCGCGCAGGTCGGCCCATTCGATCTCCTCCCTTGCCACAAGCTCATGCTTTTCCGGCAGGACGACGAACACGCGCTCGGCCCACAGCCGCGTCACCTCACATCCCGCGACGTGCGGCTCGCCCGTCAGGAAGGCGATGTCGATCTCGTGGTGCCGGACAGCGGCCTTGTGGTCGGCAGGCGTGCCTTCGATGAATCTCGTGCGAACACCGGGATGCTCCCCTGCGTATCGCTCCAGCAGATCGGCGATGAAGCCCGAGGCGAGGGACGAGAATATGCCGATGCGTAGCACGCCCTTTTCGGCGCGGCCCGCAGCTCTCACTTCCTTCACGGCCAGATCGATTTCCGCGATCGCCCTCCGAGCGTGCGTCAGGAACTTCCGTCCCGCCTCGGTGATGACCACCCCCCGCTGATATCGAATGAACAGCGCCGCACCGGCCTGATCCTCCAGATCGCGGATGCGGCGGCTGACCGCCGATTCTCGAACGCCGACCGCTATCGCCGCCTGTCGGAAGCTGCCATGCTCGGCCGCTGCAATCACATAGTGGAGTTGCCGCATCTGGATTTCAGGCTCGCGGTCACGTCTGAGCAATCACCTCTACCTCCGCATGCGTCACCCATTCGAGGGGGCATCGTGCAGATTCCAACGGTGACAAGGTCAAGCCCACTTGTCGGGAAATTTACGTGATTTTGCGGTGCCTTCGAATAGCTTTCAAATTTCTTACGCGGGCCGGTTGACAATAAACACTTGAACATGTATTCAAGTGTTTAGACTGAACGCAACCACTGGACCGACCTATGGCAGACCACTCTCACTCCCACAGCGACCACCACGGCCACGATCATGATCACTCACACGTACCGACCGTAACGAAGGAAAACGAGCGCAAGATCCTCATTTCCTTCTTCATCATCTTCATCTTCATGGTCGTCGAGGCAGTCGGCGGTGTGATCTCCGGTTCGCTCGCGCTGCTTGCCGATGCGGGACATATGCTGACCGACGCCATCGCGCTCGGTCTCGCCTACGTTGCCTTCCGCCTCGGCCGCCGCGTCGCCGACAGCCAGCGCACCTTCGGCTATGCCCGCTTCGAGGTGATTGCGGGCCTCATCAACGCCCTTACCCTGTTCGGCATCGTCGCCTGGATCGTCTACGAGGCCATCGAGCGCTTCCAAGAGCCGCAGCCGGTCATGGCCGGTTCGATGTTCGTCGTCGCCATCATCGGCATGCTCGTGAACCTCTTCGTCCTCTGGTATCTGACGCGCGGCGACTCCGATCACGTCAATGTCAAGGGCGCCGTGCTGCATGTCATGGGCGATCTGCTCGGCTCGGTCGGCGCGATCATTGCCGCCATCGTCATCTGGTACACTGGCTGGACCCCGATCGATCCCATCCTGTCGGTGTTCGTGTCGCTGCTGATCCTGCGCAGCGCCTGGAGCCTGCTCAGGAACACGCTGCATATCCTGCTCGAAGGTGCGCCCGACAACGCCGGCGCGGAGAAGATCTCCGAGCATCTTCGAAAGACCGTTCCCGGCATCCAGAGCGTCCACCACGTCCATGTCTGGTCGCTGACTTCCGGCCGTGTGCTGGCAACCCTTCAGGTGCAGCCGATGGAAGGCGTCGATGTGCGCACCGTCATGCAGCAAGTCGACCACGAGCTGAAGACGCAGTTCAAGATCGAGCACCCGACGATCGGGATCGACTGGGACGGCGTGGCCAGTTGCACCCTGGAGGAGCCGAGCAAGGCGGCTGTGTCCCACGCAGGGCATTCGCACTGACCGTCCACTCTTCATGGGTTCACTCGGAAAGCTGGAAAGGAAAACCGTTGAACAAGGCAGATCCCCTTTCGACCCAGGAGTTGAACTTCCTATCCGAAACATTCCGCCTGCTGGGTGACCCCAGCAGGCTAAGGATTCTCCTCCATTGCGAGGAAGGCCCGAAGTCGGTCACCGATATCTCCGAAACGCTTGAGCTGTCGCAGTCGCTCGTCAGCCACCACCTGCGACTGCTTCGCGGCGCGCGGCTGGTAACGCGGGTCCGACATTCGAAGCAGATGTTCTACGAAATCTCCGATCAGCATGTGGGCGACGTCCTGCTCGATATGCTCTCCCATGTCCGTGAGGAACGAGAAGGCGTCGCCGAACGCGACGCCAGCGTTCAACACTCCTGATCGTCGTGAGCACGGAAAACGATGACAGAGTTGCGACGCGGCAAACAAAGCATCGGAGCCGCGCTGAACGAAGGATTCTCGACGATGAGAGGGGCCGCAAATTGCATCGACTTCTTCGGTGGCCGTCTTGAAACTCTGGCCGATGAGGAAGGCGGAGCGCTGCACCGGGTGAAGATGACAACTACGTTTACGCTATAGCACTCTAAACGAGCGTTAGTCGCATCCGCCTCGGCGTTTCATCCAGCGTTCGTTCCCTCACGCATTGCTATGGGTTCGAGACGATCCGGAAGCCGAGGTCCGTATGATGTTCAGGATGGCTACTGTGCGTCACCAAGCTCAACCGGGCTGATGGTGATCTTTCTCTCAAAGCGTCCAGGCAGGCCATTTGGCCATATAGTTTTCTCAATCCTTATTCGATGGCCTGCCTCAACAATGACGCTGTCATCTCCGGTGGGCAATTGAATCGACCGCCAGCGTTTGCATCAGGGTCGTCAACGGAAGCCCGTATCCGCGGCGTCATCCAGATCGGCCCGGCCGAGGCGACAGCCCGGCCGTCCGACCGCACCATCACCGCCATCGCCGAGGACGGCATCTATCGACCCTGGAACAGGCGAAATTCGAGGGCCGCGTTCCCGGTGGCGACTATGAGGGCTATGTCGATGCCCATGTTCGTCGGCTGGAGGCATTGCGCCGCGCCGGGATCGTCGAGCGCATCGACGCCGACCAATGGCGCATCCCCAATGATCTGGTTAGCCGCGCCGCCGACTACGATGCCGGCCGAGACCGGCAGGCCAGTGTTCGCGTCCTGTCACCCATCAATCTGGAAAGGCAGATACATTCGGACGGCGCGACGTGGCTGGACCGGCGATTGATCCACAGCGAAACCGCCGATATTGCGCCGGCCGGTTTCGGCCAGCAGGTGCGCGAGGCCATGGACCAGCGCCGCGAGCATCATATCGAGCAAGGCGACGCTACCCGAGCACGGAATGGCCGCATCTTCTACCGGAGCAGCCTTCTCGCCACCCTGCGCGAGCGCGAGGTTGCCCGTGTTGGCGGGGAGATGGCCGAGAGCAAGGGCCTGCCTTTCCGTGCCGCCACGGACGGCGAGAACATCAGCGGCAAATTCACCGGCACCGTGCAGCTATCGAGCGGCAAGTTCGCCGTGGTCGAGCAGTCCCACGAGTTTACCTTGGTCCCATGGCGGCCGGTCATAGACCGACAGCTCGGTCGCGAGGTTATGGGCGTCGTTCAGGGCGGATCGGTGTCGTGGCAGCTAGGGCGGCAACGAGGGATTATGTTGTGATGATGGTTCGCCCTTGCGAATCAGATAAGTGTGCGCTTATCTATTATTATGATCCCGAACGACATATTCAAAGCTCTGGCCGATCCGACACGCCGCGCGATTTTCGAGAAGCTGGCGTCCGGCAGCATGAACGCCGTCACACTGCGGCAGGGTATGGAAATTAGTCAGCCGGCGATGTCGCAACATCTCTCTGTCCTGCGCAACGCCAAGCTGGTGCGGGAAGAACGTCAGGGCCGCTTTGTGAACTATGAGGTCGATCCAGAGGGGCTGGCACTCATCGCGGAATGGCTGGCGAAGTATCGGGCCTATTGGCCTGCGAGAATTGACGCTTTGAAGAGCTTACTAAGGGACATGGACCAATGAGCGACACGGAGGCAAAGAAGCCCAAGGATAATCTCGTCGTGGAATATGAAATCGACGCTCCCCCTGAAATGGTTTGGCGGGCGATTAGTATTCCAGAGCTTCGAGAAAAATGGCTGCCTGAAAAAGACTTGGCCGATGCTGTCCCGATCTCGGCAGAACCGGGAGAGGAAGTCCGCTATCGGATGCGCGAAGAAGAATCGCCTTTCCTCGAAAGCATTGTGACGTTCCAAGTCGGTCCCAATGTCTATGGCGGCACGAGGTTGAGGATCATCCATCATCTTGTGGACGCCCGATCCGTTCGGCGAACACCCCCTGCCGCGAACAACAATTGGCCCGTGCTTATGCTCGCAGCATAGCACCTCAAACAACACATCAAAATCTAGAAGACAGGAGTTCGCCTATGCGCGAAGCGATGCAACTCGTCCCTATGGTCATCGAGCAATCCAGCCGTGGCGAACGCTCTTTCGACATCTATTCCCGCCTTCTGCGCGAGAGGATCATTTTCCTGAACGGTGAGGTCAACGACACCGTTTCCGCGCTCGTCTGCGCGCAGCTACTGTTTCTGGAAGCCGAGAATCCCAAGAAGCCAATTCAGCTATACATCAATTCTCCCGGTGGCGTCGTTACCAGCGGGCTCGCCATGTATGACACCATGCGATACATCCGCGCTCCGGTGCATACTCTTTGTATGGGGACGGCCCGCTCGATGGGGTCATTCCTGCTGATGGCCGGCGAACCCGGCGAACGCGCGGCATTGCCGAACGCCAGCATCCTGATTCACCAACCATCAGGCGGATTCCAAGGGCAGGCGTCGGATATGCTGATCCATGCCGAGGAGATCCTGAAAACCAAGCAGCGCATGACCCGGCTCTACGCGGAGCATTGCAAACGCAGTTATGAAGAGTTCGAACAAGCCATGGACCGCGACCGCTTCATGACGGTGGAAGAAGCGTTGGAATGGGGTTTGATCGATCGCGTCTTGACGGAGCGCGAAACCGGCGCGGCCTCGGAAGTTGCTGGATGAGTTAGCGCCAATTGGATGAGGACTGTCACTTCGCTCTAAGCTCTCAAATTTTCAGCAACGAAGTCGGCCCGCTGCTCGATTCCCACCAGCGGCAGCTCGACTATCTGATAGCCAAGCCTGCCATAAGTCTCAGCCATGACCATACCGGTCGCCTCGGCCTCTTGCCTGTCCTGTTTGCGCTCAGTGTCTTGCGTGAAGATGGCATCCCAATACGGGGCGAGAAAAACCCGCTTGTTGTAAGGGTAGGTTTTGGCCGCCGTCTCGAAATGAGCAGGCACAGGCAGGCCGCAGAGTGTGAGATAACCAACAACATCCGGCATACCACGGTCCATCAAGACAAGCGCGTCACTTGCAAGTGCCTCCTGATAAGAACGCAGTTCCCAGCCCAACATGAGTTCGGCGAAGAGTGCGCGATCCGCCCAAGGCAAAGCTTTACCGCCGATCCTGATCTGGTCTCGAATGATCGCCCTGCCGGCCTCGGGCATGGTGCGGAAGCCGCGCTGGGCCATGGCATCGATCAGACTGCTTTTGCCGGAACCGGGGCCACCGGTTACGACGATCATGTGTTCAGTATTTGCCATCAGATTCCATCCGCATTTAACGTGATTATCTTGAATTCGAGGAATGAAGCGTAGCCGGGATCGTCATCCGTTCCGACTGGCGCTGCGGAGTGTTTCGATGCCGATTTAGCGAACAGCAGCTGGCTCTACGTCACAAAGATTGGATAGAGCGAGACAACCAGCAGCGCTGCCATGGTGAGATTGAAGGCGCGCAGCTTCGCAGGCTCCGTAAGAAGCCGGCGGAGGCCAACACCGAACGCCGCCCAGATGCCGACGCAGGGTGCGTTGATCGCTGCCATCAGCAGTGCAGCTGCGGCGACGGACGACAACGAGGGAGAGCCCGGAAGATAGGTGGCGACGGCACCGAGCGCCATGACCCATGCCTTGGGGTTGACCCATTGGAACGCAGCAGCGCCAATGAAGCCCAAGGGTCTGGCAGCCGATCTTTCTGCATTCTCCGGTGCTGCGGCCCCGGCGATCTTCCATGCCAGATACAGAAGATAGGCGCCGCCAACCCATCGCAGGATGGTGTTGAGCATGGGATACGCCTCGAAAATCACTCCAAGGCCCATCCCCATGATGACGATCATCGCGGCGAAACCAATGCTGATGCCCGCAATATGTGGCAATGTCCGCCGAATGCCGAAATTAACACCGGATGCCAGCACCATCATGTTGTTCGGTCCGGGCGTGACCGATGTTACGGCTGTATAGAGACACAGCGCCAGAAATGCTTGCAACCCGGACAAGTCGGGCGAGGTTAGCTGTGAAACATCTGTCATGACTTGACGCGATCCGCGACATCAAAGGGAAGTTTTTGGCGCGACTGGCACCAATGCTTCGACCGGCCGCCATCCCCCATTTTCATAATCCGCTTCATTGTTGAGGCTTCAGAAATCGGCCAACCATTGTCGTGACCAGTTTGCGGCTCTCCTCGAAGTCAAGGTCCGCTGTCATCAACGGCAGCATCGGCGCGGCATCAAGGACCGCCACCAGAACCGCGCTGGTGTGCTTAGGGTCAAGGCCGGAATCGACTTCGCCACGCGCCTGACCTGCGGTCAGCGCTTCTGCCAGCAATGTTCGAACACCATCAGTGTTCTGTTTGAGGATGGCCCTGATTCTTTCGTTACGCCCCGCTTCTGCCAGCAACTCGAACAGAATGCGGCAATGACCGAGATCGTCCCACCCCTTCATGCTCCACAATTCCGATAGCAGAACAGTCGCCGTCTGTTCGTCCTCGGGGTGGCCGCTGAAATGGCTGTGGAGACTGGCAAGGTAATCATCCGCCATCTGCTCAATGATAGCGTCCTTGCTGGGGAAGTAGTGATAGAGGTGGCCGGGGCTCATCGCCGCTTCTTTGCAGATCATCGAAATCGACGCGCCCTGCAGACCATGGCGCAGGAAGCACCTATGCGCCGCTGCGAGAATCTCCTGCCTTCTGCCTTCATGCTGCTCGGGAACGCGCTTGCGGACCATGGGGCCTCCATAAACATAGAATGATCGCTCTAATATAGCTTGACCACACGTCGATCATAACTAGAGTGAGCATTCAATCTATGTCGGAACGGCTGGTTGGTCCAGTCCTATGCTGCCTCAGCCGGTCCGATTTCCAAGATGCGAGGCCACATGAACAGACCCCTTCCGATCATAGCGACCAGCCTGGCTTGGCTGCTGGCAGCTTTCTTTCTCTTCGGCGCTTACGGCAACATCTTCATCTCAGAGGAAAATGCGGCGGCCTATGTGGCTTGGGGTTACCCCGACTGGTTCCACTACATCACCGCCATTCTCGAACTGGCGGCTGGGCTGATGCTGATCCGCGCTGGCTCGCGGCCCTATGGAGCCGGCCTTGGCGCGCTCGTGATGGCCGCTGCTTCCCTCACGACACTGCTGAACGCTGATTACGGCCATGCGGTCGCTCCCAGCATTGTCCTGCTCGTCTCGCTAGTCGTGTTGGGGCTGTCCTTGGCCGTCCGGCGCGCAGCCAACTGAACTTCCCCCTTTCGGAGAATCCCCGATGAATAGCTCACCAACCCCGGCCGGTTCGGCCGATCCCGCAAATGCGCCTGCGGCGCATCTGGACGGATGGTCCGATCTTCTGTCCGGCCGCCACCTCGCCATTGTTCTGGTCATGGCAAGCGGCGTGCTGCTCTATGCCATGAACCTCTATTTCACCGCCGCACTGATGCCCTCCATCGTCGCGGATATTGGCGGGCAGCAATATTATGCGTGGGTGACGACTGCGTTCGTTATCTCGGCAATCGTAGCCTCGCTGTTCGTCAGCCGCATTCTCGACTGGAAGGGGCCGGCGCTTGCCTATGTTACGGCGTTCGTCGTCTTCGCTCTCGGCGCAGCGGCCAATGCCGCCAGCCCAACGATGGAACCGCTGATCGTCGGTCGCGTCGTGCAAGGACTTGGCGGCGGTTTGCTGGCAGGACTCGGCTATGCGGTAATTCGTGCAGCACTTCCCGAACGCCATTGGGCGCGGGCAACCGGCGTCGTGTCGGCCATGTGGGGCTTGGGGACGCTGTTCGGGCCGGCGCTTGGCGGCGTGTTCGCAGAACTGGGCCTCTGGCGCTGGTCCTACGGTGCGCTGGCGGTCGTTTCGCTGCTGTTCGGAATCATCGCTCAACGCGCGTTCGGCCGCATGGCTGGATCGGGGCATCGTTCACCTGTTCCCGTCGCCTCCCTCATTCCGCTTGTGCTTGCGACCATCGCTATCAGCCTCAGCGCCATCGTGCCGATAGGCTGGCCAACGCTGGCAATGGTCGGAATTGGCATCGTGCTGCTCTGGCTCTTCGTCGTCGTGGAGCGGCGAGCAAAAGAGACCATCCTTCCGCACATCACCTATCGGCGTGGCAACTCCCTGAAATGGGTCTATCTCACGGTCGCTGCCCTGAGCGCGGGCGTGATGGTGGAGAACTTCATCCCCCTGTTTGGTCAGCAACTGGCGGGCCTTTCGCCGCTGATCGCCGGTTTCCTTGGCGCAGTTCTTTCGCTGGCATGGGTCATCGCCCAGCTCTTCATTGTTTCGGTCAAGAGTGAGAGCGGCCGCCGCCGCGCCATCCGCGTCGGCCCACTGCTGTTGACGGCTGGGCTGATCGCTTATGGACTTCTACAAGTGTTCGGTGCCGATATCGGGATGGTGCTGATTTGGGCGGCTGTCCTCGCGCTTGCCGGCGTCGGCATCGGACTGGCGTGGCCGCTGCTCGGTGTTGCAGCGATGAGCAGCACACATGATCCCGCCGAAGGAGGCAAGGCTGCTGCTGCGATCACCATCACACAGCTTATTGCTTTCTCGATCACTTCCGCACTCGCTGGCACGCTGATGGCGGCAGGCGGGGAATCTGCGGTGGATTCCGCACGCTATGTTACGCTCGGCATCGCGCTTCTTACCCTGTTGGGCATCTTCGCCGCTGGCGTGGCAACGAGAAAGTAGCCAGCCACCATGCGACGGCGGCGTCTGAAAGATGGTCCAAGGCTACGAGATCGGCACGGTGGCGTCGTCGCTGGGATTTGAAAGGCAGGCTTCTCTCACCGCCATGTTCAAGCGCTGGCTCGGGACGACGCCGACGGCTTATCGACGATCATGGGGTTGAGGCGACGCCGGCGGCAGGCTCGTTACAATATCCTCTCCAGGGGGATAGGATATCTGGATGAGCGAACAATCCGATGCCCACAGATCCCACGCCGCGATCACAATGCGCCTCAAGCGTGCGGACGGCCATTTGCGCGGGATCGTCGAGATGATCGAAGCTGGTCGGCCATGCCTCGATATCGCGCAGCAGCTTCACGCGGTCGAAAAGGCCATCGCACAAGCCAAGCGGACGCTGATTCAGAACCACCTCGACCACTGTCTCGACGACGTGGTCGGGCCGCTTGTTAAGGACGATCGTCGTTCGATCGACGAATTCAAGGAAATAACCAAGTACTTGTGAGGTTCCTATGTTGCAGGTTCTTGGAAACCGCACCTATCGCCACCTCTTCCTGGCACAGGTTATCGCGCTTATCGGAACAGGGCTTGCCACGATCGCGCTGGGGCTATTGGCCTATGATCTCGCCGGTCCCGATGCGGATGCGGTGCTGGGAACGGCGCTCGCCATCAAGATGGTCGCCTATGTGGGGGTGGCCCCTATCGCAGCGACCTTCGCGGAGCGCCTGGGCGCCGCGTTTGGCCTCCCGATCACCTTCGTTGCGCTGGGGCTGCTGGCCGCCGCCGCCGTATCGGCCGCTGCGGTCCTCTGGCCCGCGGCCGATCCCGACGAACTCGACCATATGCATGACACGCTCGAGGCGAGCCATCCGCATCTGTCCGATGCGGCTGCCGCCGATGGCGGATATCGGCACCGCCATGCCTTCGTCATCGACCGCCATCATACAAGATGGCCGGCTTCGCCGCGCGATCGCGGGGCCGGTGCTTGAGCACACTGGCGGCCTGCTTGGGCCTGTTCCTCACCGCCTTCTTTGCTGCCACCCTGCTGCCGATGCAGTCGGAAGCCGCGCTGATCGGGCTGCTGCTGGCCGATTCTTTCGCGGCCTGGGCATTGGTCGCCGCAGCGAGCCTTGGCAACGTGGCCGGCTCGGTCGTCAACTGGATCATCGGCGCGGCGTCGAGTGTTTCCGTAACCGGCGCTGGTTCCCGGTGTCGGAAGCCGGTCTCCAGCGGGCGCGGCGTTGGTATCGCCGCTATGGGAAATGGTCGTTGCTGCTAAGCTGGATGCCGGTCATCGGCGATCCGCTAACCCTCGCGGCCGGGATCATGAAGGAGCCGCTACCCGTCTTTCTCCTCCTAGTTGGCGTCGCCAAGCTCGGGCGATATCTGGTTCTGGCGGCGGCGACGGCGTGCGTGATGTAGAGTCTTTATCGCCGCCGCTACACTAGAGACGATTTCGAATGCTCGTCATCTTGTCGATCTCCTCACGCTGAGCTGCCATGATTTCGTCGCACAGCGTTTTCAGTTCCGAGTCGGCAAGCTTCGCCTCGCGGCACATCAGGATCGCGCCGGAATGGTGCGGGATCATCGAATCGATGAACTGGCGATCATCGATCAGGGTCTGGCTCCGCGTCGCCCAGAAGGAACCGGCGGTCAGCAGCGCGAAGACGACGTAAAGGGCGATATTCGCGCTCCGGTTCGGGAACATGCCCGGCATTGTCGCCAGCATGAAGATGCCCATCGGCGCCCACATGGTTATCGCCATGTAAAGCATGTTCAGATTATTCCGGAAGTCGCCCCAGCCGTCGATCATCGAAAACATCACGACATACATCACAATGAGGCAGAGGATCATGTTGATCCAGAACATCAGATAGGGACGGCCATGGGAGCCCCTCGAATGCCCGCCATGAGATGTGTGGTCGCTCGCCATTTGATCGTCCTTTCGCGGTTGTCAGTGTCCAATGCCCATCGGCTTGAAGATCATCCAGACCGCCATGCCGATCATCATGAGGTTCTCGGTGAGCGACACGAAGCCGAGCGGCACGTTGCTGTCGCCTCCGACGCAGGCGCATTTCAGCTCGCGCTTGTCGATATAGACCGCCTTGAACACTGAGACCGCGCCGATGCCGCCGATGAACAGCGCGACGGGGATCGACACCCACATCAGGGCGCCAGCCATCATCAGGACGCCGGCGAGCGCCTCCGCGAAGGGATAGATGTAGGCATATCGGACCCACCGCTGCGCCAGAAGGTCGTAGTTCAGGAACATGGTCGCGAAGCCTTCCACGTCCTTCAGCTTCTGAAGGGCAAGAAGACACATCGCGATGGCGATGAACCATTCGGCCGCCTGGACCGTCGCGAGGTTGCCGAACGCCGCCCAGCTCGCGGCCAATGCCATCAGCGCTGCCATCGCGAACAGCGCGATCACCGGCTTGTAGGTGACGGTGTCCTTGTCCTTGACCTTGCCGCCGAAGAACCGGACGAGATCATCGTAGCCGCCGATCCGCTTGCCGCCTATGAAGGTCTGTGGCGTTGACTGAACATTGTGCTTTGCTTTGAAAGCATCCGTCTCGGCGCGAGTCGTCAGATGGTGATCATCGACCTCGTAGCCTTCGCGCTTGAGGAGATCGAGCGCCTTCAGCCCGTAGGGACACGTATGGTTTTCCATCACCATTCGATGAAGTTCGGCGCGTTTGGCAGCATGGGTCGCCATTGTCTGATCCCTTCGATCTATAGTTTCGCCTTTGCGAACACCTCGACCAGCTCGTTGAACTTTGCTCTTTGCAGGTCGCCATCGCCCGAGGCGATCGCCTCCTCGACGCAGCAGGCGGCATGCGATCGCAGCACCTGGTTCTCCACCTTCGAGAGGGCGGCCTTGACCGCGTGGATCTGGTTGAGAATGTCGATGCAGTATCGCTCGTCCTCCACCATCTGACCGACGCCGCGAACCTGGCCGGCGATCCGGTTGAGTGACGCAATGATCTGCTTCGAGTTTTTATTGCACATCCAGCTACCCCTACCCGGTATGGGTATATATACGTTTCAGGAAAGGTTTCGTTCCCGCAAAACCCAAAAGTTTTGCCGGCATGTCAACGTCGAAGCAAATAATTGTGGGAGTTCCCATGGACGATACTGCAACTGTCCGGCGCAACATCACCGTGCTGACCGCCGCTCAGGCGCTCGGCGGATCGAGCGCGCCAATCGTCATGTCGCTCGGCGGCCTGGTCGGCCAGCAGCTCGCCGACAACCCCGCATGGGTGACGCTGCCGGTCAGCCTGTTCGGCGTCGGCCTGGCGATCGGCACGCTGCCCGCCGCGTTCGTCATGCGCGCTTGGGGACGCCGGAGCGGTTACTTGTTCGGCGCCTTCTTCGGCCTCGCGGCGGGTCTCATCGCAGCACTTGGTATCTTTGTGGCATCGTTTCTGCTGTTCTGCGTTGGCTGCTTTACCGCCGGTCTCTACGGCTCCTACGTTCAAAGCTATCGCTTCGCCGCCGCCGACGCTGCCGAAGGCGCGTTGAAGGCACGCGCAATCTCCTGGGTGATGGTCGGCGGACTGATCGCGGCTGTCATCGGTCCCCAGCTCGTCATCTGGACACGCGATTCCTTCCCCGGCACGCCCTATGTCGGCAGCTTTCTCAGCCAGGCGGCGCTTCCGCTGTTGTCCATCCCGATTCTGTTGATGCTACGCGCGCCGCAATCTGGTTCGCAATCCGAGTCCGAAAGCTCCGGCCGTTCCCTGATTCAGATCCTGATGATGCCCCGCTACATGCTCGCCGTCGCAGCCGGCGTCGTCTCCTACGGCCTCATGGCTTTCGTCATGACGGCGGCTCCGATCGCGATGGTCAACACCGGCCATTCGGTCAACAGTGCAGCACTCGGAATCCAGTGGCATCTACTGGCGATGTTCGCGCCAAGTTTCGTCACCGGCCGTCTCATGACACGCTTCGGCAAGGAGCGGGTCACCGCTGCGGGGATGCTGCTCATCGCCGTCTCGGCCGTGGTCGCACTGGCCGGGCTTGAGCTGATCAATTTCTGGGGATCTCTCGCCATCATGGGGCTCGGCTGGAATTTCAGCTTCATCGGCGCGACGGCTATGGTCACGGACTGCCATACGCCGGGCGAGCGCGCCAAGGCGCAGGGCGCGAACGACTTCATGGTCTTCGGCACGACCGCCGCCGTATCGTTTCTGGCTGGCAGCGTCCTGCACAACTCGGGCTGGGCGGCGATCAACTGGCTGTTGTTTCCGCCGGTCGCCTTGATCCTCGTGCCGCTGCTCTGGCAGGCGGCGCGCAAACCCCAAGCCTGAAACGACAAGTCCCCGCCATATCTGGCAGGGACGAAAACATCAGGCCGCTTCGGTTAGGCGAACGGGCCGAGTGTTACTCTACTGCACGGAACGAGTAATCGCACCGCTGCGCGGCTGGACCGTGAGGTCCTCATCGTCCTGATCGGTTTCCAGACGCTGGAGGATCGGGCAATGCGGGCGATGGTCGCCCGTGCAGGCTTTCACCAGCATCGTGAGCGTGTGCGCCATGTCCTGCAAGTCCGCGATCTTCTTCTCCAGCGCGTCGATGTGGCCCTGCGCCAGACGCTTGACCTCCGCGCTCTGCCGCGACTCGTCGCGCCAGAGGCCGAGGAGATCGCCGATCTCGGCCACCGAGAAGCCGAGATCACGCGCGCGCCGGATGAAGCGCAGCATGTGAACGTCCGTGTCCGAATAGTCGCGATAGCCGGAAGACGTCCGATCGGCGGCCGGAATGAGGCCGGTATGTTCGTAGTAGCGGATCATCTTGGCCGAGACGCCGGACGCTTTCGAAGCTTGTCCGATATTCATGCGTTTTCTCCCGTAAGGTACGACAGCCGACCCCGAATATAGGGTCGGCTGCTTCGGTTCATTAGGTTGGGACCTTGAAGGTCTTGAGCCGCAACGCATTGCCGAGCACGAAGACGCTCGACAGGGCCATGGCGCCGGCGGCGAAGACCGGCGACAGCAGGATGCCGTAGGCCGGATAGAGCGCGCCGGCGGCGACCGGGATCAGGGCCGTGTTGTAGGCGAAGGCCCAGAACAGGTTCTGCCGGATGTTTCCGATCGTCGCCTTCGACAGTGCGATGGCGTTCGGCACCCCGGTCAGGCTGCCCGACATCAGCACCACGTCCGCCGCCTCGATGGCGATATCCGTGCCGGTGCCGATGGCGAGGCCCACATCCGCCTCGGCGAGCGCCGGAGCGTCGTTGATGCCGTCGCCGACGAAGGCGACCTTACCGTGCTCGGCCTTGAGGCGACGGATCGCCTCGACCTTGCCGTCCGGCAGCACTTCCGCCACCACCTCGTCGATGCCGAGACGCGCGGCGATGGCCTTGGCCGTCCGCCGGTTGTCGCCGGTGATCATCGCGACTTTCAGCCCGAGATCGTGCAGCGCCTTGATCGCGGCCGGCGTCGTCGCCTTGATCGGGTCGGCCACGGCAATGATCGTCGCGAGCCTGCCCTCGATCGCGGCATAGAGCGGCGACTTGCCCTCGTTGCCGAGCCGTTCGGCCACGACGGCGAAGCCCGCCACGTCATGGCCAAGCTCGACCATGTAGCGGTCCGCGCCGATCTCGATACGCTTGCCGTCGACCACGGCCTTCACGCCGAAGCCGGTTACCGATTCGAAACCAGACACGGCGGGAAGCGCGATGCCTTCCGCCTCGGCCGCTTCCACGATGGCGCGGGCGATCGGGTGTTCTGACTTGGCTTCGACGGCCGCGATTAGACCCAGCACGGTCGCACGGTCAAAGCCGGCGGCCAGTTCGAGGTCGGTCAGGGCGGGCTTGCCCTCGGTCAGCGTGCCGGTCTTGTCGACGGCCACGACCCTGGCGTCCTTCAGCAGTTGCAGCGCTTCACCCTTGCGGAAGAGTACGCCCAGCTCCGCGCCCCGGCCGGTGCCGACCATGATCGAGGTCGGCGTAGCCAGACCCATGGCGCAGGGGCAGGCGATGATCAGCACGGCGACCGCATTGACCAGCGCGAAGGTGAGCGCCGGCGACGGCCCGAAATAGAGCCATGCCGCGAAGGTCAGAGCCGCGACGGCGAAGACAGCCGGCACGAAATACATCGTCACCTTGTCGACCAGCGCTTGGATCGGCAGCTTCGAGCCTTGTGCTTCCTCAACCATGCGGATGATCTGCGACAGCACGGTGTTGCCGCCGACCGCCGTGGCGCGGATCGCGAAGGCGCCCTTCTGGTTCACGGTGCCGGCGACGACCTCGCTACGATTCGTCTTGGAAACCGGGATCGGTTCGCCGGTGATCATGGATTCATCGACATAGCTTTCGCCCTCGATGACCTCGCCATCGACCGGGATACGGTCGCCGGGACGGACCTCCACGATGTCACCCGACAGCACGGAGTCGATCGGAAGATCGACCGTCTTGCCGTCACGGCGGACGCGCGCCGTCTTGGCCTGAAGGCCGACCAGACGCTTGATCGCTTCCGAGGTACGCCCCTTGGCGCGGGCTTCGAGCAGCCGGCCGAGCAGGATCAGCGTGACGATGACCGCGGCGGCTTCATAATAGACGTTGATCGTCCCTGCGGGCAGGAAGCCCGGCGCGAAGGTCGCGACCAGCGAATAGCCGTAAGCCGCGAGCGAGCCGACTGCCACCAGCGAGTTCATGTCCGGCGCCAGACGCCAGAGGGCGGGAAGCCCCTTGTCATAGAAGCGGATGCCCGGCACGAACAGCACCAGCGTCGTCAGCACGAACTGGAGATACCAACTGTTCGTCATGCCGATGGTGGATTCGATCACGCCATGCACGCCCGGAATGAGGTGCGAGCCCATTTCCAAAAGGAAGACCGGAGCGGTCAGCACCGCCGCGATGGTGAAGTCGCGGGTCAGCTCGCGGCGTTCGGCTTCCTTCTTCTCTGCGCGGTCATTCGTCTCGGCCTGGCTCGATCCGGTTGCCGCCGAGATGACCTTGGCGTCGTAGCCCGCATTCTCGATGGCCGCAATCACGGCTGCCGTGTCTGCGGTTCCCTGGATCGTGGCCTTCTCGGTCGCGAGGTTGACGACGGCGCTGGTGACGCCCGGCACGGCCTTCAGGGCCTTCTCGACACGACCCACGCAGGAGGCGCAGGTCATGCCCTCGATCGCGACTTCAAGCGAGGCGGCCGCTTGTGCGGCAGGGCTCTCCGAAACCTCATAGCCGACATCCTCGATGGCCTTGACGAGCGTAGCGCGATCGACGGGAGCATTCGTCGTGATGCTTGCCTTTTCGGTCGCCAGGTTGACGACCGCATCGGCAACGCCGGGGACGGCCTTGAGGGCTCGTTCGACACGACCGACGCAGGAGGCGCAGGTCATGCCTTCTATTGACAGGGAAATTGCCGCGTTCCTGGTGTCCGCAGCTCGAACGGGGGCATTCATAGCCGCCTCCTTTTCTCGTTCCGAAATTCACGTTCGGACGGAAAATGAGGCTTCCAACCATGGGAAGGTCAATAGCGCATTTTCTTTTTTTTGGCCCTTGACCTTACCACGGTTGGAAGCACCACCTTGGGCGACATGAGATCAAAACAAGGAGAAGTCTCATGGACCTCAAAATTGAAAACATGACCTGCGGCGGTTGCGCCAAGTCCGTCACCAAGGCGATCCAGTCGGTGGACTCCGCAGCCAAGATCGAGACGAATCCCGCCGCGCGCGCCGTCAAGGTCGAGACGACCGCCACGCCGTCCGCGATCTTGCAGGTTCTGGAAGAAGCCGGCTATCCGGCGACCTCAAACTGAACGGGAGCGAGACCATGAACAAGCTCACTCCGATCTTCATCGCAGGGGCCATCGCTATCGCCGGCGGCCTGGCATTCGCTCAAACCCAAATGAAAACGGACAACAACACGATGCAAGGTCACGACATGTCAGGCATGCAGACGCCAGGATCGGACACGCCGTCGACGAAGGCATACGAGACCGCCATGGATGCCATGATGAAGGACATGATGGTGCCCTATACCGGCGACGCCGACGTGGACTTTATGCGCGGTATGATCCCGCACCATCAGGGCGCGATCGACATGGCGAAGGTCGTGCTCCAGTACGGCAAGGACCCCGAGGTCCGCAAACTCGCCGAAGAGGTGGTCAAGGCCCAGGAGGGCGAGATCGCCATGATGAAGAAGTGGCTCGCCGACCGAGGCAAGTAACCAGTGTCGCCTGGAACCGCCGTGGTGTGTCACCAAAAAAGACGCTCGGCGGCGGACGCGGCGAGCGGGTGGGAGCGGACCACCCTGGATGAACGCAAGCCGAGGGTGCGGATGATGTTGTCTTGCACGGCGTTTTGACGGCGATGCAACGGCTGTTCATCGCTCTGCTCATGCTCCTTTCCTTCGCCAGCGTGGCGTTGACCGTTCCGGCGCTCGGTGCTCGCATGGCCAGTAACTCCCACGTAATGATTTCGGAACACGGATCGCAGCATCCGGCCGCGGATACCGCTGCCGTGCCGTGCCAGGAACATCGAATCTGCAACGGAAACAATGCCTTCTGTTATGCCCTATGCTCAGGCATGACGCACTGGCTTGCGCCTAAGGCGCCGACAAATGCCACCGCTCCTACCGCAGCGATCTGGAGCATTACCGAGATGCCGGACCTCGCCGGCATCGGCCCCGCACGCAACGAACGCCCTCCCAACGACGGTCTTGCTGAACGCAAGTGGCCTGCCTAGTCGCACGCCGATCTGAATTCAGAGGGAGCATAGTCCTCCCAGGAGACCGAAAATGAAGCTTATCTCACGCCGCAGCTTTCTCGCCGCAGGCGCTGCCACGCTATCCGCAGCAGCTCTACCGCGCTTCGCCAACGCCCAAAGCGCGATGGCCCTCAGCGCTGCAACGCGCGTGCTGGACGTCGACGGGCGCGCCGCCACAGTCTTCGGCCTTGAAGGGTCGAGCGGGCAAGGATTGGTTCTCGACCCCGGACAACGCTTTCGCGTCGACCTGGCCAATCGTCTCGATGTGCCGACCCTGATCCATTGGCACGGCCAGATCCCGCCCAACGAGCAGGACGGCGTTCCGGACGTGCCGCGCCCGATGCTGCAACCCGGAGAAACGCGCTCCTATGACTATGAGCCGCTTCCCGGCACCTACTGGATGCACGCGCATATCCCGCTTCAAGAAATGAACCTTCTCGCCGCGGCCTTGATCGTGCGCAGCGCCGAAGACGTGAAGGCCGACCGCCAGGAGGTCGTGATGTTCCTTCATGATTTCTCGTTCAAGACGCCCGAAGAGGTCATGCAGGAGATCACCGGCGGACATGGTGGCGGCCATGATATGAGCGCGATGGGAGGCCAATCCGATCCCGGCGCGTCGATGGACCATTCCGGCATGAAGATGGATATGTCCTCGATGCAGGGCATGGCCGTGGACCTGAACGACTACGATTGGGACGCCTACCTCACCAACGACCGCACCTTGTCCGATCCGCAGATCGTCAGGGTCGAGAAGGGCGGACGGATAAAGCTTCGGGTGATCAACGGCGCTTCGGCCACCGTCTTCTGGATCGATACCGGCGAGCTTTCGGCGCGCCTCGTAGCTGTCGACGGCCATGCCGTGCAACCGCTTGAGGGCAAACGGTTCGGCGTCGCCATGGGCCAGCGTCTCGATCTTGAGCTGGAGCTTGCCGGAGATGGAGCCTGGCCTGTGCTGGCGTTGCGCGAGGGCGCAAAGGAGCGCACCGGGCTGATCCTCGCAACGCCGGGCGCGACTATTCAGAAGGTTCCCGCACTCGGCGACGCGGATACGCCTGCATTCGACATCGAGCTTTCGCAAGAGCAGAGGCTGCGGGCGACGGACAATCTGCCGCCGCGTGCCGCGCAACGCACCCAGATGGTCATGCTAGGCGGCTCAATGCAGCCCTACCTCTGGACCATCGACGGCAAGGTCTGGGGAGAGCACAAGCCGATTGTCGCAACGACTGGCGAGCGCGTCGAGATCATGTTCCACAATATGTCGATGATGGGCCATCCGATGCACCTGCACGGCCACGTTTTTCAGGTCGTGGAGATCAACGGCAAGCGGTTCGAAGGCGCGCGGCGCGACACCGTCTATGTTCCTCCGATGGGCATGGTGACGGTGGCGCTCGATGCTGGCGAGGCGGCGCGCTGGATGCTGCATTGCCACCACATGCCGCACCTTCAAACTGGCATGATGACCGAGTTCAGCGTATCAGCGTGATAGGGCGCCTGCGCCGCGAGGGATCGCGGCGCAGGCTTGCTCGATAGCGCTCCCGACTATCTTCACAGCTTCGTGCGCGTGGGGGGGCGCGCACATCGACTGCTCTCGGGAAACGCGATCAAGCAGCTCTCGCAGTTGGGCCTCGTCCACTCCGTCCGCCGACATCACAGCGCGGACAATCGGATCGGAAAGAAGCTCTGCAACGGTCGGCTTCGGGCGGCGCCCGGTATGGCTGCTCATAACTCTCGGTCTCCTTTGCCCGCTCTGGCGAGCTGCTCTCCCCCATTTCGCCCGCGACTTGCCCTCTTGCTGGCTGGCGTCCTCACGCATCCTGATCGTCAGGCGTGAAGAACACGTCAGCGTGCATGTCCTCCCTGCGCAGTCCCCGTCCGAAGGCGACCTCCATCGCTGCATCGACCATCGGCGGCGGCCCGGCGACGTAGGCTTTCCAGCCGTCGAGATCCTCCAGATCCTCGGCCACCGCCTGGGTCACGAAACCGCGCCGGTGCTGCGCTGACTCTGCCTCCGAGAGCACGGCCGAGAAGGCAAGAGTGGAGTGACGCTCGGCCATGGCCTGGAAATGCTCCACGAGATAGAGATCTCGCTCGCCGCGTGCGCCGAAGTAAACATGGATCGGCTGCTTCATGCCGTGCGCAAGAGCGGTTTCGACGATCGATTTGATCGGCGCCAGGCCGGAGCCCCCGGCGATGCAAAGAATCGGGCCGGAATGATGCTGGCGCAGGTAGGAAGAGCCCAGCGGAAATTCGAGCGCCACCCTGTCGCCAGTCTTCAGCCCAAAATGCACATGCTCCGAGGTGACGCCGCCCGGAACGCGACGAATGTGGAATTCAAGGCTGTCGTCGCCGTGACGATTGGCCATCGAATAACTGCGCGCCGGCGCTCCATCGAAGCCGACCTGCGCATACTGCCCGGCGGTAAACAGCAACGGGCTACCATCCGCGGGTGCAATCCGCACCAGCTTGATATCGTGCGTGAGATCGTCGAGGCCGGTGACAATCGCGTCCAGGCGTCGCGGCGTCTCCACGGAATCGTCGTCATCGCTGCCCAGCCAAGCGACGGCCGCATCCGTTTGCGGCATAGCGCGGCATGCGAGGATCAGGCCATCGGCCTTCTCTTCCTCGGTGAGCGCGAAGCGCGAGTGCTGGAGCAATTCCACCTCGCCCTCGATCAGGCGGGACTTGCAGGAGCCGCAGCGGCCGGAACGGCAACCGTGAGGATAGGGAATGCCGACGGCGAGCGCGGCGTCGAGGATGGTTTGGTCCTCTTGGACCTCAAGGCTGGTCCGCGCTTGCCGGATATCAACGAACTTGCTCGTCATCTGCGTCTCCTCACAGGCTCCCGGCGAGACCGAGCGCCTTGACGAGGCCCGGCTTCTGGCTCGGGAAGGTCCCGTAGAAGACTTCCGATCCGATGATGGTGATCGGAGCGACCCGGACGCCGGTCCGGGCCTTTGCCTCCTCGGCGATCTTCGGGTCGGTGAGGTCGCGTTCCTCGTAGGCGAGGCCCTGTTGGTCGAGCCAGCGTTTGAGCGCGTGGCAGTCCGGACAGGTCGGTGTGGTGTAGATGAGAATCTGGGGTTTGCTGCTCTCCGTCATCGGTCTTGCCTTTCTCTGAATTCGACACGGTTGCCCCGCCGCCAGGCCGCCCAACCGCAGGCGGATTTGGCAGGATTGTCGTCAGCGTGCGGCTTCCAGCGCTTGTAAGGTCAAGACTGTTCGTGCGCGGAAAAGGAAAATTCGAGATATGACGCAGGGGCAGAGAAGGACTGCGCCAACTGTCCCGCCGATCGACAGCGACCGTGTTTCGCATTGTGATTGCGCGCCCATCCGGTAAACTGGGCGAGACCAATCAAACACGGACAGCTCTTGGCGATCAAATGCCGGCAGGTTCCGTCCCGAACTCAGGTAAAGCACGCAGATGACTGCTCTCAAGAAGACAAACGCCACGAAGCCAGACGATCGTGCGACCCCCGAGCATATGGAGGTTGAAGGTCACCTCCTGCTCCCTTCACTCTCGCAGAACGAGATCACGATCCTCGCGGAAACGTTTCGCCTGCTCGGCGATCCCTCACGGTTGAAGATCCTGCTGAGCTGTGTACCGGCGCCCATTTCGGTGGGCGATATCGCCGAGCGGCTCGACCTGTCCGTGACCCTCGTCAGCCACCATCTACGCCTGCTGCGCGGCGCGCGTCTCGTCAAGGGCGATCGCCAAGGCAAGCAGATCTTCTACGCGATCGCCGACCAGCACGTCAGCCATGTTCTTCAGGATATGGCGACGCATATTTCAGAGGATCATGCGGACGACTGATCCGCCTGGAGAAGAGCATAATTTTACCACTAACACTTGAATAGCTGTTCAAGTGTGTTATTGACTCCTTCCGAAGCCGCGCAGGGCGTGTGAGCACGCGCGCCCGCTACGGCGGCCGGAAAGGAGATCGGAATGACAACTGGACTTTCAACGCCGGACGCTGGTGAACGGCTCGGCTTTCGTGTCGACGGCATGGATTGCGCAAGCTGCGTCGGCAAGATCGAGACGGCCTTGGGCCGTCTGGGGGGTATCTCCGACGTTGCCGTCAACTTCGCGACCGAGACATTGCTGCTCTCACGCGATGCCACGAGCAAAACGACGTCGAAGGATATCGCCAAGAAGATTCGCTCGCTTGGGTTCGACGTGACCGAGCTGCCGTCTTCTGCGATTCCCGCCGCGCCTGAGCAGCGCTCCGACGCCCATGCTGGTCATGATCACAACGGCTGCGCCGGCGATCACGATCACGGTCACGCAAGCCACGACGATCACAGCGGCTGCGGCGGCCACGATCACAAGCACGACCATGGTCATGACGGTCACGGTCACGATCACGCTCACCATGACCACGACCACGCTCATCACGATCATGATCACGGCCACGGTGGTTGCTCTGGACATGATCACGCGGGCCTTGCGCCAACTCCCCGCGCCGCACCGGCCTCTCCGCCCAATGTCTCCATGCGCGTCGAGGGGATGGATTGCGCAAGCTGCGTCGGCAAGATCGAGGTCGCCTTGGCACGGATGCCAGACGTCTCCGACGTGCGCGTGAACTTCACGACCGAAACGCTTGAACTGACGCTCGCTGCCGGCGCGATCACCAAGGTCGCCGACATCGAAAAGACGATCAAGAGCCTCGGCTTCGGTGTGTCTAACACACGCGAGCTTTCGGCTTCGTCGGATGCGGCCATCGACGTCGCGCCAGCGCCAGCGATGCCCAATCAGCGCTGGTGGCAGACCCGCAAGGGGAAGCATGTCATTGGGCTCGGTCTGCTGATGGGCTCGGCGTACGCCATTGCCCAATTCTTCCCCCTTTATGCGGAATGGATCTTTGCCGCCGCCGTCGTCGCGGGCGTCATTCCTTTCGCTCGCAAGGCATTCGCGCTCGCGACCTCTGGATCTCCGTTCTCTATAGAGACGTTGATGGTCGTCGCCTCGATAGGCGCCCTCGTGATCGGCGAGGCTGAAGAGGCGGCTGCGGTCGTATTCCTGTTCGCGGTCGGGGAATTGCTCGAAAGCGTCGCGGCCGGGAGGGCGCGCGCCGGCATAAAGGCCCTTGCATCGCTCGTGCCGAAGACGGCCGTCCTGCTCGATCCGAATGGCGGGCAGCGCAGCGTCCCGGCCACGTCCTTGCGTGTCAGCGATCTAGTTCTGGTGCGGCCCGGCGACCGCGTGCCGGCGGACGGGCAAATCATACAGGGCGCTTCCAGCCTAGACGAGTCGCCTATCACCGGCGAATCCGTGCCGCGCTCGAAGGCCAAGGGAGACAGCATTTTCGCCGGCTCCATCAATGTCGATGGCGTTCTTCAGGTCCGCGTTGAAAAGACGGCTTCCGACAACACGATCTCGCGCATCATCCAGCTCGTCGAGCAGGCGCAGTCCGCCAAGGCCCCGACCGCGCGCTTCATTGAGAATTTTAGCTGCTACTATACCCCGGCGGTGATGCTGATCGCCGCGCTGATCGTCGTCGTCCCGCCGCTCGCGATGGGCGGTGATTGGGACACATGGATCTACCGCGGCCTCGCGCTGCTGCTGATCGCATGTCCCTGTGCGCTTGTCCTCTCGACGCCTGCTGCGATTGCCTCGGGCCTCGCCGTCGGCACGCGCCGCGGCCTCCTGATCAAGGGCGGTAATGCGCTCGAAACCATTGGCAAGGTGAGCGCCATCGCCTTCGATAAGACGGGTACGCTCACCGAGGGCAAGCCGCGCGTCACCGAAGTCTTCGCCTTTGGCAAGAACGAGGAGAGCGACGTTCTCGCTTTGGCAGCGGCGGTCGAAACAGGTTCGAGCCATCCGCTTGCGAAGGCGATCATCGGCCGTGCCGAAACCGATGGCATCGCCGTTCCCCTTGCACAGGATGCATCGGCGACGGCGGGTAAGGCCGTACATGCGACCGTTGCCGGACGTCGCCTCGCCGTCAGCTCCCCGACCCATGCCGCACAGATGGTGACGCTCGGGGTGCTTGAGCGCAGCGCCATCGAGAAGCTCGAAGATCGCGGCAATACCGTTGCCGTCCTTTTCGACGAGCAGGCGAAGGAAGTCCTCGGCCTCATCGCCCTGCGCGACGAACCGCGCCGTGACGCGCGGGAGGGTGTCGCCCAGCTCAAAGCTATGGGGGTCCGCTCCGTCATGCTAACCGGCGACAACCGGCGCACCGCCCAGGCCATTGCCAAGGGTCTCGGTATCGAGTGGAGCGCCGAGCTGCTTCCGCAGGACAAGCTCGATCTCGTCAACGAGATGAAGCGGAAGTCCAAGGTGGCCATGGTCGGCGACGGCATCAACGATGCTCCGGCACTGGCGACGGCCGACGTCGGGATCGCCATGGGCGGCGGAACCGATGTGGCGATCGAGACTGCGGACGCCGCCCTGCTCAAGAGCCGTGTCACGGACGTCGCCCATCTCGTCGCGCTGTCCCGCGCCACCATGGCGAACATCCACCAGAACGTCGTCTTCGCTCTCGCGTTGAAGGGCCTGTTCCTCGTTACCAGCGTCCTCGGCATCACCGGCCTCTGGATCGCGGTCCTTGCCGATACGGGCGCAACGGCGATCGTCACGCTGAATGCGTTGCGGCTCTTGCGCTTCAAGGGTGCGAAGTCTGCCGATGACGGTCGCGATGAGGGCATGCGTTCTCACCCTCTCGTCCCGGCCGAAAGCCACTAGTCGCTCGCACTCAAGGAGCCGCCAACCGGATCGGTCTGGCGGCTTCACACAACTGGAGCCCGTCGAGGTAACGCTGATCCATCGCGCTCATTCGGGGACGGACTCCGCTTCTTCCAAGACGTCGGCGAAGCGAGACATGCGGTTGGCCACGACATGGCTAGGCGGCAGCGTCAAGGGTCTGTTCGGAAACATCCTGCAAGGCCCTTGACCTTTCCATCGTTGGAAACCGCACCTTCGCAGAAAATGAACGTCGCCGCATCCGGCTGGCCGGGGGCGCGCGCCTTTTGAAGGTGAACGAGAATGAGTAATAAAGCCGCCGCCCTGTTTTTAGCCGGCGCCGTCATCGCCGGTGGCACGCTTGCCATCGTCTATCGCGACGAGATCGGACCCTACGCCAAAAGCGTTCTGGCGCTTGCTTCCTCGACCGCTGCGTCGGAGGCTGTCGCGCAGCCGGCACAGATGCCTGTTCCGCAGGTGCCGGTTGCCGAGGTCATCACGCGCAAGGTCGCGCCATCCGTTGAGTTTACCGGCCATCTGGAAGCGACCAAGGCTATCGAGCTGCGTCCGCGCGTCGGCGGCGCGATCGTCGCCGCCAGCGTTCCCGAAGGCGGTCTCGTGCGGCCCGGCGAGCTTCTCTTCCAGATCGATCCGCGACCGTTCGAGGTGGTCCTGAACGCGGCCAAAGCGCAGTTGCAGCAGGCAAACGTCCTGCTCGATCAGGCCGAGATCGACTTCGGGCGCACCGAGGCGCTCGCTTCGAACGGCAACGCGCCGCGCAAGGCTTTCGATGACGCGCTGGCCATGCGGCGTCAACGCCAGGCGCAAGTCGACATCGCCAAGGTTGCCGTCTCGGCCGCCGAACTCGATCTCTCCTTTGCCCGCGTCACCGCGCCGATTGCTGGGCGCATCGACCGGGTCCTCGTCACGGAAGGCAATCTCGTCACCGGCGGCAATGCAGGCGCTGCGACGCTCCTCACCACGATTGTCGCGACCGATCCGCTCTACGTCTATTTCGACATCGACGAAGCCACCTATCTCGGCTTCGTAGCCAATGCCCGCGCACCCGAGACGGGAACGGTTGCCGGCAAGCTCCCGGTGCATCTGGGCTTGATGACCGATACGGGTTTTCCGCATGCCGGCGAACTCGACTTCCTCGGCAACCGCGTGGACCGGAGCACCGGGACGATCCGCGCAAGAGCCATCGTCAAGAACCCGGACGGCAGGCTGACGCCCGGCCTGTTCGCGCGGGTCAAGCTCGTCACGGCCGAACCAGCCCAGACCGTGCTCATCGACGATCAGGCGATCGGTATCGACCAGGGGCGGCGCTACGTTCTCGCTCTCGGCGCCGACAACAAGGCGGAATACCGCCCGGTCGAAATCGGACCCATGATCGATGGCCTGCGCGTCGTCGCGGCGGGTCTCAAGCCGGCCGACAAGATCATCGTAAAAGGACTCGTCCGCCCAGGCATGCAGGTAGTTCCGCAGATGATCTCCATGGCGCCCGGCGACACCGCTACAGATGACCGGGCTGCGGCAGACTCGCAGGAGGCGCGTCAATGAATATCCCGCGCTTTTTCGTCGACCGCCCGATCTTCGCGGTCGTTCTGTCCGTCCTGATGCTGATCGCTGGCGGCCTCACGCTCCTGAAGCTCCCGCTCAGCGAATATCCCCAGGTCACGCCGCCGACGGTGCAGGTCACCGCCAGCTATCCCGGCGCAAATCCCGCCGTGATCGCCGAAACCGTCGCCGCCCCTCTGGAGCAGGCGATCAACGGCGTCGAGAATATGCTCTACATGAGTTCACAGGCGGCGACCGACGGACGCATGACCCTGACCATTGCGTTCAAGCAGGGCACCGATCCCGACATGGCGCAGATTCAGGTGCAGAACCGCGTTTCGCGCGCATTGCCCAGGCTTCCGCAGGAAGTGCAGCGCATCGGGGTCGTGACGCAGAAGACGTCCCCAGACATCCTGATGGTCGTCCATCTCGTCTCGCCCGACAATCGCTACGATCCCGTCTACCTGTCGAACTTCGCCACCTTGCAGGTACGCGACCAGCTTGCGCGCCTGTCAGGTGTGGGTGACGTACTCGTCTGGGGGGCTGGCGAGTATTCCATGCGCGTGTGGCTCGATCCGGCCAAGGTGGCCGCGAGGGGGCTGACCGCCAGCGACGTCGTTGGGGCGATTCAGGAACAGAACGTTCAGGTGGCCGCCGGCTCGGTCGGCCAGCAGCCCGAAGCCTCGGCCGCGTTTCAGGTGACGGTCAACACGCTCGGAAGGCTGTCCAGTGAGCAGCAGTTCGGCGAGATCGTCGTAAAGACAGGCACCGACGGTCAGGTCACCCGCTTGCGCGACGTTGCCCGCATCGAGCTTGGCGCAGACTCCTATGCCCTTCGTAGCCTCCTCAACGGCAAGCCGGCGCTCGCGATGCAGATCATCCAAAGCCCCGGCGCGAATGCGCTCGACGTATCGAGCGCCGTCCGCACCACCATGGCCGAACTTCAGAAGGGCTTTCCGGAAGGCATCGAATATCGGATCGCCTACGATCCAACGGTGTTCGTCAAGGCGTCTCTCGAAGCTGTGGTCATGACGCTGCTCGAAGCCGTCGTGCTGGTCGTTATCGTCGTGGTTCTGTTCCTCCAGACGTGGCGGGCGTCGATTATTCCCCTTGTCGCCGTTCCCGTCTCCTTGGTCGGCACATTTGCGCTGATGTATATGTTCGGTTTCTCGCTGAACACGTTGTCCCTCTTCGGCCTCGTTCTCTCGATCGGCATCGTGGTCGACGACGCGATCGTCGTGGTCGAGAACGTCGAGCGCCACATCGCGCTTGGGGAAACGCCGAAAGAGGCGGCGCGCAAGGCCATGGACGAGGTGACGGGGCCGATCGTAGCCATCACCTCTGTCCTGTCGGCCGTGTTCATTCCATCGGCGTTCCTCTCGGGCTTGCAGGGCGAATTCTACCGCCAGTTTGCGCTGACGATTGCGATCTCGACCATCCTGTCGGCGATCAACTCCCTCACGCTCTCTCCCGCGCTTGCTGGCGTGCTCCTGAAACCCCACCACGGCGACGTGAAGCGCGATCTCCTGACCCGCGTGATCGACTTCCTGTTCGGCTGGTTCTTCCGGCTGTTCAATCGCTTCTTCGACGGCGCTTCGACCGCCTACGTCTGGTCGGTGCGCCGTGCCGCGAGGCTCAGTGTTCTCGTCCTGCTCGTCTATGCCGGCCTGGTCGGCATGACGTGGGTCGGCTTCCAGACGGTGCCGGGCGGCTTCGTGCCGGCCCAGGACAAATACTATCTCGTCGGCATCGCCCAGCTCCCGACTGGCGCTTCGCTCGACCGCACCGAGGCCGTCGTCAAGAAAATGTCGGAGATCGCGCTGGCCGAGCCGGGCGTGGAGAGTGTCGTCGCGTTTCCAGGGCTCTCGGTCAACGGCATGGTCAACATCCCCAATGCGGCCGTCATGTTCACGATGCTCAAGCCGTTCGACGAACGAAAGGACCCGTCTCTTTCGGCCTTTGCCATCGCCGGCAAGCTCATGGGCAAGTTCAGCCAGATTCCCGATGGCTTCGCCGGCATCTTCCCGCCGCCGCCCGTTCCGGGACTTGGTTCGACCGGCGGCTTCAAGATCCAGATCGAGGATCGAGCGGGCCTCGGCTTCGAGGCGCTCGCGCAGGCTCAAGGCGCGGTCATGGGCAGAGCGATGCAGACGCCCGAGCTGGCCGGCATGCTGGCAAGTTTCCAGGTGAACGCGCCGCAGGTGCAGGTCGATATCGACAGGGTGAAAGCGAAGTCGCAAGGCGTGCCGCTCAATACCATCTTCGAGACGTTGCAGGTCAACCTCGGCTCGCTCTACGCGAACGACTTCAATCGCTTCGGCCGCACCTACCGCGTGATGGTGCAGGCGGACGCGCCGTTCCGCATGCAGCCCGAGGACATCGGCCGCCTGAAGGTCCGCAACGCGACCGGCAACATGATTCCGCTTTCGGCTCTGCTGACCATCAAGCACAGCTCAGGCCCCGATCGTGTCATGCACTATAACGGCTTCCCCTCTGCGGACATCAGCGGCAGTCCCGCGCCCGGATACTCGTTCGGGCAGGCCACCGCCGCCATGGAGCGCATCGCATCCGAAACCTTGCCAGCGGGCATGGCCTTCGAATGGACCGATCTCGCCTATCAGGAGAAGCAGGCCGGCGACACAGCGATGTATGTCTTCCCGCTGTCCGTCTTGCTCGCGTTCCTGATCCTCGCGGCGCAGTACAACAGTTGGTCGCTTCCCTTCGCGGTGCTGCTGATCGCTCCAATGGCGCTCCTCTCGGCGATCGCCGGGGTGTGGTTCACTGGCGGCGACAACAACATCTTCACGCAGATCGGCTTTGTCGTTCTGGTCGGACTTGCCGCGAAGAACGCAATCCTAATCGTCGAGTTCGCCCGAGCGAAGGAGGATGAAGGCGTCGATCCGTTGGCCGCCGTTCTCGAAGCGGCCCGCCTGCGCCTTCGGCCGATCCTGATGACGTCGCTCGCCTTCATTGCCGGCGTGATTCCGCTCGTCATCGCCACCGGAGCGGGCGCCGAAATGCGGCACGCCATGGGCATCGCCGTCTTTGCCGGCATGCTCGGCGTGACGCTATTCGGCCTGCTTCTGACGCCGATCTTCTATGTGGTCGTGCGGCGGCTCGCGATCAGGCGGAGCGCGTCGCCCCAACAGGCGACCGAAGTCCATACCTGAGCAGGCCGACACACAATTCCACGCCGGGGCGGCCCATGGCTGCTGCCGCACCCCGGCGCGGTCGGGCCGTCAGGGCCTCAGCGATCGAACACGCAGCAAATCATAAACACGCGGCTATCCGGAAGGGACTTCAAACATGGATATCGGCATCGGCGAACTCTCTCAGCTCACCGGCGTCAAAATTCCGACGATCCGCTACTACGAGCAGATTGGGTTGCTGCGCGAGCGCTTGCGGAGCAAGGGAAACCAGCGACGCTATGACCACGGCGCGGTCCATCGCCTTCTCTTCATCCGCCGCGCCCGCGATCTCGGCTTCAGCATCGAGGCGATCAAGGACCTGTTTCGACTTGCCGACGTCTCGTTCTCAAGTCCGGCCGAAGCGCTCCGCATCGCAAAGGAGCAACTCGCTGCGGTCGAGGAAAAAATCGCTCAACTGGAAACACTCGAAAAGATGATCCAGCTCGTTGCCGAAAGCGAGAATGACGGGGATCTGATCCCGCTCGATATTTTGCCCTTGAAAGACACCAGCCGCGATGGCGATGCTGAGGTGAAAACTTCAAGCAAAGGCCGCGAATCGATTCACTAGCCTCATCCCAAGGACCGACGACGTTGAGATACTATTCCCATGTGAAAAGGAGCCAGAGCTGCGTCGTGGTCGGTGCGGGACCGGCGGGCCTGATGCTCGGGCTCTTGCTGGCCCGCTCGGGCGTCGATGTTACGGTCATCGAAAAACATCAAGACTTTCTGCGCGATTTTCGCGGGGACACCATCCATCCATCGACCCTCGAAGCGATTCATGAGCTTGGCTTGCTCGATGAGCTTCTTTCTCTCCCCCATCAGAGAGCCTACCATCTCCACGCTGAGATCGCCGGCCGCAAGGCCACGATCGCCGATTTCTCCAGACTACCGACGCGCGCTAAGTTCATCGCCTTCATGCCGCAATGGGACTTCCTGAATTTTCTTGCGCGAAAGGCAGGCGAGTTTCCGCGCTTTCGGTTGATCATGTCCACTGAGGCAACTTCGCTCCGTTGGGACAATTGCCGGGTTGTCGGCCTGAATGCTCGCCAGGGCGAACGTGAACTCGCCATGGAAGCCGCTCTCGTCATCGGGGCGGACGGACGCAATTCGATCATCCGCAAGGCGGCTGGACTTGAGGTTCAGAGCTTCGGTATCGCTACCGACATTCTCTGGATGAAGATCTCCAAAAAAGCAGGCGATCCGCAGCAGGCAATGGGCCACGCCGGTCCGAGCCAAGGGCTGGTCTTGATCGATCGTGGCGTTTACTGGCAATGCGGTTATGTAATCACGAAGGGAACCGTTGATTCGCTGAAAGAGCAAGGGCTTGAGGCGCTTCGCGCCAGGATTGCCGACGTAGCACCATTGTCGGCGGATCGATTTGAAGAAATCCGTTCCTGGGATGACATCCATCTGCTCAGTGTTCGCATCGACCGTCTCAAGTCGTGGTGGAAACCCGGCGTGCTTTGCATTGGGGACGCGGCCCATGCCATGTCGCCCATTGGCGGGGTCGGTGTGAATCTCGCGATCCAGGACGCGATCGCCACCGCCAACACGCTGGCGGAGGCTCTTCGCGAGGGGCGGCTGCAAACGCGCATGCTCGAAGCCGTACAGCGCCGTCGCAACTTCCCGACCAAGGCAACCCAGAAACTGCAATTGATGATGCGCAGCCGGAAGCGTGCCGGTGAAGCGGGCAACACGCAAATTCGAAGACCTCCGCTTTTCATGCGCCTGATTGCCCAGTCACACCTACTGCCGCGGCTGACCGGCCGCCTCATTGGGATCGGCTTCCGACCGGAACATGTGCGCACGCGGCTCGTCGATTGGACGTGTTCATTGAGAGCCCCGGCTAGGTAGATGCTACGCGATGAAGCGCCGGGAAGCCATTGAGGGCGATACCCCGAAGTCTTTTACACGCGCCACCGGCTTCACTCGTCCGTTCGGCAATGGCCTTGTCGCTGGCTGGACTATTCCTTGAAGCCCATCCCGATCCTGACCACGCATTGTGCGACGGTCCAAGCCCCTTGTGTCTCGCTGCACTCCCCGCGTCCCTTTCGCAGGAGAAGGCCGTCGATGATCTGGTGAAGTCCTTCGACAGGTAGTGCGAACTTCGCGTTATCAAGAAGCGCCTTTTGCAGTGAATGAGACAATGGTGCGGGCGGTCGGACTCGAACCGACATATCCGTAAGGACGGCGGATTTTGAATCCGCTGCGTCTACCAATTCCGCCACGCCCGCACTTTGCCGCCGATCTTACTCTAGGTCTCGGCTCCTAGCCGACCCCTAGCGCCATTTCGACGGAAACCTCTCACTTCACTTCCATACCGCCAGTCCGTTGAAAACACGACGCTTTCACTTCACCGTGATTTTCTGTGGATTGGTAGACAAATCCCTTTTTGAGTGCGGCGCGTCTACCAATTCCGCCATTGGGGCAACGGTGGTAATGCCACGGCGTCTATCATGGTCAAGGCCATGCGTGCAACCCCAAAGCTGACTTATCCTTTTGAATTGCGCGTGTTTGCGCACGCCGTTTTCCGTCTTCGCCGGGCCGCCGATCAAAATGTTGCGGAGGGTGGCTGTGCCGGATTGCGACACCTGTAGTTGCGGCGTTAGGGTAATATTAGGGACCTCTAATAAATTAGAATATACGCAATTACTAATTGAATTATGATGTCAGGGTGGAGTTTCCACGCGGGGCGGGAATGGCCAAACTCATAGGGAGGAAATTATGAGGGCTTTTTCTCGCAATTTATTGTTGTCCGCCTGCCTGATCCTGCCGATCAACGCCCATGCGCTGGATATCGGGATCGGTGGCGAAAATGGGGTCAATGCCAGTGTTGGCGACAATGGCAGCGGCGGGCTCGGGGTCGATGCCTCCGTTGGCGGCAGCAGTGGCGTTAACGCCAGTGCGGATGTCGGCGGCAGGAGCGGCGGCGGGCTGGGCGCGGATGTCAACGCATCGGTCGGCGGCAGCAATGGGGTCAATGCTGACGTCAATGCCTCCGTCGGCGGTTCCAGCGGCGTCAATGCGGGTGTGAACGCTTCCGTTGGCGGCTCGGACGGCATCAATGCCAATGTCGGGGCCAATGTGGGCGGCTCCAGCGGTGTCGGTCTCGGTGTCGGCGTCGGTATCGGCGGCTCCGGTTCGACCGGCACGCCCGGAAATCCCGGCGGCGGCACCACCAATCCGGGCGGCTCGGGCACGGTGTCTCCCGGCGCGATGCGCAATGCCCTGCAAGCCTATAACGATATGTCGCGGACCGAGCAGATCAAGCTCGCCCGCCGTTGTGTCGATATTCTGGGCGGCGGGTACGATGCGGCGCTGACGCAACTGTGCAAGATGATCCGGACGGCCTCGCGCTGAAGCGGCTTTGCCCGTGTCAGAAACTTCGAAGGGCGCCACCGGCGCCCTTCGGATCAATTGCCCTTGCGTCCGAAGGACAGGATCTTCTGCCGCAGGCTGCGCGCAAGGTTGCGGGTGTTGCGGTACATGTCCACCTGCGTGGAAACCTGCCGCACATCCCGGTCGCTGTTCTGGGCAAGCCCGACGACCAGCGTGCCCATTTCCTGACGCTCCTGCCAGAAGCGGCTCATGATCGGATGATCGGGCACGGCGCAACTGTCGCTGCGAAGGATATTGGCGTCGTCCAGATGCCAGTCGGTCAGTTTCTGCACCAGCAGCTTGCCGGGAGAAAATTGCCCATAGTTTTCGTCGAAAGCGGTTTTCCACGTATAGGCTTCGCCCGCCGTGATGAAGACGACCATCGAGGCGATGGCGCTGCCATTGAGATCGATGGTGTGGATACGCACCGCATCCGCTTCGGCCAGATTGGTGATCGCCTCGCGGGCGAAGGCGGCGCGATAACGGTCGTTGACCAGTGCGGTGCGCTTGCGGCCTTTCCAGCCGCTCGCCTCCAGCGCCAGAAATTCCTCCATGCGGTAACGCACATCCGCTGGCTGCCGGGTCACGGTATAGGAGAGGGGTCCAAGTTTTTCGAGCTGACGCCACTGCCTGCTCATTTCGCGCAAATGATGCGGCGTAAGCGCATTTCGCAGGTATGCCTTGCCGTCAAGCAGGCTTTCCAGCATCGGCCGGTGATAGTGGCCCGTCGTCGTCACCGGCAGGTTGCGGCTGAGTGCGATGGCTCTGAACATGCGGGCAAACGGCCCTTCCAGCCGCACATCCGGCAGCACCAGAACATTGGGCAGGCGCATGTTGCTATCTGACAGCGCATCGAAAAGATTGTCGAGGGTTTCGGCGGCCCCTTCGGTATCGACCAGCGGCGTGCCGAGCGGCCCGAATGGATTGGCCCAGACGCGAATGATGGAGGGGCCGATGGAAAAGCCGGGCTTTTCCACGGTAAAGGGCATCAGGAAGCGCATGCGGCTTCTGGCGCCGTTTTCGTCGCGAATGAGGGCGAAGCGCACGGATTTATCGTCGATGCGCGGCATGGCGGGTGCGAGGAGCCTTCCGGTGAAGAAGACGTTCGCCTCCATGACACGGTTGGACAGGAAGTCGAGTTCCTCCTGCATGTCGTAACCGAGCTGACCCGGATAGATGCAGAATTCCCGGCCATCGCGGCCCACGCGTCGGCTGCTGTCGGCCACGGGACGGTCACGTTCCGCAGACGCCATCAGCGCAGCGATGCGCGGGTCCTGAAAATCCGGATTCTTTGGATCGCTGGACATGCTTATTGTTACACCGCCTTCCCAGTGTCTTGACCCGCCCGGGGATCGTTGAAGGCAAAAAGGACGATCCCGAGTGTGCGGCGAATGGCAACATGCAATAGCACAGCTTCCATGCACATGGCTATCGCGACCGCTGCCGCGGCCCCTGCCAGACCATAGACCGGAATGAGCGCCATGTTGAGTGCAATGTTGCAACCAAAGATGACAATATAAAGCACAACGCACAATTTTTGTTTGCCGGCCATATTCAGCAATGTTTCCCCCGGGCCGATCACCGCTTTGGCGAGGAAACCGGCGAAGAGGAAAAACATCAGCTCGTAACCCTGAACGAAGCCGGGGCCGAACAGCGACAGCAGGAATGGGCCGGCCAGAAGCACGACGCTGCCGACGGCGAGCGACGGCCAGAAGGCCCAGCGTGCGGCCTGGCTGGCAAAACCGGCAAGTCCCTGCCGATCATTGGCCGACATCAGGGCGGCCAGACGCGGCGCCGCCGCCGCCTGCACGGAGAAAAACACGAATTGCATCAACACGATGGTCTTTGCAGCGGCAAAATAGATGCCGACCTGATCGGGCGGCAGATAAAGCCCGACAATCACCACATCGGAATTGGTCATCAAAAACCCGATGCCGTCGATCAGGAACATCGGAAAGGCGAACCTTATCCAGTGGCGGAAATGAACCCTGCGGACGGTGCTGCGGAAATGCCGGTTAAGCCGGCGGTTCATGAAGGCGAAATGGAAAAGCGTGGTGACATAGGTGGCGAGAAGGGCCGTGAGCATGGCCGTCGTCGCGGTTTTTTCCGCGCCGAAACCGATCGCCACCAGCATGAACAGCAAAATCAGCACCGGGCGGATGATGTAGGTGGGGCTGAGAGCGGAGACGGCCCAGCCATTGGCGCGCGCCGTGCCGTTCAGCACATCGCCCAGCGCCACCATCGGCAGGGTGAAAAGCGCCAGCGAAACCGGAATGAGATAATAGGAGGCGATGCGCTCGCCGAAGAAATACAGGAAAACGAAGCCGAAAACCGCAAGTGTACTGGCTGCCAGCATGGCGAAGATGCGTGCCGTCGAGGTCAGGCCCATGATCTTGTCATGGGCGTCTTCCTGACGATAGCCGGGTAAAAAACGAATGACGGTGGTGTGAAAGCCGAGGCAGGAAAGATTGCCGAACAGGATTACCAGAACCCAGACAAAGGCGAACAGGCCATATTCGAATTCGCCCATCAGGCGGGCGAGGATGATCTGGGAAATGAAGGCGATGCCGGCGCTGACGATGCGCACGGCGAAGGCAACCAGCGCCATGCGCTGGGCGCGGGAGACCTCATCCCTTCCGGAAAGAAGGACGCCGACTTTCGCTCCCAGCGGCGAGAGCTTCGCGCGCAGGCCTGCGGGTAGGGCTTTTTCCGCCGTGTTGAGGATAGCCATGATCCACACGCCATCATTTCCAGTTGAATAGGCAAGCCGATTGTACGCGTTTATCCTTAACGAAGGGTTTGGGGTGCGCCCGTCTGTGTCCCGGTATCGTCCAGCACGCGCGGCCTGCGGATACCATTGAACAGGAAGAGGGCGAGCGGGCTCAGGCGTATTGCCTGGTGCAGCATATAGGCCGTCGCCGTGGTAGCTGCGACGATGATGGCGAATTCCAGAATGGGCGGCAGTGCGATCAGAATGAAGAGCGTGCCGAAAGCATAGATCAGCGGATGATGAAACAGGTAAATCGTGAAGGATGCATCCGTCATGCGTCTGGCAAGCCGGTTTGGCCGGTCGAAATAGCGGCAGGCGATGTCGATCAGCAGGCGGCTTGCCGTCACCGCCGCAATCGCCGACACCAGCACCAGCAGGGCAGAGTTGGAAAAGGGATGTTGCAGGCGCAGGGTCACCGCCGCCACGATGGCGCCTGCCGCGAAGATGCCCGTGAGGGCCCCCGTCTGGCGAAACCGGTGAAAAAGAGCGCGATCGCGGTGCAACAGGGCGCCGATAAGGAAGAAGGGCAGGTAGCGTGCATAGGGGTCGGAGGCGCGTTCATAAAGAAGGAGGAGGCTGTTCCCGCTCTTTGCCGCAAACAGTCCGGATGCATAGATCGCCAGCTCCCATAAGACCGGCGCAGCGCAGAGCACGGCGAAAAACAGGGCGGCATGCCGCTGCCTCAGATCGTCGAACCAGCTTCTGATATTGGCCAGCAGCGGGCATTCCGCGAGCGACATGAGGCCGGCAAGCAGAACTGAATAGGCAATGAGGGCCGGCAGAAACCACAGATGCATGATCCACTGTTCGCTCGGGCGCAGCAAGCCGGGCAGGCTCTCGAGGAGCCGGCCGGCGGGAATGTCGCCTTTGGCGATGCCCGCTAATTGCAGCAGGAAAAGCTGCGATGGGCCGAGCAGAAGCACGGCCACGATGAACGGCACGCCGAGGCGCAGAAAACGCTGCCTCAGCCAGTGCATCTTGCCTTTCTTGCCGATGACCATGGCGGAAAAATACCCGGCCACCAGAAAAAACGCCGGCATGCGGAAGGTGACAAGAGCAGCGCCCAGCGCGCTCAGAAGCGGGCTGGTTTCGAAGTCCTTGATGTCCCAGGGAAGGGCGTAGCTGTAAAGCAGGGAGGCGTGATAGGGAATGCCGAGCAGCATGAGGAGAGCCCTGAGCGGGTCCCAATAATGTTCGTAGTCTGACTTGCCCGGTTGCATTTCCCCCCCGCGCCGCAAACGCGATCCCGTGCGATCATCGATGACCAGCACGACTATTATTGGAAAACGCTAATAAACCCTTCATGCGCCGGAGGGCGTGGGCGGAGCCTTTTTCCTGGGTAATAGATCGAGGACCAGCGCGCAGCCCAAAATGATGATGCCGGCGCCGACGAGTTGGGGAAGAGAAAGCGGCTCATCCAGCACCAGCGCGCCGATGAGCACTGCCACGACGGTCACGGCGAATTCCACGCTGATCGTCCGCGTGGCGCCAATGACCGAAACGAGACGGAAATAGGTGATGTAGGTAAGACCGCTCATCACCACCGCCTGTATGAGAAGATAGCCGTAATCGATAAGGCGGGGCGTTCCGGGCAGGGGCACGGCCAGAAGAAGCGGCAAGGTCATAAGCCCGCCTGTCAGGAACGAACCGATGGTGATCTCCCAGGAACCGACGCCCTTGAGATAACGGCTGGCATAATTGCTGCCATAGGCGGCGCAGATGCAGGCGGCAAGGGCGGCGGCACAGCCGATGATGAAGCCGGTCGTGACGGGCACAGCTGGGAAGCCGACAAGCAGCAAGATGCCGCCAAAGCCGATAACGAGGCCGGCAAGGCCTTGTTTCGTAAGGCGTTCAAGTCCCCAGAGCTGCGAGATGAGCATGGAAAAAAGCGGGATGGTGGCCACCAGAATGGCCGCCATGGCGGTGCCGACCAGCGGGGTCGCATAGGAGAGGCCGATCAGCTGCCCCGCGACCGTGGTTGCGCCGACCACCGTAAAGGCGCGCCAGCTGGCGGAAAATGCAAGCTTTCGGCGCGCCGCAATGGCGATCAGAAACAGGGTGATGGCGGTGACCAGCGAGCGGAGCGTGACCGCGCCGATCCAGCCGAAGGCCGCGACGACATGCAGAAGCAGCAGGAAAGACATTCCCCACGCGAGTGCGAGAAAAACATAAGCGGCAAGATCGCGAGGGGCCATGAAAGCATTTTCCGGAAGACGATCAGGCTCCCATATTGGAAATTGCTGATATCCGTCAACAGCGATCAAGGGGTGTAACGAAAATCGCCCGCAACCAAAGGTGCGGGCGATTTCGTTTGTCCGTCAGGAACTGCTTCAGGCCTGTTCGTAAACGCCGTGGCAGTGCTTGTATTTCTTGCCGGAGCCGCAGGGGCACATTTCGTTACGGCCGATACGACCCCAGGTGGCGGGGTTGTTTGGATCGCGCTCGTCGGACGGAACGAAAGCGGCGGGGGCGGCCTGCATGCCCTGCGCCATTTCGTCTTCGCCCGTATTGGGGTCGAGATGATGCGCGGTCATTTCCGGCAGTTCCGGCTGCTGCGGTTCCTGCTGCACCAGTTCCACACGCATCAGCTGGGCTGTAACGGCCTCGCGCAGATTGGCAAGCAGCGCCTGGAACAGCTCGAAGGCTTCGGCCTTGTATTCCTGCAGCGGGTCGCGCTGGGCATAACCGCGGAAACCGACGACGGAACGAAGATGGTCAAGATTGACGATATGTTCGCGCCACAGGTGGTCGATCGTCTGGAGAATGACCGAACGTTCGACATAGGTCATGATCTCGGGGCCGAAACGTTCCGCGCGCTCGGCGGCGTATTTGTCGGCGGCCTCGGTGACGCGCTGAAGAATATCGTCCTCGGCGATGCCTTCTTCCTTGGCCCATTCCTCCACCGGCAGGTCGAGGTTGAGGAACTGGGCGATGCCCGCCTTCAGGCCGGCGATATCCCACTGTTCGGCATAAGCATTTTCAGGAATATGCTTGGTGACGAGCATTTCGATGACTTCGTGACGCATATCGGCAGCGGTTTCGCCGATATTGTCGGCTTCCATCAGCTCAAGGCGCTGATCGAAGATCACCTTGCGCTGGTCGTTCAGCACGTCGTCATATTTCAGAAGGTTCTTGCGGGTCTCGAAGTTGCGGGCTTCGACCTTCTTCTGGGCGCGTTCCAGCGCCTTGTTGATCCACGGGTGGACGATGGCCTCACCGTCCTTCAGGCCGAGCTTCTGCAGCATGCTGTCCATGCGCTCGGAACCGAAGATGCGCATCAGGTCATCCTGAAGCGACAGGTAGAATTTCGAACGGCCGGGGTCACCCTGACGGCCGGAACGGCCGCGCAGCTGGTTGTCTATGCGTCGGCTTTCGTGGCGTTCGGTGGCGATGACGTAAAGACCGCCGGCGGCGAGCGCCTTTTCCTTCAGCACCTTGATCTCGGCGCGGATCGCCTCTTCCTTCGCATCAAGCTCAGGACCCGGCTCCATGCCTTCCAGCTCACGCTCCAGACGCATGTCGACGTTGCCGCCAAGCTGGATGTCGGTGCCGCGGCCGGCCATGTTGGTGGCGATGGTGACGGCGCCGGGAACACCGGCCTGCGAAACGATATAGGCTTCCTGCTCGTGATAACGGGCGTTCAGGACCTGGAAATCGGTGAAGCCGGACTGGCGCAGCATATTGGCCAGAAGCTCGGATTTTTCGATGGATGTCGTGCCGACCAGAACCGGCTGGCCGCGCTCATGCGCCGCCTTGATCTCGGTGATGATGGCGAGGAACTTCTCCTCGCCGGTGCGGTAGACCTCGTCGTCCTCATCGATACGCTGGATCGGCAGGTTGGTCGGCACTTCGATGACGTCGAGACCGTAGATGTTGCCGAATTCTTCCGCTTCCGTCGCCGCCGTACCGGTCATGCCGGCCAGCTTTTCATACATGCGGAAATAATTCTGGAAGGTGACGGAGGACAGCGTCTGATTTTCCGGCTGGATCTGCACCTTTTCCTTGGCTTCCAGAGCCTGGTGCTGACCTTCGGAATAACGGCGGCCCGGCATCATGCGGCCGGTGAATTCGTCGATGATGACGATTTCGTCGTTGCGGACGATGTAGTCCTTGTCGCGGGTGAAGAGCTTGTGGGCCTTCAGCGCATTGTTGATGTGGTGGACGATGGCGACGTTTTCGACGTCGTAAAGCGATTCGCCCTTCAGCAGGCCCGCCTGCCGCAGCAGGTTTTCGAGCTTCTCGGTGCCTTCTTCGGAGAAGTTGGCCGAGCGCTGCTTCTCATCGATCTCGTAGTCTTCCGGCGTCAAAAGCGGAATGAAGGCGTCGATGGTGTTGTAGAGATCGGAACGGTCGTCCAGCGGACCGGAAATGATGAGCGGCGTGCGCGCCTCATCGACCAGGATCGAGTCGACTTCGTCGACGATCGCGTAGTTGTGGCCGCGCTGAACCATCTGGGCGCGGTCATATTTCATGTTGTCGCGCAGATAATCGAAACCGAGTTCGTTGTTCGTCGCGTAGGTGATGTCGCAGGCATAAGCCTCGCGGCGCTGGTCGTCGTCGAGGCCATGAACGATCACGCCGGTGGTGAGACCAAGGAAGCGGTAAAGCCTGCTCATGGTGGCGGCGTCACGCTGGGCAAGATAGTCGTTCACGGTAACGACATGCACGCCCTTGCCGGCGAGCGCGTTGAGGTAGACCGCAAGCGTCGCCACCAGCGTCTTGCCTTCGCCCGTCTTCATTTCGGCGATGGCGCCGCCGTGCAGGATCATGCCGCCCGTCAGCTGCACATCGAATGGACGCATGTGGAGGACACGGCGCGATGCTTCTCGGGCCACGGCAAAAGCCGGGATCAGCAGGTCATCAAGCGTCTTGCCGTCTGCCAGCTGCTGGCGGAACTCGGCGGTCTTGGCCGCCAGCGCCTCATCGGACAGCGCCTTGGTGGCCTCTTCCAGCGCATTGATGGCTGCGATCTTGCTTTTATAGGAGCGGACGCGGCGATCATTTGCCGAACCGAACAACTTGCGGGCTATACCGCCGAGACTGACCATCTTACTGGCCCTTTCTGAAATTCCGTTTTGCCGGGCGCTTTTCTCCGTCACGCCGAATTCAGCACAAATGACGGACTTCGCCCTTCAACGTATCTGGACGCGAGGTTGCGTGACAGATAAGAGGGGGGGCAAATGATGTCAACGGTTCTGCCCGTTACAGAATGGCCACAATCCGGTGTTTGGAAGTTTTTTCAGAGCCGGAAACCATGTCTGGAGCCGGCATTGTCCCCGAAAGGTTCAAAATGTTGCGCTATAATAAAATTGCGGCTGCGGTGATTGTGGCCACGCTCGGCCTCCAGCTTCCGGCTTTCGCACAGGAAGACAAGGTTGTCGCCAAGGTCGGCGACCTGGAAATCCACCAGTCAGAACTCGATCTCGCCATGGGCAATCTCGACCCGCAGCTCGCGCAGCTTCCCGACGAGCAGAAGAAGGTCGCTGCCCTTTCCGGCGCCATCGACGTCAAGCTTCTGGTGAAGAACGCCAGCGCCGAAGGTCTGGAAAAGACTGAAGATTTTAAAAAGCGCATGGAATTCATCCAGGACCGTGAGCTGCACAACGCCTATTTCCGCAAGCATGTGGTCGATGCCGTCACCGCTGACGAAGTAAAGGCCCGCTACGACAAGGAAGTCGCAGCCCTGCCGCAGGAAGAGGAAATCAAGGCTGCGCACATTCTCGTCGCCAGCGAGGACGAAGCGAAAGACATCATCAAGCAGCTTGATTCGGGCAAGGATTTCGCCGCGCTCGCCAAGGAAAAGTCGACCGATTCCAACAAGGATGACGGCGGCGATCTCGGCTGGTTCGGCAAGGGCCGCATGGTGCCGGAATTCGAAGAGGCCGCTTTCGGCCTCGAAAAGGGCGCCTACACCAAGGCTCCGGTGAAGACCCAGTTCGGCTTCCACGTCATCAAGCTGGAAGACAAGCGCATCGCACCGCCGCCGGCTTTCGAGCAGGTCGAGCCGCAGGTTCGTCAGCTCGTCATGCGTGACAAGTACGTTGCCCTCATCGAGAAGGCAAAGGCCGACCAGAAGATCGAAATCATGGATGAGACGCTGAAGAAGGGCTACGACGAAGCCACGAAGGAACAGCAGGCTCAGCCGCAGCAGTAAAAACAAATGTTACGGGGCGGCTATGGGCCGCCCCGTTTCATCTCAGGCATTTCAGACCCCTTTTCCAGAATTTCAGGCGCTTCCCATGTCCGTTGCCGTTTCCCCGCTCGCTCCGAAATCCTATCCCGACATGCCCGCGCTGCGCGGTGTTCGCATGGCGACGGCCGCCGCCGGCATCAAGTACAAGAACCGCACCGACGTTCTCTTGATGGTGTTCGACAAGCCGGCGAGTGTCGCCGGTGTCTTCACCAAATCGAAATGCCCATCTGCCCCGGTCGATTTCTGCCGCGCCAATCTCGGCGGCGGCGTGGCGCGTGCCGTGGTGGTCAATTCCGGCAACGCCAATGCCTTTACCGGCGTCAAGGGCAAGGCCGCGACCGAGTTGACGGCGAAATCCGCCGCCGCCGCCGTCGGCTGCTTCGAAGGTGAGGTTTTCCTGGCATCGACGGGTGTGATCGGCGAGCCGCTGGATGCGACGAAATTCGCCGGTGTTCTCGGCGACATGAACGTCAGGGCAGAGGCCGATTTCTGGCAGGAAGCCGCCAAGGCGATCATGACGACCGACACCTATCCCAAGGTCGCGACCCGCACCGCCGAGATCGGCGGCGTGATCGTGACGATCAACGGTATTTCCAAGGGCGCCGGCATGATTGCGCCCGACATGGCGACGATGCTCTCCTTCGTGGTGACGGATGCCGATATCGAGCCCGCCGCCCTGCAATCCCTGCTGTCGGCCGGCGTCGGCCCGACCTTCAATTCCGTGACGGTCGATAGCGACACTTCCACCTCCGATACGCTGATGCTGTTTGCGACAGGTGCAGCGGCTGAAGACGGCCAGGTGAAGGTGACGAGCGCCGATGACGAGCGCTTGGCCGGTTTCCGCGCCGCATTGAACGATCTTCTGAAGGATCTCGCCTTGCAGGTGGTTCGTGACGGCGAGGGCGCGCGCAAGATGGTGGAAGTCACCGTAACAGGCGCGGAGAACGACGCCGCCGCCAAGAAGATCGCCCTTTCCATCGCCAATTCGCCGCTGGTGAAGACCGCGGTTGCCGGTGAAGACGCCAATTGGGGCCGCGTCGTCATGGCTGTCGGCAAGTCCGGCGAAATGGCCGACCGCGACCGCCTCGCCATCTGGTTCGGCGGCGTGCGCGTAGCCGTCAACGGCGAGCGTGACCCGGACTATTCGGAGGCGGAAACCAGCGCGGTAATGCGTCTCGAAGACATTCCGGTGGAGGTGGATATCGGCCTCGGTAACGGTACGGCCACCGTCTGGACCTGTGACCTGACGAAAGAATATGTTGCGATCAACGGCGACTATCGGAGCTGACCGTTGGAGCCGAAGAGAATGCAGGACAACAAGGCCGTCAATCTGCCGCTGGTTCGCCGTCTGGAAGCCGTCAGCTTCCGGGCATGGCCTGCCTCGTCGGTGATCTATGACGGCAGCTGGCAAATCCGTCTGACGGGTTCGCACCCCTCCAAACGCATCAACTGCGTGGTGCCGCTCGATCCCTCCGACTATGGAAACAGCGCGGTACGGCTGGAAAAGGCGCGCAAGCGCTTCGAAGATTTCGGCCGGCCGCTGGTGGTGCGCGAAACGACGCTGATGCCGCCGCAGCTCAAGGATTTCCTGGTAGAGGACGGCTGGTCCGTATTCGAAGAGGTCATGGTCATGACCGCCGATCTCTCGGGCATCGAGTTACCGGAAACGCTGGTCAGCCTGCCGAGCCACGATATCGGCCGTTTTGTCGAAGCGAGCATCAAGGTCACGGATGGCGACCCGGCGCTGCGCCCGGCGATTGCGGAGATCGTCAGCTCCATCAAACCGACGCTTGGCCTCTTCATCAATGAGGAAGTGGAGGGCAATCCGCTCGCTACCGTCATCTGCGTGCAGGATAACGATCTTGCCGGCATTCTCTCGCTCGATGTTGCGAAAGCGCAGCGCAAAAAGGGTCTCGGCACACAGATCCTGTCATCCGCGTTGCGCTGGGCCAGAATAAGCGGCGCAAAAAGCGCCTGGCTGCAGGTCGACACCACCAATGCGCCCGCCATCGCGCTCTATGAAAAATTCGGTTTCTCCGAAGCCTATCGTTATCGTTACTGGCGCAAGGATGCGGGAGAATGAGCGAGGCCGGCAAAAAAATCCTGCTGGTCGCCGCCTGCGCCCTTCTCGATCAGGATGGCCGCATTCTTCTGGCGCAACGTCCGGAAGGAAAGTCGCTTGCGGGCCTGTGGGAATTTCCGGGCGGCAAGGTTGAGCATGGCGAGACGCCGGAGGAAACCCTTGTCCGCGAGCTGGACGAGGAACTGGGCATCAAAACCAAGGTCGCCTGCCTCGCGCCGCTGACATTTGCCAGCCACACCTATGAGACCTTTCACCTCCTGATGCCGCTTTACGTCTGCCGCCGTTATGAGGGCATTGCGCATGGCCGTGAAGGACAGGCGCTGAAATGGGTGAAACCGCAGGCGCTGCGCGATTACCCCATGCCGCCGGCCGATGAGCCGCTCATCCCCTTCCTGCAGGATTTGCTGTAGAATCGGAAGTCGTCCGAAGCCCCTCGCATATTATCCCGTCACAGCTTCGTGAAAATGCGCTGTTGTCAGCGGTTTGCCGTGCCAAAACGGGGCTGTGTTAAGAGATCGTTCAGCACCCTCTGGCAGATTGTTAAGCTAAAGAAGCGGTAAACTGCGCGAGACGAGGTTGGTCATGAACGAGGATTTCTGGAAGACGGTGGAAGGTCGTCACTTGTATTCCGACAAATCCCGTCGCACCGGCGTGCTCAACGTGGCGCTACTTTTCGGCACGGCGGTCATCGCCCTTTCCCTGATCATCACGCCCATGCTTGCCGGAAAATCATCCACGCGGGTGGCGCAGTTTCCCGACAATTACGATATGATCAGCACGGGCTCCATCAAGAAGACCGATATGGGCAAGACCTATTCCATTCGCCGCAGCGTCACCCAGCCGATGCCGGATATGCCTTGCGTGGTCACGGGTTACAGCAACGAGAGCGGTTGCTGATCGTTTACCATCAACGGTAACGGATTCCTCATATCGCCGACCTAGGATAGTGCCAATTTCAACAGGGCAGATGCCGGTTGTCGCAACGCACCGGATGGTGGATGGGGAATATCCTGTGCTGCATTTTTTTATGAATTTTTGCAAAAACGAAGACGGTGCCACAGCGATTGAATACGGTTTGATCGCGGGGCTGCTTTCCGCCGCCCTCATCGCTGGCGCGGGTGACATCAGCACCAATATCAACGCCGTGTTTCAGTTCATCGGCGATACCTTAGCCGAGTTGAAACCGTCGGGCTGATCGCTCAGGACAGCTTCACCTCCGTTGTCTTCAAGGCATCTGCAAGCCGCACCTTGGCGGAACCGGGTTTCAGCGGTTTCTGCTGGCTTTCATGCGGCGCCCAGCCTGATACATAGATGATGGAAAATGTCGCCCTTATCCGCCCGTCGGGATCCGAATATCGCTCGGCATAAAGCTCCGCCGCGCGCAGGAAAAAGGCGCGGTTGAGCGGTTTCCTGCTGCGGCTCGCCAGCGGATTGGCCATGCCCATGGCGCGCAGATCGCGCATCAGCGGAAAAATCGAATCGTAACGCACCGTGTAGCTTTCCGCATCGGTAACGGGCAGCGCAAAACCTGCCCGTTGCAGCAGCGCGCCGACATCGCGCACATCGGCGAAGGGAATGACGCGCGGGCTCGCGCCACCGGTCAGTTCCGCCTCTGCCGTCAGCAGCACGTCGCGCAGTTCCTGCAGGGTGCCGCTGCCGGGAATGGCGCCGAGAAACAGGCCATCCGGTTTTAATGCCCGCCGTATCTGGATCAGCGCACCGGGCGTGTCGTTGGTCAGATGCAGGGCAAGCGGTGAAACGATGAGATTGGCGGAGGCTTCCTCAAGCGGCAGATGCTCCATGGAAGCGGCCTCGGGAATATTCGCATCCGTTGCAAAAGAGCTTTCGGTTTCGATACGGCGAATGTTATCCACCTTGCCGGTTTCCGCCAGCCGCCGGGCAGTGACGCCGGTTCCGCCGTGAAGTTCGATCGCGGTCTCGAACTGGCGCTCGACGATGGCGAGCCTGTCGGCCAGTTCTTCGGCCGCCATATCGAGAAGAAACAGAGCCTTGTCGTCGCGCCTGGCCCACGCCCGGCGGCGGTTTTGTTCGATCAGGGCCTGGTCAAAGAGAATATCCATCGTCTTGCCTGCTCGGCCTTAAGCGCCTTCGGGATCGGCGGGCCGTATCGTTGGTCTCATGCCGCTCAGGGCATCGTTTTCCCGGTGTCGGGATAGAACTATCGCCCTCGCAAAGGCACCCGTTCGGCGGTAAAGTCAACCTCATGGGCGCTGGTGAAAGTCTGTTTTCGGGGTTGCTATCGAAGTCCGCGGCCTTGTCGGCGGCAGACGGCGTGTTGCGCTCGGTCTTCCGCCTCGTTTACCCGCCGACCTGCGCCGGCTGCAATCGCATGACCGGCAGCGAAGGGGCGTTGTGTCCCGATTGCTGGCGTGATGTGGCCTTTATCGATCACCCGTTCTGCGAGATTCTCGGCATTCCCTTTGCGCGGGATCACGGAGAGGGTTTTGTCAGCGCGCGGGCGATTGCCGAGCCGCCGCCCTTCGACCGGCTGCGCGCCGTCGCCAGCCATGAGGGAGCCGCCCGCAAGCTGGTGCACCGGCTGAAATATCAGGACAGGACCGACCTCGCCCGCCTGATGGCGTTGTGGATGCTGCGGGCAAGCGACGGAGCGGTGAATGCCTGTGATTGCATCGTACCCGTGCCATTGCATCGTCACCGTTTCCTGCGCCGCCGTTTCAATCAATCCGCCGAACTGGCGCGGCATCTCGCCAGGGCCTCCGGCAAACCCTTGCTTGCCGGCACACTGCTACGCGTGAAGCCGACAGAGCGGCAGGTGGGGCTTTCCGCGCTCGCCCGGCAGGACAATATGCGCGGCGCTTTCTCGCTTGCGCCCGGCCGGGAAACCGATGTTCATGGCAAGCGCGTGGTGCTGGTGGATGACGTCTATACCACCGGCGCGACGGTGGGTGCGGCAAGCCGCGCCCTGCGCAAGGCCGGTGCCGCGGATGTGACGGTTTTGACCTTTGCAATGGCCATTTCCGGGCCTATATGAAACCTGAATGACATGACTTTATCGTGCGTTTTGCCGCACGTTTGCGAGGGCTTTGAAAACATGGCACCGGTGACGATCTATACGCGGGATTTTTGTGGTTATTGCGCGCGCGCCAAGGCGCTGCTGGACAGCAAGGGCGTGGATTATGCCGAATATAACGCCACCACGACACCGGAATACCGGCAGGAAATGATCGAGAAATCCGGCGGCACGACCTTCCCGCAAATCTTCATCAACGGCCAGCATGTGGGCGGTTGCGACGATCTGCACGCGCTGGAGCGCGCCGGCAAGCTGGACGCGCTGCTGGCCGCCTGATCGGCCCGATTTGCGGGCATGGAGGATGTGATGAGTTTCAAGGCTGCCGCCATCCAGATGCGCTCCGGCGTCGATCCGGCAAGAAATGCTGCCGATATGGAACGGCTGGTGCGCGCCGCCGCCGCCGCAGGCGCCGTTTATGTGCAGACCCCGGAAATGACGGGCGCGATCCAGAAGGATCGGCAGGCGCTGCGTGCGCAACTGCGGGATGACAATGGCGATATCATCGTTGCGACGGCCGCCCGTCTTGCCCGCGAGCTCGGCATTCATGTCCATGTCGGCTCCACGGCCATTGCCCGCCCGGATGGCAAGATCGCCAATCGCGGTTTTCTCTTCGCGCCTGACGGTTCGCGCATCTGCAGTTATGACAAGATTCATATGTTCGATGTAGATCTCGACAATGGCGAAAGCTGGCGTGAAAGCGCTGCTTATCAACCCGGCGAAGTGGCGCGTATCGCCGAACTTCCGCTGGGAAAATTCGGCTTCGCGATTTGCTACGACGTTCGTTTCCCGCAGCTTTTCCGCGCAGAAGCACTGGCCGGCGCTGAGGTTCTGACCGTTCCGGCGGCTTTCACCCGCCAGACGGGGGAGGCGCACTGGGAGGTCCTGCTGCGTGCCCGCGCCATTGAAAACGGCGCTTTCGTCATTGCCGCCGCGCAGGCCGGCGTGCATGAGGACGGGCGGGAGACCTTCGGCCATTCCATCATCATCGATCCGTGGGGCAAGGTTCTGGCCATTGCCGGCGGCACTGGAGAAGAGATCATCTTCACCGAGATCGACACATCGCTGGTGGCTGCCGCGCGCGGAAAAATTCCCAATCTCCGCAATGCCCGCGAGTTCGGTCTGGACACGGTTATTCCCCTGAAACCTGCCGGAGGTGAAGCGGCGTGATCCGTTATGCGCTGGCCTGTGAAAAGGGCCATGAATTCGAAGGCTGGTTTGCCGGCAGCGACGATTTCGACAATCAGTTGCAGCGCGGTTTCCTGTCTTGCCCGGTCTGCAATTCCGTGCAGGTCTCCAAGCTGTTGATGGCGCCTTCGGTTTCCACCGCCCGCAAGAAAGACGAACGTCAGACGCTCGCCATGGATACCGCCAGAAAGGAGGCGCTGGCGAAAATCCGTGAGGCCGTCGCCAATATCCGCGCCAATGCCGAGGATGTCGGCGACAGGTTCCCCGAAGAAGCCCGCAAGATCCACTATGGCGAAGCGGATGAGCGGGGTATCATCGGTAACGCCTCGGCGCAGGACGCCAAGGCCCTGCTGGACGAGGGCATCGAGATCGCACCGCTGCCGGCGCTGCCCGACGACGTCAACTGAACTTCTTCAGACGCCATCGCTCGTTAGCGTCCAGCGTCACCCCTGCGCCGGCCGCTTCGCCAGCATCATGTAGTTGACGTCCATATCCGGCGAGAGGTTCCAGCGATCCTGCAGCACGTTGTAGAAGACGCCGGTGCGGTGGATGATATCCATGCCGCTCGCCACCAGCGGCCGTTCAAGCTCTTCCGGGCGAACCAGTTTTTCATATTGATGCGTACCGCGCGGCAGCCAGCGCAACACGTTTTCGGCGGCGAAGATCGCCAGCGCCCTGGCCTTCATCGTGCGGTTAATCGTGGCGGCGAACATCAGCCCGCCGGGGCGCACCATTTTCGCGCAGGTGGTGACGAAGAGATCGACATTGGCCACATGCTCGACCACCTCCATGTTGAGGATGACGTCGAAGGTCTCGCCGGCTTCCTGCAACTGTTCGGCGGTGACGGCGCGGTAATCGACGCTGACCCCGCTTTCGCGGGCATGGGTGGAGGCGATGCCGATATTCTTTTCCGAGGGATCGGCGCCCACCACATCCGCGCCCATGCGTGCAACGGGTTCGGAGAGAAGGCCGCCGCCGCAGCCGATATCCAATATGCGCAGCCCCTCCAGCGGGCGGTGCGCCTTCGGGTCGCGGCCGAAATTCTCGCAGATGCGGTTGCGGATATATTCGAGCCGCACCGGATTGAACTTGTGCAGCGGGCGGAACTTGCCGGTCGGGCTCCACCACTCCGCAGCCATCGCGGAGAAGCGGTCCACTTCGCTCTGGTCGACGGTCGTCTGTGCGGTTTCGCTCATGGTTCTGCTCCATATTGCCGTTGCATTGAAGTCGGATGATTGCCCCCCGAAGTCAAGACCGGCGGTCCATTCCGGCGGCGATTTATCGGGCGCTCATTGCCGCAGGTGGAACTGATTGGATGCCTCATTTGTTTCATGCTGCGTTCATGCAGAACCGCGTATTTTCCGGTCGTGGCAGTATGCGGAACGCATACTCGTCCATCGAACATGGTGGATGCCGACAAGGGCAAAGCGGGCCTTTGCTTGAGGAGAAAGAAGTGAAGAGAAAACTGTTTGGCGCAATTGCGCTGGTGGCCATGCTTGCCGCGCCGGCTCTCGCCGAAGCTGCGACGCGCGGTTTCGCCACCGCGAATGTGAATATGCGCTCCGGCCCGAGCACGGCCTATCCGGCCGTCGTGGTGATCCCGAATGGCGCGCCGCTCACCGTCCATGGCTGCCTGTCCGATACGCCGTGGTGCGATGTCTCCTTCGTAGGCGGTCGCGGCTGGGTGGCCGGGCGTTACATCGCCACCACCTACCGGCAGAACCGGGTTTATGTCGAGCCGCGTTATTACCGCGATCTCGGTGTGCCGGTGATCACCTTCGAAGTCGGCCGTTATTGGGACCGCTATTATCGCGACCGCGACTTTTACCGCGAGCGCGACCGCTGGCGTCGCCCGCCGCCGTCCGGCGGCTACTGGAATGCGCCACCGCCGCGCGCCGACTGGGATCGCCCGCGTCCGCGTGACGATTGGCGTGACGGACGCCGGGACGACTGGCGCGATGGTCGCCGCGACGAGTGGCGCGATCCCCGTCAGGGTGGTCCGAATGACGGTCGCTGGGAGCGTCGCTACGGCGACTGGAACCAGGGTGACCGAAATCAGGACAGGCCGCGTCGAGAAGATGATCGCCGCCGCTGGGAAGATGAAAACCGCGATCGCAACCGTCAGTTCAATCAGGATGATGGTCAGCGTCGCCCCGAGCGTCGCGTCCAACCTGAAGAACAACGGCGTCCCGAAGGCCGCGCTCCGGCACAGGAGCAGGTTCGCCCGCCCGAGCCGGCACCCCGGAGCTATCGTGCGTGTGATCCGGCCGATACGGAATGCCTGTCGAGACAATAGTGTTTAGGCTGGCGGGAATACTTGCGAGCTAAACATAGTCAATGAAAAAATGTCCCCGGTCTGTCGCCGGGGACATTGTCTCGTCTTGGAAGCCCTTCCAGGGTGTCATCGTAAAATGCCCCGTTTGGCGAGGCTGCATGCCCGCGCATCATTCGGTTGCTTCCAGATTTTGGATCGATGTGTCGGTATGACCGTCCCGCTATTTCGCGGCGGCCGCCTTGCGGGCACGGCTCTTGGGCTTTGCCGGTGCTTCCACATCCACTGCCTCAGCCGCAGCGGCCTTGGGAGCGGCCTTCTTGCGTGTTGCGGGTTTCGTCGCTTCCGATGTCTTCAGCAGCGAAAATTCATGCCTGGCCTGCTCCCAATGGTGCGCGTCGCGCCCATGGGGGTGGCCTTCCTTTTCCCAGAGTGTATATGCCCGTTTACTGATCCATTCGTGTTCCGAAACCTGCATGCTCGTCTCCCGTTGCTGTTTACAGCGCCTTTGAGAAGGCGACATTCCGCTTGGTCCGGCACACGCTCGACAGGAATCAATGCCGGCATTTCCAAGCCCCATTACATGCCATGATTTTCCGGGCGTCAAGCAAACATGCTGCATTGCGAAAGCGGATTTCTGGCATTTTCCAATCCGTTAAAGCGGTTTGAGCGAAAGACGTTCCGGCAGGGCAAGATCACCGTTGCGTGATTGCGCCAAGGCCGCCAAGATGGCCGGATCAATGGCAGCGGAGGAGGCGGTCTTGGAACAGAGAACGGAAGCGGATGCGCAGGTCATCGTCGAGAAACGCGGAGGTGCCGGCATTGTCCGCCTCAACCGTCCGAAGGCCATCAACAGCCTGACATTGCCGATGGTGCGCGACCTGTTTCAGGCGCTCCAGCGTTTCGAGGACGATCCCGATATTGCCTGTGTGGTGCTGACGGGGGAGGGGGAGAGAGGGCTTTGCGCCGGCGGGGATGTCCGCATCATCCACGATCTCGGCAAGGCGGATGACCCGCAGGTTCTCGATTTCTGGCGCGAGGAATTTCCGCTCAACTATCGCATCGCCCGGTTTGGCAAGCCCTATGTGGCGCTGATGGACGGTATCGTCATGGGCGGCGGCGTCGGCATTTCCGCCCATGGCAGCCATCGCATCGTCACGCAGCGCACAAAACTCGCCATGCCGGAAACCGGCATCGGTTATTTCCCCGATGTCGGCGGTTCCTGGCTTCTTCCGAGAGCGCCCGGTGAATGCGGCACCTGGCTGGGGCTGACGGGCAATACCGTCACCGCCGCCGATGCGGTCTATGCCGGTTTTGCAGATTATTGCGTGCCTTCCGATCGCCTCGAAATACTGGTGCAGGATCTGTCGCAAGCTGCCGAGACCGATGATATCGATGCTGTCATAGCGGCTCAAGCCATTGAGGCGGGGGACGGCATTCTCGCCGCAAACCGGCACATCATCGATGCGACATTCCGTTTCGATACGGTCGAGGAGATTTTCGCCGCGCTTTCGGCCCGCGACGATGCGTTTTCACGCGAGACGCTCGAGACCCTGCAGAAGCGCTCCCCTACCAGCCTGAAACTGACATTGAGGCTGCTGCGCCTCGGCCAGGAAAGTGCGAGCCTCATCGAATGCCTGGAAAGGGAATTTGCCGCCGGCACCGAGATATTGCGCCAGCACGATTTTTACGAGGGCGTGCGTGCGGCGCTGGTCGACAAGGACCGCAATCCCCGCTGGCGGCCGGCACGGCTGGATGGGGTGACGGAGGACGACCTTGCGCCTTATTTTGCCGCACATTCCGGCAATCTGTTCCCCGATCATCGTCTCTAGGGCGACGCAAAAGAAATCCGGCTTCCTGCTATATATGAAATCATCGCCTTTGGAGTGGACGTTCTTTGGGCGAAATTTCCAATCCGCGCGCCCGGAAAGCATGGCTGTTTCTCGCGGGCGTTGCCGCCGCCCGCTATGTTGAGCACCATTCGAATTGCCGGGGGTATTCATGAAACGTCTTCTCATTATCGGTACTGCCATTGCCGCTCTTTTTGCAGGCGCGGCGCAGGCGCAGTCTCCGACCACCATTCTCAACGCATCCTACGATGTCGCCCGCGAAGTTTTCGCGGCCGAGAACGAGGCGTTCATCAAGCTGCATCCGGGCGTCACCGTCGACCAGTCGCATGCCGGCACCTCCAAGCAGGCGCGCGCCATCGTCGAGGGTCTGGAAGCCGATGTCGTGACCTTCAACCAGGTCACCGATGTCGATTTTCTGGTGAAGCAGGGCTTCGTTTCCGCTGACTGGAAGAAGGATTTTCCGAACGACGCCTCGCCGTTCTATTCCTTCCCCTCCTTCCTCGTGCGCGCCGGCAATCCCAAGGGTATCAAGGACTGGGACGATCTCGCCCGCGACGACGTGAAGGTGGTCTTCCCCAATCCGAAGACTTCGGGCAACGCCCGTTACACCTATCTGGCCGCTACGGCCTACGCCAAGGAGAAGTTCAACGGCGACGGGGCGAAGGTTCAGGAATTCGTCAAGAAAATCTTCGACAACACGCCGGTCTTTGACACCGGGGGCCGCGCCGCCACCACCACCTTCGTGGAACGCGAGATCGGCGACGTGCTGATCACCTTCGAAGCCGAGACGCGCGGCATAGCCAAGCAATATGGCGCCGACAAGGTGGAAGGCGTCGTGCCCTCCGTCAGCCTTTTGGCCGAATTCCCCGTGGCCGTGGTGGACAAGGTGGTCGACAAGCGCGGCTCGCGCGATCTGGCGAAGAGCTATCTCGACTTCCTCTATACCGAGGAAGGCCAGCGCATCGCCGCCGAATTCGGCCACCGCGTCCACAATGAAAAGGTCGTTGGCGAATTCAAGGGCAAGTTCCCGGCCATTCGCCTCGTCAATGTCGATGATGTCTTCGGCGGCTGGGACAAAATCCAGAAAGAGCATTTTGCATCCGGCGCGACGCTTGATACGCTTTACGGCAGCCGTTAATCACGACGATAAAGAACAGGCAAAAGACCCGGCGGGAAACTGCCGGGTCGCTTTTTGATGAATTGGGGGCGGGGTTTGAAGCGGAATGTGCTGCCGGGGCTGAAATTGTCCCTTGGCGTTACCCTTACTTATGTCGCCATCATCGTGCTTCTGCCGCTCTCGGCGCTGGTGTTCAAGGCGGCAAGCCTCGGGCCGGCTGAATATTGGGCGATCATTTCTTCGCCGCGCGCCGTCGCCAGCTATCGCGTCACGGTGCTCTGCGCACTGGCGGCCACGCTCTTCAACGTCGTTTTCGGACTGGCGCTTGCCTGGGTGCTGACGCGGTACCGTTTTCCCGGCTGGCGCATTGTCGATGCCATCGTCGATCTGCCCTTTGCGCTTCCCACCGCCGTTGCCGGTATTGCGTTGACGACGCTGTTTGCGGGCAATGGCTGGTTCGGCTCGGTGCTTGCGCAATTCGGCATCAAGGTCGCCTATACGCCGCTCGGCATCATGGTGGCGATGGCCTTCACCAGCCTGCCCTTCATCGTGCGCACGGTGCAGCCGGTGCTGGAAGATCTCGATCCGGCGCTGGAGGAAGCGGCGCAGTCGCTCGGCGGTTCCGATCTCGAGATATTTCGCAAGGTCATCCTGCCGCTTCTGACGCCGGCGCTTCTGGCCGGCCTCTCCCTTTCCTTCGCCCGCAGCCTCGGCGAATTCGGGGCGATCATCTTCATCGCCGGCAACCAGCCGTTTTCGACGGAGATCACCGCGCTTTTGATCTTCATCCGGCTGGAGGAATATGATTATCAGGCCGCCGCCGCCATCGCCTCCGTGCTGCTCATCACCGCTTTCGTGATGCTGGCGGTGACCAACTACCTGCAGGCGCGTGCGCTGCGTTACACGGTGAGGAGCTGAGAGATGAGCGCCGTTTCTTCACATCGCAAGCCGCCACGTGTCGGTGACGCGCCTCTCGTTCGCCGCAGTCTGATCGCCTTCGTGCTCGTCATCGGCGCCCTGCTGGTCGTCGCACCGCTTGTCATTATCGGTGTCGAAGCCTTTTCGCAGGGTTGGAAGGCCTATTCGGCCACCATTATCCACCCAGATACCCGCCACGCCATCATGCTGACGGTGCTGACGGCGCTGATCGCCGTGCCTGTCAATACCGCCTTCGGGGTTGCGGCCGCATGGGCGATCACCAAGTTCGATTTTCCCGGCCGGCGCTTCCTGCTGGTGCTGATCGAGATACCCTTCTCCATCTCGCCGATCGTCGCCGGTGTCGCCTATCTCTTCGTTTACGGCTTGCAGGGGCTGTTCGGGCCGTTCCTCGATGCGCATGACATCAAGATACTGTTCGCGCTTCCCGGCATCGTCATCGCCTCGATGTTCGTTACAGCACCTTTCGTGGCGCGGGAACTCATTCCGCTGATGCAGGCGCAGGGCCGCGATCTGGAAGAGGCGGCGACCTCGCTTGGCGCATCCGGCTGGCGCACCTTCTTTTCGGTGACCTTGCCGAACATCAAATGGGCGCTGCTTTACGGCGTCGTGCTGTGCAATGCGCGCGTGATGGGTGAATTCGGTGCGGTATCGGTGGTATCGGGCAATATTCGCGGCCAGACCAATACGCTGCCGCTCCACATCGAGCTGCTCTATCACGATTACCAGACGACCGGCGCCTTCGCCTCGGCCTCGATCCTCGCTACGCTCGCCGTCGTCACCATCATCGCCAAGGTGGCGCTGGAGCAGCGCGGCGCCGGGCGCGGGGCCAAAAAGACCAACGGCGATGCCGCCATCGCCACGGAGACCTGATTCCCATGAAAATCCGCCTCGAAAATGTGGTGAAGACCTTCGATACCTTCCGCGCCGTCCGCGATGTTTCGCTGGATATCGAAAGCGGTGAGCTTCTGGCGCTGCTCGGACCTTCCGGCTCCGGCAAGACGACTATTCTGCGCATGGTCGCCGGCCTCGAATATAGCGATGGCGGCCACATCTTCTTTGGAGATGAGGACGCCACCAATATTCCGGTGCGTGACCGTGGCGTCGGTTTTGTGTTCCAGCATTATGCGCTGTTTCCACACATGACGCTCAACGAAAACATCGCTTTCGGCATGAAGGTTTCCAGGGTGAAGCGCGACAGGGCGGCAATCGACGCCCGCGTCGAGGAGCTTCTGCGGCTGGTGAAGCTGGATGGCCTGGGTGGCCGTTTTCCGGCGCAAATCTCCGGCGGCCAGCGGCAGCGCGTGGCGCTGGCGCGGGCGCTTTCGGTCGATCCGAAAGTACTTCTTCTGGATGAGCCTTTCGGTGCGCTGGACGCCAATGTGCGCCGCGATCTCCGCCGCTGGCTGCGCGAAATTCACGATGCGCTTGGTATCACCACCATTTTCGTCACGCATGATCAGGAAGAGGCGCTCGATCTCGCCGACCGTGTGGTCATCCTCAATCAGGGAGAGATCGTGCAGCAGGGCACGCCGAAGGAGGTGTGCCGCCAGCCCAATAGTTCTTTCGTCATGCGCTTTCTGGGCGATGCCAACCGTGTGTCCGGCGTGGCGCGCGGCGGCAAGGTCTATGTCGGTGAGAACGAACTGCCTTTCTCCTATGCGCAGGGCGATGGCGCCGTCGATATCTATGCCCGCCCCGGCGATCTCGAATGGGAAGATCTGCATGAAGGCATTCCGGCCTCGGTGGCGCGGGTGCTCGACCGGGCGGGTGAGCGCCGGGTGATCGCCAGCACCGATGGCGGCGATCTTCTGGAGTTCGACGTGCCGCCGGAAAACGATGTCGCCGCCGGCGACCGCGGTTCTGTCATCATTCGCCGGGCAAAGATTTTCCCGGCGGCTTGAGGCACGGCAGGGCGCTCACCGGCTTCAGATCAGAAGTTCGAATGCGCTTTCTGCCACCAGCCTGCCATTGATCATCAGGTTGACCCTGTGAAGGCCGGCATAATGCTTGCGGGTGGTGAAATCGCGCATGGCGCGGCTGATCGACAGTGTGCTTGTCTCGCCGGGCTGAAGTTCGATCTCCTTCCATTTGAAGACCTTTGCCGAGGCGTCACCGCTTTTCTTCACATAATGCACGGTGTAGTCGATCACCAGCTTTTGCGGGCTCTTTGCCGTCGAGGTGAAAGAGGCTGAAATCCGCACCGGGTTGCCGAGAGCCACCTTGTCTGGCGTAACCTGAAACGCGGCAAGCGCGATCTGCGCTTCCTCATGCGCGCCGAGATGGGAGAGCGCCGTGGCGTCACCCTTCTTGATCAGCGTGCGCAAGGCCTGCCGCATGATCCAGCGCGTATGGCTATTGTCCTTCGGCCATCCCCCGATCAGCGCCAGCACGAAGCCGGGATTGTCCTTGGTGATGTCGTTCAGGTGATTGGCGACGGATTTACGCACATAAAGCGCCTCGTCGGCCTTCATGGTGTCGAGGATGGCGGTCACCGGCGACGGATCGTCGATCAGCGGTTTGAGCTGGAACGACCAGGGCAGGCGCGGCCGGCAGCCTTCGCTGGCCAGCCGCCGTACATGCTCGTTTTCATGCCGTGACCATGTTTCCATCACGGCAAGGGTGCGGGCCATATCCCTTTGCAGGAAATGCCGGATGGCGAACTCCGAAGAGCCGAAACGGGTGAAATAGTTCAGCGCATCCATGGAAAGATCGAAATCGTCGAGGCCGTAAAGCGCCACATATTCCGGCAGCGAAATGGAGGCGAAACCATTGCCGATGCCTGGCGCCGCGGCGGTCAGGATTTCGATGTTGCGGGCATAGTCGCCAGGCAGCGTCGCATGCAGGCTTGTCGCCACCTGCCGCATGCGCTGCATGATGCCCAGCGCTTCAAGGTTTTCGGTGGCGAGCGCGATGAAGGCGGAAACGTCAAAGGGCGGATGAACGGCCCTAGTCTGATCGGCTATATGCTGCAGTTTCTCGCGGTTGAAGATTTCCTTCAGCGCCGGTGCCGCCGTATCGCTCATGTCGCCCTCAAAGTTCACTTTTTGTTCTTTTAGGGCAGGATGGGGCTATACGCAAGAAGGCTGAGCAAAGATCAGAGGTGAAAATGGATCGAGCGAGCGCGACTTTCGCCTTCTCCCCGAGGGGGAGAAGGTCGCGGCAGCGGGATGAGGGGGCAAGCGTAGCGATATGTGGAGAGCTTGCCCCCTCATCTGCCCTTTGGGCATCTTCTCCCCGGCGGGGAGAAGAAGTTTCTGTGCAACTCAGCTCATCTGGCTGACGAATTTGGTTTCCAGATAGGCCTGAACCGCTTCCGAGCCGCCTTCCGTGCCATAACCGGAATCCTTGATGCCGCCGAAGGGGACTTCCGGAAGCGCAAGGCCGTTGTGGTTGATGGTCAGCATGCCGGCCTCGACCTGCTGGCCGAGCGCATGAGCGGTCTTGACCGAACCGGTGAAGGCGTAGGATGCGAGGCCGAAGGGCAGGCGGTTCGCCTCGGTGACGGCGTCATCGAAGCTAGAGAAGCGGTTGATGATGGCGACCGGGCCGAAGGGCTCGTCATTCATGATCTTGGCGGTGGTCGGAACATTGGCGAGAACCGTCGGCTCGAAGAAATTGCCCTTGTTGCCGATGCGGCGGCCGCCGGTCTTCAATTCGCCGCCATGGGAAACGGCGTCGTTGATGAGGCCCTCAAGCGCCGGAATGCGGCGCTCATTGGCAAGCGGTCCCATGATGACGCCTTCTTCCAGACCGTTGCCGACCCTGACGGCCTTGGCGGCTTCCACGAAACCTTCAAGGAAGCGATCCGCCACAGCGTCCTGCACGAGGAAGCGGGTGGGAGCGACGCAGACCTGGCCGGCATTGCGGAACTTGGCAAGCGATGTCACTTCGATCGCCTTGTCGATATCGGCGTCGTTAAAGATCATCACCGGCGCATGGCCGCCGAGTTCCATCGTGGCGCGTTTCATGTGCTTGCCGGCCAGTGCGGCCAGATGTTTGCCGACGGGGGTGGAGCCGGTGAAGGAAATCTTGCGGATGACCGGATGCGGGATCAGATATTCCGAAATTTCCGACGGCACGCCATAAACCAGGCCGATGACGCCCGCCGGCACGCCGGCATCCACGAAGGCGCGAATGAGTTCGGCCGGGGACGCCGGGGTTTCTTCCGGCGCCTTGACGATGATGGAGCAGCCGGTGGCAAGCGCTGCGGAAAGCTTGCGGACGATCTGGTTGATCGGGAAATTCCACGGCGTGAACGCCGCGACGGGGCCGACCGGCAGCTTGATGGCAAGCTGCGAAACGCCGCTTGCGCGGGCCGGAATGACCTGGCCATAGGTGCGGCGTGCTTCTTCCGCGAACCAGTCGATGGTGTCGGCGGCGCCCATGACCTCGGTGCCCGCCTGCGCCAGCGGCTTGCCCTGTTCGCGGGTCATGATGTAGGCGATCCTGTCCTTGCGCTCGCGGAGAATATCGGCCGCCTTGCGCATGATCTTCGAGCGCTCGAAGGGCGAGGTATCGCGCCACACCTTGAAACCGCGCTCGGCGGCGGCAAGCGCCAGATCGAGGTCCTGCTTCTCGGCATGCGCAATCGCGCCGATGATCTCGTCGGTTGCCGGATCGGACACGGCGATCGTCTTGCCGGAAACGGCGTCGCGCCATTCGCCATCAATGAGAAGTTTGATGTCGGGATAGGTGTGCATAGGGGCTACCTTCATGATGCGGCCGATACGGCGAAATGCCATCTGGCCCGGGGACGTGAACAGAATTGTCCTGGCCGGACGATATCCGGCATCGCGGCTTTCGCTGCGCGGAACATGTGTCTGGATATTTCCGACAGGAGGTTTCTGGAGTTGCCGGAAACGGAAACGACAGCCTTTATATTAAGTCCCGGGCGGTATGTTTCAACCGTGCGTCCCGGCAAACGTCATGATTTTTCTGTGACGCGGAATTCGTCATTCGTCCTTACAGCCCGACATGGCGATGGATCGTCGCATGCCCGGCCGCCGCACGCGAATCAGGTGAGACTGCGCGGTGACCGAAAGGCTCTCGCCACAATTCGGCCTTTGTCACGCCTGACGAATTATCGGGAGGGGTCTTCCGGAGCTTGCCGCCTGCGTCATAACAGGGCGTCGCGTGTAAAAAGCTACAATAAGACGGAAAACTTATCCAAAGGGTTTACTCAAAACCTAGAGAAAATACGGATAAAATCTCAGTGAGGATATAACATCCATTCCTGATATATATTGCTAGCGTCGGTTCCCTTGACCTTCAAAGGTTGGCGAAAACCCTCGACCTGAACGTTATCGATGGAGAAAAATTATGAGTTTCGCCCGGGTACTTCTGAGTGCGTTCTTGTCGCTCGCGTGGCTTACCTGTGCCGAAGCCGGGACGATCGCCAAACCGCAAGGCAAACCGATATTAACCATATCCGGGAACATCACCAATACGAATGCCGATGGCGCCGCGCAATTTGATCGCGATATGCTGGAAGCTCTCGGCATGGATACGGTGGAGACGACGACGCCCTGGCACGATGGCCGTGTCCGCTTCGATGGTGTGTCGCTGGCAAAATTGATGGATATCGTCGGTGCAAAGGGCACCAGCGTCACGGCGGTCGCTCTCAACGATTATGTCAGCACGATACCGATCGAAGATTTTAAGAAATTTAACGTTATCCTCGCGATCAAGCTGGATGGCAATTACATGACAGTTCGCGAAAAAGGCCCGTTGTTTGTCATCTATCCCTATGACAGCGATCCGGAGCTGCAGAAGCAGACCTATTATTCGCGGTCCGCATGGCAAGTTGCCAAACTGATAGTGGAATAAAGGTGCCCGTTTGCGAAAACTTGTGGCGGTGATCATCTGTTGCTTCGTCCTGGCAACGGGCTATATCGCTTTCGTCATTGCCGAGCGGCAGACCGCTCTGCAGAAGTTCGCCCGCTACAATGATTCCTGGGCCGTCAGCCAGACTGTCGCGGAATATCTGCGTCTTCAGAACAAGCTGGCCGTGTTCGCGCTCAGTCCCAACAAGATCGACCGGGACGAGCTGCAATTGCGGCTGGACATCATGCTGAGCCGTCTTGAGCTGCTGAAGCAGGGTAATCTTGGCGCGTTCATCAACGAAAAACAGCAATGGCGGGATCTCGTAACCCACCTTGACGCTGTTCTGGTCCGTCTTGAGCAGCAGGTGAATACTCTCAATCCTGCCGATGTTCCGGATCTGCTTTCCGCGATGGGTGCGCTCGACGCGCCGATGACGACGCTCGCCTCGTCTTCCGTCGCTTATGACGTCAATCTGATCGATACGGCCCATGAGGATGTGCGCAAGCTGCATATCGTTTACACAGCGCTGGCCGGAGGCCTGATCCTGTGCGGTATCGCGCTTGTCATATTGCTGCTTCGCCAGAACGATCTCCTGAACCGCGCGCAGAAGAGCATGCGCGGCCTGACGGATGATCTGCGCGCCGCCACGCTGGAATTGCAGGCGAAGAATGTCCGGCTCGAGCATGACGCCTATCACGATGCGCTGACGGGACTGCCCAACCGCGCGCTGTTCAGGCAGGAATTGATCGAGAGGTTACGGCGATCCTTCGGCGGCACGGGAACGACGGCCATCCTTCTCCTCGATCTCGACGGGTTCAAGGATGTCAACGACACGCTCGGCCACGATGCGGGAGATGCGTTGCTTCAGGCCGTGGCGCAGCGGCTTTCGGCGATCGGCGGCGATTATGACATGGTCTGCCGTCTGGGCGGCGACGAATTCGCGGTCGTTTCCGACGATCTGAACGAAGACGCCGCCCGCCGCCTCGCCACCAAGCTCATCGACCAGATCAGCCGTACCTACCAGCTCGGTGAGCAGGAGGTCAAAATCGGCACCTGCATTGGCATCGCCATTTCGCATGGCGCCGTTGATGCGGACGAACTGTTCAAGCGTGCGGATCTGGCGCTTTACGAGGCGAAGGCCATCGGCCCCGGCCGTGCGAGCGTTTTCAAGGTGCGCATGCAGAAGCAGCTGACCGAGAAGAAGTCCTTCGAGGCTGACCTGCAGACGGCGTTGCAGAACGACGAGATGGAAGTCTATTACCAGCCGCAGGTGGCGACGCAGACACGCAAGCTCTGCGGCTTCGAGGCGCTGCTGCGCTGGAAACACCCCGTGCGCGGCGATGTGCCGCCCAGTGTGTTCATTCCCGTGGCGGAAAGAACCGGTCTCATCCATTCGCTTGGAAAATGGGTGATGGAGACCGCCTGCCGCGAAGCGATGGGCTGGGACGAGGATATGAAGGTGGCGGTCAATCTCTCGCCGGTTCAGTTCCACAGCACCACTCTCATCCAGAACGTCATGGGCGCGCTGGAGAAAAGCGGGCTGGAGCCGAGCCGGCTCGAGCTTGAAATCACCGAATCGATCCTGCTCAACAAGAGCGACCAGACGATCAACACGCTTTCACGCCTGAAGGCTGTCGGTATCCAGATCGCCATGGATGATTTCGGCACAGGTTATTCCTCGCTCGCCAATCTGCGTGGCGTGCCCTTCGACAAGATCAAGATCGACCGGTCGTTTCTGCGCGATATCACCAGCGACCGTGATGCGCTGGCGATCGTGGAATTCGTGGTCGGTGTCGGCCGCAGTCTGCGAATGACGACGATTGCGGAAGGTATCGAGACCGAGGAGCAATATGAATGCGTCAGGCGTCTGGGCTGCGATCAGGTTCAGGGATATCTGATCAGCAGACCCCTGCCGGCCAAGGAACTGGTGGCCTGGAGTTCCGTCTGAAACGAGCCCGCTTTCGCGACGGCGGCGATGCCCTGAATTTTTACCAAACCCATCATTCCCTGCGAAAAGCGATACCCGTTGCTGCGCCGATGCTGTAGAGCATTCCCGGTCGACGTCGGATCGTTCCGACAAGGCGGCCGGGTTTTGCGAAAAGGCTTGAGACATGGAAATACTGGACGTGCATGGAGTTGCCCTGCCTCTCTCTTCCGATGAGGTGTCGCCCGTCATCTGGCAGGCGCTGACCGACGGCAGCTATGAGGCGAAAGAGGCTCGCAGCGTCCTGAAAGCCATCAAGCCCGGCGATCGCGTGCTGGAACTCGGGTCCGGTATCGGCATCATCACCTCCATCATTGCCGGCATTGAGGATGTTTCCGTCTGGGCCTTCGAGGCCAACCCGTCCACCGCGGCGCTGGCGGAAAGGGTGATCAAGGCCAATTGCCGCGGCAATGTCGTGTTTTCACAGGGGCTTCTCACTGCCGACGCGCCAAGCTCCTATCCTTTTTACGTCCGCAGGGATCTCTGGATGTCGTCCATGGACGAAAATCAGGGCCCCTATGAAAAGCGCATCGAAATTTCCTCCGCCAATATCGATGAATTTATCGCCAGCCGGGGCATCACCGCGCTCGTGATGGATATCGAGGGTGCAGAACGCGATCTGCTCGGCAGGGCCGATCTGACCGGCGTGGAGCGGATATTCGTGGAGCTGCATGACCATCTTTACGGTCTTGCCGGGGTTCGCGATATCATGCAGGCGCTGACCGCCAAGGGATATGCCTATGATCCGCGCGGTTCACGCGGGCCCTGTGTGCTGTTCTCAAAGGATGACAGCCCGAGGGAATACGATCCCGAGGTAGACTGAGGCCGAGGTCGCGTCGAATTCACGGAACCGTCCGCCCTTCATCTCGTTCTCACACTTGCATGAGGGCGCGGAGCGGGCCGGTGCGCGTACCGGGATTGGTATGCGGATCGAGAAGATAATTTCATGGACGGCAATTCATTCTCAATTATTGTTGCAATTGCTGCAAGCGTTGTCCTGCGTCATCATCCCTCCATCAAACCGGCGCTAAACAGGCTGAACCGGAGATGCCAACGCAACCGAAGGAGTAACGATCATGGGCTTTGTTAAGACGACAGACGGAACCGAAATCTTCTACAAGGACTGGGGCCCGAAGGATGCTCAGCCGATCATGTTCCACCATGGCTGGCCGCTCTCGTCCGATGACTGGGATGCGCAGATGCTGTTCTTCGTTTCCAAGGGTTTTCGCGTCGTCGCCCATGACCGCCGCGGCCATGGCCGTTCCGCCCAGGTCGCCGACGGTCACGACATGGATCACTACGCCGCCGACGCCTTTGCCGTCGTTGAGGCTCTCGATCTGAAGAACGCCGTCCATATCGGCCATTCCACCGGCGGCGGCGAAGTCGCCCGCTATGTCGCAAAACATGGCGAACCCGCCGGCCGTGTCGCCAAGGCGGTTCTCGTTTCCGCCGTGCCGCCGCTGATGCTCAAGACCGAGGCCAATCCGGAAGGCCTGCCCATGGAGGTTTTTGACGGCTTCCGCTCGTCGCTTGCCGCAAACCGTGCGCAATTCTTCCGCGATGTCCCGGCCGGTCCGTTCTATGGCTTCAATCGCGATGGTGCGACCGCTCAGGAAGGCGTGATCCAGAACTGGTGGCGGCAGGGCATGATGGGCGGCGCAACGGCCCATTACGATGGCATCAAGGCCTTCTCGGAAACCGACCAGACCGAAGACCTGAAGAATATCAGTGTTCCGACACTGGTGCTGCATGGCGAAGACGACCAGATCGTGCCGATTGCCGACTCCGCGCTGAAATCGGTGAAGCTTTTGAAAAACGGCACGCTGAAGACCTATCCCGGCTTCTCGCACGGCATGTTGACGGTGAATGCCGATGTGCTGAACGCCGATCTTCTGGCCTTTATCAAGGCTTGATCTCTGGGCGAAAAGAAATACGGCCTAATGTTAGGCCGTATTTCGGGATTGGTCCACAACCTGTCCCGCATACGCAACGTCATCCTCGGACTTGACCCGAGGATCCACAGCCGCACGAAGAATGGATGCTCGGGCCAAGCCCGAGGATGACGTTGCGTGTGGGGAGACGGACAGAGGTACTTCCCGCATCATGTCATCAGACGAGTTTTGCCTTCCAAGCCTTGCGATAAGAACCAAGTCCGTCAATGACGCCCGGGGCAAAATGACGCTCGCGGCCTCCTGGCGGCCTGGTGCCGGTAAGGAGCGCGGCACCGGCGCTGGTGCCGGTGGAACCGCTGACTGCGATCACTTCCGTATCGGCAAAACCCGCTAACGCTTTGAGATAAAGGGCGTTGCTGGCGAAGGGGCCTTCAACGAGCACTGGGCCTTTCCGCCCGATAAGCGAAAGACTGAACTCCGTCATCAGGGCAAGATAAAGCGCCGCCGCCGCGTGCCGCTCCGCGACAGTGGCATTGTCGTCGCCTATCCAGCACGCTGTTTTATCGGAGAAGGGGCCGGAGCCGCTGACAATGCTGGGCAACAGCATCATGCCTTTGGCAGTCACGCTTTTGAGCGAGGCCTCGATTGCCTCCTCCGGGGCATGCCCGAATTGCTGCGTCAGCATTTCATATTCCCTGCCGCCCATGAAGCGGGACGAGGGAACGGGACGGCCGAAAGCATCGACATTCAGGAGTGTATCGCGGGTGGGATCGAGCGCGCCCGCCGCGCCGCCGATGGCGAAATTCACCACCCAGGTGCCGGTGGAGACGACCGAAAAATCACCGTCCCGGCGCAGAAGATGCGGCAGGAGGGATGCGTTGGAATCGTGGATGCCACAATAGACCGGCATATGCGGGGAGAGACCGGTTTCCAGCGCCAGCGACGGGCGGATTGTTCCCAGCACATCGAAAGCGGAGCGGACCGGCGCCATCAAATGTTCGATGCCGAGACGCGCGACGAGCGAGGAGAAACTTTTCCGGCGTGGGTTCCAGAGATCGGTATGGCAGCCGAGCGAGGTCGTTTCCGTGGCCAGAATGCCCGTCAGCCGCCCCGCCCAATATTGCGCATAGGTGACGATGCTGCGCACTCTGGAGAAATCGTCTGGAAAGGCCGTTTTCTGGAAATGGATTTGTGCACCGAGGTTCAGCCCGACGGGAAGCTGCGGTGAGCCGGTCTCGGCAAAATCGGGCCTGATGCCGCGATAGGCTTCTTCAATGGCTGCGGGATAGCCGTGTTCATAATCGAGCACCGGCATGGCGAGATCGCCGTTCCCATCGAGAAGTGCTGCCGAAGCGCCATGGGTGGTGATGGAAATCGCATCGAAACCCGGCTTCTGGCCGAAACGCTGAAGCGCGGAGAGAATGAAGCGCCAGAGCATTTCCACATCGTAATGCGGATAAATTCCATCGCGAAGGACGGGGTTTGCCTGTTTCTCGCCGACAATCTCCTCACCGCTGCCGGTGTCGATGACAACGACCTTGGCATTGGTCTTGCCGATATCGATGACTGCGACACGGCCCGCTCTGATGCTCTCGCTCATGGCAGATGGAACACCGTCAAAAGATCTTTTGCGACCGGCGAATTATCGGCATTGCTCTCCATGATATCGGCCATATGCGCCCACCACTTCTTCATCACGGGATGGTCGGGCAAGGCCGCCATGCCGTGGTTCTTCGGGCGCGTCAGCACGCCGAACAGGATGTTGGTTTCCGGGTCGAGATGGATGGAGTAATCACTCACACCCGCCTCGTGCAGCAGCGCCACCAGTTCGGGCCATATCTCGTCATGGCGCTTTTTATATTCGGCCTCTTTTCCGGCAAAGAGTTTCATCTTGAAGGCGTGTTTTTCAAGTTCCGGCATGGCTTAACTTCTCATGGCCCGAAGGCGACGGACAACGATGGGAATGGCGATGGTGACGATGAGCAGCAGACCGACAAAGATCGACATGACGATGCCTGGCACATTCAGCAACCCAAGCCCGAAGGTGACGAGGCCCATGACGAAGGCGGCGATGACAACGCCAGCGATGGTGCCGGAGCCGCCGAGGATGGAGACACCGCCCAGCACCACCATGGTCACCACCTCAAGCTCCCACCCTTGAGCGATGGACGGGCGCGTGGAGCCCAACCGCGAGGTGAGGCAGACTGCGGCGATGCCGCTCATCAGGCCAGTGAGCAGGAAGAGGATGAACTTCACCCGCTCGACGGGTATGCCGGAGAAACGGGCGGCGAAGGGGTTGTTGCCGATCACATAGACCTGCCGGCCGAAATTGGTGGCGTGCAGCAGAATGGCAAAGAGGATGGCCATGGCGATGAACAGCACGAATTCGAAAGAAATCACCCAGAAAACGTAACCCTGACCGAAATAGGCAAAATCGGCGGGATATTTGCCATAGGCCTGATCGCCCAGCACCATGTAGGAAATGCCGCGAAACAGGCTCATCGTGCCGATGGTGACGACGATGGATGGCAGCTTCAGCCCTGCGACCAGAAAACCGTTGAAGGCCCCGCACAAAAGACCGGTGCCGATGCCGATGGCGACGAGGCCGGGCGTGCCGACCCCCATCTGCACTGCCGCACCCATGGCGGTGGAGGCGAGCGCGATGATGGCGGCGACGGAAAGATCGATTTCACCGGCGATGATCAGCAGCGCCATGGCGAAGGCGATGATCGCCTTTTCCGTGAAATTGAAGGTCGCATCCGACAGGTTCCACGCATTGAGGAAATAGGGCGAGGCCAGCGAATTGGCGATGAAGATGAGGATCGCAACGCCAAGCAGCAGCACTTCCCAGCTGGCCATGATGCGGCGTATCGGCGTGCCGAGCTTGTCTGGAATGATGCGCGGATTCTGTGCTGGTTGAGGCGTCGTGCTCATGCTGCGGCCTCCCTGGCCTGATCGCTTGCTGCGCGGTCGCGCAGGATGATGCGGCCTTTTCGAGCTTCGGCGCGGGCGTTGAAGACGACGGCGAGTACGATCACCACACCGGAAATCGCCATCTGCGCGAAGGGCGAAATGCCGATGACGGGCAGGGCGTTCTTGATGACGCCGAGGAACAGCGCGCCGAGCACCGCACCCGCCACCGAGCCGATGCCGCCGGCAATCGAGATGCCGCCGATCACATTCGCCGCCACGCTGTCCAGCTCGAAACCGGCGGCGATATCGACATAGGCAACCGCATAACGCGATACCCAGAGATAGCTGGCGAGACCGGCGAGTGCGCCCGAGAGTACGAAGGCGAAGAAGCGCGTGCGGCCGACATCGATGCCCGCATAGACGGCGGCACTCGGATTACCGCCCGACGCATAGGCCGAACGGCCGAAGGAGGTACGGCTGAGCACCAGCCAGGCGCCGGCGATGATGAGGACCGCCACCCATGAAAGTACGGGCATGCCGAGGATCATGGTGCGCGGCACGTTGAGGAAGGTGGGGGAAAGCTGGTGCGCATTCACCCAGCCGCCGCCCGAAAGCACAAAAGCCATGCCGCGATAGATGGTGAGCGTGCCAAGCGTGACGACGATGGGCGGAATGCCGAGCCACCAGACCAGCACGCCGTTGAGCGAGCCGAGAAATGCGCCGATGCCGACCGCCATGACGATGAGAAGCGGTAGAGGAATACCCGGAAAGGCGGCGTTGGTCATCGCCACCGCCATGCCGGTAAAGGCGAGATTGGCGGCAACCGAAAGATCGATGGATTTGGTGAGAATGACCGCCATCTGGCCAAGCGCCAGAATGATGAGGATGGAGGTGTCATTGAAGATATTGACGAGATTGCCGGGCCGGCTGAAACCGGGCGCGCGCAGCGCAAAACCGGCGATCATGACGATGATGATGCCCGCCAGCAGCCATTCGCGATTTTTAAGTAGACGTTGCATGTGGTTGCCCCTCTCAGGCATTGCCGGTGGCGGCGCGCACCAGCTTTTCCGGAGAAAAATCGGCGCGTTCGAACTGGCCCGCCATCAGGCCTTCGCGCATGACGATGGCGCGGTCGGACATGCCGAGGATTTCGGGAAGTTCGGATGAAATCATGATGATGGAAAGCCCCTCGGCGGCAAGCTCGCTGATGAAACCGTGCACGGCGGCCTTGGAGCCGATATCGATACCCTTGGTGGGTTCATCGAGAATGATGACCTTGGGCTGGGTGGCGAGCCACTTGCCGATCACCACCTTCTGCTGGTTGCCGCCCGAAAGCGTGCCGACCGGCACCGAAAGGGCGGCCGCGCGCAGATCGAGCCGCGAGGCATATTTGCGCGCCAGCGCAAATTCATTGGCGGCGGTCAGAAACCCCTTGCGCGAGGTGCGTGTAAGCGAAGGCAGCGACATGTTCTGGTAGATCGGCATGTCGAGCGCCAGCCCGTGGCGGCCGCGCTCTTCCGGCACATAAACGATACCGGCGCGGATCGCGTCTTCCGGTGAACGGATGGAAAGCGGCTGGCCTTCCAGCGATACCTGTCCTGAAGCCGGCCTGGTAATGCCGAACAGCGACTGGCAAAGCTCGGAGCGCCCCGCGCCGATCAGCCCGTAAAGGCCGAGAATCTCGCCCTTGCGCAGTTCGAGCGAAATATCGCGGAATTCCGTCTGATGCGAATAGTCGCGGACCGACAAAACCGTTGGGCCGAGTGTGACCGCCTGCTTGGGGAAGGCGTTCGTCACGTCGCGACCGACCATCAGGCGCACGATCTCATCCTGTGGCGTGGTGGCGAGTGTGCCGGCTCCGACCATTTTCCCGTCGCGGAACACGGCGTAATTCTCCGCGATTTCATAGACTTCATCGAACTTGTGGCTGATGAACAGGATCGCCTTGCCCTGCCGCTTCAGGTTCTCGACGATGCGGAAGAGATCATCGATTTCCTTGCGGGAAAGGGCGGCCGTTGGTTCGTCCATGATGACGATGCGCGCCTCGACCGACAGCGCGCGGGCGATGGCGACGAGATGGCGCTGGGCAATGGACAGGTCCTTCAGCCGGATCGTCGGATCGATGGTGCTTTCGAGCTGTTCCAGCAGGGTTCTGGCGCGCGTGTTGATGGTCTTCCAGTCGATCAGGCCGAAACGGCCCTTCGGCGCATGGCCGAGGAAGATGTTTTCACCGACGGAGAGTTCGTCGAACAGCACGGTTTCCTGATGAATGGCGGTGACGCCGGCATCGATGGCGTCCTGTGCGCTGTGAAAATGGACAGGCTGGCCATCGAGAAGGATTTCGCCCTCGTTCGGCCGGTAAATGCCGGTGAGGATTTTGACGAGCGTGGATTTGCCCGCACCGTTCTCCCCGATCAGCGCGGTGACCTTGCCGGGATAAAGCGCGATATCGACGCCATCCAGCGCTTTGACGCCGGGGAATATCTGGCTGATGCCGCGCATTTCGAGAATGGGCGTGGCGCTGGAAGTCGCTGGGATGTCTATGGTTTGGGTTTCAGCACGCATCATCAGGTATTACCGGTCAGTTTTGAGTGAAGCGGCGAGGGGCACCCCCCTCTGCCCTGCCGGGCATCTCCCCCTCAAGGGGGGAGATCGGCAAGCGGATAGCACCCTGCCTTATGGATCGAGCGGGTGCGGCATATCGATCTCCCCCCTTGAGGGGGAGATGCCCGGCAGGGCAGAGGGGGGTAGCCTCCGCACCGCCGGATATTATCAAGATCAAAATATCTTCGAGAACTGATCGATATTCTTCGCATCATAAACAAACGGATCGGCCATCGCCGCTTCGCTGTTTTCGCCAACCTTGATCTTGCCCATGCGGCCCGCCTCGATTTCCGAGCCCGGCTTGCCATCGGTTTCGCCCTTCACCAGGCGGTAGGCGATCTGGGTGGCGGAATAGCCGAGGTCGATCGGGTTCCAGATGGCGAATTCCTTGGTGGCGCCCGACTTGATGGCGCCGGCCATTTCAGACGGCAGGCCAAGGCCGGTCACATAGACCTGACCGATCTTGCCCGCATCCTTCACGGCCTGAGAGGCGGCGAGAACGCCAACCGTCGTCGGCGCGACGATGACCTTCACATTAGGCTGCGAGGAGAGCAGGCCCTGCGCTTCGCGGTAGCTCTTGTCGGCAAGGTCGTCGCCGTAAACCGTGGTGACGAGGTTGAGGCCGGGGAAATCCTTCAGCTGCTTTTTCATCTCGTCGATCCAGATATTCTGGTTCGTGGAGGTGGTGGTGGCCGAAAGAATGGCGAAATCGCCCTTGCCGCCTTCCAGATGCGATGCCGCAAGCTGCAGGCACATCTTGCCGATCAGCGCGTTGGACGAGGGGTTGAGCTGAAGAATGCGGCCTTCCGGCGCCACGCCGGAATCCCAGGAGATGACCTTGATGCCGCGCTGGGCCGCCTTTTTCAGTGCGGGAACCACGGCGTCCGGGTCATTGGCGGAAATGGCGATGGCGTCGACGCCCTGCGCGATCAGCGAATTGATGACTTCGATCTGGCCTTCCGCCGTGGTGCTGGTCGGGCCGGTATAGATGATCTCGACGCCGCCGAGGTCCTTTGCGGCCTCCTGCGCGCCCTTGTTCGCGGCTTCGAAAAAGCCGTTGCCGAGCGATTTGACCACGAGTGCGATCTTCACATCGGCGGCCTGGGCAACGCTGCCCAGCCCTGCGACGGAGAGCGCCGCGCCAAGCGCGAGAGCGCTCGTCAATTTTCTGCGTGTAAGTTTCATGTCCCTTTTCCTCCCGTTTTGAACCTTTTCCTCCCTCCGGTGCTCCTCAGGCGACCGAAGAAGAATCCTCTTCATCCGGCGGGGCGGCTGTCTTGCCATCCCTCACCGCGCCGACGACCAGCAATTCGACGCCGGCATCTTCCACCATCCTCGCCGCCTCATCGGAAATCCCGTCATCGGTGATGATGGTCGAGACATTTTCGAGCGGACATAAAATGAGGCTGGATCGCTTTCTGAATTTCGAAGAATCGACCATCACGATCAGCTCTTCCGCCTGCCGCATCAGCTTCTGCTCGCTCTGGATAACCAGTGCGTCGGATTCCATGATGCCGAGTGCGCCCACGCCTTGCGCACCGAGAAAAATACGCCGCGCATAAAAATTGCGGATCGCATCATTCTCGAAAGGCGAGAGGATAAGGCTCTGATCCCGATAGATCGCGCCGCCCGGAACGCTGACATTGCATTTGGAATGCTTGACCAGATGCTCGGCAATGGCGAAAGAATTGGTCATCACCTGCAGGCGGCGCGCCGCCATGTAGTGCACCATCTGGAATGTCGTCGTGCCGCCATTCAGGATGATCGCGTCGCCATCGTTGCAGAGATCGACCGCCTTGCGCGCAATTGCGCGTTTCTTGTCGATATTGACCGATTCGGACACCCGGAACGGCCGGGCGGCCAGATTGCCGAGCTGCGGCGGATGCACCGCTTCGGCCCCGCCGCGCACGCGGCGCAATTTTCCCTGAACATGCAGGGACGCGATATCCCGGCGGATCGTCGCTTCCGACGCATCCGTCAGTTCGGCAATATCCTGCACCGTCACGACAGCTTTTTCCTGCGTGGCGCTCAAGATGATGCGATGGCGTTCGCGTTCGTGCATGGGGTCCTCCTGATTGTGATTATTCGCAATCTCTTTACGTTGTCAATCAAGAACGATCAAATTAATCAATATCGCGCTGCAACATGAAAATTTATGATCGTTTTTGATTGACATTATGCTTTTGGATGCGCGATATCTGCGATCAAAGGAGGCGGGCCGGTATCGGCTCCGCGAATGCAGACAGATATTGGGAGGAAGACATGACGGGAAAATCCCGCCTTCTCGAAAGCCGTTGGGACGATGCCTATGCCAGAACGCTCGATGAGCCGGGCAAGCTGCTTTATCGCTCCAATCTGCTCGGTGCCGACAAGCGCATCACCAATTATGGCGGTGGAAACACATCTGCAAAGGTGCTTGAGGCCGACCCGTTGACGGGCGAGAAGGTCCGCGTCATGTGGGTGAAGGGCTCCGGCGGCGATGTCGGCACCATCAAGCTCGATGGTTTTGCAACGCTTTATCTCGACAAGCTGGAAGCGCTGAAGGGCATCTACAAGGGTGTTGAAGATGAGGACCGCATGGTCGGCTTCCTGCCGCATTGCACCTTCAACCTCAATCCGCGCGCGGCTTCCATCGATACGCCGCTGCACGGTTTCGTGTCTTACGATCATGTTGACCACATGCATCCGGACGCGATCATCGCCATCGCCGCCTCGAAGAATTCGAAAGAGCTGACGCAGCAGATTTTCGGTGACGATATCGGCTGGCTACCCTGGCGTCGCCCCGGTTTCCAGCTCGGTCTCGATCTCGAAGCTTTCGTCAAAGCCAACCCGAAGGCCAAGGGCGTCGTGCTGGAAAGCCACGGCCTGTTCACCTGGGATAATGACGCCAAGGCGTGTTACGAGCTGACGCTCGCCATCATCAACAAGGCGATCGAATGGTTTGCGGCCAAGACCGAAGGCAGGACGATTTTTGGCGGTGCGGTGGCGAAGAGCCTGCCCCTTGCGGAACGCCGCGCCATCGCCGCCCGGTTGATGCCGGAAATCCGTGGCCGCGTCGGCCGCGAGGAACGCAAGCTTGGCCATTTCGACGATCAGGACGCGGTTCTCGAATTCGTCAACTCGAAGGACCTGAAGCCGCTGGGTGCGCTCGGCACATCCTGCCCTGACCATTTCCTGCGCACCAAAATCCGCCCGCTGATCCTCGATCTCGATACGGCCAATCCCGATGTGGATGCGCTGACGGCCGGTCTCGACAAGGCGCTGGAGGCTTACCGCGCCGATTATACCCGCTACTATGAAGCCTGCCGCCACGACAATTCACCAAAGATGCGCGATCCGAATCCGGTGATTTTCCTGATCCCCGGCGTTGGCATGTTGTCTTTCGCCAAGGACAAGGCCACCGCCCGCATCGCCGGCGAATTTTACGTCAACGCCATCAACGTCATGCGTGGTGCTTCCACCGTGTCCGAATATCAGGGCCTGCCGGAGCAGGAAGCCTTCGATATCGAATATTGGCTGCTGGAAGAGGCAAAGCTTCAGCGCATGCCGAAGCCGAAGAGCCTTGCCGGCCGTGTGGCATTCGTCACCGGCGGTGCTGGCGGTATCGGCCGGGCGACGGCGGAAAGACTGGCGGGCGAGGGCGCCTGCGTTGTGCTGGCTGATATTGACGAAGCGGCGCTGGAAGCCGCCAAGGACGATTTCGTCAAGCGCTACAGCGCTGACGCGGTGCGCAGCGTGAAGCTGGATGTGACGAAAGAGGATGCCGTCATCGCGGCCTTCGCGGAAGCGAGCGTCGAATTCGGCGGTGTGGATATCCTCGTCTCCAATGCCGGCATCGCTTCCTCCGCGCCGGTGGAAGATACGACGCTTGCCATGTGGAACAAGAATATCGACATTCTCGCCACCGGCTATTTCCTCGTTTCGCGGGAAGCGTTTCGGCTGCTGCGGCGTCAGAATCTCGGCGGCAACGTGGTGTTCGTCGCCTCGAAAAATGGTCTCGCTTCTTCGCCCAATGCATCCGCCTATTGCACGGCGAAGGCTGCGGAAATTCATCTCGCCCGTTGCCTCGCGCTTGAAGGGGCGGAAGCGGGCATTCGTGTCAATACCGTCAATCCCGATGCCGTGCTGCGCGGTTCGAAAATCTGGACTGGTGAATGGCGCGAACAGCGCGCGGCCTCTTCCAAGATCGAGGTGACCGATCTGGAGGAACATTACCGCAAGCGCTCGATGCTGAAGCTCAATGTCTTCCCGGAAGATATCGCCGAGGCGATCTACTTCCTAGCGTCCGACGCCTCCGCCAAGTCGACCGGCAACATCATCAATGTCGATGCCGGTAATGCGCAGAGTTTTACGCGATAATATGGGACGGTAACAGGCGGCTCACGCCGCGTTGACCGGGGAGGAAAAAATGACCGAGACAAAAATCGCCGCCGATGTGATCGCGGCGGAAAACGACAAGCGTGCTGCTGCGCTGAAGGATGATTATCAGGCGCTGGGCAACCAGCTTGCGCGACGCAATATCGATATCGAGGCCGTCACGGCCAAGGTCGCGGAATTTTTCGTCGCGGTACCGTCCTGGGGCGTTGGCACCGGCGGCACCCGCTTTGCCCGTTTTCCCGGCACGGGCGAGCCGCGTGGTATTTTCGACAAGCTGGATGATTGCGCCGTCATCAACCAGCTGACACGCGCCACACCGAATGTTTCCCTGCATATTCCGTGGGACAGGCAAGACCCGAAGCGATTGAAAGCCCATGCCGATGCGCTGGGTCTCGGCTTCGACGCCATGAACTCCAACACGTTTTCGGATGCGCCCGGCCAGAGCCATTCCTACAAATACGGTTCGCTCAGCCACACGGATGCCGCCACGCGCCGACAGGCGGTCGAGCATAACATCGAATGTATCGAGATCGGCAATGCCATCGGCTCAAAAGCGCTGACGGTATGGGTGGGCGATGGTTCGAACTTTCCCGGCCAGAGCAATTTCACCAGAAGTTTCGAGCGCTATCTTGCCGCCATGGCCGATATCTACAAGGCGCTGCCGGATGACTGGCGCATCTTTTCCGAACACAAGATGTACGAGCCGGCCTTCTATTCCACGGTCGTGCAGGACTGGGGCACCAATTACCTCATCGCCAATACGCTCGGCGAAAAGGCCCTCTGCCTCGTCGATCTCGGCCATCATGCGCCGAACACCAATATCGAGATGATCGTCGCCCGGCTCATCCAGTTCGGCAAGCTCGGCGGTTTCCATTTCAACGATTCGAAATATGGCGATGACGATCTGGATGCCGGTTCAATCGAGCCATACCGCCTGTTCCTCGTTTTCAACGAGCTGGTGGATGCCGAATATCGCGGCGTGAAGGGTTTCCATCCCGCCCATATGATCGACCAGTCGCACAATGTGACGGACCCGATCGAAAGTCTGATCTCCAGCGCCAACGAAATCCGCCGCGCCTATGCGCAGGCGCTGCTGGTGGATCGCGCGGCTCTCGACGGTTACCAGCAGGATAATGATGCGCTGATGGCTTCCGATATGCTGAAGCGGGCCTATCGCACCGATGTTGAACCGATTCTTGCTCAGGCGCGGCAATTGGCGGGCGGCGCTATCGATCCCATTGCGGCCTATCGGGCAAGCGGTTACCGCAAGCGTGTCGCGGCGGAACGGCCGGCTTCGATCGGCGGCAGCGGCGGTATTGTGTAGTCATTCGATTCGCTGGTGTAAAGACTGCGATCAGTCCGTGCAGGCGGCTAACAGTTAACTGCCTTTCCTCAACCCCTCCGCCGTCATCCTCGGGCTTGACCCGAGGATCCATGGTGCGTCGGGTTCTGGATCCTCGGGTCAAGCCCGAGGATGACGTTGAGTTTTAGGGCAAGTCTTGCCATCAGCATGCCGCCCAAGCATCACTACCCCCTAACGGGGTGCTTGCGCACCTGAAACGTATGCTCAGGCCCCGGAAAAGCCCCCGAGCGAACCTCATCGGCATAGGCCGCCGCTGCTTCCGAGACCGTCGGGCCAAGATCGGCGAAACGCTTGACGAATTTCGGTTTAAAGTCGGTGAAAAGGCCAAGCATGTCGTCGGAAACGAGCACCTGCCCATCGCAGGCCGGCGATGCGCCGATGCCGACGGTGGGTGCGGCGAGTTTTTCGGTCAGCTCGCGGGCCAGCGGCTCCACCGTGCCCTCCACGACAATCGCGAAGGCGCCCGCCTGATCGACGGCAATCGCATCCCGCCAGATTTTCTGCGTTTCCGCATCCGAATGACCGAGCGAGCGGAAGCCGCCGGCGGTGTGAACCAGCTGCGGCATCAGGCCGACATGGCCGAAAACGGGAATGCCGCGGGCAACGAGAAACGCGACGGTCTCGGCCATCTCCTCGCCGCCCTCCAGTTTCACGCCATCGCAGCCGGTTTCCTGCATCAGCCGCACGGCGTTGCGGAAGGCCTGCTCCTTCGATTCCTGGTAGGTTCCGAAAGGAAGATCGACGATCACGCAGGCATGTTCCACGCCGCGCATGACGGCGCGGCCATGGGCGATCATCATGTCCAGCGTGACGCTGACCGTCGTCTCCATGCCGTAAAGCACCATGCCGAGCGAGTCGCCGACCAGCAAAAGATCGCAATGCGGATCGAGCAGGCGGGCAATCGGTGTCGTATAGGCGGTGAGGCAGACGATGCGGGCCTCGCCTTTCATCTGCCGGATGGAGGCTGTCGTCAGCCGCTTGTGTTTTGCGTGGGTGCTCATTGGGCAGCCTCCCTTTTTTCGCTCCTGCCGCGGCCGATGACGCGGTTATCGAGAAGCCGTGTGCTGCCGATGCGTACGAACAGCGCCACCAATACCGGCCCGGACTGCACGGAGGTGACGGGCGCCAGCGTATCGGGATCGCGTATAGCAACCACCTCCGGCGACGCCAGCGGTTCGGCGGCGATGAGTTTTTCGAGCGCGGCTTCGAAGGCCGCCGGGTCGTCGAGACCTTCATTATAGAGCCGTTCGGCCTCGTCCAGCGCGCGCGGCACGATCACGGCGGCGGCGCGTTGCTCGGGGTTCAGATAGACGTTGCGCGAGGAGCAGGCGAGACCATCCGCTTCCCGCACGGTGGCGACAGGCACCACGCGTACCGGTTGCGCAAGATCCTCGACCATTCGACGGATCAGCGTCACCTGCTGATAGTCCTTTTCGCCGAAATAGGCGGCGTCCGGCTGGACGAGATTAAAAAGCTTGGTCACCACGGTCGTAACCCCGGCGAAATGACCCGGCCGTACCGCGCCTTCCAGCTGGCTGCCCAGTTCCGGCACATCCACGATGGTCGACATGGGGCGCGGATACATCTCGGCAACCTCGGGCGCGAACAGAATGTCGACGCCCGCCTCTTCCAGAAGCGTGCTGTCGCGGGCGAGATCGCGGGGGTAGCGCGCGAGATCTTCATTTGCGCCGAATTGCAGCGGGTTGACGAAGATGGAAACCACCGTGACGTCGTTTTCCGCCTTGGCTTTGGCAACCAGCGTCAGATGGCCGATATGGAGAAACCCCATGGTCGGCACGAAGCCGACAGTCTTGCCTTCGCGGCGAAAGGCGGCAATCGCATCCCGCAATTCGGCGACGGTTTTTACAAGGCGCATAAAGTCTCCTCCGGCTTCCCGACCGCACTGCGGCGAAAGGTGCTGGATAGAACGCGATTTGTTGAACGGGGTCAACGCGGTGGCGGGCATTATATCGATTAACAGCGGGGACGGCCTTCGATCTCCGCCACCGGTCTCAGGGCGGGTCATTCCAGCGCGGCGGGCGTTTTTCAGCGAAGGCCAGCCGCCCCTCCCGTGCCTCGTCGCCGCCGCTGACGGCCGCGATAACGCCTTCGGCAAAGCCGAGACGTTCGGGAGCGGGCATCTCGCGCATCGCCAGCAGGGCCGCCTTTCCAGCCGCGATGGCGCCCGGTGCATTCTGGCGCAGCCTTGCAAGAACATCCTCGATCAAAGTATCCAGTTCGGCCACCGGCACGGTTCGGTTTATGAGGCCGAGCCCCGTCGCTTCTGCGGCGCTGAGAGGCTGGCCGAGATAGGCCATTTCCTGAAGCCCGCCCAGGGATATTTTCGTCAGAAGCTTTGCCGCCACCATGGCCGGGAAAAGTCCGACGCGCACTTCCGGCAGGCCGAATTCCGCATGATCGGCGGCATAGGCAAGGTCGCAGGCGGCGACAAGGCCAACCCCACCGGCCAGAACCCGTCCGTTGATGCGGGCAATAACGGGTTTGTCGCAGCTCTCGATGGCGCGCATCACGTTGGCAATGGGGTTCGTTCCCTCTCGAGAGAGGAACATGCCGCCGGCGCTTTCTTTCAGGTCGGCCCCGGAGCAGAAGCTGCGCTCTCCCGCCGCCGTTATCACCACGGCGCGCAGGGCGCGGTCGCCGGAGGCGGTTCTGATCGCATCCGTAAGCGCATCCGTCATTGCCGCATTAAGGGCATTGTGAACCTCAGGCCGGTTGAGCGTCAGCCACAGAACGTCCTTGCGCGTCTCGCGCAACAATTCATTCACCATGCGGGTCGCTCTCCTGTCTTGCGGCAAGCAGGGCCTTGCCGGCGCGTGCCGCATTCGGCCTGCCGAGATGCCGGCTGATCCAGTCGCCAGTCTTCGCCACGGCCGTCAGGTCGATACCGGTTTCGACGCCAAGTCCATTCAACAGATAAACGACATCTTCGGTGGCGACATTGCCGCTCGCGCCTGGCGCAAAGGGGCAACCGCCCAGCCCGGCCACGGAGCTGTCGAAGACGGTGATGCCTTCCTGAAGCGAGGCCAGCACATTGGCGACACCCTGCCCATAGGTGTCGTGGAAATGCATGGCGAGTTTCTCATGCGGGATGCGGGCCGATACGCCTTTGATGACCTTGCGAATCTGGCCGGCCGTGCCGACACCGATGGTATCGCCGAGCGAGATTTCATAGCACCCAAGCGCGACAAGCGCCTCGGCCATCGCCGCCGCCTCATCGGGCGCGACCGCACCGTCATAGGGGCAGCCGGCAATGCAGGAGACATAGCCGCGCATGCGGATATTGCCGCTGGCCGCCGCCTCTGCGACATCGCGCAGGCGCTCCAGGCTTTCCGCCCGCGAGCAGCCGATATTGTGCGTGCTGAAGCCTTCGGAGGCGGACACGAACACCGCGATTTCCGTCACGCCGGCATTGAGGGCGGCCTCGAAACCTTTCATATTGGGCACCAGCGCCGGATAGGCCGTACCGGGTCGTCGCCTCAGGCCCTGAAACACCTCCGTTGAGCCAGCCATTTGCGGAACCTTCCTGGGCGACACAAAAGCGCCCGCCTCGACCGCCGGCAATCCGGCTGCGGCGAGCCGTTCGATGAGTTCGATCTTGATGGCGGTGGAAACTTCGGTGCTTTCATTCTGCAGGCCGTCGCGCGCGCCAACCTCGACAAGCCTTACAGTTCGTGGCCAGTCCATCTCATGCGCCCTCCGGCTCGAAATCCACCAGCACCGCCCCGGCTGATACCATATCGCCTTCCGCGCAATTGATGGCGGTTACGATGCCTTTCGCGGGCGCACGGATCGTGTGTTCCATTTTCATCGCTTCCATCACCACCAAAGCGTCGCCGGCTTCAACCGCGGCGCCTTTTTCGCGCAGCAGGGCACGAATGACGCCGGGCATGGGCGCTTCAAGGCCGCCGGTATGGGTGGTGGAATCCGCGATGTCGACCGGGTCTGGCTGGCTGATGCGATAGTGTTCGCCATCCAGAAAAAGCGCATAGCCGCCGCTCTCTTCCAGAAAATAACCTTGCCGTGTCATGCCTGTGACCGTCGCACGGAAGCTGCCGTTATCCGTGAGGTTGCCATGGGCGCGGATCGTCCGTTCGCCAATCGCCAGCAAAAAGCCGTTCGCTTCATGGGTGACGCCAAGGTCGATTGGCTGGTTGTCCATAATGAAATGCAGGGTTTCCCGTGCCGGCGCATTCAGTCGGAAGGCGTTGGTGGCGTTCCATGGACTATGGGGATCGGTTATCGGCTGTGAGCCGCACTCTTGGGTTTTTCCGCGCGAAAGCAGCAGGCCGAGCGCGCCCAGTGCGATTTCATTTTCGCCTGTGGTCGCGGGAGCAAAAAGCGCCGCCTCATGGCGGGGTATGAACCCGGTATCGAGATCGGCGGCGGCGAAAGCCTCGAGGCCCGCAAGCCGCGTCAGAAAGGCAATGTTGCTGGCGACGCCGCAGATCGCCAGTTTTTCCAGCGCCAGCCGCAGGCGTCGCACGGCGGATGGGCGGTCGTGATCCCAGACGATCAGCTTGGCGATCATCGGATCGTAATGCACGGTGATGGCGTCGCCTGCGCGAATGCCGCTGTCGATCCTGAGGTGGGTGCCCTCAGCCGGGAAAACGAGATGGCTTATCGCCCCTGTCGACGGCAGGAAATCATGCGCCGGGTCTTCGGCATAGATCCGGGCCTCGATGGCATGGCCGCCTATGCCGAGATCGGCCCAATGTTTCGGCAGCGCCTCACCATTCGCCACTCTTATCTGCCATTCGACCAGATCGAGACCGGTAATAAATTCCGTGACGGGATGTTCGACCTGAAGCCGGGTGTTCATTTCCATGAAATAGAAATCACCAGAAGGATCGAGGAGAAACTCCACCGTTCCCGCCCCGCGATAATCGATGGCGCGGGCGGCAGCGACGGCTGCCTCATACATGCATTGCCGCAGGGTATCGGGCAGACCGGGAGCAGGGGCTTCCTCTATGACCTTCTGGTGCCGGCGCTGGATCGAGCAGTCGCGCTCGAAAAGCGAAACACAATTGCCGTGACCGTCGGCGAATACCTGTATTTCCACATGGCGTGGCCGCTCCAGATATTTTTCGATCAGCATGCGGTCATTGCCAAAGGCGGCCAGCGCTTCGCGTTTGGCGCCGGCAAGTTCCGCCGCAAAATCGTGTTCCCGCCGGACAATGCGCATGCCCTTGCCGCCGCCGCCGGCCGAAGCCTTGAGCAGCACCGGATAACCGATCTTGTCCGCCTCGCCCGAGAGCCGTTTCCCGCCTTGTTCGTCGCCATGATAACCCGGGACAACGGGGACGCCGGCTTTCGCCATCAGCGCCTTCGCTTCGCTTTTGCCGCCCATGGCGCGGATCGCTTCGGGCGGCGGGCCGATGAAAACGAGGCCGGCAGCGGCGCAGGCTTTGGCGAAAGCCGCATTTTCGGAGAGAAAACCGTAACCTGGATGAATGGCTTGCGCGCCGCTTGCCCTTGCGGCGGCAATGATCCTTTCGGCGTCGAGATAGGACGAGCGCGCCGGTGCGGGGCCGATGGCGATGGCTTCATCGGCCAGTGCCGCATGCATGGCTTCCCGGTCGGCATCTGAATAGACGGCGACGGTGCGGATGCCCATCCTGGCGGCGGTGCGGATGATGCGGCAGGCGATTTCGCCCCTGTTGGCGATCAGTATCTTCGAGAACATCGTCGCCTCACATCCTGAACAGGCCAAAACGGGTGGGTTCTATCGGTGCGTTGAGTGCTGCGGAAAGCCCGAGGCCGAGCACGAAACGGGTATCCCGGGGATCGATGATGCCGTCGTCCCACAGCCGCGCGCTGGCATAATAGGGATGCCCCTCTTTTTCATATTTCTCCCGGATCGGCTGCTTGAATGCCTCCTCGCCTTCCTTCGACCAGTGACGGCCATCGGCCTCGATGCCGTCGCGGCGAATTTGCGCCAGAACGGAGGCCGCCTGTTCACCGCCCATCACGGAAATGCGGGCGTTGGGCCACATCCACAAAAAGCGCGGCGAATAGGCCCGCCCGCACATGCCGTAATTGCCTGCCCCGAAGGAGCCGCCGATGATGACGGTGAATTTCGGCACTTTTGCCGATGCGACGGCGGTGACGAGCTTGGCGCCGTCCTTGGCGATACCACCAGCCTCATAGGCCTTGCCGACCATGAAGCCGGTGATGTTTTGCAGGAAGACCAGCGGAATACCGCGCTGGCAGCAGAGTTCGATGAAATGCGCGCCCTTCAGCGCCGATTCCGAAAAGAGAATGCCGTTATTGGCGACGATGCCAACGGGATAGCCATGGATATGGGCGAAACCGCAGACCAAAGTCGTGCCGTAAAGCGCCTTGAACTCGTCGAATTCGGAACCGTCCACCAGACGCGCGATGATCTCGCGAACTTCGAAGGGTTTTCGCGTATCGGCGGGTATGACACCGTAAAGCTCGTCTGCCGGATAAAGCGGCTCCGCCGGCTCGCGAATATCCAGCTCCACCTGTTTGCGGCGGTTGAGTGTCGAGACGATCCGACGGGTCAGCGCCAGCGCGTGGCGATCGTTATTGGCGTAATGATCGGTGACGCCGGATTGCCGCGAATGCACGTCAGCGCCGCCCAACTCTTCCGCGCTCACCACCTCGCCGGTCGCGGCCTTCACCAGCGGCGGGCCGCCGAGGAAGATCGTGCCCTGATTTTTGACGATGACGGACTGGTCGCTCATGGCAGGCACATAAGCCCCGCCTGCTGTGCAACTGCCCATCACCACGGCAATCTGGGCGATGCCTTCCGCCGACATGTTGGCCTGATTGTAGAAGATGCGGCCGAAATGATCGCGGTCGGGAAACACCTCGTCCTGATTGGGCAGGTTCGCGCCGCCGGAATCCACCAGATAGATGCAGGGCAGGCGGTTCTCCGTGGCGATTTCCTGCGCGCGCAGATGTTTCTTCACCGTCAGCGGATAATAGGTGCCGCCTTTAACCGTCGCATCATTGGCGACGATGACGCATTCGCGGCCCGAGACCCGGCCGATGCCGGTGACGATGCCGGCGGCGGGAACGGGTTCGTCATAGACCTCGTAGGCTGCGAATTGCGAAAATTCGAGAAACGGGCTGCCGGGATCGAGAAGGGCTTCGATCCGGTCGCGCGCCAGCAATTTGCCGCGGGAAAGATGCCGTTCGCGGGCCTTGTCGCCGCCGCCTCTGGAGATTTTTTCGACGTGCTGCTGCAGGTCATCCACCAGACCCGACATGAAATCGACATTGGCAGCGAAGGTGGGGTCGCGGTTCAGACTGGATGTAAGCTTCATCGCGTGTCCTCACCCGTTGCCCTTGACCAGTTCGCGGCCGATCAGCATCCGGCGGATTTCGCTGGTACCCGCGCCGATTTCATAAAGCTTGGCGTCGCGCAGCAGCCGTCCGGCCGGGCTTTCATTGACATAACCGGAACCGCCGAGAAGCTGGATGGCATCCAGGGCCACCTGCGTCGCCCGTTCGGCGGCAAACAGGATCGCGCCCGCCGCGTCCTGCCTTGTGATGCGACCATTGTCGCAGGCCCGCGCCACGGCATAGACATAGGCGCGGGAGGCATTCATGGCCGAATAAATATCGGCGAGCTTGCCCTGCACCAGTTGGAATTCGCCGATAGGCTTGCCGAATTGCTTGCGCTCGCGGGCATAGGGCAGAACCAGATCGATGGCCGCCTGCATGATGCCGACCGGGCCCGCGGCCAGCACGGCGCGTTCGTAATCCAGCCCGCTCATCAGCACCGCCACGCCGTCATTGAGGCGTCCGAGAATGTTCTCTTCCGGCACCTCGCAATCCTCGAATACCAGTTCCGAGGTGGGTGAGCCCCGCATGCCGAGCTTGTCGAGTTTCTGGGCCGGGCGAAACCCCTTGAAGCCCTTCTCGATCAGGAAGGCGGTGATGCCGCGTGGGCCGGCAGCCATATCCGTCTTGGCGTAGACCACCAGCGTATCGGCCTCGTGGCCATTGGTGATCCACATTTTCGCGCCGTTCAGCACGTAGCGGTCACCCTTGCGTTCCGCCTTCAGCCGCATGGAGACGACATCCGAACCGGCTTCCGTCTCGCTCATGGCGAGCGAGCCGACATGTTCGCCGGAGACGAGTTTTGGCAGATATCTCAGCTTCTGCGCATCCGTGCCCCAGCGGTGAATCTGGTTGATGCAGAGGTTGGAATGCGCGCCGTAGGAAAGGCCGATGGAAGCCGAAGCCCGGCTTATTTCCTCCATGGCCACGCAATGGGCGAGATAACCCATGTCGGCTCCTCCGAATTCTTCTGAAACGGTGATGCCGTGCAGGCCGAGCTCGCCCATTTGCGGCCAGAGCTTGCGTGGAAAACGGTCGTCGCGGTCGATCTCGGCGGCGAGCGGGGTAATTTTATCGTCGGCGAATGCTCTTGCGCTGTCGCGCAATGCTGCGATTTCCGGGCCGAGATCGGCATCGAAAATGGCGGCGAGGTTCAAACTCATCGCGTCTCCTCCTCCGGACGACAGGCCGTCCCTTTTGTCAGCAGCCGGCGCCTCCTCCGCGCCGGCAACCCTTGATTTACGGCGCGTCACCCCCGGTGAAGGCGGCGGAACGGCGCACGAATGTCTTGATGGCGAAATTGGACTGGATGCGCGACACGCCGGGAACGGTGGTCAGGAAATCCAGAAGCTGCTGATAATGCGGCAGATCCCGCACCATGGCGTGGATCAGGTAATCGGAGCTGCCGCTGGTCTGGTAACCGCCCACCACTTCGGGAATGGAAGCGACATGATGCTCGAAGGTCGTCAGCGCTTCCTTGATCTGCCGTTCCAGCGTGACGGAAATGAAGACGCCCATATTGCCGAGCAGCCGGTTCTCATCGAACACGGCGGTGTAACCACGAATGATGCCTTCCTCTTCCAGCTTGCGCACGCGCCGCAGCGTCGGCGTGAAGGAAAGACCTATCCGTGCCGCCAGATCCCGCCAGCTCACCCGCCCGTCATCGCCGAGCACATGCAGAATCTTCTGGTCGAAACTGTCGAGCTCAATCATGGATCATTTGCTCTATGATATGACTAATTGTTGGATCAAAGATATCGCCAATCAAAAAACTGTCAATCAAAATAGCTTTGAAATGAATTCGAGTTGGTGATAGCGTTCATATCAGTCGAGGTCTGGAGGAGATCGCGATGACGGTCGTTTTCTCAAGCGGGAGAATGACCAAGGGAGGTGTATTTGGCTGTGCATGACCCTGTCGTGATCGTCGGGGCCGCCCGTACTGCTATGGGTGGGTTCCAGGGCGAATTCAAATCGGTGACCGCACCCGATCTCGGGGCGGCGGCGATCCGCGCGGCCATCGAGCGGGCCGCGGTTCCGTTTTCCAACATAGATGATGTGCTGATGGGCTGTGTGCTCACGGCCGGGCAGGGGCAGGCTCCGGCCAGACAGGCGGCCATTGCCGCCGGCATTCCCAACACGATTGGCGCGACGACCATCAACAAGATGTGCGGCTCGGGCATGAAAGCAATCATGCTGGGGCATGACCAGATTGCGGCGGGAAGCTCTTCCATCGTGCTGGCGGGCGGCATGGAAAGCATGAGCAATGCGCCCTACCTGCTGGACCGTGCCCGCAACGGCTATCGTCTCGGCCACGGCAAACTCACCGACCACATGTTTCTGGATGGTCTCGAAGACGCCTATGACAAGGGCCGGCTGATGGGCACTTTCGCGGAAGATTGCGCTGAAGCCTATCAGTTCACCCGGGCCATGCAGGATGACTATGCGCTCGCCTCGCTGGAAAGGGCGCGACGCGCCATAGCGGAGGGGGCGTTCGAGGCGGAAATAGCGCCCGTCGGCGATGTTTCCGTGGACGAGCAGCCGGGCAAGGCAAAGCCGGAAAAGATACCGCAGCTGAAACCCGCCTTTCGCGATGGCGGTACGGTGACGGCGGCCAATTCCAGTTCTATCTCCGATGGTGCGGCGGCTCTCGTTCTCATGCGTCGCTCCGAAGCGGAAAGGCGGGGCCTTTCACCGCTGGCGACCATTATCGGTCAGGCCACCCATGCGGATGCACCCGCCGGATATCCAACGGCTCCCATCGGCGCGATGAAAAGGCTGTTCGACAAGACCGGCTGGAAGGCGAAGGATGTCGACCTGTTCGAAATCAACGAGGCCTTTGCCGTGGTGGCCATGGCGGCGATGCGCGATCTCGATCTGCCGCATGACAAGGTGAATGTGCATGGCGGCGCCTGCGCGCTCGGTCATCCGATCGGCGCTTCCGGCGCAAGGATTGTCGTCACCTTGCTGGCTGCCCTGCAGCGCTACGGGCTGAAACGCGGCGTGGCCGCTGTCTGCATCGGCGGCGGTGAGGCAACCGCGCTCGGCATCGAGCGACATTAAGGGAGGCGGCGATGATTCTCACCGAAGCCCAGCAGCAGATCAGGGACATGGCCCGCGATTTCGCCCGCGAGCGGCTCGCCCCCGGTGCCAGCGCGCGCGACCGGGAAAGCCGGTTTCCTAAAGACGAGCTGAAGGAAATGGGAGGCCTCGGTTTCCTTGGCATGCTGGTCTCCGAGGATTGTGGCGGCTCGGAAACCGGTGCGGTGGCCTATGCGCTGGCGCTGGAGGAGATCGCTGCCGGTGATGGCGCCTGTTCCACCATCATGAGCGTGCATAATTCGGTCGGCTGTGTGCCGATCCTGAAATTCGGAACCGAGGAGCAGAAGCAGCGTTTCCTGCCCAAACTCGCTTCCGGCGAATGGATCGGCGGTTTTGCACTGACCGAACCGCAGGCCGGTTCCGATGCGTCCAACCTCAAGACCCGCGCTCGGCGCGATGGCGACCGTTATATTCTCGACGGCGCGAAACAGTTCATCACCTCGGGCAAAAATGGCGATGTCGTCATCGTTTTTGCCGTCACCGATGCGGCGGCGGGCAAGAAGGGCATCACGGCCTTCATCGTGCCGACCGATACGCCGGGTTACGAGGTGATCAGAGTCGAGGAAAAACTCGGGCTGCACTCTTCGGATACCTGCCAGATTGCCTTTACTGACATGGCGGTCCCGGCGCAATTGCGGCTGGGCGACGAGGGGCAGGGTTATCGCATCGCGCTCGCCAATCTGGAAGGCGGCCGCATCGGCATCGCCGCGCAGGCCGTCGGCATGGCGCAGGCCGCCTTCGAGACAGCGCGGGATTATGCCCGTGAGCGCAAGGCCTTCGGACAGGCAATCATCGAGCATCAGGCGGTGGCGTTTCGCCTCGCGGATATGGCGACGCGGATTACGGCGGCGCGGCAGCTGGTGTTGCATGCGGCGGCGTTGAAGGAAGCGGGGGAGCCCTGCCTCTCTGAAGCCTCGATGGCAAAACTCTTCGCGTCCGAAATGGCCGAGCGGGTCTGCTCGGACGCCATCCAGATTCACGGCGGTTACGGCTACATGGCGGATTATCCGGTGGAGCGGATCTATCGCGATGTGCGCATCTGCCAGATTTACGAGGGAACCAGCGATGTCCAGCGCATGGTCATCGCGCGAAACCTCTGAAAATTGTTTCGTCGTCTGGAGGAGATGGCGATGGGAGGAGTAGAATGGATATTACCGAAACCACGCATCTCAGCCTGCATGTGCCGGAGCCCGCGGTGCGGCCCGGCGACCAGCCGGATTTCTCCAATGTGAAAATACCCAAGGCGGGGTCGGTGCCGCGCCCGGAGGTGGATGCAGCGCCGGAAAGCATGCGCGATCTGGCCTATTCGATCATCCGCGTCCTCAATCACCAGGGCGAGGCCGTCGGGCCATGGGCAGGGCTGCTCTCGGACGAGGAATTGCTGGTGGGCCTGAAAAACATGATGCGGCTTCGCGCTTTCGATGCCCGCATGCTGATGGCGCAACGGCAGGGCAAGACCTCCTTTTACATGCAGCATCTGGGCGAGGAGGCGGTCAGCTGCGCCTTCCGCAAGGCGCTTTCCAAAGGCGACATGAATTTCCCGACCTACCGGCAGGCGGGTCTCTTGATCGCCGATGACTATCCGCTCGTCACCATGATGAACCAGATCTATTCCAACGAGCTTGACCCTTTGCACGGGCGGCAAATGCCGGTTCTGCACTCCTCGAAGGAGCATGGCTTCTTCACCGTATCCGGCAATCTCGCCACGCAATATGTGCAGGCGGTCGGCTGGGCGATGGCCTCGGCCATCAAGGGCGATACGAAGATCGCGGCGGCCTGGATCGGCGACGGCTCGACGGCGGAATCGGATTTTCATTCCGCGCTGGTCTTCGCCTCCACCTACAAGGCGCCGGTTGTCCTCAATATCGTCAACAATCAATGGGCCATTTCCACCTTTCAGGGCATCGCACGCGGCGGTTCCGGCACCTTTGCGGCGCGCGGGCTGGGTTTCGGCATTCCGGCGCTCAGGGTCGATGGCAATGATTATCTTGCCGTCTATGCCGTGGCGCGCTGGGCCGTGGAACGCGCGCGACGCAATCTCGGCCCGACGCTGATCGAATATGTCACCTATCGTGTCGGCGCCCATTCCACCTCCGACGATCCGAGCGCCTACCGACCCAAGGCCGAATCCGAGGCCTGGCCGCTCGGCGACCCGGTCCTGAGGCTGAAGAAGCACCTCATCCTGCGGGGTTTCTGGTCTGAGGAGCGGCACCGGCAGGCGGAAGCGGAGATCGCCGACGAGGTGATCGAGGCGCAGCGCGAAGCGGAAAGCCACGGCACGCTGCATGCGGGCGGCAAGCCGCCGACCAAGGATATTTTCGAGGGCGTTTATGCCGAGATGCCGCCGCATCTCGTCCGTCAACGCCAGAAAGCCGGGTACTGACATGACGAGAATGACGATGATCGAAGCCGTCCGCAGCGCCATGGATGTGTCCATGGAACGCAGCGACGATGTGGTGGTGTTCGGTGAGGATGTGGGTTATTTCGGCGGCGTGTTCCGCGCCACGCAGGGGCTGCAGGGAAAATACGGCAGGACCCGCTGTTTCGATGCGCCGATCAGCGAATCCGGCATTGTCGGCACCGCCATCGGCATGGCTGCTTACGGCCTGCGCCCCTGTGTCGAAATCCAGTTTGCCGATTACATGTATCCCGCCTATGACCAGATCACCCAGGAGGCGGCGCGTATCCGCTATCGTTCCAATGGCGATTTCACCTGCCCGATCGTGCTCAGAATGCCGACCGGCGGCGGCATTTTCGGCGGGCAGACGCATAGCCAGAGCCCGGAAGCGCTTTTCACCCATGTCTGCGGGCTGAAGGTGGTGGTTCCCTCCAACCCTTATGACGCCAAGGGTCTGTTGATCGCATCCATCGAAGACCCCGACCCTGTCATGTTTCTTGAGCCTAAGCGGCTTTATAACGGCCCCTTCGACGGCCACCACGACCGGCCCGTCACGCCCTGGTCCAAACACGAGATGGGTGAGGTGCCGGAAGGGCACTATACCATCCCGATCGGCAAGGCCGAGATACGCCGCCCCGGCAACGCTGTCACCGTCATCGCTTATGGCACCATGGTGCATGTGGCGCTGGCGGCGGCGGAAGAGACGGGGGTGGATGCCGAGATCATCGATCTTCGCAGCCTGCTGCCGCTCGATCTCGACACCATCGTGAAGTCCGTTTCCAAGACGGGCCGCTGCGTCATGGTGCATGAGGCGACGCTGACTTCCGGCTTCGGTGCGGAAGTCGTGTCGCTGGTGCAGGAACATTGTTTCTATCATCTCGAGGCTCCCGTCGTCCGTGTGGCGGGCTGGGATACGCCTTATCCCCACGCGCAGGAATGGGACTATTTTCCGGGGCCGGCCCGCGTCGGGCGCGCCCTCGTCGAAATCATGGAGGCCTGATTATGGCGGAATTTGTTCTTACCATGCCCGATGTCGGTGAAGGTGTGGCGGAAGCCGAACTGGTGGAATGGAACGTCAAGCCGGGCGATCCCGTGCATGAGGACACGGTGCTGGCAGCCGTGATGACCGACAAGGCGACGGTGGAGATCCCGTCGCCGGTGGCAGGTGTCGTCACCTGGCTGGCGGCGGCGGTGGGCGACACTGTGGCGGTAAAGGCGCCGCTGGTGCGTATCGAAACCGATGCCGCAGTCACTGCTTCTGCAGAGGCTGCGCTGGAACCGGAAGCGCCGTCCGACATGACGGAAGAGCCGCCAGCGGCTGAAATCCAGCCCGCCCGTGAAATCGAGGATGCGCCTTCGTCTCCCGAGGTTGAGCACCATAAACCTCTGGCGTCGCCCGCCGTCCGCCAGCGGGCTGACGATCTCGATATCGATCTTGGACAGGTGAAGGGAACGGGGCCGGACGGGCATATCACCCATGCCGATCTCGATGGGTTTTTAACCGTGCGGAGACGGCCGGAACGACCCGAGCCGATAGCGCCGCATGACAGCGCTGTCGAGGAAGTGAAGGTGACGGGGCTGCGGCGCAAGATTGCCGAGAAGATGGTGCTGTCCGCATTCAGCATTCCGCACATCACCTATGTCGAGGAAGTCGACGTGACCGATCTGGAGGATCTGCGCGCGACCATGAACGCCAGCCGCCGCTCCGGGCAACCGAAGCTGACGATCCTGCCGTTCTTGATGCGTGCGCTGGTGAAAGCCATTGCCGATCATCCCGGCATGAATGCCACCTTTGACGACGATAAAGGTGTCGTCAGCCACTATGAAGCCGTCCATATCGGCATCGCCACGCAGACGCCGTCGGGCCTGACGGTTCCGGTCGTACGCCACACGGAAACGCTCGGCCTCTGGGAATGTGCGGAGGAAGTGGCGCGCGTTGCGGAAGCCGCCCGTACCGGCACGGCGCATCGGGAAGAACTGATGGGTTCCACCATCACTATCAGCTCGCTTGGGCCGCTGGGCGGTGTGGTCTCGACGCCCATCATCAATCACCCCGAGGTGGCGATCATCGGTGTCAACAAGATCGTGATGCGGCCGGTCTGGGATGGAATTCGCTTTGTGCCGCGCAAGATGATGAACCTGTCGTCGAGTTTCGATCATCGGGTTGTCGACGGGTGGGATGCCGCAGTCTTCATCCAGGCCGTCAAGGCGCTACTGGAAAAGCCGGCGCTGATTTTCATAGACTGAGGGCGACCCGTGCTCCCTCATCCCTGTGCTTGTCACAGGGGGGCAGCCAGCCCAAGTCTTTGGGCTGAAAGGACTCTCCCGCCGCGCAGATGCGCGTCGGGCTGGATTCCTGTGACGAGCACGGGAATGAAAGCATGTGCGTGTCATGACTGCATTTTTTAGCCCGCGTTTTCGACCTTCACGGAACTGTTTCGCTGTCGGTATAGGCTTGCGTTCGTCATCTTCGGGTATAGAAGAGAAGAACGAGAAGCATGTTTTCTCATCATGATCACAGTGGCGGAAGAGGGCGCTCCAGCGCCCGGCGGTCCGCCCTCCGCCGGCAACCGAATGAAGAAGGTCCTCCCATGCACACTCCCAAACCCGTTGTCCTGACTATTCTCGATGGCTGGGGGCTGAGCGAGGACAAATCCAGCAATGCTCCGGTGCTGGCTAACACGCCGACCATGGACCGGCTTTTTGCCTCCTGCCCGAATGCGACGCTGACCACCTTCGGCCCGAAGGTCGGCCTGCCCACCGGGCAGATGGGCAATTCGGAAGTCGGCCACACCAATATCGGCGCCGGCCGCATCGTCGCCATGGATCTCGGCCAGATCGATCTGGCAATCGAGGATGGCAGCTTTTTCCGCAATGCGGCGATGCTTGATTTTGCCGCCAAGGTGAAGGCCGCAGGCGGTGTGGCGCATCTGATGTGCGTCGTTTCCGACGGCGGTGTCCATGGCCATATTCTCCACGGCCAGGCGGCGGTGAAGCTGATGGTCAGCCAGGGTCTGAAGGTCGTGGTGCATGCCATCACCGATGGCCGCGATGTCGCGCCGCAATCGGCTGAAGATTTTGTGGCGGCGCTGGTGGCGAGCCTGCCGCAGGGCGCCAGCATCGGCACGGTGATCGGTCGTTATTATGCGATGGATCGCGACAATCGCTGGGAGCGCGTCGAAAAAGCCTATGACGCCATGGTTCTGGCGAAAGGCGAACACGCGCGGGACGCGGTGAGCGCCGTTGCCCAGAGCTACAGGAACAATGTCACCGATGAATTCATCCTGCCGACGGTGATCGACGGTTATGAGGGGTTCAAGGCTGGTGACGGCCTGTTCTGCCTGAATTTCCGTGCCGACCGCGCCCGTGAAATTCTGCTTGCCATCGGCGCGGATGATTTCGACGGTTTTTCGCGTGAAAAACCCACCCTTTCGGCGCTGCTTGGCATGGTGGAATATTCCACGCGGCATAATGATTTCATGACGACGGCTTATCCGAAGCGCGATATCGCCAATACGCTCGGCGCATGGGTGGCGAAGCAGGGGCTTACGCAGTTCCGCCTAGCTGAAACCGAAAAATATCCGCATGTCACCTTCTTCCTGAATGGCGGCAAGGAGGAGCCGGAAGTCGGCGAAGATCGTTTCATGCCGAAATCGCCGAAGGTCGCGACCTATGATCTGCAGCCGGAGATGAGCGCGCCGGAAGTGACGGAAAAATTTGTCGAGGCGATTGGCAAGGGTTACGATCTGATCGTCACCAATTACGCCAATCCCGACATGGTCGGCCATACCGGAGACCTGCAGGCCGCAATCAAGGCCTGCGAAGCCGTGGATCGCGGGCTTGCCGCCGTTGTCGCCGCCCTCGAAAAAGTGGGTGGTGCGATGCTTGTCATTGCCGACCACGGCAATTGCGAAACCATGGTCGATCCGGTGACCGGCGGCCCGCACACGGCGCATACCACCAATCCGGTGCCGGTTATCCTGTTTGGCGGTCCGGAAGGTGCGAAGCTGCATGACGGCATCCTCGCCGATGTCGCGCCCACGTTGCTGCAGCTCATGAATGTACCGCTGCCGGCGGAAATGACGGGCAAGAGCCTGATCGATCTCTGATCGACAATGCGGTCGCGCGGGTATTTTGGACCCGTGCGACCGTTTGTCTTTCGGCCGGCAAATGCGCCTTGGCGGATGTTCTATGGTTCTCTTGCATAAAGACGGTCATGCGCCAGCATGCCGGCAATCATGGCGCACACGAACAGGACGACAGGCATAAGCCCGAGGGCAAAAGCCGACAGCGCCGGGCCGGGGCAGAAACCGGCAAGTCCCCAGCCTACGCCGAAAATGGCCGAGCCCGTTATGAGCGGCCGGTCGATGCGGGTTTTTGCGGGAAGGCTGAAGTCTTCGGCGAGAACGGGTTTGGCAAAAAATCGGCTGAGCAGCACGCCCGGTACGGCCACCATGACAGCGCCGCCCAGAACGAAAATCAGGCTGGGGTCCCAATGGCCGCTTGCCACATCCAGAAACCCCGAAACGCGGGTCGGATCGACCATGCCGGAGAGCGACAGGCCAAAACCGAAAAGGGCCCCTGCCGTCAGCGCCAGTGCAAGGCGCGCCATGGCAAGGTTTTTCATGACAGGGCCCCCGTTATCGTCGCGGTGCAGATGCCGGCGATCAGGAAGGTCAGGGTGGCGGCGATGGAGCGCCGGGAAAATCGCGCCAGTCCCATGATCCCGTGACCCGAGGTGCAGCCGGAGCCCATGCGTGTGCCGAAACCCACCAAGAGACCGGCAATGAGGATCAACGGCCATGGTGCGCTGACGGTGACGGCGGGAAGCTGGCCAAAGGCGGCGGCATAAAGATAAGGCCCGGCAAGCAGGCCGGCCACGAATGCCAGGTTGATGAAACGCCGCTCCTTGCCCAGCACGTTGCCGATGATACCGCTGATGCCGGCGATACGGCCGTTGAACAGAAACAACAAGATGCTGGCGAGGCCGAGCAGCATGCCGCCGAAAAGAGAAGGCCCATAGGCGCTCATCGGGCGACCTCCTCAGGCGCGCAGAAGATGGCGTAAAGGGCGGCAATCAGCTGCGCCGCCTTGTCTTGCGTCAGCCGATAGAAGATTTGTTTGGCCTCGCGCCGGGTCTCGACCACACCGGCTTCCCTGAGGACGCCGAGCTGCTGGGAGAGTGTCGGCTGGCGGATATCCAGCTTGGCCTCCAGTTCGCCGACGGAAAACTCCCCCTGCGCCAGCGTGCAGGCGAGCATCAGCCGGGCGGGGTGGGCCAGCGTTTTCAAAAGTATCGCGACCTCAACGGCGCGCTCCTCCATGGCGGGAAGGGGGATCTCACCGATGTGCGGGGTCTTTTCCACCGTGTTTTCCGTCACCATGTGCTGCCCTCCAGCACGTCGAGCGGGAATTTCAGATAACGCTTGCCATTCGCTTCCGGCTCCGGCAGGCGGCCGCCGCGAATATTGACCTGCAGGGCGTGAAGAATGAGCTTCGGCATCGGCAATGTGCGGTCGCGCGTTTCCCTGAGGCGAATGAAACCCTCTTCCGTCACGCCGGCAATGTGCGGATTGCTGCGTTTCTGTTCGGCCACCGTGCTTTCCCATTTCGGGGCGCGGCCGCCGGGCTGATAATCATGGCCGGTGAAAAGCCGTGTTTCATCGGGAAGGGCGAGGATGGCCTGAATGGACGCCCAGAGTTCCCTGGCGCTGCCGCCCGGAAAATCGGCGCGTGCGGTGCCGGAATCGGGCATGAAGAGCGTATCATGTACAAAGGCGGCATTGCCTACCACATAGGTGACGGAAGCCAGCGTATGCCCGGGCGAAAACAGCACGCGTGCTTCCAGCGAGCCGATATTGAACCGGTCTCCGGCGTCGAACAGCCGGTCCCATTGCGAGCCGTCGGTCTTGAGATCAGGCCAATTGTATTTGTCCTGCCAGAGTTTCTGTACGCCAGTGACTTTCGCACCTATGGCCGTTGATGCACCGGTCTTCTGCTTCAGATAGTGGGCGGCGGAAAAATGGTCGGCATGGGGATGGGTATCGAGAATCCATTCCACCGAAAGCCCCTGGCTCTGCACATAATCCAGAATGGCGTCGGCATTCATGGTTCCGGTCGCACCGGATTTTTCGTCGAAATCATAGACCGGGTCGATAATGGCGCAGCGCCCGGTTGCGGGATCGGAAACGACATATTGCACGCTCCATGTGCGCGGATCGAAGAATGCCTTGACGTGAGGCACTGCCGCCGCCCGCCGTTCCAGCCAGCGCGCAGCGCCGGAAAGATCAAAGCCATGCGCCTTGCCGAAAGCCTCGATATCGTCCCTTTCGATGCGCCCATCCAGTGCTTCCCCGAGAACATGAAGCGTGAGCGCACGGGTGCCGCCCTTGCAATGGGCAAAAACGGGACCTTCCGCTTCTGCCATTTTCTGCTGGAAGGCGCGGATATCGGCTTCGGTTATGGTGGGTCCGCTGACCGGGATGAAGCCATAGTCCATGCCCGCGGCGCTGGCGGCGCTTTTTTCCTGCGCATTGCCGGGCTGGCCGGGTTCTTCGCCATCCGGCCGGGCATTGATGATGCTTTTAAAGCCCTGAGCCGAGAGCGATGGGAAATCAGCGATCATCGGCTGGCCCGCAACTGTCAGGCGCTCGTTGATCTTCACGACATTCATAGGCTTCTCCTGTGGTGCAGCATTATTATATATTATTATATAATGTATAATGATTTCATGCAAGGGATGGGTTCGGGAATGGTTCGAAGGGGAAACTAGAGGCGGGATTTCTTCGTTTTGTGACGGGTGGGCGGAGATTGCCTGCTTTTGGCGCGTAAAAACGCCTGGTGCCCGAAACTATTCTGGCACAAGGCGTTTTCCCCGTAGACCGGTTCGAATATCGTCGTGCTTCAGGCGGCGATCCTGCGGCGCGCCGCCTTCCAGCCGAGACAGATTGCCGCAATAAGCAGGACCGCCTGTGCGGCGACAAATGGCGGTTCGTTGCCGTTCGGCGCCAGAGCATTGAGTGTTTCGACCTTGAGAAAGGCCTGAACGATCAGCACGAACATATTGAGATAAAGGCTGATCGTTGCGGTGATCGCATAGACGATGCGCGCCCTGCCATTCAGACCGTATCCGTAAAGCGCCACCAGCGCGATTGCCAGAACGAGGGTGGAGATGATGCCGACGCCGAGCGCCGGTGTGAAATTGCCGAAGGGGAAGAGGAAGCCGGTGAGTGTGGTGGCAAGCGTGGTGACGAGGAAAAGCGCCATCATGCGCGGCATCCACCGCCCCGCCGCATAAGCGGGCAGGGCGATCAGTCCGGTGGCAATGCCGATGAAGCTTAAAGTCACATGCAATGCCGTGAATTGGGGAATGGTCAGTCCGAGGATCATGATACGTCTCCCGCTATTCGGTCTTGGCTGCACGATACCGGCTGGCGGCAAGTGCATGCGACAGATTGGGCCTCAGCGCTGCGCGCGCCGCAAGGAAATTTTCGAGATCGGCCGTATCCGGCAGCGAAGGAATGGTCATGGTCTCACCGAGATCGAGACCGGCGAGGGCCGCATCCACCATCTCGTGAACATCCATGATCATGGCGGCCGGAATGGCGTCGAGCCGCTCTTCTTCCCAGATCGCCGTGCGGGTGATGCCGGGCAGGACGGCCTGAACCCGCACACCGGAAGGTGAAAGCTGCGCCTGCAGGGCTTCTGTGAAGGCAAGCACGAAGGCCTTGGTCGCCGGATAGACGGCGGTAAACGCCGCCGGCATCAGCGCCGTGACCGAGGTCATGTTGATGATCGTGCCCTTGCCTTCGGCGGCAAGGCGTGGCGCTATGGCTGCCGCAAGCCGGGTGACGGCAAGAATGTTGAGGTTGATCATCGTCGTCACATAGGCCGGGTCCAGCGCCGTGATCGCGCCTTCCCCTGCAATGCCGGCATTGTTGACGAGGCCGGTAATCCGCCGGTCGTCGCGCAGCCGTGCCTCTACCTTTTCGAGGTCTTCCGCCCTGGAAAGATCGGCGGAGAGAACCTCGACCGCGATGCCATGATCCTTTTCCAGCTGTGCGGCGAGCGCCTTCAGCTTTTCGGCGCGCCGCGCCACGAGGATGAGATCATGGCCGCGTTTTGCCAGTCGTTCCGCATAGACCGCACCGATGCCGTCGGATGCGCCGGTGATGAGAAATGTATTCTGTGTCATGTCCGTATCTCCTGTATCCGACGGTTTCAGGCGTTGATGAAGGCGAGAAGGTCGGCGTTGAACCGGTCCTGATGGGTCTGCGTCAGGCCATGGTCCGCGCCTTCATAGATTTTGAGGACCGCGTGTTTGACGATTTTGACCGTGGAAAGCGCGGATGCACCAACCGGCACGATCTGGTCGTCATCGCCATGCAGAACCAGCGTCGGTTTGTCGAAGGCCTTCAGGTCCTGATGGAAATCGCTTTCCGAAAAGGCGCGAATGCTGTCGAGCTGGCCTTTCAGGCCGCCCATCATGCCCTGCCGCCAGAATTCCTCGCGGATGCCTTCGGATATCACGGCACCTTCACGGTTGTAGCCGTAGAAGGGAATGGTCAGATCCTTGAAGAACTGGCTGCGATTGTCATAGGTGCCCTTGCGGATGCCGTCGAAAACATCGATCAGCAGGCCGATGGCGTTGCTTTCCGTCTTCAGCATCAGCGGCGGAACCGCGCCGATGAGGGCGATTTTCGCGACGCGGGCCGTGCCGTGGCGGCCGATATAGCGGGTGACCTCGCCGCCGCCGGTGGAATGGCCGACCAGAATGATGTCGTGAAGATCGAGCTGTTCGATCAGCTCGGCCAGGTCGTCGGCATATTGGTCCATGGTATTGTTATGCCAGACCTGATCCGAGCGGCCGTGGCTGCGGCGGTCATGGGCGATGGTGCGGAAACCGTTGTTAGCGAAGAACACCATCTGCGCATCCCATGCATCGGCGCTGAGCGGCCAGCCATGGGAGAAGATGATGGGCTGGCCGTCTTTCGGGCCCCAGTCCTTGTAGAAAATATGCGTCCCGTCTCTGGTGGTGATCGTTGTCATGGCTCTCTCTCCTGTTGCAGGGAGCTTGCTTGCGTCCCGTGGGAATAGAGATACTCTGGAGGCAGCCGGGGCTGGATTGGCGCTTTTGACAGAAAACGAGCCGAAACTGACAAAACGGGGGGGCGCATGGCGGGTGTAACGGGAAGCGCGCTGGAAGTGGGGCTGGTCCTCTATCGGGACTGTCAGATCGCCATGGTGCATGGCATAACCGATCTTTTCGCCATCGCGTCGGTGTTTTCACAGGATCGCGGCGGACCGAAACTGCGCGTCAGCCACTGGAGCATGGGCGAGGGCGGCGAATTTTCCCGCTGTCATGACACCGAGCCCGGCAGGCCGGGACATCCCGATATTTTCGTGGTGCCCGGCCGGCTGACTGGGCCTGCCGAAATCGACGAGGCCGAGCCTTACGCTCGCTGGCTGCTGGACCGGCATGCACAGGGGGCGACGCTGGCCGCCAGTTGCGGCGGCTCCTTCATGATTGCGGCCACGGGTCTCCTGTCCGGTCGCCCGGCCACGACCCACTGGCTGTTTGCCGAGCGGTTCCGCGAGCGTTTTCCCGATATCCGGCTGGAGATAGACAAGATCGTTATCGAGGATGGCGACATCATCACGGCTGGCGGGTTGATGGCGTGGACCGATCTTGGCCTGCGCATCGTCGACCGGCTGCTCGGGCCGTCGGTAATGATCGAGACCGGCAAGTTCCTGCTGATCGACCCTTCGGGGCGCGAACAGCGTCATTATAGCAGTTTCGCCCCAAGGCTGACGCATGGCGATGAGCCGATCCTGAAGGTGCAGCACTGGCTGCAGGCCCGCGCCGGGCGGGCGACGAGCGTTACCGACATGGCCGGCCATGCCGGGCTGGAGGAGCGAACCTTCCTGCGCCGCTTCAAGGCCGCGACTGGCATGAAGCCGATTGAATATGTCCAGCATCTGCGGGTCGGCAAGGCGCGGGAGCTGCTGGAATTCACCCGCCGTTCGGTCGATCAGATCGCCTGGTCGGTGGGCTATGAGGATGCCGCCGCTTTCCGCCGGGTATTCCATCGCATTCTTGGCCTTTCGCCCGGCGAATATAGAAACCGCTTTTCCACCGGTTCGGCCATGGCGGCGGCCTGAGGATCATGCCGGGCCTGGGCATCGCCTGCGCCCGGCCTTGCAATGTGGCAGGTGTTTGCTAACATGACAGACAGGTTTTAGACAGGTGAGCCGAAATGGACGCTGAGAGCAGCAGGAAGCAGGGGATGTCGCTCGCGGCGAAAATCAGCTCGGCGCTGCGGCGGGATTTGACGGAAGGCGTGTTCCGCCCCGGCGACCGCCTTCCGAGTGAGAGCGCGCTCACGCGTGAATATTCCGTCAGCCGCACGGTGGTGCGGGAGGCCATCGCCATCCTTCGCGCCGATGGTCTGGTTGAGGCCCGCAAGGGCGCCGGCGTTTTTGCCGTGGAGGCAAAACCGGCCAAGGAGCTGCCGTTCAACGATCTGGCGGTGGGGCGCATCTCGTCGATAATCGAATTGCTGGAATTGCGCACGGTCTTCGAGATCGAATCCGCCGGGCTTGCGGCATCGCGCCGTTCCGCCGTGCAGGTGGAGGAAATTGTCGATGCGCATCGGCGGGTCGGCGACTGTCTCGCCGCCGGGCTGCCGACACGGGACGCCGATTTCGAGTTCCATCTGGCGATTTCGCAGGCAACACAGAACAGGCGGTTTCCGGAATTTCTTCAGCTTATCCGCTCCGGCATCATCCCGCGCGGGGAATTGCAGGGTGCGGCGCCCGGATCGCGCCCGAAGGACTATAATCTCCATCTTCAGGAGGAGCACGGCAAGATCGTCGACGCCATTATCGAAGGCGATGCCGATGCCGCACGTCAATATATGGCCTCGCATCTGCGCGGCAGTCTTGAGCGCTGCAAGGTGCTGTTGCGTTCCCGCGCCGCCACCGAATAGGCCGGAAACCGCCGCCCTGGTTGGTCAGGCGCTTGCCTTACGGTAGAAGGCCAGAGAGGCGGCCAGCGTCAAAAGCGCCCCGCCGCAAATCCTGTCGAGCCAGAGAGCCCCGGATTTTTGCAATAATCTGGCGGCCTGCGAACCGAGTAGGGCATATCCGAACATCACGATGAAATCGATGCCGGCAAGGACCAGCGCAAGCACCGCATATTGCGGCACCTGCGGCGCTGCCGGCTCGATGAATTGCGGCAGGAAGGCCGAAAAGAACAGATATCCTTTCGGGTTTGTGACGGCGATGAGGAAACTCTTGAGGAAAATCGAGCGGGCGGATGCGACGCCGTTTGTGTCTGTCGACTGGAGAGCGCCCTCGAGCGTCCCCCTGGAGCGCAGCAACATGATGCCCAGAAAGGCAAGATAACAGACGCCTGCCCATTTGACGACGCCGAACCAGAATTCCGAAGCCGCCAGCAAGGCGCCCAATCCCAGCGCAACCGCACCGATCAGAACGAAATCGGACAGGACGGCGCCAGCCATGCCGATCATGGCGCGGCGCATGCCGAATCTCGAACCATTGGCAAGCGCCAGCAAAACGGTCGGACCGGGCGTCGCAATGCCAATAAATGCGACCACGGCAAACGCCAGAAGTGTCACGTCGTCCATATTTTCCTCCCGGCCAGCCGCAGGTGTTGTTGGGTGGTATTTCCCCGAAGGTATCCTGCCCGCGTTGCGTACAGCGGGGGGATGCAGATTTAATGTCATACATATGCGCATTATTTGTCAATACGTATGAAAATCTGTATTACATGTTGAAGCGGGAAATCTAGGCCATTTGCACACGGTGTTGCAAAGGTCTTCGACATGAGAGGGTGGTTGAGGGATATTTGCCTCTTCGCAGAAGCAAGTCCGGCGGGAGGCGCGAGCGCAACCCATGCCAGATGGAGGTGTAATCCATAATTTTAGTAGATTATTGAATCGCGCAATGATCTTTCAACAATGGCCGGGACTATAAACGAACATGCCGCGCCAGCCGCACCTGTCATCATGCATTCTGCGTGGGTATGCGCCGCATTGAACGGCTGTCCGAAACGGGGATGGCTGTATCTGCGCTACTGAGTTTCAACAGTCGTTTCCGGATGTGCAGCCATGCCCCTTTCCCATATCTCCCACTTTGCCTTTCTCGTTCCCGGCAATTATCAGGATGACGATCCGGCACGGGGGCTGGAAGAAACCCTGCAGCTTTTCGAAGCCGGAGAGGCGCTGGGTTATCACAGCGCCTGGGTTCGCCAGCGCCATCTGGAACGGGGCGTGTCCTCTGCCGCGACTTTCCTTGCGGCGGCATCGCAGCGCACGAAACGGATTGGCCTCGGCACCGCCGTCATTCAGCTCGGTTATGAAAACCCCTTCAGGCTGGCGGAAGATCTGGCCACCGTGGATGTCCTGTCGCGTGGGCGATTGAATGTCGGGGTTTCCGTTGGCGCACCGCCCTTCGCTCATCTCATTTCGGATTATGTCGATACGGTTCACGATGCGGATTACAGCCACGCCCGCGCCGAAAAGTTGGCGAGGGCCCTGAGATCGGAACCGCTATCCAGCGAGACGGAAGCGGGCAATGCGGCGGGCGCACAGGTGCCACGCCTGCGGCCAGTCGCCGAGGGGCTGACGGACCGGCTATGGTATGGCGGCGGATCGCAGAATTCCGCGCGCTGGGCGGGGAAGGCGGGCTTCAATCTCCTGACCGGTAACATCGTCAGCGGCGAAAATACCGATGATTTTCTGACCGCGCAGGCGGCACTGGTCAGCCGCTTCCGGCAGGAATGGGCGCATGAGCGCCAGCCGCGTGTCGCTCTTGGCCGCGTGATTCTGCCGACCGATAGCGCCAGCCCCGCGACCCGCCGCCGTTATCAGGAATTCGCCGCCGGGCGTGACAAGCGCACGACCTCGCCGCATGGCGCGCGCCGCACGCTTTTCCTGCCCGATATCGTCGGGACGACGGACGAAATTCTGGAAAAACTGTCGCGCGATCCCGTTTTGCCGCACGTCTCGGAATTCCGCCTCGAACTGCCCTATGAATTCCAGCCGGAAGATTATCGCCAGATCGTCACGGATTTCGCCGCCGTCCTGCCGCAGCTTTCCGGCGGGCGGCCGGTTTTGAAAGTGGCGACGGGCCAATAATATGTCCCGCTCCCGCTATTTTCGCCCCAGCGGGACTAGCGGGAGGACACCTTCAATAGTGCCGTATCTGCCGTTCAATCTGGATAAGGCAGGCCATAGCGGTCACGTATTGTCGCGCCTTCGTATTCGCGCGGGTAAACACCGCGGTCCTGCAGCACCGGCACGACCTTCTCGACGAATTCAGCAATGTCGTCGGGTGCTCGCGGCGGCTGCAGGGTGTAACCATCCACCGTGCCGTCCTGCCAGAGGTCGATAATCCCATCCGCCACATCTTCCGGCGTGCCAAGCAGCAGCCGGTGGTGCCCCTCGGAGCGGCGCACGGCCTCACGGGCGGTGAGCTTTTCGTGGGTCAGCAGTTCGGAAAGGCCAAGCCCCATGCCAACGGCCCATTGCCGGTTCTGGTCCGGGACGAAACGTTCCGCATCGAGTTTCGCATCGGGGTCGAAGTCGCGGGGATTGATGCCGTTTTCCCTGGCGAAGCGCGCCAGCAGACCGTCTTCGGAGCCCGTTCCGCTATACAGTTCGTGTTTGCGCAACGCTTCCTCACGGGTCTCGCCGAGAATGACGACAAGGCCGGGAACGATGCGGATACCGGAGGGATCGCGGCCGAGGGAGATGGCGCGGTCACGAACCTTCTTGCCGAAGGCCTGACCCGCCGGGCGTGACAGGATGTTGCAATAGATGATCTCGCCATGGCGTGCCGCCAGATCGATGCCGCCTTCGGAGGCACCGGCCTGCGCGATGACGGGATGCCCCTGCGGCCCGCGCGGAACGTTGAGCGGGCCTTTCACATGGAAATATTGCCCCTCATGATCGATGGTTTCGGCTGTTGCCGCATCCCAGAAACGCTCTTCCGGCACCTCGCCTTCGCGGCGTGGATCCCAGCTCGACCATAGTTTTTTCGCCACGTCGAGAAATTCGGTGGCCTTGGCATATCTCTCGCTGCGCGGCGGCAACGGATCGTTGCCGAAATTGGCGGCGACATTGGGATTGAAGGAAGAAACGATATTGACGATCAGCCGGCCGCCGGTGACGAGGTCGATGGATTGGGTCCGTCGGGCGAAGTTATAGGGCGAATTATAGGTGGAGGACACCGTTGCCACAAAGCCGATATCCGGCACCTGTGCGGCAAGTGATGTCGAGAGAATGAGCGGATCGATGGTGTGAAACGGGCGGCTTGCCGGGTCGGTCAGCAGCGCCGGGTGGTCGGAGAGGAAAACGGCGTCAAACCGGCCCTTATGGGCCAGTTCCGTCAGTCGGCGATAATAGCCTATGTCGTTGATGTCGTGCCGGTCTCCGCTCCGGTATTTCCAGGCATTGGCGAGGTATCCGGTGGTGTTGATGCCGACATTGAGATTAAGCCGGCGTTTGGTCTTGCTCATGCTGCCACGTTTCTTTCAGGTCTGTTGGATTGCCGGCCCGTATGACCGGCGCAATTGCGGGAAGCGTAACAGCCGGGGGTCCGGTCGCGAGTTAAAAATCCTTGCTGCACGGAGAAGAAAAACTTTCATCCGTGACAGCACCCAAGCGGCGGTCGAATGTGAGAGATGAGTGAGGCAGGCTGGGGAACCCAGCCCGAAATCTTACTATTCTCGAAAGGATATTCCGTCCTCTTGGCGAAGCGCTCACAAGATGGAAACGAATTTCCCCAATCGCGCCTGAAATAGTACGCTTTATCTATAGAAAATATTTTATGGCGCGTAGCGTGCCGTTCAGATCGCAATTTCGAGGACGAACGCCATGGCTGATGCCGCCCTTCGCCAGATAACCCAACCCGTAACCGTATGGTACACACGCTGCCCGGCGCCCACGCCGCTTTCCATCGCGGCGCAACTGGGCTGGATCGAGGAACGTTTCTCCACCCATGGAATCTCTGTTTCCTCCATTCGCGACGCGGCCGATCCGGCCATTCGCCAGAGCCATTTCGATCACCGTCTGGACTGGTCCTTCCGTCAGGGCGGCAATATTCCGCCGATCTGGGCGAAATCCGGCGGCCGGAAAACACGGCTGGTCGGGTTGACGAGAACTGATGAGTTTCAGGCCGTCATCGCTTTGCCAGCAAGCGGAATAAGCAGGGGCAGCGACCTGAAGGGACGGCGCATCGGCCTGCCGAAACGGCCGAATGAAACCATCGATTTCCAGCGTGCCACATCGCTCAAAGGCATCGTTTCGGCGCTGACGGTCTCGGACCTCGCCGTTGCGGATGTCGAGCTTGTCGATCTCACGGCGAAAGAGCCGGTGTTGCTCGATCCTTCTGACAACAGGTTCCATGGTCTGCGCCGACGGTTTCCTTATGGCGAGGAGATTGCAGCGCTGCACCGTGGCCAGATCGATGCGTTTTTCGTCAAGGGAGCGGAAGGTGTCACGGTCGCCAATCTGATCGGTGCGCAGGTCGTGGTATCGACAGGCTTCCACCCTGATCCAAAAATCCGCATCAACAACGGCACGCCGCGCCCCTTGACGGTGGACGCCACCTTTGCCGATGAGCGGCCCGATCTGGTGGCGGAACTCGTCGCCACCGTACAGCGGGTTGCCCAATGGGCAAATGACAATCCGGCGGAAGCCGTGCGTTTCATCGCCCGCGAGATCGGCGTTAGCGAGGAGGCGGTTCTGGCTGCGAATGGCCCGGATGTACACCGCAATCTGAGGCTCGATCTCGATCCGGCCGAGCTGGGTGCGCTCAGCCACTTCAAGGATTTCCTGCTGGAATGGAAATTCATTCCGGCGGATTTCGAGGTGCAGGACTGGGCCGATCCACGCGCCCTTTCTGCGCTGCGGGATGCCGCGCAACATACCGACGGGAGATGAGAAGGTCATGGCAGCCACCATTCTTGTTACGGGTGCAACCGGCAGGCTCGGGCAACGGGTCGTCAGCCGTCTTTTGCAAAAACAGGCAGAGGTTCGGGTGCTGACCCGCAGGCGGGAGGATGCGCTGAAGCTCTGGGGCGACAGGGTCGAGATCGCGGAGGGAAATTTTTCCGATACGGCCAGTCTTAAAGAAGCCGCGCGGGGAATAGACGGGGTGTTCCTGCTTTCCCCCATCGGAGAGACGCTGGCGGCGGACCAGAAGACGGTCATCGATGCCGCTCTCTCCGCCAGGGTGTCGCGGATCGTGAAAATATCCGGTTCCGACTGGACCATTAAGAATGCCGGGCGCTCCATTTCGGGGGCGGCGCATGCTGAGGTGGAATGGCATCTGGCCGCAAGCGGTATCGCGCATACCGTGCTGCGGCCGAATGCCTGGATGCAGGTTGCGCTGGAGCCCGTCGTCGCCGCGCTTCGCAAGGGAGAGGATGTACCCGCCCGCTTTGGCAATGCGGCCGTTTCCTTCATCGATGCCGACGATATTGCCGATGTCGCCGTTCATGCCCTGACATCAAGCACGCCGGTTTCCGGCACTTTCGTGCTGACTGGCGGCGAAGCCCTGGCGGCGCTGGAAATTGCCCGCATTGCGGCGCGGATTCTGCATCGGCCCGTTGGCGTTTCGCACAATGCCGCCTCCGTTTTCCCGCCGCATATCGGCGCCTTCGAACAGAAAGCGATCAGCGAATTCGGACAGCTTATCGGCGACGGTTTCGCGGCACCCGTCACCGATACCATCCAGCAGATTAGCGGTCGTCAGCCCCGCAGCGTGGAGGGCTATCTGCGCGCCCGGCTGAAAGCGGCGACCCCGCAGGGTGATCATTCCGAGGGAGAAAAGACATGGCGCTGACTGTTCCATTGCCTGAAGGTCCCGAGCTGAAAGGTCTCGACCTGAAAAGCCCGGCCGATTTCGAAGACAGCCCGCTCAGCCGGGCGGTGAAGCAGCCGCTGATGCTGGGCCTGTTCCTCAATCTGCAGGACATTAATTTCTCCAGCCTGCCGACCAGCAACAGCTGGACCTTCGATTATAATGTCGAACTGGTGAAGCGCGCGGAAGAGCTTGGTTTCGAAATCGCCTTCAGTCGCACGCAATGGCTGCCCAAGGGCGGTTATGACGGTGAATCCTCGCTCGACAGCTTCATCGCGCTTGGCGCCATGGCGGCGGTCACGAAGAACATTCTGCTGATCTCCACCATCCATGTGCTTTATGGGCCTCTGCATCCGCTGCATCTTGCCAAATATGGTGCGACGCTGGATCATATCGCCAAGGGGCGCTGGGGCATCAACATCGTCACCGGCCACCGCGCCATCGAGCATGAAATGTTCGGCTGGCAGCGTATCGACCACGACAGGCGTTACGACATGGCCGGCGAATTGTTCGATGTGCTGCATCGCCTGTGGGGGGAGACTGAGAACTTTTCCTATGAGGGAAAACTCAATCCCTGGGCGATCAACAATGGCTGGATCACGCCGAAGCCTGCTTTCGGACGCCCGCCGCTGGTGACGGCGACAGGTTCGCCCGCAGGCATCGATTTCGCCGCCCGCCATTCCGATCTGGTTTTCGTCACTTCGCCCGGCGGCGCGCATATAGACAGCGCGCTGGAAACGCTTCCCGATCATGTCGCAAATATTAAAAACCGCGCAAAGGCCTATGGCCGGCAGGTAAAGACGATCATCAATCCGATCATCGTTAGCCGCGATACGGAGAAGGAGGCGATAGCCTATGCGGATGCCATCGAGGCTGGAAAACCTGAGCCCGGCACCCGCGCTTTCGCCACCAGTAATTACGACAGCGACGCCCATGCCTGGCGCGGCCGTGGCGATGCGCGCCACAAGCAGGGGCGCAATCTTGGCGGCAATATCGAGATCATCGGTTCGCCGGAGCAGGTGGTCGAGCAGCTTGTCGGCCTGAAAAAGGCCGGGATTGATGGGGTTCAGCTGAATTTCTACGATTTCCGCGAGGACCTCGATTATTTCGCCGAGCGCATTCTGCCCCTGATGAAGGAGGCGGGCCTGAGGCTCTGAGGCCTCTCCCGCTGCATTTTCCAGTTCCGAAACCCACACTTCGCAATCGCCCGATTGCGGAAACGATATTTTTTGCCCTGAGGAGATACCGTGAATATCGCCGTCGATCCCGTCAAAACGCCCGCACCTAAAATCCTGGATCGGATCGGGACCTATGTTCCCGAACTCGTCTCCATCCGCCACGATCTGCACCAGCATCCGGAAATCGGTTTCGAGGAGGTCCGCACCTCCGGCATCGTCGCCGAAAAACTCGCCTCCTGGGGCATCGAGGTGCATCGCGGTTATGGCAAGACCGGCGTGGTCGGCGTGCTGCGCGGCCGCCATGCGGGCAATCGATCCATCGGGCTGCGGGCGGATATGGATGCCCTGCCGATGCCGGAGGAGACCGGTCTGCCCTATGCGTCGGTCTATCCCGGCAAATTCCACGGCTGCGGGCATGATGTGCACACCACCATCCTGCTCGGCACCGCCCGTTATCTGGCGGAAACGCGCGATTTTGCCGGCACGGTGGTGTTCATTTTCCAGCCGGCGGAGGAAGGTCTCGGCGGCGCGCGCGCCATGATCGCCGACGGGCTGTTCAAGGATTTCCCCGTCGACGAGATTTACGGGCTGCACAATTCCTCCCATGCTGCGCCCAATCATCTGAAGGTTTCGCCCGGCACCATTCTGGCGGGGGCGGATTTCTTCGATATCCGGCTGAAGGGCAGGGGTGCCCACGCCGCTCACCCCGATGTTTCGCGTGACCCGGTGCCGGCGACGGGTGAACTGATCCAGGCACTGCAAACCATCGTCAGCCGCAACGTGCCGCCGACCGATCCTGCCGTGCTGTCGATCACCCGCATCGAGGCGGGATCGGCCTATAACGTCATTCCCGAAACGTCAGCGATTGCCGGGACGGTGCGGGCCTTCTCCGACCGCGTGCGCGAAACCATAAGGGAGCGCATCCGCACGATTTCCGATCATATTGCCGCAGCATACGGCCTCACCGCCGAGGTGGATATTCGCGACATATTCTCGGTTCTCACCAATGACGATGCGTCTGTGGAGATCGTCGCCGGTGTCGCGCGCGAGGTTCTGGGAGACGAGCGCGTTTCCACCGAGCCCGGCCGCTTCATGGGCAGCGAGGATTTCGCCGATCTCCTGAAACACGCGCCCGGCGCGTTTTTCACGCTGGGCCATTCCGGCACGGTGCCCGCCCATAATCCCGGTTTCATCGTCGACGACGCCATTCTGCCTGTCGGCGCCACTCTGTTTGCCCGGCTGGTGGAAACCCGGCTGAAACCTGCGTGAACATTTAAAAACAAGCCTGCAAGAGGAAACATCCATGGATATTACAAGACGTAAGACATTGCTTTTGAGCGCAGCGCTAACCGGGGCAATGCTGTTGCCCTCCCTGTCGGCTCTGGCGGCGGAAACGCCGAAAAAGGGCGGCATAGTCACTCTTGCAGGACTTGGCGAGCCGACGACGCTGGTGCCGCTTTCCGATTCCAATACGCGCACCCGCGCCATTTCCACGAAAATCCTCGAAGGGCTGGTGCGGTTCGACAGCGAATTCAAACCGCACCCGGTTCTGGCCGAAAGCTGGGAAACATCGGCCGACGGGCTGCGCCACACTTTCAAGCTGCGCAAGGGCGTCAAATGGCATGACGGCAAGGATTTTACGTCGCAGGACGTCAAATTTTCCCTGCTGGCCTTCAAGAAGGTCGGTCCACGCGGACGCATCACCTTCGCCAATGTTGCCGATATCGAAACGCCCGATCCGCTGACGGCCGTGGTGGTGCTTTCCAAGCCCGCGCCCTATCTCCTGCGGGCGCTGACCGGCGGCGAAACGCCCATCCTGCCGGCCCATGCCTATGCTTCGGAAAATTATAACGAAAGTCCCAATGGTAACGCGCCAGTCGGCACCGGCCCCTTCGTATTCGAGGAATGGAAGCGCGGCAGCTATGTAAAGCTGAAGAGGAACCCGAACTACTGGCAGGCCGATCTGCCCTATCTCGATGGTTTCGTCGCGCGCTTTGTCGCCGATGCGGCCTCCACCACCATTTCCGTGGAAACGGGCGAGGCCGATTATACCGCCGACGTGTCCTACAGCGATCTGGAGCGTCTACGGCAAAATCCGAAGCTTGCGGTGGAGGTCTATACCGACTCCTATCTCAACAATGCCGCTGTGTTCGAGTTCAATCTGGAGAACCCGACCCTTGCGAAAAAGGAGGTCCGGCACGCGCTGGCGCATGCGATTGATCGCAACTTCATCAACGACGCCATTTTCTTCGGGACGGCAAAACCTGCCGGTTCGAACATCCCGGCGGTCTTCACCGCCTATAATGACGAGAAGCCTTTCACCTATCCCTTCGATCTCGCCAAAGCGAACGAATTGCTGGACAAGGCCGGCTACCCGAAGGGCGCGGATGGCACCCGGTTTTCGCTGCGGTTGGCCTTCCTGCCTTCCGACGTCTTCCGCAAAACCTCCGAATATCTCCGCTCATCCTTCGGCAAACTTGGCGTGAAGGTGGATATTGTCGAAGGCGATCTCGCCACCTTCATCAAGCGGGTATATACCGAGCGCGGTTTTGACCTGACGGTGAACGGCATCAGCCGGCTGTTCGATCCGACGGCGGGCGTGCAGCGCCTCTATTGGTCCGACGGGATCAAGAAACCCGCGCCCTATGTCAACGCGGCCCACTACAATAACCCAAAGGTGGATGATCTTTTCCGTGCCGCCGCGATTGAAGTGGATGAAACGAAACGGGCGGAGCAGTTCCACGATATCCAGAAAATCACCGGCGACGATCTGCCGAATTTCTCCATCGTCGCCTTGCCGACCGTCATTCTGCGCAATACCAGCCTGAAATCGCTCGTGACGACCATCGACATTGCCTATGGCGATCTGGCGACGGCCTGGAAAGGCGAGTGAGCGTTTGGCAAAGCGGGTTCATCCAAGCTTCGTCACCCCGGACTGGATCCGGGGTCCAGCGCGATCAAGTCCTTGATCGCAAGAGACTCTTCTCACGGCGCAGACGCGCCGTGGCTGGATGCCGGGTCAAGCCCGGCATGACGGAGGAGGGGTCTGCGATCATCAACATTAACCCGGCAATTCTGCCGGGTTTTTTATTGCCGAAATCCGCCTTCCACCCTGTTTGCACCTTCACGCGGCACGCCCGTTTCAGGGAAAAACTTTGCGCATGAAACAGGTCGGGCGAAACAGCGATGCCATCCTCGAAAATTTCGAAAAAATAAGTTTCATCAATAATTTAGTGCGAAGGAATTCTTCGTTTCAAAGCAAGAATTGCTTTCTGGACCCGCGCTTTGACCGCCTGCACTGTGAGCTGGAAATCTCACCCTCACATGATGGATGCCATGGCCAAGGATACGCTTTTTTTGATCGCCCCCGGTTTTGAAGACCCAAAACACCCCGGTGTCCGCTTCGTCTGCCCGCATTGCAACCAGATCGAAGGCCTGCTTGCCGCCTTTCCAGATATTGCCGCCGGCATCGATATCCACCGCGTCGATTTCCAGCGCCCACGTGAGGCTGTCATCGCCGCCGTGGGAGAGGAAAACCAGTCGCTGCCGCTGTTCATCTTCGCAGGCGACGCGCCCAGCGACGCTACGGCCAAGGGCGAGACGCATTTCATTCAGGACACCAAACGCATTTTGCAAATCCTCGCCGAGCGCCACGGGTTCCCCCAGCTGCACTGAGCGGCCGCGCCCGCATATCGGATTTTTTCGGAGACAGACATGACCATTTCCAGACGCCAGTTTCACAAAATTGCACTTGCCGCCGGCGCTTTCGTCGCGCTTCCGGGCGGTTCCTTTGCCGCTGCCGAAGAGCCGGTTTCGGGCGGGACGCTCAAGATCGTTTATTTTCCCGAGCCGACCCAGCTCGTGGCAATCAATACCAGTGCGGGCGGTCCGCAGTTTATCGGCTCGAAGATTTACGACGGGCTTTTGACTTACGATTACGAGCTTTCGCCCAAGCCGAGCCTCGCCAGGGAATGGAGCGTTTCGGCCGACGGGCTGGAATATGTCTTCCATCTGCAGCCGAAGGCGAAGTTTCATGACGGCAAACCGGTGACATCTGCGGATGTGGAATTTTCCATTCTGCGGCTGAAGGAGGCCCATCCGCGCGGTCGCGCTACTTTCTCGCATGTTGAAAGTGTTGATGCCTCCGATCCGCTGGTCGCGAAAGTGAAGCTTTCCAAGCCGGCGCCGGGCCTGATCACCGCGCTCGCCTCGTCGGAATCCCCCATCGTACCGAAGCACATCTTCGAGACCTTCAAGCCGACCGATAATCCGAAACCCGCCCAGATCATCGGCAGTGGTCCCTTCGTGCTGAAGGAATGGGTGCCGGGCAGCCATATTCTTCTGGTGAAGAATGCGGACTACTGGGACGCGCCGCGCCCTTATCTCGACCGCGTCATCATCCGCCTCATCAACGATGCGGGCGCCCGCGCCGCGGCGCTGGAAACCGGGGAAGGCGATATCGGCCCCAACCCGGTGGCGCTTGCCGATCTGGAGCGGTTGAAATCCATTCCGACGCTGAAGGTGGATGACCGCATCTATGCCTATGCCGGCCAGCAGAACCAGCTGGTTATCAACCTTGAGAATGAATATCTCAAGGAATTGAAGGTCAGGCAGGCCATCGCCCATGCCATCGATGTCCCGGCGCTCATCGATACCGTGCTTTATGGCTACGCCGTACCATCGCCGACGCCGATCAGCCCCGGCCTTGCGAAGTTCCACAATCCGGATATCGGTTTCGCCAAGTTCGATGTCGCACAGGCTGAAAAGCTGCTGGATGAAGCCGGTTTCCCGCGCAAGGATGGCGGCAAGCGCTTCAAGCTTCGGGTTACCACCAACCCCTTCAATCCACAGACCTATTCGGATTTCATCGCGCAGGCGCTGTCGAAAATCGGCATTGAGGCGGATATCCAGAAATTCGATTTCGGCACCTATGTAAAGGTGGTCTATACCGACCGCGCCTGGGACCTTTCGGTGGAATCCCTCTCCAACACCTTCGATCCGACGGCGGGCGTGCAGCGCGTTTACTGGAGCAAGAATTTCAAGATCGGCCTGCCGTTCTCCAATGCCAGCCACTACGCCAATCCGGAGGTGGACCGGCTGCTGGAAGCAGCAGCGGTGGAGCCGGATATCGAAAAACGCGCCGCCTTCTTCAAGGAGTTTCAGGCCGTTATCGCCAGGGATCTTCCCGTCATCAATCTCGTCTCCCCCATCCAGCCGGTCGTCGGCAGCGTGCGCATCAAGGATTATGCGACCGGGGCGGAGGGGCTGAGCGGCAATCTCGCCAAGGCCTGGGTGACGAAGGAGGCGTGAAAGCCTTCTCCCCCTTCGGTTCAGAGCGAATAAGAGGTCATTTCCATGAGCAGAAAATCCGAGAAGCTGGTTCTTAACGCCTTCATCTATCCGGGCGGACATCATGAGGCGGCCTGGCGGCATCCGGATTCGGAGCCACATCGCGTCACCGATATAAGGCTCTATCAGGATATCGCCCGCAAGGCCGAGGCGGCGAAGCTGGATGCCATCTTCTTTGCCGATGCGCCGGTGCTGGACGCCAATATCCGCTATGCCGCCCGCCACCGGCTGGAGCCGATCACCATGCTGGCGGCCCTCGCCGCCGTCACCGAAAAGATCGGCTTCATCGCCACGGCCTCCACCACCTATTACGAGCCGTATAATCTTGCGCGGCTCTTCGCGTCCGTCGATCATATCAGCGGCGGCCGGGTGGGCTGGAACATCGTGACGACTTCGGCGGATGCGGCCGCCGGCAACTTCAATCTCCAGAAGCATCCGCCGCATGCGGATCGTTACCGTCAGGCGATAGAATTCGTGGATGTGGTGACGAAGCTCTGGGACAGCTGGGAAGATGACGCCATTGTTGCGGATAAGGAAAGCGGCCTTTTCGCCGATGCCGACCGCATCCATCCGGCCAATCACGATGGCGAATTTTATCGGGTGCGGGGCGCGCTGAACGTGCCGCGTTCACCGCAGGGCCGGCCGGTCTATGTGCAGGCCGGCTCCTCGGAGGAAGGGCGTGGTTTCGCCGCCCATTATGCCGAGGCAATCTTTACCGCGCATCAGACTCTGGAGAGTGCGCGGTCTTTTTATTCCGACATCAAGCGGCGCGTCGCGGCCACGGGGCGCAATCCCGCCCATGTGAAAATCCTGCCGGGCATCAGCCCCTTCATCGCGTCAACCGAAGAGGAGGCGCGCAGGCTCGAGGCGTCTTTCAACGATCTCATCCAGCCGGCCTTTTCGCTCGGGCAATTGCAGCGCATCACCGGCATCGATCTCTCATCGGCCGATCTCGACAAGCCGCTGCCGCACGAAGCCGTGGAGGCGACGCGGGCGCAGGCGGATAGCAGCCGCCATCAGCTGGTTCTCGATGTCATAGACCGGGAAAATCCGACGATCCGGCAATTGCTGCACCGGCTTGCCGGCGGGCGCGGCCACAAGGTGATTTCCGGAACGCCGGAGCAGGTGGCGGACTGGATAGAGACCTGGTTCCGTGAGGGTGCGGCCGATGGCTTCAATATCATGCCGCCATGGCTGAATGGCGGGTTCGACAACTTCGTCGACGGGGTTGTGCCGATCCTCAAACAGCGAGGTCTGTTCCGCGAGGATTATGAGGGCGACACGTTGCGAGATCACTACGGCCTGCCCCGGCCGGAAAATATCTATGCGGCGAGAGAGTTGCAAAGGGAACGCGCCTGAGGTGGGACGGGCGTGTTCAGGCGGCGGCCTCGAGAGAGCGCATATCCTCGCGCAACAAAGCGAGTAGAGATGCGACCTCCGGCAGCCGCCGCCTGTCAGGACTGGTCAGCAGGTGATAACGGCTGGCGGTCGGCTGCGGTGCGCCAAAGGGTGCGATCAGCCGGCCGTTTTTCAGCTCTTCCGAAATCAGCGAATGGCGCACGAGGCCGATGCCGTGGCCGGATGAGATTGCCTCTATCAACGCCGTCTGGCGTGAAAAACGCGGGCCGGTCGCTGAAAGCCTGAGCGGAATGCGGCAGGCGCGAAGCCAGTTCGCCCATTCGAAGGCCGGGTCCAGGCCATTGCCACGCAACATCGCAAAGCCGAGATCCCGCAAGCGCTCCGGTTCGTCTGCAAGCCCATGACGGGCCGCGAATTCCGGGGTGCAGACGGCGCTGACGGTATCGGCGAAAAGCGGCTCATGAATGAAGCCCGGAATCTGCGCATGAGTGGCGACGATGGCGCAATCCGCATCGAAATGGGTGAGATCTATGGTTTCGCTCTCCAGGGATTCGATGGAAAGCTCCACGTCTCCGAGCGCCGGAACGATGCTGCCCAGCCGCGGCGCCAGCCAGCGGGCGGCAAAGCAACCCTCCGCCAGAACCTTCAGCTGCGGCCGGGCATTCGAAACCATCAGGTCGGAAAGACTGCCGATCATGGTTTCGAAAGCGTCGGCAAGGCCGGGATAAAGCGCGCTGCCGGCATCGGTCAGCAGCAATTCGCCGCGCTGGCGGCTAAAAAGTGGCTGGCCGAGATGGGTTTCGAGAATTCGCACCTGCTGGCCGATGGCGGCGGTCGAGACATGCAGCTCCTCCGCCGCACGCGAAAAGCTCGCATGGCGGGCGGCGACGACAAAGGCGCGCAAGGCGGTCAGCGGCGGCAGCCGGGAAAGTGTCGGCAAGCGAAAAGCCGCCCGGTTCCCGGCGGGAGCGATAAACTCCGTTCTCATTGCTGTTTCTCCTTTGCCGCGCATTCTCGGTATGGTCAGAATACCCGGCCTTCCCTGAGATGCGTTGTGGTGCCGTTCAGGTAATAGTCTCCGATCACCCGCGCCTTGTGGGCGAGCGGATTGTGATTGTAGACCGTGCGGATATTGCGCCAGTGGCGGTCGAAATTCCGCTCGCTCGATGTCGCCGAGCCGCCGCCGAGTTCATAGAGATTGGTGGCGACCGTGAGCGAAAGCTGCGAGGCGATGATCTGGGTGCGGGCTGTGGCGAGCGAACCTTCCAGCAGGGCTGCCTCTATCGCCTCTTCGTCCCCGGTGGCGAAGGCGGCCGCGGTGCGGTCGAGCGTTCTTGCCGCTTCGCGGATCAGGGTCTTCACGGCGAAAGCGCCGGCGCTGATTTCGCCGAGCATCTTTTGCACGAAGGGGTCCTGATTGGCGGTTTCGGCGCTGCTGTGAAGCGTGGTGCGCGCCTGGCGCAACACATACTCCACGCCGTCCTTCAGTGCGCCCTGAACGGCGCCGGCCGCCGAGGCGGCGAGATGCAGCTGCCGCATGGCCGAGCTGTGGCGGCCGATCTGGCTGCCGAGCTTGCGGGTCGTCAACTCATGCGGCAGCACCTCGACATTTTCCAGCAGGACGCCGCCGCTCGCCGTCATGCGCTGGCCCATGCTGTCCCAGTCGTCGAGAACGGTGATGCCGGCGCGATCGAGCGGAATGAGCACGCCGATCGGCTGCTCGTCATCGCCAATGGCGCTGAAGGTGCCGAAATCGGCAAAGGCCGTGCCGGTTGCATACCATTTGCGGCCATTCAGCCGGTAACGGTCGCCATCGGCACTCAGCCGCGTGGTGATTTCGCCGGGGCGCTTGGTGCCCTGTTCTGTGCTGGCGCCTGCGAAGAGCTTGCCGGCAAGCACATGTTCGAGATGCCGCCGGTCCTCCAGCTCGATGGGTGCGAGAGCGAGGTTTTCGGTGAAATTGAAATGGCTGCGCAGCGCGTGCGGAATATTGCTGTCGGCTTCGCCGAGGATCATCAGCACTTCGATATAGTCGGCAATCGAGCCGCCAGGTCCGCCCTTGGCTTCGGGAACGCGCAGCGTGCCGATCTTCGCCTCCTTGATAAGGGCGAATATATCGAAAGGAAGTTCCCGCTGGCGTTCGCGACGGGCGGCATCCCTGGCCGCGATGGCCGCAATGTCCTTTGCCCGGGCCAGAATTTCGTCACGGCTCGGCACGCCGGAATTATCGGTGGTGGTTGTCTGCAGTTTCGGAGTGGACATTGCGGTTTTCCCTGAGCGGATGTGAGGGCCTGCGGCACGGCGCGCCGCAGGCATGGTCTTCTGGACGATCAGGCGACCGCGCGCGGTTTGAGCGCCGGGCGGTGGGCGGGCTCGAGATTGCGCGGCACGCGGCCTTCGACGGGATGGCTCGGATCGTTGAAACCGGGTGTGGAGGGGTGGCCGGTGGTAACGAGGCTGTCGACCAGCGCTTCATCTTCCGCATCGATCTTCACATCGAGCGCGCGGATATAGCCGTCCCAGTGCTCTTCGGTGCGCGGGCCGGTGATGGCGGCGGTGACGAATTTGTTGTTCAGCACCCAGGCAAGCGCGAAATCCGCTGCCGAAACGCCCTTCGAAGCGGCATGGGCCGCGACCTTCTGGGCGATTTCGACCGATTCCGGACGCCATTCCGTTTCCAGAACGCGCTTGTCGCCACGGCCAACGCGCGTATCAGCGCCCGGCTGTTCGCCCGGCTGATATTTGCCGGTCAGCACACCGCGTGCGAGCGGCGAATAGGACACCACACCAAGGCCATAATGATTGGCCGCCGGCAGCTGCTCGGCTTCGGCCGTGCGGTTGACGATATTGTAGAGAGGCTGGCTGGCAACGGGCCGGTCGATGCCGAGCTGGTCGGCCAGATGCGAAATTTCGGCGATGCGCCAGCCACGGAAATTCGACACGCCGAAGTAACGCAGCTTGCCGGCGCGGATGAGATCGGCGATGGCGCGTACCGGCTCCTCCAGCGGCGCATCGAAGACGGCGCGATGGAAATAGAGGATGTCGATATAATCGGTGTTGAGACGGCGCAGCGAATTTTCCACGGTCTCGATAACCCATTTGCGCGAATGCCCACCGAGGTTCGGGCCCTTGGTGTGGGAATTGACGAATTTCGTCGCCAGAACCCAGTGATCGCGGCTGGCCTTGATGCCGCGACCGACGACTTCTTCCGACTTGCCGTCGTGATAGACATCGGCCGTATCGATGAAATTGATGCCCTGCTCGCGTGCCTTGTCGATGATGCGGAAGGCCACGTCATCCGGTGTCGGGCCTCCGAACATCATTGTGCCGAGGCTCAGCGGTGAAACTTTCAGCGCGCTGCGTCCGAGATAGCGATAGTCGACCATTATGGTTGCTCCTTCAAGTTATTGGGCATGGTGGCAGGCCACGGCGTGGTTCTTGCCGAAAAGGGTGTAATCCGGCGCTTTTTCGCGACAGAGATCGGTGGCGAGCGGGCAGCGGGTGTGAAACCGGCAGCCGGATGGCGGATTATGCGGGCTCGGCAGGTCGCCGGAAATGGGTGCCGCCTGTTTGCGGCGGGTGGGATCGGGAACGGCGGCAAGAAGGGCGCGTGTATAAGGGTGCTTCGGGGAAGCCCAGAGTTCCGATGTCGGCGCGCTTTCCACGATCTTGCCGAGATACATGACGAGTACCCGGTCGGAGAAATAACGCACCACGGAAAGGTCGTGGGAGACGAAGAGATAGGACAGCGAAAGCCGCTTCTTCATCTCCACCAGAAGGTTGAGGATTTGCGCCTGTATCGAAAGATCGAGCGCCGAAACCGGCTCGTCGCAGACCACCAGTTCCGGTTCCAGAACCAGCGCGCGGGCAATGCCGATGCGCTGGCGCTGGCCGCCAGAAAATTCATGCGGATAACGGTCGAGCGAATCCGCGGGCAGGCCCACCTGCGCGACGATGGCCTCGACGATCTCCCGCTGACGCGCCCTGTCGCCGATGCCATGCACCTTCAGTGGTCCGGTGAGAATAGTGCGCACCGTCTGGCGCGGGTTGAGCGAGGCGAAGGGGTCTTGAAAGATCATCTGGATGCGGCGGCGGATGCCGCGCAATTCGGACGATGTCATTGCCGTGACGTCGGCGCCTTTGAAGGTGATCCTGCCGGAAGACGGCTCGACCAGACGCATCAGCGATTTGCCGAGCGAGGATTTGCCGCAGCCGGATTCGCCCACCAGCGCCACGGTCTCGCCCGCCTCGATATCGAGGGAAACGTCGTCGACAGCGCGCACGGTGCCGCGTCCGCCCGTATAATGGGTGGAAAGACTATGCACTGACAAGAGCGCCATCGGGTACCTCGTGGGAAGTGGGAGCAACGAAGGGGCAGGCGGCGTAACGGCCTTGCGAGATTTGCCGCAACGGCGGTACGAACTGCCCGCAGAAGCCGCGGGCGCTCGGACAGCGCGGCCGGAAGGCGCAGCCGCGTTCCCCCGTGGCGGAAACGATGGAACCCGGAATCTCGATAAGCGGCCCGTCGCGATAATGCTGGCCGTCTTCCGCCCGCGGTGAGGCGGCGAGCAGGCCGCGCGTATAGGGATGGTAGGGGTTGGAGAAAACCGGTTCCGGCAATCCCTCTTCCACCTTGCGGCCGGCATACATGACCATCACCCGGTCCGCCCATTGCGCCACGATGCCGAGATCGTGGGTGATGAGGATGACCGCCATGTTGAGATCACGGCGCAGATTGTCGAGCAGCTGCAGGATCTGCGCCTGTATCGTCACGTCGAGCGCTGTCGTCGCCTCGTCGGCGATCAAGAGTTTCGGGTTGCAGGCGACGCCGATGGCGATCATCACGCGCTGGCGCATGCCGCCGGAAAGCTGGTGCGGATAATCATCCACCCGGCGGCGGGCGTCTGGAATATTGACTAGTTCCAGAAGCTCGATGGCGCGTTTGCGGGCCTGATGCCGGTCAATCTTCTCGTGGATGCGCAGCACCTCGATGATCTGCTCGCCGACCGTCAGCACCGGGTTCAGCGAGGTCATCGGCTCCTGAAAGATCATGCCGATATCCCGGCCGCGAATGCCGCGCCATTGCCGCTCGGAAAGCGGCAGCAGGTCGCGACCCTCAAGCAGCACCCGCCCGCCGGTCTTGGCGTGGGATGGCAAAAGACCGATCAGGCCAAGCGCCGTCAGGGATTTGCCGGAGCCGCTTTCGCCGACGATCGCCAGCATTTCGCCGGGGCTGACATCGAAACTGACGCCTTTGACCGGCTGGGCGGAGATGAAGCTGACGGAGAGATCATGGACTTCAATCAGTTTGCTCATCGGCGTTCCTCCGAAAAACGGGGGTTGAGCGCATCGTTGAGGCCATCGCTGATGAGGTTCAGCGAAATGACGGTGAAGACGATGGCAAGGCCGGGAAGGGCGGTCAGATACCAGGCGGTGCGGATGACATCGCGGCCGGAACCGATCATCGATCCCCAGGAGACACGGTTGGGATCGCCAAGTCCCATGAAGGAAAGCGCTGCTTCCATAAGGATCGCGCCCGCCACCATGACCGAGGAGGTGACGATGATCGGCGGCAGCGCATTGGGCAGGATTTCCTGAAAGACGATACGTGCATGGCCGTAACCGAGGCTGCGGGCGGCGAGCACATAGTCTTTCTCGCGGATGGCGCGGAATTCGGCGCGGGTCAGGCGCGCGACCAGCGGCCATGTGATGATGCCGATGGCCGATGTGACTGTGGTGACCGAAGGCTGGGCGATGGCGACGAGCACGACGAGCAGCACGAAATTCGGCAGGGTCTGGAAGATTTCGATCAGCTTGACAAGGATATCATCAATGACGCCGCCGAAATAACCGGCGAAAGCGCCAACCGCGATGCCGATCGTGAGCCCGATCAGCGTCGCGACGACACCGACGGTGAGCGAGATGCGCGCGCCATGCACGATGCCGGCCAGAACATCCCGGCCCATGGAATCGGTGCCGAGCGGATAGGCGGCATTCTGGCCGGGCCACAGGAACGGGCGCGCCACCATTTCAAGGGGATCACCGGGATAGATCAAGGGGGCGATCAGCGCGGTGACGATGACGGTTGCGAGAAACAGCAGCCCGACGATGGCGTTTGGATTGGTGAGGAAGATCTTCAGTTCCCGCCGCAGGCCGCGCCGGGACACGGAGACGGAGCGAGCCGAAAGCGCATCCGGCGCATGGATATAGGGCCAGGCTTTTTCTTCCGGTTTCTTCGGTTTGGGATTGTTGTCTTCGACGCCGAGTTCGGCCGTGTCGAGGACAGCGGTGGTCTGGGAGGAATTCATCGGCTTTCTCCGATGCGAGGGTCAAGCCACGCCTGCAATAGGTCCACGGCTGCATTGACGATGATGACGACGAGGGAGGAGAGAAGCAGAATGCCGAGCAACACGCTGAAATCCCGCGCCATGACGGCTTCGAAAGCAAGACGGCCAAGACCCGGCCAGCTGAAGACCGTTTCGACCACGACTGCGCCGCCGAGCAGGCCGCCGATATGCATGCCGGCCATGGTGGTGATGGGGATGAGCGCATTGCGCAGGATATGGCGCGTGGTGAGCCGGAGCGGAGAGACGCCCTTGGCGCGCGCCGTGCGCACATAGTCCTGGGATTTCACTTCCAGCATCGCCGCGCGGGTAAGGCGGGCATAGATGGCCAGAAAATAAAGCGCGAGCGAAAGGGCAGGGAGAACGATATAACGCAGCCGGTCCAGCAGGGCGTCGAAGCCGGTTAGGCTGCTGCCGATGGTGCTGTCGCCGCCCGAGGGAAGCCAGCCGAGCTTCACTGAGAACGTCAGGATAAGCATCAGGCCGATCCAGAAACCCGGCACGGAATAAAAGATCAGCGAACCGATGGAAATGATCCGGTCCGGCAGTTTGCCGGAGAAGAGCGCCATGATCGAGCCGAGAAACACGCCGACGAAAATCGCAATGCCAAGTGCGGTGCCCATCAGGGCGAGTGTGCCGGGCAGACGCTGGCCGATCAGGTCTGCCACCGGCATGCCGTAACGCGGCGAAAAGCCAAGGCTGAACTGCGCGAGATTGCCGAGATAGTTCATCAGCTGATGCACGACGGGCAGATCCAGCCCGAAGCGGTTGCGGATTTCGGCCATGGTCTCGACGGTCGCTGAACCCGCTTCCGCGGCCAGTACATCGGCGGCATCGCCGGGCGCCAGCTGCAGCAGGAAGAAGTTCAGGATGACGATACCGAGAACCGTCGGAATGGCCTGAATGGCAACCCGCCTTGCCTGCGATAAAATCCGTTTCGAATTCGACATCGGCTCCAGTCCGTAAGCGTGGAAATATGAAATCGGCCCCTGAAGGCGTTGGTATTAGTTGACTAATTTTATGGAATTTGTCAAAGAGTAATAGAATTATTTTCTGAAATTTACGGAAATATGCGCCATAAAGAAAAGATAATTCCTGTTTATGAGAATGATTGGTTCTTCATGCCAAGCTCGCTCTCGTCTGCGGAACAAACTTCTTCCTAAACGCGGCCGTTCAGTTTGCCGGTTTTTCGCCGGTTCAATCAAGGAGAGGGTATCGCATGACTATTTTCAACCAGACGACGCGGCGTGGATTTCTGCTGGCGTCCGTGGCGCTTGGCGTGGTGTCGCTGCCGGGGCTGAAGCTCAACGCGGCCGAGCCGGCAAGCGGTGGCACGGCCACCCTGCTCATCTCATCGGAGCCGCCGGTGCTGACGACGATCGCACACACAGCCTATAATTCCGTCTATATATCGCCCAAGGTCACCGAAGGGCTGTTGACCTATGATTTTGACCTCAATCCCAAGCCGCTGCTGGCCAAATCATGGGAAGTGAGCGCGGATGGCCTGCGTTATACCTTCAAGCTGAGGCCCGGCGTGAAGTGGCATGACGGAAAGCCCTTCACATCCGCTGATGTGGCGTTCTCTATCAATACCATCAAGGAAGTGCATCCGCGCGGCCGCAATACATTCCTGAACCTCACTGCTGTCGAGACGCCGGACGAACTGACGGCGGTTCTGGTTCTTTCCAAACCTGCGCCCTATCTGATCACGGCGCTCGCCGCCGCCGAAACGCCCATCGTGCCGAAACATCTTTATGAGGGTACGAAGGTGACCGAAAATCCGGTCAATCTCGCACCCATCGGCACCGGCCCATTCAAGTTCAAGGAGTGGGTGCGCGGCAGCCATATCGTTTTTGAGCGCAATGCCGATTATTGGGATGCGCCGCGCCCCTATCTCGACAAGCTCATCGTCCGCTTCATTCCTGACGCTTCGGCCCGGGCGATTGCCATCGAAACCGGTGAAATCGATCTCGCGCCCAGCACGCCGGTCGCCTATAGCGATCTCGACCGGCTGAAGGAACTGCCGAGCCTCGGCTTCGAGACCAACGGCTATCAATATACCAATTCGATCAGCCGCGTGGAATTCAACCTCGAAAAGGACGTGTTCAAGGATGGCCGCGTCCGCCGCGCCTTCGCGCATGTGATTGACCGCAACGTCATCTTCAACACGGTCAATTTCGGTTATGGAGCAACGATCACCGGGCCGATCAATCCGAAACTGACGAAATGGTTCGTGGACGATCTGAAGACCTATCCGATCGATCTGAAGGCGGCGGAAGCGCTGCTGGACGAGGCCGGATACAAGCGCGGTGCGGATGGCATCCGTTTCAAGCTCAATCTGGATTACGTGCCGAGCACAGAGGCCTATCCGCGTGGCGCGGACTATATTCGTCAGGCGCTGGCAAAGGTCGGCGTGGATGTGACGGTGCGGACGCAGGATTTCGCCACCTATACCAAACGCATCTACACGGATCGCGATTTCGATTTTGCCTATGAGGGCATGAGCAATCTCTTCGACCCGACCGTCGGCGTGCAGCGGCTTTACTGGTCCAAGAACTTCAAGAAGGGCGTGCCCTTCTCCAATGGTGCGGCTTACAGCAATCCCAAGGTGGATGCGCTTCTCGAAGCCGCCGCCATCGAGATCGATCCGGACAAGCGCGTCGCGCAATGGAAGGAAATCCAGCAGATTCTCGTCGAGGACGTACCGGCAATCGATATCGTCGCAGCACCGGAGATCACCATCTACAACAAGCGCATTGCCGATCACACCATCGGCGCAGAAGGCGTGGCGGGAAGCCTCGCCTTCGCGCATATCGCCGCATCCTGATCGTCTCGCCAGACCCGGCCCCTTTGCGGCGGGCCGGGACTTTTCCCTTTCATCAAGGACAAAGCCATGAGCACGTCACTTTCTGAAATCTGGTACACACGCTGCCCGGTGCCCACGCCGGTGGGGCTGGCGGCACAGCTCGGTTATCTCGAGCAGACCTTCGAGGAGGTCGGCATAGCGTTGAAATCCATCATCGATTCGCCTGACCGTTCCGTCCGACAGAGCCATTTCAACCACACGCTGGAATGGTCCTTCCGCCATGGCGGCAATGTGCCTCCCATTCGAGCCCGTTCGGAGGGGCGCAATACGCGCCTTATCGGGGTGACCTGGACGGATGAGTTTCAGGCAATCATTACCCTGCCGGAGACCGGTATCCGCTCGCTTGCCGATCTCGTCGGCCGCCGTTTCGGCGTGCCGCGCAGACCGGAAGGCATTGTCGATTTCATGCGCGCGACGGCGCTGAAAGGTATCGTTTCGGCGCTTTCGCTGGAAGGGCTGAAGGTCGAGGATGTCGAGCTCAAGGACATCGTCATCAAGGATTCGGTACTGGCCTCGCAGGAAGGGCCATCGCTGTTCGGCCTGAAGCGCCGGCAATCCTTCGGCGAGGAAATCATCGCGCTGCTGCGGGGCGAGGTCGATGCGATTTTCGTGAAGGGAACGGCCGGTATCGCCGCCGCGAACCTGATCGGCGCCGTGCAGGTGGCGGAGTTCGGTTTTCACCCCGACCCGAAAATCCGCATCAATTCCGGTTCTCCCCGCGTGCTGACGGTTGACGGGCGGCTTGCCGATGAGCGCCCCGATCTGGTGGAGCGGCTGGTTGGTTCAATCGCCAGGGCCTCGCTCTGGGCCGAACAGCACCCGGAAGAAACCCGCCGTTTCATCGCGCGCGAGGCGGGTGCGACTGAAGAGCAGGTTCTGGCCGCCAACGGGCCGGATGTTCACCGCCATCTTGGCCTCGGCCTCGATGCGGACCTCGTCGCCGCTGTCGGCCATTACAAGGACTTCCTGCATCAATGGGGCTTTCTTGAAAACGACTTCGATCTGGGCGACTGGATCGACGACCGTTTTGTTCCGGCAAATGAGAGGGCGGTGGCATGAGCGTTGCACTTTCCGCCGTTCCAAATGCGCCGGCGCAGCGGCCCGATCCCGTCGCCGTCGCAACCGCGCTGGCCGGGGATTTCGGCCTGACCGCTGCGGACTACGATAAAAGCGGCGAATTCGCCGCCGGTAATTTCGAGGCGCTTTTCAAGTCCGGACTGCTCGGTCTCGTCACGGCTGAAAAGGATGGCGGCTGGGGCGAGGGCATGGAAACGGCCCATGCCGTCATCACGGCCATTGCCAAGGGCGACCCATCCACCGCCCTCATTCTCGCCATGCATTACAGCGTTCATGCGGCCGTCCGGCGCGGCAAGTGGCCTGCGGCGCTTGCGGCAAGGGTGCTGGCGGCGAATAACAGCGAGCCGGCGCTTTTGAACAATGCGCAGGCGGAGCCGGGGGTCGGTTCGCCGGCCCATGGCGGCCTGCCGGAAACCACGGCGCGGATCGAGGGCGATGTCTGGGTGGTCAATGGCCGCAAGAGCTTCGTCACCGGCTTGCCGGGGCTGAAATGGGCAATCGTGCTTGCCGTAACGACGGAAGAGACGCCGCGCCTCATCCAGCTTCTGGTGCCGCTCGATGCGTCGGGCATTTCCCAGGAAAAGGCATGGGAGGCGACCGGCATGTACGCCACCGCCAGCCATGATCTGGTGCTGGAAGACGTGAAGGTGCCGCTTGCCGATATCGTCGCCGAGCAACCGGCGGATGAGCCGCTGCGGCGCGATGAGGCGGACGGTTATAATTTCTTCGTGCTTTTGGCTTCCGTCTATCACGGTGTCGCGCTTTCGGCGCGGGATGATCTGTTACGGCATCTGACGGGTCATGTTCCGGCAAGCCTCGGTGCACCGCTCTCCTCCATTCCCCGTATTCAGGAGGGGCTTGGCCAGATCGAGGTGCTGCTGGCGGCAAACCGGCGCCTGCTTCTTTCCGTCGCCCGCGATATCGACGCGGGAGAGAAAGTGGGGACCGATGCATTCGCCATTCGCCATGTGGTGATCGACAATGCGGTGGCGGTGACGGATCTGGCGCTGGAACTCGGCGGCAATCGTGGCCTGCGCCGGGATTATAATCTCGAACGCCATCACCGCGATGCCATTACGGCAAGGGCGCATGCGCCGCAAAGCCACATGATCCGCACGATCCTCGGCCGCCAGAGCATAAAGGCGGCGGGCGGCTGATCGATTAAAACGCCGGGCGGCCTTGCCTCTGCGAGATCGCCCGGCACCGTCTCCGCATCAACCCCGCAACAGCGGCAACAGCCTGTCACCCTGCCGTTCTATCTCCTTCAGATAGGGGGTGTCGGAAAGCACGAAATGGGTGACGCCAAGTGCGCGGTATTTGTTGAGCGACGCGGCGACATCCTCCGCCGAACCCACCAGCCATGTCGTTGCCGCACCGCCGCCGCCGAATTTGCCCGGCGCGGTGTAAAGATTGTCGTCCAGAACATCGCTCTGGCGGTGTAAATCCAGCAGCCGCCGCTGACCGACTGCCACACCCTGCAGATGGTCGTTCCAGCGCAGACCATTATTTGCAGCCATTTCGGCAACCTTCGCTTCCGCGTCGCGCCACGCCTCGGCCGTCGTTTCACGCACCAGGGTGGTAATCCGCAGGCCAAATTGCAGCGGCGGCAGGCCGCGGCCAAGCGTTTCACTGAAATGTCTGAGCCTTTCTATCCGTTCGCCCACGCCGGCAAGCGGCTCGCCCCAGAACAGTTGCACATCGGCCTCGGTTGCCGCGACCTGCTCGGCCGCTTCCGAAGCGCCGCCGAAATAGAGCCTCGGATGTGGCCGGCCGTCGCGTGCGGCGATACGCGGCAGGACGGTGGAATTCTTCACCCGGAAATGATCTCCGTCGAAGGTGACATTTTCTTCCGTCCAGAGCCGCCTTACCAGCCGCATGAACTCCTTGGTGCGCGCATAACGCTGTGCCTGATCGCCCTCTTCATCGCCATAGGCGGCAAGCTCGTCCCTGCCGGAAACGATGTTGATCCGCACCCGGCCGCCGGAAAGCTGGTCGAGCGTGGCGGCGGCCGAGGCAAGGTTGGCTGGTTTCCAGTAACCGGGGCGGATGGCGATCAGTGGCTCGAAGGTGGTGGTGCGCGCCGCAAGCGCCGTCGCCACCGTGAATGTATCAGGCCGCCCCCAGCCCGTGCCGATCAAGGCGCCTTTCCAGCCGTGATTTTCCAGCGCCTTTGCGTGGCTGGTCAATCTTTCGAGACTGTTATGGTCGTCGCTGACGGCATCGCCGCGATGACCGGGTTTGACGTCATTGGGGATGTACCAGAGAAATTCGCTCGTGCTGCTCACATTCACCGCCTGAACTGCCGGTTTATCGCGAGGGGGAACGACCCGCCGCTGCAATATCCGGGGTTGGGAGGTAAAACCTCCGATGGCAGGAGAATGGCAAAGCCGCGGCGGCGCGGCCAAGCAGCGACGTTTCTTTTGGCCTGTTGCGGAGGAAAAGCTTTTTGCCCGTATCACCAATATTGCACATATTTTCCATGTAAAAAATTTGGATAAAAGATTCCGGTTTTTTAGCCTCCTTGGTGCTACAGGGGACATATTTTCCGCTCCCTTGCCGTCGCATGGATCTATATTCCTCGGCGGTTGAAAAGGTGAGCAAGGTAATAGTCGACGGGAATCGCTATATTCTCCATTCTTGATACACATCGCCGCAAACCACGGAGTAGGCATGTGTACCACCTTGATTGTCCCCGGCCTGAACGGTTCGGATGAAGGGCATTGGCAACGGCATTGGTTGCTGGATGATCCCGGGGCTCGGCTGGTCGATCAGGACAATTGGCAATGTCCGGTTCTCGAAGACTGGGTTGACCGTCTTGAGGCCGCGCTGGTCACAGTTGAAAGCGCCTATATTGTCGCCCACAGTCTCGGTTGCCTGCTCGTGGCGAATATGACGTCGCGCGCATCGTCCGCCAAAATCAAGGGCGCGCTCCTGGTCGCGCCCGCCCATCTCGATCGGGTGGAGGCGATGCATCCCTGTATCGTCCGGTTCGGCGCTTTTCCGCGGCAAACGCTCGCTTTTCCCAGCCTCGTGGTGGGTAGCACAAACGATCCCTATATGAGCCCGGAAGAACTGGAGCAAACTGCCGCCAGCTGGGGAAGCGATCTCGTCAACCTCGGCGCAACCGGGCATATCAATATCGCCGCCGGTTTCGGACGATGGCCGGAGGGATACGCGCTTCTGATGCGCCTGAAAGCGGCCACGGGCTCCGAATTGGCTCCCGGCCGCTCGGGAATGCGGGGATTGCCCCCGGTTCAGGGCGCCCATCTTCTCGGGGATGCCGGCACTCTTTAGTTTTGCAGCTGATGAATGAACCTGTTTCAGACGGTTTTTCTGTTTTTCTCCGTTCACAACCTTTGAGGGCTTTATTGCCATTTAATCTGCAATAAATTTCGAATCTCACCTTTTGATTGTTTTTTGGTGACTACATTTATTTTCTACAGAAAATATGAAAAACCGTTCCTTCGCTCCCGATGGTTTTGTTGTCACCTTTCATCGGTCATCAAATCAGGAAGGGGTAGGGAAATGTCCAGGATCAAGTTTGCCGTGTCGGCTCTTAGCGGATTGTTGCTGTCGACAGTGTCATTGGCCGCGACCGGGGCTTCGGAAGCGCTGGTTAAGGCCGATTGGCTGAAGGAAAATCTCGACAATCCGAAGGTGCGGGTCTTTGAGGTCAGTGTCGACACCGGCGTCTATGAGCGCGGGCATATTCCCGGCGCGGTGAACCTCAACTGGCACACGGATCTCGTCGACAAGGAGCGCCGGGACATTGCCGCCCGTGAGAGTTTCCAGTCCCTGCTGCAAAAGGCCGGTGTCGGCGACGATACGACGATCGTTTTATATGGCGACAACAACAACTGGTTTGCAGCCTGGGGTGCGTGGATTTTCGAAACCTACGGTCTTGGCGACCGGGTAAAGCTTCTCGATGGAGGCCGCAAGCTTTGGGAAGCGCAGGGCCTGCCTCTCGATACTTCCGCGCCGGCAGCGGCCGAAACGACGCTGAAGCTCGGTGAGCCCGACACATCGGTCCGAGCGCGGTTCGTGGATGTGGTTGCCGTTGCTGAGGGCAAGCACAACATCAAGCTGGTGGATATCCGTTCGGCGGATGAATATTCGGGCAAGATTTTCGCCCCGGATGGCGTCAAGGAGCTGTCGGTGCGGGCAGGCCACATTCCCGGCGCTGTCAATGTTCCCTGGGGCACCATCGTCAACAAGGACGGAACCTTCAAATCGGCGGATGAGATCAAGGCAATCTATGCCGAAAAGGGCATCGACGGTTCGGCGCCCGTCATCACCTATTGCCGCATCGGTGAGCGCTCCAGCCATACGTGGTTCGCGCTGAAGAAGATACTTGGCTACGACGTCCGCAATTATGATGGTTCCTGGACAGAATACGGAAATGCGGTCGGCGTGCCGATCAGCAACCCGACCGGCACGGTGTGGACCGGCAAATAAGCCCTGGACGCCTTCATTCTTCAGGCCGGTGCGTTGAACATGGCGCACCGGCATTTGTTCTTCCGACATCTCCGGTATTTCATGCGCCCGACCATTCTCCGTCTTGCGGCACTCGCCATTTTATCTGCGCTGGCTGTCGTGGCCTATTCGCTGGGGACGCTTGAAAATGGCCGGCAGCTTGGGTTCTCGCTTCTTGCCGGCGTGGCTTTCGGCATTGTGATGCAACGCGGACGCTTCTGCTTCCTGTGTAATTTCCGTGATTTCATCGACAGCAGACGCTCTGACGGTGTTGTTTCAATTCTCGTCGCGCTTCTGGCGGGCGTGGTGTTTTACCAGATCGTCGTGATGGCCTGGATGCCAGTTCCGCAACCCGGCCGCCTGCCGCCCAATGCGCATATTGGCCCCGTCGGCTGGCTTCTGGCGGCGGCGTCGACTGTCTTCGGCGTCGGTGCTGCCCTCTCGGGCTCCTGCCTGTCGGGACATTTCTATCGGTTGGGCGAGGGGGCTTTCGGGTCGATGCTTGCCATAACCGGTGCCGGCCTCGGTTTTTTGCTGGCGTTTCTCAGCTGGAATTTTCTCTATACGCTCAGCATTTTCGACGACCTTCCCGTCTGGCTGCCGCACTATCTGGGATACGGTCCAGCGCTGCTGATTGCCTGCATTCTGTTGGCCGCCCTGATCTTCGTCGTTCTCTTTTTCGACAAGACAGCTCCCGCTCCTTCGTCCGCCATCCCGGCAAACCGGTTGCATCAGGCGCTTCGAAGCGTTTTCGTGGAACGCTGGCCGCCCGTCGTAACCGGGGTGCTTGTTGCGGCCATCAGCGCCTTTTCCTATTTCCGTGTGGCGCCTCTTGGCGTCACGGCCGAACTCGGCAGTATCGTCAGAACGGCAGGAGCATCTGCGGGCTGGGTGCCGGGAACGCTTGCGGGACTCGATACCGTCAGGGGATGCATCAGTGCGGTTAAAACGACGATCCTGTCGCCAAACGGTATCTTCGTCGGTGGATTGATTGTCGCAAGCTTCGCCTCCGCTCTTTCGGCCGGAAAATTCCAGCCATCCTGGCCTTCCGCCGGCGGTTTGGTGACACGTTTTGCCGGTGGCGTATTGATGGGCTGGGGTAGTATGACGGCGCTTGGCTGCACCATTGGCGTGCTGCTTTCGGGCATCCATGCGGGTGCGTTGTCTGGCTGGGTATTCCTGATTTTTTGTGGTTTAGGCGCCTTTGTGGGGCTCTTTTTCAAGCGTCGCTTTGCCTGGCCGTGAAGGTCAGTCTTCGAAATTCTCAGTCAGCGGGCCAGTGCCTGCGCGATCATGCTCTTTCTGGCCTCGCGGAACGGAATTTTTCCCGCTGCCGCAACCTTGGTCCACATTTGCCGGTGATGCATCAATTATAGAATACTAATTTTATGGAAAATATTGACGATTTTGAACGGTCGCCGGAGGATAAGGGACGTTGAGCAAAGGAGGCGCACATGCCGCAGGGACTTCATGCGTTTACTTTCGATCTGTTCGGCCTGACCCGGCGTCAGCCCCGTGCGGAAGAACAGCCCGGTCTTCACCCGCTGGATCATTCCGGGCGTATCCGGCAGGAGAAAAGTGACCTCGAACTCGAACGGGAAGAGATCTGCGAAATGAATTTTGCGATGCTCGGTCTTTATCCGGTCTTCTAGCCGCCGTTCGCGAAGGCGTCTTTTCCCTTCGCAGCTCCGTTCCTGCGGGAGAGAAACTCCCCGCGGTGGATGGAAATTGGAACAAAATTTCTTAAACGCGCCGGGGATTTGGCTACGCTTTTATCATCAAGCCGGATCGCCCGAGGGGCGGATTGCAAGGAGCTGCCGATGAGCACATCCGATAGACCACTCGATTTTCTATGGTTCATACCGACCTCCGGCGATGGCAGCTATCTTGGCTCCGACGATCTTTCGCGTCCCGCCGATCCCGGATATTTTCGGGAAATAGCCCAGGCGGCGGATCGGCTGGGTTATTCCGGTGTGCTCATTCCCACCGGTGTCGCCTGCGAAGAATCCTTCATCCTTGCGGCCAATCTCGCCGCCTATACCGAAAAGCTGAAATTCCTCGTCGCCATACGCCCGGGTGTTGCTTCGCCGGCTTATTATGCGCGGCTTGCTTCCACGTTCGATCGCGTTTCCCATGGCCGTCTGCTTCTCAACATCGTGGTCGGCGGCAGTGCGCAGGAATTGGCCGGTGACGGTATTTTCCTGCCGCATGACGAGCGTTACGATCACGCCGATGAATTCTTCCAGGTGTTCAATTCGCTGATCGAAACCGGCAGGGCAAACCTCGACGGTAAATATATCAAGGCGCAGGACGCAAGGCTGGGCCTGCCGCCGGTGCAGGAACCGCGGCCGCCGCTTTATTTCGGCGGCTCTTCCGATGCCGGAATCGAGTTTTCGGCCGGTATAACCGACAAATACCTGACCTGGGGCGAACCGCCGGCGCAGGTGGCGGAAAAAATCGCCAAGGTACGCGCCGCTGCGGCCAAGCGAGGGCGGGAGGTTAGCTTCGGCATCCGCCTGCATTTCATCGTTCGTGAAACCGACGAGGAAGCCTGGGCCGATGCGGAGAAACTGATTTCGAAGCTTTCCGATGAGACCATTGCCTCCGCCCAGGAAGCCTTCTCCAAGGCCTCCGACTCAGTCGGGCAGGCAAGAATGCAGGCCCTGCACAATGGCCGGCGTGACAGGCTGGAAGTCTCTCCCAATTTGTGGGCGGGTATAGGGCTGGTCCGCTCCGGCGCCGGCACGGCGCTGGTCGGTTCGCCGAAGACGGTTGCGGCGCGGCTCAGGGAATATCAGGCGCTGGGCGTCGATACCGTCATCGCCTCCGGTTATCCGCATCTGGAGGAAGCCTATCGGATTTCCGAGCTGCTGTTTCCGGAAATCGGGCTTGGCGGGCCGCGCAATCAGATCCGCTCTTCGTTCGGCGCGAGACAGGCTTTTGGCGGCGGCGGCCATGGCGGCAATGTCAAGCTGGTCTCCGGATCCTGATGCTTTCATCGACGCTAGCGGCGGGATGAAACGGGAAAACGGCATATAAAACATTATTTCTATAGAATATTACGATTATGGAAAACGATGTCTATTTCAGTGCCCGCCGCCGCTGCTAGCTATTGAACAATTCAGTTGTTTTCAGGAGCCACCCGATGACATTGCAATATGCGGCCAAGGACCAACAATTCATCAATCTCCGCGACCCGGTCGCCGGCAGGGCGGCGGATGCCGACAGCCTCAAGGCGGCGCTGAGAACCCTGGGCGGCGGCGTCAGTGTGATTACCGCGGGCGAGGGGGATGAGCGAACGGGTGCGACCGTGACCTCGGCCACGGCCTTGTCGGTCGATCCGCCGAGAATCCTGGTGGCGCTCAACCGATCCTCGTCCACATGGCCGGTGGTGCAGCGTTTCGGCCATCTCGCCGTCAACATCATCGGCGCGAACCATCAGTTCGTCGCCAATCAGTTTGCCGGCATTGGCGGGCTAAAGGGCGCAGACCGGTATCGCGGCGCGGAATGGACCCGCCTGGCGAGCGGTGCGCCTATCCTTGAAGATGCGGTTGCCGCGATCGATTGCACCATTGAAGAGGCGATCGAACGCCACAGCCATGTCATCGTCATCGGCAAGGTGGAGGCGATCCGCATCGGTTCCGGCCATTCGCTGCTTTATCAGAACGGGCGTTATCATTCTCTGGACTGAGCCGGCTGTTCCGGCGCTTTCACCTTGTCATTCTTTGAGGGAGTTGAGCATGGGATCCGTCACGCCTCTCGGCGAAAGACTTCGTTTCGTTCCTCCACGCCTCGGCGCGGATGTCGATGTGCTGACCGTTGCCCGCGCGATCGCCGCACATTGTGCCGTTGAAAGCCCGGCGCAAATCCATGGGCGGATCGCCCGTTCCGGCCTGCTTGCTCTCTCCGTTCCAACGGAACTTGGCGGGGCCGACATTACCAATGACGTTCTTTCGCAGGCGCTTTCGATCATTGCCGCAGCCGATGCCGGAGCGGCGCATGATCTCGCCGATCATTTCACTGCCCTTGAATTCATCCGGAATGCGGGTGGCGAAGATCAGCGCAAGGCGCTCTTCGCGCGGCTCGATCTGGGCGAGACCTTCGCTCTGGCGTCCTCCGACGCCGATCTGGATCATGCGGCAGTGGTGACGGAAGATGACTACGCCCTGCGGCTTCCCGACGACATTGCGGGATCGGCCAAGGTCGATGCGGACTGGATCATCGTGCCCGCCGTCAACACGGCCGGGCAGCCCCTGCTTGTCGTTCTGCGCAACCGCCCGAATGCCTTATGGGAAGGCCTGCTGCGGGCCGATCAGGTGGTGTTCCTTGCCCGGGGTGCGGGAAATCTGGCCGCTTCCGTTTCCACCCTTTTGAAAGCCGCGGTGGCTCTGGGGCAAAAACAGCGTGAGCTTTCGGGCCTGCTGATCGACAGGCTGGCCGATGACGGCACGGCGCGACCGGTCATAGGCGAAACATTTCTCGCCATCGAACTTCTGAAGGCACAGATATCCAGCCTTGCGGCCAATATCGATGCGGCGCAGGTGGGAGCGGAAAATGTGTCCTTTCGCTCGGTGCGCAATCATGCCATCACGCTGGAAATCCTGATGGGGCGCCTCGGGCTTGTCGAAGGCGTCAGCGAATCCGGGCTGCTCGCGTCGCTGGACGACGATCTGCGCCGGCAATAAGCGATGCTCTGTCGTGAAGCCGGCTGAAACGCCGTGCGAAATCCTATTCGCCGGCCGGGATGGAGCGGGCGTCCTGCCCGTCCTTCGCCACGAATTGTGCGAGCGTCATATTGTCCAGAATGGTTGCAATGGCGTCACGCACGTCCGTCATCGAAACCCTGACCTGACAGGTCTCCGGATCGTCACAATCGTCACAGGCTTCGAAGGCGGTGCGGCTTGCACAGCGAATGGGGGCCAAGGGCCCGTCCAGCGTGCGGATGACCTGGCCGATCATGATTTCGGACGGCGTTTTCGAAAGCGAATAACCGCCGTTCGGTCCCTTCTTGGAGCGCAGGATACCGCTGTTGCGCAGCTCGAGAAGGATGGTATCCAGAAATTTCTTCGGAATATTGTTGCGGGTGGCAATCTCGGTCACGAAGGCGGTCTCTCCCTGGGGTAACCGAGCCAGATCGACCAGAGCCTTCAGTCCGTATTTGCCTTTTTTGGTCAACATCGCCTGTTCCGTAGAAAGAGCCGGCGCATTCCGCAACGCCGGGCCATATTATTCCTAACTTACTAAGTAGTTTTTAGCGAATTCCGGCGCAAGCCCGTTTCGTCCGGGTTGGGCGCCGAAAGCGGCTTGTTGCAGCCTTTTTAGGCCGGGCTCCCCGGGCTGGTCATCCTTTTGCGAGGGTCGACTTTCTAAAACCTGATCGAAAACAATATTTTCTCTGATCGCGTCGCAACGTGGAACGAACGTTCTTTATAAGACTATAAAATCGGTAGACAAAGTATGCATCAAAGACACGAGGTGACGATGTATACGCTCAGTTTGCTGGACAAGAGCCCGGTTCCGACGGGCGAGGACGCGGCAAGCGCGTTCCGCGACACGATCAATCTTGCCAAACGCGCAGAAGAGCTGGGATATCGACGTTTCTGGGTGGCCGAACATCACAACTCGCCGGAGCTTGCCGGCTCCGCGCCCGAGGCGCTGGTGGCATGGATCCTGGCGAAGACCTCCCGCATCCGCGTCGGCTCTGGCGGCGTCATGCTGCAGCATTACAGCCCCTACAAGGTTGCCGAAGTTTTCAACGTCCTGTCGTCGCTTGCGCCCGGCCGGGTCGATCTCGGCGTCGGCAAGACGCCGGGCGGCCTGCCACTCGCAACGTCGGCCCTGCAGCAGGCTTACGATCCTGCCCGCAAGCCGGATTTCGAGACGGCCTTTGGCGAACTCACCACGTTTTTGTCCGGCGCTGCACCACAGGCTCACGCGCAGGCCGGGCTGCAGGCAACTCCCGTTCCACCGGTCCCAGCAGAGAGGTTCCTGCTCGGCGCCAGCCCGGAAAGCGCAAGGCTTGCGGCCTCCAGGGGATGGAATTTCGTTTTCGCCGGCCATCTCAATGGCGATGCGGAGGTTCTTCGTCGCAGCCTCACGGCTTTCCGTGAAGAGAGCGGCGGACGTGCCGCGATTCTCGCCCTGTCGGCTTTTGCCGCCAGCGATCCCGCCCATGCCGCAAGGCAGGTTGAGGGCCAGCGTATCTACCGGGTTTTTCTTAGCGACGGCAGGGCGTTCAACCTTGGCCGCCGCGAACAGGCGGAAGAATTTGCCCGCCAGTCCGGCGATAGCGATTACCGCATCGAAGAGCGCAGGCCCAACGTCCTGCATGGTGGGCCGGAGGATATTCACAAGGCGCTGCGTGCGCTCTCCGAAGAACACGGCATCGAGGAATTCATCATCGAGCCGCCGCATGTGGGAGCCGACCAGCGGCTTGCCTCGATCGAACTCTTGGCCACGCATTGCCTTTCCCGGGCGGCGTGAATTTGTCCTCAGGAGGAAATGAGATGACGAGAAAGAAAATCCGTTTCGGCATCATGCTTCAGGGTCCCGGCGGGCACATGAATGCCTGGCGACACCCCAAAAGCCCTGTCGATGCCAGCGTCAATTTCGATTTTTTCAGGAAGACCGCGCTGAAGGCGGAAGCGGCGGGCATCGCCTTCGCTTTCGTGGCGGACGGGCTCTACATCAACGACAAGTCCATCCCGCATTTCCTCAACCGGTTCGAGCCGCTGACGATCCTTTCGGCGCTCGCTTCCGTGACCTCGAAGATCGGTCTCGCCGGCACGGTTTCGACCTCCTATAGCGATCCCTTCACCATTGCCCGCCAGTTCGCCTCGCTCGATCTCCTCAGCGGCGGCCGCGCCGGGTGGAATGCCGTGACGACGCCGCTTGAAGGTACGGCGAAGAATTACAGCCGAAACCACCCCGAACATGCGCTGCGTTACGAGATTGCCGACGAATATCTCGAAGTGATCAAGGGCCTGTGGGATAGCTGGGACGATGACGCTTTCCTGCGCAACCGCGAGACGGGACAGTTCTTCGACCGCGCCAAACTCCATACGCTTGGCCACAAGGGCCGCTTCTTCCAGGTGGAAGGCCCGCTCAATATCCAGCGTTCGCCGCAGGGGCAGCCGGTCGTATTCCAGGCCGGTTCCTCCGATGCCGGCATCGGTCTTGCGGGCAAACATGCGGATGCGGTCTTCACCAATTCCGCTTCGCTGGAGGAAAACCAGACCTTTCTGAAGCGTGTGAAACAGAGCGCCGTCGCGCAGGGCAGGTCGGCTGCCGATGTAAAGATTTTCCCCGGCATCGGCCCGATTGTCGGCGAGACGCAGGAGGAAGCGGAGGCGAAATACGACGTCATCCGCAACCTCATCACCATCGAGGATGCGCTGGCCTATCTCGGCCGTTTCTTCGATCATCATGATTTCAGCGTCTATCCGCTGGATGAGCCTTTCCCCGAACTCGGCGAGATCGGCAAGAACAGTTTCCGCTCCACGACCGACCGCATCAAGCGGCGGGCAAGGGAAAAGAACCAGACGCTGCGCGAGGCGGCGCTGGAGGCAGCGACCCCGCGTGAAGGTTTTATCGGCACGCCGGACAAGGTGGCTGACGAAATCATCCGCTGGGTGGAGCACGATGCGGCCGACGGCTTCATTCTGGGCTTCCCGGTAATTGCCGAGGGACTGGACGATTTCATCCGCCTGGTCATCCCCGTACTGCAACGGCGCGGTTATTTCGATCCGCATCTGGAAGGGGCGACGCTGCGCGACCATCTTGGCCTGCCTTTCAGGGAAAGCGTCTATTCCCGCCGTGAGAACGGGTCGGACAAGGCCATCGCCTGAGCTTGCAGCCGGGCGGAGACGATTCCGCCCGGTGCAGATTTCAAGACGCGGCGCGTAGTGAGCCGCGCAGGAGACAGAACCATGAATATCCGCATTGACGGCGCGCGTCCGCAGGACGACGCCGAACGGGGAATCCTTGCCTTCATCGATGAGAGCATCGCCATCCGGCATGATCTCCACCGGCATCCCGAGCTTTCGCTCAAGGAAAAACGCACGGCGGCGCTCATCGCCCGCTATCTCTTGTCGTTCGGATATGAGGTGACGGAAGGTGTCGGCGGCCACGGCGTTGTCGCCACGTTGAAACGCGGTCATGGCGATAAGCGCGTCGGCATTCGCGCCGATATCGACGCCCTGCCGATTATCGAGGAAACCGGCCTTGCCTATGCCAGCCAGACGCAGGGCGTCATGCATGCCTGCGGTCACGACGGCCATACGGCGATCCTGCTTGCCGCCGCCCGGTATCTTGCCGAAACATCGAATTTTTCCGGCACGCTGACGCTGATCTTCCAGCCGGCCGAGGAGATCGGCGCCGGGGCAAGGGCGATGATAAAGGACCGACTTTTCGAGCGGTTTCCGGTCGATGCCGTCTTCGGGCTGCATAATTGGCCGGGTGTCGACACCGGGCAGTTCGGTTTCGTCGAAGGCCCGGCCATGGCCTCCGTCGACAAGGCGAAGGTGCGGATTGTCGGCAAGGGCGGGCATGGCGCGGCGCCGCATGAGACGGTCGATCCGGTTCTCGCCTCGGCAAGCTTCGTCACCGCCCTGCAGAGCATCGTTTCGCGCAATGTCGATCCGCGCGAGATGGCGGTGCTGACGGTCGGTTCCATTCATGGCGGAACCGCCTCCAACGTCATTCCCGAAAGCGTCGAACTTCAGATCACCGCCCGGGCTTTTTCGCCTGCCGTGCGTGACAGGCTGGAGGAGCGGCTTCCGGCGCTGGCCAAAGCGCAGGCCGAGAGCTTCGGCGCGAAGGCTGAGGTCGCCTATTCCCGTGGTTTCCCGCCGGTCATCAATCACACCCCTCAGACGGCCTTCGCCCGCGATGTCGCCAAACGGCATTTCGCCGCCGGGCAGATAGCCGAAGCGTTCCAGCCGCGTACGGCGAGCGAGGATTTCGCCTTCATGCTGCAGGAACGGCCTGGCTCTTATCTCTTCGTCGGCAATGGCGACAGCGCGCCGCTGCACAGCCCGCACTACGATTTCAACGATGCGATCATCGCGCCGGCAGCACGCTTCTGGGTGCGGCTGGCGGAAGCCTATCTCTCCTGACGCGAAAATTAGGACAAGGACATGAGCGACAGTTTTTTCTACACATCGGTCAAGGATCCGCTCGCAACGCCGCTTCTGGAGGAGTTGCTGTTTGAATATGACAGCCGTTACGGCACATTTTTCAATGCGGAAGGGGCCAAGGCGGAGCTGAACAAATATCCGCCGGAGGCTTTCAGCCCGCCATCGGGCAACTTCCTGCTTCTGCTGCGTGGCGGCAAGGCGATCGCGGGCGGTGCCTTCATGCGTTACGATGACGAGACCGCCGAGTTCAAACGTGTCTGGACCCATTCCGCCCATCGCCGCCAGGGGCTCGCAAAAATCGTGCTTCGCGAACTGGAGCAGCAGGCGATCCGGCAGGGTTATGCCCGCGTCTACCTGACGACGGGTTTCCGCCAGCCGGAGGCGGTCGGCCTTTATCTCACCAATGGTTATCGTGCCCTGTTCGACACCGCGGCCAATCCCGAGACGATCAGGTCTCTGCCTTTCGAAAAATGGCTTTCCGACCCCGTATCCGCCTCCGTTGCGGACGGAGCACCGATAACGGCGGCCCGGCCGCAATCTTCTTCCGCCCATCCGTGAAAGGCTTTTTCGATGACGATAGCCTCTGATTTTCCGCATGTCGCTGTTAGCGAGCAGAAGGTTGAGCCGATCAAGGGCGGTTACTCGCACTTCCGCATCGTTCCGGCCCGGTATCCCTTGCGGACGGTGGGTACGGTGTTCTCCGTTCTCATCATTGCCGCTGTCCTGCATTCCGTTTTCGGCAATCCGCGCTGGGGCTGGGACGTATTTGCCGAATGGTTCTTTGCCGAACCTGTGCTGGTCGGTCTTGGCCGAACGCTGCTCCTGACCGCACTGGGTGCGCTGTTTGGTTTTGTGCTCGGAACACTGCTGGCGCTTGCGCGCGTTTCCCGCTCGCCGCTGCTGGTCGCGGTCTCCTGGACCTATATCTGGATTTTCCGCTCCATCCCGCTGATCGTACTGCTGCTGATCCTCAACAATCTCGGCTATCTCTATGAAACCGTAACAATCGGCGTGCCCTATACCGGCATCAATTTCTTCAGCTGGAATACGACACAGCTGATGACGCCCTTTGCGGCGGCTGTTCTGGGGCTGACGCTCAATCAGGCCGCTTTCGCATCCGAAATCGTTCGCGGTGGAATTCTTTCAGTCGATCAGGGCCAGCTCGAAGCCGCCGCCGCACTCGGCCTTCCGCGCCGGCGGCAGGCGTCCCGCATCGTTCTGCCGCAGGCGATGCGATCCATCCTGCCCACTGCCTTCAACGATATTATCGGCCTCGCCAAGGGCACCTCGCAGGTCTATATCCTAGCCCTGCCGGAGCTGTTTTATACGATCCAGATCATCTATCGCCGCAATCTTGAAGTGATCCCGCTGCTGATGGTCGCGACCGTCTGGTATCTGGTGATCCTGACGGCGCTTTCCATCGTCCAGCACCATATTGAGCGACACTTCTCGCGCGGTGCGCTGCGCAATCCGCCGCCTTCACTTTTCGCCACGATCTTTCGCAGCTTTTTGCCGCGCAAACCTTTGCCCGATGTGGTGGAGACGGCGGCTGCCAGGCCCGAGCGTGCGGCACCCGCCCGCGCCGCCAGCTTCCAGCTCGGCAATCGCGGCGGTTCGGTCAATATCCACGGTGTCTCGAAATCCTTCGGGTCGCTTAAGGTGCTTGATGATATCAGCCTTTCCATTCCGGCCGGCAGCGTCACCACCATTCTCGGCCAATCGGGCTCCGGCAAATCCACCTTGCTGCGCTCCATCAACCATCTGGAGCGTGTCGATGACGGTTTCATCGCCATTGATGGTGAGCTGGTCGGTTATCGCCAGAAGGGCGATACGCTTTACGAATTGAAAGAGCGGGAAATCCTCAAGCGCCGCGCCGAAGTGGGCATGGTGTTCCAGAGCTTCAACCTGTTCCCGCATCTCACCGCACTTGAAAACATCGTCGAAGCTCCGGTTGCGGTTCGCGGCATATCGAAGGAGCAGGCGGAAGCCGAGGCGCGCGATCTTCTGGCCCGCGTCGGTCTGGCCGAGAAGGCCGGTGCTTACCCCCGCCAGCTTTCAGGCGGACAGCAGCAGCGTGTGGCGATTGCCCGGGCTCTGGCGCTGCGGCCGAAGGTGCTGCTCTTCGATGAGCCGACATCCGCGCTCGACCCGGAGCTGGTCAATGAGGTGCTGGATGTCATCAAGGAGCTGTCCCGCTCCGGCGTCACCCTCATCATCGTCACCCACGAAATCGGCTTTGCCCGCGAAGTCTCCGACAGGGTCGTCTTCATGGAACAGGGCCGCATTCTCGAAACGGGCACGCCGGAGAAGGTGTTCAACAAGCCGGACCACCCGCGCACGGCCGAATTTCTCGCAAAAGTTCTCTAATCAACAACAAAGGAAACACTCACATGGCATTTTCATCGAAATTATTGTCCCTGCTTGCCGGCGGTCTTTTCACCGCCACCGCTGCGCTCATCCCGGCCGCGCATGCGCAGGAGGTTGACCTGTCGCCTGAGCAGAAGGGGCGGGTGCGCGCCGAAAAGGTGGAAGAGGCAATCAAGCTTCTGCCCGCCGGCCACAAGTTCATTGCCGACGGAAAGCTGACGGTCGCGACCGTTCCCTTCCGCCTGCCGCTGGTGGATTACGCGAGCGACACGAAAACGCCGATAGGCGTGGAGCCGGATATCGCCCAGCTGGTCGCCGACAGCCTCGGCCTTGAGCTGCAGCTTGTTCCGATCGCCTGGGCGGACTGGCCGCTCGGTCTTGCATCCGGCAAATATGACGCCGTTACTTCCAACATCACGGTGACGGAAGCCCGCAAGGAAAAGTTCGATTTTTCCAGCTACCGCAACGATCTGCTCGGCTTCTATGTCGGCAATAACAGCAAGGTCACGTCCATCGGCAAGCCGGAGGATGTCGCAGGGCTGAAGGTCATCGTCGGAGCCGCCACCAATCAGGAGCAGATCCTGCTGAAATGGATCAAGGACAACAAGGCGAAGGGGCTGGCCGATACCGAGGTGCAATATTACGACGATCAGGCCGTGCTTGACGTCGCCCTGCAATCCGGCCGCGCGGATGCCTATCTCGGCCCTAATGCGACTTCCGCCTTTCAGGCGGCAAGCCAGAAGAAGACGAAGCTTGTCGGCACCTTCTCCGGCGGCTGGCCGGAAGCGGCCGAGATCGCCGTCGCTTCGAAAAAGGACGCAGGCATAGCGGACGCCATCACCGCCGCGCTGAACGCCCAGATCAAGAACGGCAATTACGGCAAGGTTCTCGCCCGCTGGAATCTCGGTTCCGAAGCCATCACCGAATCCCGCACCAATCCGCCCGGCCTGCCCAAGAGCTGAGGCCAGATTTTCCAAAAAGCTGAGTTGAAGGTGGGACATCACTCAGCCGGTAGCGCGGGCATCCTCCCGTCCGCGCTACCTCCGTCCCGCAGTCATTCTATCGGGCATTCTATCGGGAAACCACAATGACCTTCACCTCTCGTCTCGCCACGGCCACGCTCGGTGCCTTTTTCTCCATCGTCGGTCTTGGGTCGGCTTTCGCAACCGATGTCTTCGACCTGTCGCCGGATCAGCCCGGCCGCATCCGGGTCGAAAAAGACCCCGGCGCAATTGCCGCCGTTCCGAAGGATTTCAAATTCGTCACGCCGGGCAAACTCACCGTTGCGGTCGCACCCGGCGGACCGCCGCTCGCAACCTATGCGACGGATGCAAAAACGGTGGTCGGCGCAGATCCCGATTATGCGCTTGCGGTGGCCGACAGCCTCGGCTTGGAACTGGAACTGGTGGCGGTCGCCTGGGCGGACTGGCCGCTGGGGCTTGCCTCCGGCAAATACGATGCGGTGATCTCGAATGTTGGCGTTACCGAGCAGCGCAAGGAGAAGTTCGATTTCTCCACCTATCGTCAGGGCCTGCACGGATTTTTCGTCAAGGCAGACAGCGGCATAACCGCCATCCGCGAGCCGAAGGACGCGGCCGGCCTGAGGATCATCGTCGGCGCCGGCACAAATCAGGAGCGCATTCTGCTGAAATGGAGCGACGAAAACGTCGCCGCCGGATTGAAGCCGATCGAGCTGCAATATTACGATGATGAAGCGACCCGGCTTGTGGCGCTTTCAGCCGGGCGGGCGGATGTGATCGTCCAGCCGCATGCGCAGCTGGTCTTCATCGCCGCACGCGACAAGACCATCAAGCGTGTCGGAACGCTCTCGGCCGGCTGGCCGGAGCGGTCAGATGTCGCCATCACCACCCGCAAGGGATCGGGACTGGCCGATGCGCTGACGCTTGCCACCAATGATCTGATCAAGAGCGGCGCCTACGCGAAGATTCTGGATCGCTGGCAGCTATCGGAAGAAGCCCTGCCGGAATCGCGGACCAACCCGCCCGGCCTGCCGAAAAGCTAATTGGTCGACTACATGCGGTGGACTGCAATACCCGCGGGCTCAGGCCTTGCGGGTATTGTTTTGTCCGTCAATTCTACGCGGGAAGGGCGCGGAAAAGCTGTCGCAACTCGCCAACAAAGGGTTTGAAGAAGCGCGAGAGAGGCCGGGCCGTGTTGGTGGAAACGGCGACATTCATCGTCACTTCAGGCATGAAAGGGCGCACCGTCACCCCCTCGAAACTGTTCCAGCGCACCAGGCCGTCGATAAGGGCGATGCCGATGCCGCCGCACGCCAGCGGTACCGCGCCGACCGATGAGGCGACCTGCACCGAGACATCGCGCATAAGCCTGTCGCGTTGAAAGACCTTGTTCAGCTGCGGGCCGATTTCGTCCGCATGGTTGCCATACGAAATCAGCGGCCTGCCGGCGAGGTCGCGGGGCGTTACCGTCATCATTTCGGCGAGGGGATCATCATGCCGCATTTTCACATCGGCCGTTTCCGTAGCGGTGAACCTGTCGCATCCCACTAAGGGAGGGTCAGAAATCCGCGACCTTGCCCCAGGACGAGTCGAGGAAACGGCTGGGGTGATAGGGGGCGGCATCGACGATCGGGTTCGAACCCGTCACGATATCGGCGATCAGATGGCCGGCGCCCGGCCCTATGCCGAAACCGTGGCCGCTGAAACCGGCGGCGAGAATGAAGCCGGGCAATTCGCTGGTTTCGCCAATGGCGGGCACGCCATCGGGCGTGCTGTCGATGAAACCGGCCCAGACGGCGGAAATCTGCGTTTTGCCGAGGGCGGGCAGAAGCTCCAGCGCCCTTCTATGGGTCTCGCGGATGGCGGCGGCATTGGGTTTCGGATCGAGAATACGAACCCGTTCCATCGGCGTCGGCGCATCGAGCCGCCAGCGTTTCAGCGTCTCGTGGCCGCCGCGAATGCCTTCCAGCCCGCCCGGCCGCAGGCTTCGCCAGCGCTTGAGGAACATCGGGATGAATTCACGGGCAAACCGCATCTGCTGCGCCGTCGGGTCAATGCGCCCCAACCCGCTGATGGCGAGCGTGTAACCGCCGTCTTTTCTCTTCGTTGCCGAAACAGCGGCGGTGTGCAGCGCATCCGGCAGCCCCTCCGCACCCGGTGTGACGGAGAGGATGGAAGAGCGGACGGAGGCTTGCGGGAAACGAATGCCGAGCTGCCGGCAAAAGGACGACGCCCAGGCCCCGCCGGACATGATGGCGGTTTTGGTGCGGATCGTGCCTTTTTCGGTGACGACGGCGCTCACCCGGCCGCCTTCCGTCTCAAGCCCGCGTGCGGCGCAATTCTGATGCACCGTGCCGCCCAGCTTGATGATGGCGCGCGCCACGGCGGGCGCCGCCATGGAAGGATCGGCCGTGCCGTCCGTCGGCGAAAACACGCCGCCCTTCCAGCGCTTTCCCGTGGATAGGCCACGTTCGCTCGCCTCATCGGCGCTCAGCATATGGGTCGTCACGCCTGCGGTAATTGCAAAGTCGCGCCAGCGCGCCCAGCCGGCAAGTTCGGCCTCATTGTCGCTCAGGTAAAACAGCCCGCAGCGGCGAAAACCCGTGTCCTCGCCGCTCTCTGCGCCAAACTCTTCCCAGAGCGCCAGGCTCTTGGTGGAAATCGGCAATTCGCGGGCGTCGCGGTTCTGCTGGCGGCACCAGCCCCAGTTGCGGCTGGATTGCTCCGCTCCGATCAGGCCTTTTTCGACCAGCGCCACTTTCAGGCCGCGCCGCGCAAGATAATAGGCGGCGAAGACACCGACGATGCCGCCGCCGATAATGACGGCGTCTGCGGATGTCGGCAGTTCCGGCGATGTCGTGATCTGTTGCAGCGGGGCGGGCATGGTCGGACTCCTTATATTCGTCCTAATTTACCTCAGCCGGCGTGTAAACGCTGCCAGACTGGGCCTGTTGCCGGAATCTCCTGCTGTTGGGCGACGCCTCCGCAACTCTTTATGCTGCATCAAAAAAATATCCCCACGTCGACAGGGCTCGCCCATGTGGTAAGATTTCCTTTGCCGCGCCAGAATTTTATGCCGCGTGTTCAAAAAACAAAAAAGGGGTTCCGCACGTGATGAAACTTGACCGGATCGATATCAAGATCCTCTACGAATTGCAGAAAAACGGTCGCATCACCAATGTCGAGCTGGCGGAACTTGTCAATCTGTCGCCAAGCCCCTGCCTGATGCGGGTGAAGAAGCTGCAGGCGGAAGGTTATATCGAGGGTTATTCGGCGCAGATCAACATCAACAAGCTCGGCCAGACGCTGACGGTGTTTACGGAAATCACGCTGAAGAACCATCGCCAGATCGATTTCGCCCGCTTCCTCGGCGTTGTCGAAAAGATCGACCAGGTGGTGGAATGCCACCTCGTTTCGGGCGGTTACGATTACCTGCTGAAATTCGTCACCTCTGGCATCGTCGAATACCAGTCGATCATGGAGCGGTTGACCGATATGGACGTGGGCATCGACAAATATTTCAGCTTCGTGGTGCTGAAATCGCCGATCATCAAGTCACATATGCCGCTGACCAGCCTGTTTCCGCTGTGAAATAAAAGGGGGCCTCTTTAGTGGGCGCTTGCTCTATCTCGATGTCATCCTCGGGTTTGACCCGAGGATCCATAGCCCGTCGAGATGAATGGATCCTCGCCTCAAGGGCGAGGATGACACCGAGGCGGATTTTGGTGCTTCCCAATCCACCCTGCCACCTTTCAGCCCCTCACCTTTTCGAAAACGCCCGCACCAGCTCCGCATCCTGCTGAAGGTTATCGAGCCATGTCGGGTCGAGTTTCGGCACCGAGGAGAACAGCAGTTTCGAATAGGGGTGGGAGGGCGATTTGATCGCTTCGGTTTCCAGATGCTCCACCTTCTGCCCGCCATACATCACGACAATCTCGTCGCAGATGGTCTCCACCACCGAGAGATCGTGGCTGATGAAGATGTAGGAGAGGTTCAACTCCCGCTGCAGTTCTCCGAGAAGATCGATGATTGCGGCCGCCACCACGGTATCGAGCGCCGAGGTGATTTCATCGCAGATGATGAGCGACGGTTCGGCGGCAAGCGCGCGGGCGAAATTGACGCGTTGTTTCTGCCCGCCGGAAAGGCCGGAAGGGTGGCGGTGACGCACCGAGCGCGGCAGCTTCACCATATCGAGAAGCTGATCGATCCGGACGTCGCGCGCCTTGCCTTTCATGCCGTGATAGAAGGTCAGCGGCCGGCCGAGAATATCCTCGATGGGTTTTGACGGGTTGAGCGCGGTATCGGCATATTGGAACACGATCTGCATGCGGCGCAGCTGGTCGCCGGTTCGACGCCGTGCATCGGCATCGAGTTCCCGGCCTTCGAAGATGACATGGCCGCCGGCCGCCGGCAGAATGCCGGCGATGGCGCGCGCCAGTGTCGATTTTCCGCAGCCGGATTCGCCGATGATGCCGAGATTACGACCGGGATAGACCGAAAGGCTGACGCTATCCACCGCGCGCACCAGCGGCATCTTGTCTTCGCCCTTCGTTCCGTAACCGGCGGTCAGCTTTTCGATATCCAGCAGCGGCGTTGCCTGCTCCTGTTTGGCGGGTGTGATGACGCGCGCCTTGTCATGAAAGGCCGTCAGCAGTTCCTTCGTGTAGGGATGCTGTGCATTTTCGAGGATATCCGTGGTTGTTCCGGTTTCCTGAACCTCGCCGCCTTTCAGCACCACGATTCGGTCGGCAATCTGGGCGACGACGGCGAGATCGTGCGAAACATAAACGCCGCCGATGCCGTTCTTGCGCATTGCCGATTTGAAGGCGCGCAGAACCTCGATCTGGGTCGTGACGTCGAGCGCGGTGGTCGGCTCGTCGAAGATCACCAATTTCGGGTTGCCGATCAGCGCCATTGCGGCGGAGAGGCGCTGAAGCTGGCCGCCGGACACCTGATGCGGGTAACGCTCGCCGATGGTCTCGGGGTTGGGCAGCGACAGCGCCTTGAAGAGTTCCACCGCGCGTGTCCGTGCCTCCTGCAGCGGCATCAGATGGTGGATGCGGGTGACTTCGATGACCTGATCGATGATCTTTTGCGCCGGGTTGAAGGCGGCGGCCGCACTTTGCGGCACATAGGCCACTTTTGTGCCGCGGACTTTGGCGCGTTCGGCCTCGGAAAGCTGCACCATGTCCTGGCCCGCCACCTTGACGCTGCCGCCGGAAATGCGGCAGCCCGGCCGGGCATAGCCCATCAGGGTCAGCGCGATGGTGGTCTTGCCGGAACCGCTTTCGCCGATCAGCGCGACGATTTCGCCATCGGGGATGTCGATGTCCACGCCTTTGATGATGTCGATACGGCGGCCGGAATCGGTGGTGGCCTCGACTTTCAGTCCACGGATTTCAACGAGATTGCTCATTATTCGCTCCTGTCGCGGATTTTCTGCGGCAGATTGTCGATCAGCAGGTTGACGCTGATCGTCAGGCTGGCAATGGCCAGCGACGGGAAGATGACGGCGGGGGCCGCAAACGGCAGGCCGCCGATGTTCTCACGCACCAGCGCGCCCCAGTCCGCATTCGGCGGCTGCAGGCCGAGGCCGAGGAAGGAAAGGCCCGACAGAAGCAGCACGATGAACACGAAGCGCACGCCAAGATCGGCCAATACGGGCCGGACGATGTTCGGCAGGATTTCAGAGCCGATGAGGTAGAACAGGCTTTCGCCGCGCACCCGGGCGACGGTGACGAAATCCATGGTGTTGACATTGACGGCGAGCGCCCGGGCGAAACGATAGGCGCCCGGTGTATAGATGACCGAGAGCGTGATGATCAGCACCGGAATGGAGGAACCGACAGCGGCGACGACGACGAGGCCGAAAAGCTTGCTCGGAATGGAATTCACGGCATCGAGAAACCGGCTGAGCGCCGCATCGAACCAGCCGCCGATGACGGCGGCGCACATGCCGAGCACGACGCCGGAAGTGCAGGCGATGGTGACGGCGGCGAGCGATATGCCGACCGTGAAACGCGCGCCCATGAGAATGCGGGAAAACACGTCGCGACCGAGATAATCGGAACCGAGCCAGAGATCGGAGGTCATCGGCCCGAAATAATCGAGATCGACGATCTCACCGACCGGATGCGGAATGAGATAGGGCGCGAAGATTGCGACCATGGCCCAGAAAAAAATGACGAGAAAGCCGAAAACGCCGACTGCGTTGATCCTGTAACCCAAACGCGAGGTTCCCTGATATGTTTTGATATTGTCGGCCATCAGCGCAGCCTCGGATTGGACATGATGGCGATGATGTCAGCCGTGGTGATGAGGAGGAGATAACCGACGCAGAAGATCATCGCGCAGCTCTGGATCAGCGGCAGGTCGCGGGTCGCGACGCCATCGACCATCAGCTTGGCAATGCCGGGATAATTGAAGATCGTCTCAACGATGATGACGCCGCCAACGAGATAAGAAAGCGACAGGGCCACCGCATTGACGATGGGGCCGAGCGCATTGGGAAGCGCATGGCGAAGCACGATCCGCATGCGCGGCGCGCCCTTTAAAAGCGCCATTTCCACATAGGGCGTGTCGAGCGTTTCGATGACGGCGGCGCGGCTCATGCGGATCATCTGCGCCGAGACGACGAAGGTCAGCGTGATGACCGGCATGGCATAGACCCGCAGCACATCGAAAAGCGTGTGAACCTCGCTGACCAGCGACAGCGCCGGAAGCCATTTCAGATAGACGGCGAAAAGCAGCACGGCGAGTGTGGCGATCATGAATTCCGGCACCGAGATGACGCCGATGGTCAGCACGGTGACGGCTCGGTCATAAAGCGTGCCGCGCAGCATGGCGGAGCTGATGCCGAGGGTCAGCGCCAGCGGCACGGCGATGATGGTGGTAATGCCGGCAAGCTTCATGGAGTTGACGAAACGTGGACCGATAAGATCGGCAATCGCCATGTTGTTGGCGTAGGAGGTGCCGAGTTCGCCCTGCAGCAGGCCGAGAAGCCAGCGCACGAAACGCAGCAGGGCAGGGTCGTCGAGATGCATGGCGGCGCGCAGGCCGGCCACGGCCTCCGGTGTCGCCGCCTGGCCAAGAAGGATCGTCGCCGTGTCGCCGGGCAGCAGGCTGGTAGCGGAAAAGACGATAAACGACACGATAAGCAGCGTCGTCAGCATGACGACCAGCCGCCTGGCGATAAGGGATAATATCCGGCTGTTCATTCACATGCTCCTGCGGCGGCCTGATTGTAGAGGCTTTCCGCAACGACGGAAAAGCTGCCGGGCGCATTCTCGCGCCCGGCTCCACGGTCTATCAGGCTTCGAGCCAGACGTATTCCGCAAAGGCATAACCCATCATGCCGCCGAGCGGATTGGCTTCCAGCCCCTTTAGCTTGGAGGTAATGGCGTCGACGTTCGAAATATAGGCGGGAATGATGGTGCCGGCTTCGTCGGCAATCATCGTTTCCAGTTCGAAGTAGATCTGCTTGCGCTTTTCGATATCGAGCATGCCGCGTGCTTCGAGCATCATCTTGTCGAATTTCGGCGACTTGTACTGGCTTTCGTTCCACGGTGCGTCGGAAGCGTAAAGCAGGGAGAACAGGATATCCGGTGTCGGGCGCGGGTTGATGTTGCCGAAATGGACCGGCGCTTTCAGCCAGTAATTGCTCCAGTAACCGTCCGAAGGTACGCGCTGTACATCCAGCTTGACGCCGATTTCGGCGGCCGAAGCCTGGATGATCATGGCCATGTCGACCGAAGAGCTTGCTGCATCCGATGCGATGACCGGAATGGACTGGCCGATAAGACCTGCCTTCTGGAAATGGAATTTCGCCTTGTCCGGATCGAAGGCTTTCGGCTTGAGATCCGGATTGTGGTAGGGGTTCATCGGCGGAACCGGCTGGTCGTTGCCGACTTCACCGAGGCCGCGCAGGGCCGCCTTGACGATCTGCTCGCGATTGACGATCGACTTCATGCCGGCGACGAAATCGGCGTTATTGCCCGGCGTCTGGTCGAGCCGCATGTTGAGGTTGGTGTAGTTCCCCGATGTCGTCTTGGACAGAACGACACCTTCCTGCTTGTCGAGCAGGCGAAGCGCACGCGGGTTGATGGCGGCCGCGAGCTGGATATCGCCGGAAAGAAGGGCATTGACGCGGGCATTGTCGTCCGAAATCGCCATGAATTCGAAACTGTCGATGTGCGGGCCGCCAGACTTCCAGTAATTGGTGTTCCTGGTCATGATCGAACGTACGCCCGGCTCGAATTTTTCGAGCTTGAAGGCGCCGGTGCCGTTGCCCTTGGAGAAATCCGTGGTGCCGTCGGCAACGATCATAAAATGGTGCAGGGCCAGAATGGATGGCAGGTCGGCATTCGCGTTCGCCAGCGTGATCTCGATCGTGCTCTTGTCGAGAGCCTTGAAGCCGGTCATCTGCGCGGCAATCTTGGCGACCTTGGAACCGACGGCCGGATCGAGGTGGCGCTTCAGCGAATAGACTACATCGTCGGCCGTCAGGGCCTTGCCGTCATGGAAGGTGACGCCGGAACGCAGCTTCACCGTCCAGGTCTTGGCGTCCTTCGTTTCGATGGCTTCGGCCAGCTCCAGCTGCGGCGTGCCGGAAACATCGAGGAAGCTCAGACGGTTATAGAGCGCGCAGCAACGAACATAGTCCGTCGAAAGCGAGGCTTTTGCCGGATCGAGCGTATCGGCCGTGGAGGAGGACCAGCCAGCAGCTTTCAGCGTACCGCCGGAGACCGGCGTTGCGGCCACGGCATTTGAGGCGCGACCAAGAATGGCCGAGCCGGCGGAAAGGGCGACGCCGCCCGCCAGCAGCATGTGAAGCAGCTCGCGCCGCGTTGCGCCGCGCCGGATCGCCTGTTCAACGGCGGCATCGTCGGAACGGGTCCAGTTTGTAATCCTGTCACTCATGGTCTTCCCCTTTTGTATGATTTGTTGAAATGCATCTGAAGAAATTTCCGGCATGCCGCATCCCAGTTCGCGGCGCGCCATTGACGGAGCGGCTCAGCCGCCCGCCCGTCTCGCGGCTTCGGCAAGGCCGGCCATCGAGGTGAAGTGGTAGTCCGGCTCGGTAAAGTTTTCCGGCTCGATGGTGCCGCCATATCCCTTCTGGGCGTGGCGACGCTCGATCCAGCAATTGGTCATGCCCAGTTTTCGGGAAATGCCGATATCGTGATACTGGCTTTGCGCGACGTGCAGAATGTCGTCCTTCGACGCTCCCTCGCTTTCCACAAAGGCAAAGACCTTTTCGAAGAAGGCGGGATCGGGTTTTTCGGTGCCGGTGTCATCCGCCGTGAAGGCCGCATGAAAGGGATTGCCGAGTTCCCTCGAGAAATATTCGAAGGCCCAGCGCTGGGCATTGGTCATGGCGATGAGGCGATGCGTCTTGGCAAGCTCGGCCATGGCGGCGCGGCTGTCTTCAAAGCCTTTCCAGCTTTTTGCCGCATCGCGCAGGCGTTCACCGAATGCGCGCTCCGCCGGCAGGCCAAGTTGCGGAGCGATGATCAGGTATACGCGGACGAGGTCGTCCGGAAACAGGTCGGTCGCATCGGAATAACGGGCCGCGCGGTAAAGCGCGAGCGCCTTTTCACCATCGACCTCCACGCCGTTTTCCGTGCCGATTGCGGCCAGCGTCGATTTCAGGCCGCCTTCGAAATCGATGAGAGTTCCCACCACGTCGAAGCTCATATATTTGAAGTCGCTCAGTTTTTTGGGCAATGTCGGTCTCCGCTTTGCCGCCTTGGCCTCTTGGGCAGCCTGCGGCAGATTATTCTGTTCCCGGACGGGATCCTTGCCCCGTTCCCATTTGCGATTACGCCCTTTTTTATGGCGTTTAGTGCCGTTTGCATTGATAGTTTGGCACTTTCGGCACGCCGGATTCGCCGAAATGGATCGGCTCTTCGGCAGAATATTGCGAATATGTGGTGCGTTGCGACATTTCGAGAGGGTGCCGCAGCACTCCTCTTCTATCGCCTCAGGCCATGGCGGCCCTGACAGCCGGGTCTTCGAGTGTCTGGTCGAGCGTCTTTTGCGTCCGCTCGACAATGGCGTCGATCTCGCTGTCGGTGCAGCAGAGCGGCGGCGCGTAACCCAGAATACCGTTCGCAAAGGCGCGCACGATCAGGCCGTTTTCCCAGGCGCGGTCGAAAACCTTGCGTGCGGGGGCGGCCGTAGCCGGCAGCGGCGTCTTTTTATCCTTGTCGGTCACAAGTTCGATGGCGGCGAGCATGCCACGGCCGCGCACATCGCCAACCAGCGGATGGCTTTTCAGGCCTTCCAGGCCGGCCATCAGCCTTTGACCGGCACGGCGACCGTTTTCCAGCAGGCCACCCTCGTAAAGTTTCAGCACTTCGAGGCCGACAGCGGCGCTGACGGGGTGGGCGGAGTAGGTGTAGCCGTGCCCGACTGCCGCCTCGCCGGCAAAGTCGGCTATTGTATCATAGACGTGATCTGCCATGAAGACGGCGCCCATCGGCACATAACCCGATGTCAGGCCCTTTGCGGCCGTGATGAAATCAGGCACGATGTCCTCGTCCGTGCAGGCAAAGAGCGGTCCCGTGCGGCCAAAGCCGGTGATGACCTCATCGGCAACGAAGAGGATGCCATAGGAACGGCAGAGGTCACGCATGGCCTTGATCCAGCCCGGCGGCGGCACCAGAACGCCGCCCGAGCCCTGGATGGGTTCCGCATAAAAGGCGGCGACCCGGTCCGGGCCTATGGCTTCGATCTTGTCTTTCAGGATTTGCAGGGAGGAGGCGATGATCGCGGCCGGATCGCTGCCGGCCGGATTGCGATAGGCATAATGCGACGGAATCTTGTGCTGCCAGTCATAAGGCACACCGAACCCCGCATGGAAAGCGGGCAGCGCCGTGAGGCCCGAGCCGGCGGTGGTGGAGCCGTGATAACCCTGTTCGATGGAGATGAACTGATCGCGCTGCGGCTGGCCTTTTGCGTGCCAGTAATAGCGGATGAAGCGGATGGTGCTGTCCACCGCATCGGAGCCGCCAAGCGTGAAATAGACATGGTTGAGATCGCCCGGCGCGCGGTCGGCGAGTTCAGATGCAAGCCGGATCGCCGGTTCGCTGCCAATGTCGAAATAGGCGGTGGCATAGGGCAGCTCACGCATCTGTTTGGCAGCCGCCTCGACGATGCTGTCATGGCCGTAACCGGCATTGACACACCACAGGCCGGCGAAACCATCGATGAGCTGGTGACCGGTCATGTCGGTGACGGTGGCGCCACGTGCCGATTGCAGCACCCGCACGCCCAGCTTCTCATGGCCGCGGAAGGAGGAGACAGGGTGCACCAGATGGGCGCGATCCAGTTCGATCAGTGAATTGCTTAACATGGGTCTCTCCGGATTCAGCCCAGCGCCTGGCTGGTCAATGCAAATGTTTTCAGTTTTTTGTCGGCGGGGATTTCGGTTTTCGACCGGCGCATGGCGATGCCGCCGCCGACATGGGCAAGACCGCGTTCGGCAAGCCAGGGGGCAAGGCCCGTATCGGCGGTAGTATCCACGCGCAGGAATGCGCCGGGACGTTCAGAAAACACGAATGCGATCAGTTCTTTCGCGATTTCAGCATTTTCCGCCACGACCGGGCCGATGACTTCGCCGCGCCCGAAGGCGCGAAGTGCTGCAAAACCCTTGATGACGCCCTGTTCCTGCACGAGTGCGAAACGCGCCCTTTCGGCAAGTGCGGCAAAGAGGGCCGTGCGATCCGCACCGAAAGCCTGCGCATCGAGCGCGGCGAGTTCGGCCGGATCAATGGTTTCCGCCCAGGTGACACCTTCCGGCCTGTCGGTCGCGGCCGGAATGCCCTGATGCTGGAGCACCTCGCCGCAGGCGGCGAAACCCAGTTTTTCATAAAGGGGCAGACCATCGGCCGTGGCTACAAGACGGCACTCGCGATTTTCTGCTGCGTCCATTGCCGCGCCCATCAACTGGCGTCCAAGGCCGCGGCCGCGCATGCTCTCGTCCACGATCACCATATTGACGGTGGCGCAACTCTCTCCAAGAAGTGTCGCCATGGCGGTTCCGACGACACGCCCGTTTTCCAGGGCAACAAAACCCCTGCTCAGGGAAAGGACCAGCGCCCAGTCTTCTTTCCGGTGCGGCCAGCCGGCCTGGCGGGAAAGTTCAACGGCCGCGTCGAGGTGGTCCGGTTGAAACGTTTGGATATCGATCAGGCTCGCCTGCATGCCGGAACTCCGTTTTTCTGCTTATTCATTGATAGACCGATGCCGAAAGAAGATTGTCCCGACAAATGGGAAGGTTCGATATGTTTCGCTGTTGCTTTTATCCGCCGCCGCATCTTATGCCGCAGATCATCCGCAAAGGGGCGAATAGGTTGGGGTGAGGGTGTCTGATGGCGGCTTTTGGTCTGCCTGAACGCAACTCTCTGCCAAACTCGTGGCTGCATACGCAACAATCTGCTTCGATAACCGGCAATTGCGGTGCGTCGATCCAGCAAAGGTCTTTATGATCTTATCTACCGGCCATCACCAATCTCCAAGCAAGGATGACGACGATATGACCATCTTCCGCCCGAAATACATTACTTTTGATTGCCACGGCACCTTGATTAATTTCCAGATGGCAGAGGCTGCTCGCGATCTCTACGGTGATCGTCTCAGCGAGACTGAGATGGAGGAATTCATCAAGAATTTTTCCGCCTACCGCCTCGATGAGGTCATGGAAGACTGGAAGCCCTATGCCGAAGTCGTTCACAACGCCCTATCGCGCACCTGCAAACGGAATGGCGTGTCCTTCAAAGACGAAGATGCGGTAATGACCTACGAGCGAGTTCCCAATTGGGGGCCGCATGCGGATGTTCCTGCTGGTTTGGCGAAGGTCGCCAAGGAAATTCCGCTGGTCATTCTGTCCAATGCCATGAATTCGCAGATCATGTCGAATGTCGCAAAGCTCGGCGCACCGTTTCATGCCGTCTATACGGCCGAACAGGCGCAGTCCTACAAGCCGCATTTCAAGGCCTTCGAATATTTGTTCGACATGCTTGGCTGTGGCCCGGAAGATATTCTGCATGTCTCTTCGTCGTTCCGCTACGATCTGATGTCTGCCCACGATCTCGGCATCAAGAACAAGGTCTGGGTGAACCGCGGCCATGAACCGGCAAACCCCTATTACGGTTACGTGGAAATCGCCGATATTGGTGGTCTTGCGGGCGTCGTCGGACTGTAAGAAAAGGATCGGACCATGAAGCTCGTCTCCTACTGGCACGACACCGCCCCCCTGTTCGCGGGGGCGGCGAAAGGCCCTGTGGAAGGCCATTATGATGTGGCTGTCATTGGCGGCGGCTTCACCGGTCTCGGTGCGGCGCGCCAGCTCGCCAAGGCTGGCGCACGCGTGGTTGTCCTTGAAGGGCAGCGTGTCGGCTGGGGCGCTTCCGGCCGCAATGGCGGCCACCTCAATAACGGCCTTGCCCATTCTTATCTCTCCGCGAAAGCTGAACTCGGCAAGGAAAGGGCGATCGCGCTTTACAAGGCGCTGGACGCCTCAATCGACACGCTGGAAAGTCTGATTGCCGAGGAAGGCATCGACTGTAATTTCCGCCGGGCCGGCAAACTGAAAATGGCGTCGAAGCCGCAGCATTTCGAAGGGCTTGCGAGGAATTTCGAGGCGGTCCATGCGGAAGTTGACCCCGATACGGCGCTTCTGTCCATCGCCGATCTCAAGGCGGAGATAGGCTCGCCCTTTTATGGCGCCATGCTCTCGAAGAAGAGCGCGATGATGCATATGGGTCGCTATGTGGCCGGCCTTGCCGAAGCCGCCAGCCGTCATGGCGCGGTGATCTTCGAAAATGCGGCGGTGACGAAGCACATCCAGAACGGCAGGACCCACGAACTGGAAACCTCGCGCGGCAAGGTGACGGCCGACAATGTTCTGGTGGCGACCGGCGCTTACACGCCGTCCGGTTTCGGTTATTTCCGTCGCCGCATCATCGCCGTCGGCAGTTTCATCATCGCCACGCGACCGCTGACGGATGCCGAGGTTCAGGCCTCGGTTCCGGGCAACCGCACCTATGTCAACTCCATGAATATCGGCAATTATTTCCGGCTCTCGCCCGATAACCGGCTGATCTTCGGCGGCCGCGCACGCTTTTCCGCAACCTCGGACCAGCGTTCGGACGCCAAAAGCGGTGCGATCCTGACGGAAAGCCTGCATCGCATCTTCCCACAGCTTGCCCATGTGCCGATCGACTATTGCTGGGGCGGACTGGTCGACATGACCAAGGACCGGTATCCGCGCGCGGGTTTCCATGACGGCATCTGGTACGCCATGGGCTATTCCGGCCACGGTGCGCAGCTTTCGACACATCTCGGCATGATCATGGCCGACGCCATTCTCGGACGGCCGGACAACAACCCGCTGAAGGGGCTGGAATGGCCGGCGGTGCCGGGTCATTTCGGCAAGCCGTGGTTCCTGCCGCTGGTGGGCTTTTATTACAAGATGCTGGACAAGATTCAGTAGAAGTCGGGGGTCGACGCTGAGAGGCCGCTTCCACACTCGACGTCGTCCTCGGGCTTGACCCGAGGATCCACGGCCGCGCGAAGAATGGATCCTCGGGTCAAGCCCGAGGATGAGGGAGGAGAGGGGCATCTCCATATCCCAGCGGCCTCCAGGCCGCTTTTTTGTTGCCTCCACACAAAAAGAAGGGCCGCAGAGCGACCCTTTAGGCGGGGATGGAAAAGGCTCAGGAAAGCCCGCCAATATGAAACGTCTTGATCTCCAGATATTCCTCGATGCCGACCTGTGCGCCCTCACGGCCGAGGCCGGATTGTTTGACGCCGCCGAAGGGGGCGACTTCGGTGGAGATCGCGCCGGTGTTGAGGCCGACCATGCCGAATTCCAGCGCCTCACCCACGCGCCATGCGCGTTTCAGGCTTTCGGTATAGAAATAGGCGGCAAGGCCGAAGGGCGTGCCGTTGGCGATGACGATGGCTTCTTCTTCCGTCTCGAAACGGAAGAGCGGCGCTACCGGTCCGAAGGTTTCTTCGCTTGCCAGTCGCATGCCGGTCGTGGCGCCGGTCAGTACCACGGGGGCGGTATATTGTGGACCTTCCGGCAGATCGTGCGGCCTGGTGATGATCTTTGCGCCCTTGGAAACGGCGTCATCGATATGGGCGCGGATCTTGGCGATGGCCGGCTCGTTGATCATCGGGCCGATGGAAACGCCTGCTTCCGTTCCAGGTCCGACCCGCATGGCGTCGACGCGATCCGCCAGTTTTTTGGCGAAGGCGTCATAAACGCTTGCCTGAACGAGAATGCGGTTGGCGCAAACGCAGGTCTGGCCGCCATTGCGGAATTTCGAAACCAGAGCGCCTTCGATGGCGAGATCGATATCGGCATCGTCGAACACGATGAAGGGCGCATTGCCGCCCAGTTCCAGCGACAGCCGCTTGACGCTATCGGCAGCACCGCGCATCAGAAGCGAACCGACGCGGGTGGAGCCGGTGAAGGAAATCTTCCGAACCGTCTCGTTAGCCATGATTTCGTTGCCGATTTCCGTCGGCATGCCGGTGACGATGTTGATGACGCCCGCGGGAATGCCGGCCCGTTCGGCGAGCACGCCGAGCGCCAGGGCCGAATAGGGCGTAAACTCCGAAGGCTTGATGACCACGGTGCAGCCGGCCGCAAGTGCCGGCGCGACCTTGCGGGTGATCATGGCGTTCGGAAAGTTCCACGGGGTGATGATGCCGCAGACGCCGACTGCTTCTTTCAGCACCACAATACGCCGATCCGGCGTCGGTGAAGGAATGGTGCCGCCACTGATACGCCGGGCCTCTTCAGCAAACCATTTGACGAAGGATGCGCCGTAGCGGATTTCGCCCTTTGCTTCATCCAGTGGCTTGCCCTGTTCGGTGGTCAGGATCAGGCCGAGATCGTCGACATTGTCGATCATCAGCGCGAACCATTTTTCCAGAAGTGCTGCGCGCTCCGCGTGGGTTTTCTTTTTCCACGGGCCGAAGGCGGCGTTGGCGGCTTCGATTGCCGCGCGGGTTTCCGCGCCGCCCATATCCGGCACGGTGCCGATGACCGCCTGCGTCGCCGGGTCGATCACGTCGACCGCCTTGCCCGATGCCGCCGCCTTCCATGCGCCGCCGATCAAACCCGTCTGGCGAAAGAATTCCTTGTCCTTCAAGCCCTGCATCATAATTCTCCGAAATCAGTCGAGCGCCGCAAGAACTGCGGCGGTGATGGCGTCTGTCTTGTCCTTGCCCGGCACCGTGCCGATACCTCGGCCGGTCGCCGTTTCCAGCGCCGTCATGATACGCACGGCCGCGTCTTTTTCGCCGAGATGCTCGAGCATCATCGCGCCGGACCAGATGGCGGCGATGGGGTTGGCGATGCCGAGATGGGCGATATCCGGGGCCGAACCGTGCACCGGCTCGAACATGGAGGGCGCACTGCGGTCAGGATTGATATTGGCGGAGGCGGCAAAGCCGAGGCCGCCCTGAATGGCTGCGCCGAGATCGGTCAGAATATCGCCGAAGAGGTTGGAGGCGACGACGACATCGAGGCTTTCCGGGGCCATAACCATGCGGGCCGCCATGGCGTCGATATGATAGCTGGAAACCTCGACGTCTGGATATTCAGCGGCGAGCCTGTGGGTCACCTCGTCCCAGAACACCATCGAAAATTTCTGGGCATTGGACTTGGTAATGGAGGCGAGCTTGCCGCGACGTTTCTGCGCCTGTTCAAAGCCGAAACGCAGGATGCGCTCCACGCCCTTGCGGGTGAAGATCGAGGTTTCGACCGCAACTTCATCGTCAGTGCCCTGATGCACGCGGCCGCCGGCGCCGGAATATTCGCCTTCCGTGTTTTCACGGATGCAGAGAATGTCGAAGCCATCGGCCTTCAAAGGCCCTTGCACGCCGGGCAGAAGCCGGTGCGGGCGGATATTGGCATATTGCACGAAAGCCTTGCGGATCGGCAGCAGCAGGCCATGCAGCGAGACAGAGTCCGGCACTTCCGCCGGCCAGCCGACTGCGCCGAGCAGAATGGCGTCGAAGTCGCGCAGGGTTTCGATGCCGTCCTTGGGCATCATCGCGCCGGTTTCCTTGTAGAAGGCGCAGGACCAGGGGAATTCCGTTCCTTCGAGCGCAAAACCGGAGCCTTCGGCAGCGGCGTTGAGCACCTGCCATGCGGCATCCGTCACGCTTTTGCCGATGCCGTCTCCGGGAATGAGTGCGATGCGATGCGTTTTCAAGATATTTCCCCTGTTACAGTCCGATAAGGACGCTTTTGCTCTTGCGGTTGGCGAGATAGGCCTCGCGTCCGAGATCCTTGCCGATGCCGGAGCGTTTGTAACCGCCGGTCGGCAATATGTGGTCGCGCGAGCGGCCATAACGGTTGACCCAGATCGTGCCCGCCTGAATGGCGCGGGACAGGCGCATGACGCGCGAGACGTCACGGCTGAAAAGACCCGCCGCCAGACCGTAGGTCGGATGGTCGGAAAGCGCCAGAGCCTCTTCTTCCGTGCGGAAGCTCTGCAGCGTCAGCACAGGGCCGAAGATTTCCTCGGTGACGGCAGGCGAGGTCTGGTCGACATTGGCGATCAGCGTCGGCTGATAGAAATAGCCGGGGCCATCCATCACTGCGCCGCCCGTCAGGCATTCGCCGCCATGGGCAACCGCCGCCTGCACGATGCCGTCGATGCGCTTGCGCTGCACCTCGGAGATAATAGGCGAATATTGCGTCGTCTCGTCCCAGGTTGGGCCGGGCTTCACCGCCTTCATGCGGGCGATGATGGCCGTGGAAAGGGCATCCGCCGCACTTTCTTCGACGATGATGCGCGAGCCCGCCACGCAGGCCTGCCCGGCATTGGAGAGAATATTGCCGGCGATGGCCGCTGCCGCCTTCTCTATATCGGCATCGGCAAAGACCAGTTGCGGGCTCTTGCCGCCGAGTTCCAGCGTCATGGGCTTGATGCCGGTGCGGGCGATATTGGCCATGATGGCGGCGCCCGCAGCGGTGGAGCCGGTGAAGCTGACCTTCGAAATTTCGGGATGGCCGGTGATGGCATTGCCCGTCACAGGCCCGTCGCCCAGCACGATGTTGATGAGACCTGCCGGCAATCCGGCCTTGATCGCCAGCTGCGCCATGAAGATGCTGGAGAAGGGCGTCATTTCAGACGGTTTCAGCACCACGGCATTACCTGCCGCGAGCGCCGGGCCGAGCTTCCAGCCGGCCATGGAGACGGGGAAATTCCACGGCGTGATGGCGCCGACGACGCCATAGGGTTCGGTCATGATCATGCCGAGGCTTGCATCGTCGGTCGGCACCAGATCGCCGCCTTCCTTGTCGGCAAATTCGGCGAAGAAACGGATCTGTTCGGCGGTGACGGCGATATCCCCGGCGATCAGCTGGCCCACCGGCCGCGTCGAGGACAGCGCCTCGATTTTCGCCAGCGTCTCGGCCTCCTGTTCGATCAGGTCGGCCCAGCGCTGCAAGACCTTTGTGCGCTCGCGCGGGCGCACGCCGCCCCAGTTGCTGCTCTTCAACGCGGCCTTGGCTGTCTGCACAGCCTCATCGACCAGCGCCGCATCCGCCTTGGGGCAGCCGGCATATTCGATACCATCCGAGGGGCGGTGCATGTCGATGCCGTTTGCCGCTGGAACCAGCCGGTCGCCGATGAAGTGGCCGATCGGCAGGGATAAGCTGTCTGGATCGAAGCTGAGCGTCATGTGGAATCCTCTTTGGATATGCCCCAACGCTAATCCCTGATGGCAAGCAGCATCGACCGACTGCGGCGCGGGCGGTGAATGAAAATCCTGTTTTGCCACCGGCAGACAGCGCAATCTTCGGCGGCGAACGCAGGCCGCTGGTCAAACGCCGTAGCGGGCGCTTATCCGGTCGAAAATCCCGGCCATCCGCTCTATCAAGACCAGCGACAGGAACGGCGCCCGGTCATGGCCTCCATCGGCCCGGTTGGCGGCGGCGGTTCCCAGTTCATCCGTTCACCGTAACATAGATCTTGCGGACGGTTTCAACGGTTTTCCACACGCCGACGAAGCCCGGCTTCATGACGAAACTGTCGCCAGCCGTATAACGCAGCGGTGCGCCGCCTTCCGGCGTGATTTCGATGACGCCTTCGAGAATATGGCAGAATTCGAAGGTTTCGCCCTTGATCGAACGGCTTTCGCCCGGCGTCGCTTCCCATATGCCGGTGTGGACGGTGCCGTTGCGGGCTTCGTCCAGCGGCCAGGTCTTGAAGGACGGATCGCCAGAGATCAGGCGTTCCGGCAGGGCCTTGGAGGCTTTCGGTTCGAAGGCGGGGTGCGTGTCGATGGTCTTGAGAAGCGGCATGGGTGTCCTTTCCTGGAACGGGATGATCAATATCCGCGATTGCGGTCGACGAGGCCGAGCGGCTCGAGGCCGGACTGGTATCGTTTGATGTTTTCGACAACGGTGCGTGCTGCCGAATGCGGTTGGGTGACGCTGGCGATGTGCGGCGTGAGAAGAATTTTCGGATGCGTCCAGAAACGATGATCTTCCGGCAGAGGTTCGGGTTCGGTGACGTCGATCACCGCGCCCGAAAGCCTGCCGCTGTCCAGCGCATCGATGAGGGCGTCGTGGTCGAGCTGTTTGCCGCGCCCGGCGTGTACGAGCCCTGCGCCTTCCGGAAGCATTGCCAGACGTTCGCCGTTTAGAAGCCCCACGGTCTCTTCGGTCAGCGGCAGCAGGCAGACGAGAATATCGCTTGTCGAGAGGATGGCGGCCAATCCGGCTTCGCCATCATGGCAGGTCACACCATCGATCTCGCGCGGTGAACGGCTCCAGCCGGAAAGTGGAAAACCGAAGGGTTTCAGCCGTTCCAGCGCGGCAACGCCCAGCATGCCGAGGCCGAGAACGCCCACCCGGCACTCTTCCGCCTGTCGCTGCGGCAGGGCCTTCCAGAGTTGCTGGCGCTGCTGCTTCAAATAGACCGGCAGGTTGCGGTGAAGCGCCAGCACGCCGAGGCTCACATATTCCTGCATCATGCGGATGACGCCTTCATCCACCATGCGCACGACCTTCACATGCGCAGGGATCGCGTCGATGTGAAACTGATCGACGCCCGCACCGATGGAAAACAGGATTTCGAGATTGCGGTAGCGGCCGATATCATCAGGCACGGTCCAGGTGATGAGGTACCTGACAGCATCCGGATCGACGCTTTCGGCATCCATCGAAAAGGGCAGTTCCGGCAGGTCGCGGGCCAGAGCCTGCCGGAAAATCTCGCCGCGCTTCGCGTCGGAATTGAAGAAGAAAGTCATCTGAAATCCGTGGTTCCGAAGGTTTAAACCGTGCAGCGGTTCGCCAGTGTTTCCAGCATTGACTGGCAGGCCGACAGTTCACCGGCCGTTATGAATTCGTCCGGTTTGTGAGCGCGGCCGATATCGCCCGGGCCGCAGATGATGGCATCGATGCCGGCCGTCTGAAAAAGCCCGGCCTCCGTGCCATAGCTGACGGCGGGGATACAGGGCGCGCCGGTCAATTCTTCCAGAAGCTTCACGAGCGGCGCATCGGCGGCAAGGGAGAGCGCCGGATAATCGCTCATCGGCGTCCATTCTATGTCGACGCCCTCGGCGGCGAGCGCTTCGACACGGTCGCGCACCGGCTTGAGCAGGGCGAGCGGCGACACGCCAGCAATCGCCCGCGCTTCCAGTTCGATGGCGCAGAGATCGGGGATGATATTGATCGCCTGTCCGCCTTTCACCGTGCCGATCTGCAGGGAGGAATAGGGCGGCTCGAACGTCGCTTCGAAAGGCCCCTCGGTGAGAGCCTGTGCGGTCTCGACCGCCTTTGCCATGATGCCGGTCATCAGATGAATGGCGTTCACGCCCTGATCCGGCCGCGAGGAATGGCCGGAGCGGCCGCGAATGGTGATGCGCGCGGCGGCCTTGCCCTTGTGGGCGCGCACGGCGCGCAGATTGCTCGGTTCGCCAATGATCGCACCCGCCGGTTTTGCGCATAGTTCCGGTAATCGGGCGATGAGATGCGGAACGCCGCGGCAGCCCGCCTCCTCGTCATAGGAAAAAGCGATGTGAACGGGCCGCTTCAGCGCCATGCGTGAAAATGCCGGTGCTGCGGCGAGAATCGAGGCCAGAAACCCTTTCATGTCGGTGGTTCCGCGTCCGTAGAGGCGCTCGCCTTCGGTTCGCAGCGCGAAGGGATCGGAGGACCATTCCGGCTCACCGGCAGGCACCACATCCATATGACCGGACAGGACGTATCCGCTGGCATCTGTCGGGCCGAAGCTGGCGAAGAGATTGGCGCGGTCGCCCTCCGGGCCGGCAAGCAGCGATACTTTCGCTCCGTGGCTTTCCAGGTAATCGGCGATCCATCCGGCGATGTCGCCATTGGCGGTTCCGACCACCGACGCGAAGCCGACAAGACGCTCCAGAATGTCGATTGCGTTCATGGCTGTCTCCGTCGCTTCAACGCCGAAAAGCTTAGAGCGGCCTGCGGCGTTTATCTGCTGAAATACGGGTGATTTCAGTAGATTGTTGTGTCCTTCCAGCGCTTTCGGAAAATTCCTGCCGGCAAGGCTGGTTATCTTCGGATGTCGTGAGCTGGGCTGCCGGGATCAATGTTCCGCGCCGGAGGGAATGAGAGCCGTTTGTCATGGAGCTGCTCAAAGTCGATAGTTTCGAGTTGCGGACAGTGGATATCGCCGATGTAGAGGCCGATCATCTGCATGCTTTGTCCATGGCTGTCGGATGGCGATATCACGCGAATGAATGGTGTTTCCTGCGGCAGTGCGGCGTCGGCCTTGCCGCGCTTGACGAAATCGATCGCCTTGTCGCAACGGCAATGCTGTTTCCTTATGATGAGGGTTTCGCGACGGTCGGCATGGTCATCGTTTCCCCGCGTTTGCAGGGGCAGGGCGTTGCGCCATGGCTGGTGGGCCAACTCATTGCGGGTTACCCTGACGCCGCCCTGCGGTTGAACGCCACGGAAGCCTCGCGACGGCTTTTCGCACGGCTGGGTTTTTCCGGAGATACGGAGAAAGTACATCTCCTGCGCGGCAAGGCGCGCTGCCCTGCCGAGATGCCGACGCTTGGAAGAAAACAGAGAATCGAGCCGCTGTCCGAGGATCATTTGTCCGCTGTGGCGGATCTGGATCGGGCGGCTTTCGGTGCTTCCCGCCGGGGCGTCCTGCAACGCCTTCTCCGGGAAAATACGGGTTACGGCCTGTTCGAGGCCGATCGTCTTGCCGCCTTTGCATTGCGGCGTGCTGCGGGGCGGGGCCATATTGTCGGCCCGGTCGTTGCCGGTGACGAGGTGGATGCGATTGCGCTGGTGAGGCGGCATTTTTCCGATCTCGGCGATCAGCTTGTCCGTCTCGATGCCGTGCGGGATAGCGGTCTTCTGACCGAGTTCCTGGCGCAATCCGGGCTGGTGGTGATCGAAACGCTCACCACCATGTCGAAAGGCGCGCCGCAACCGGCAGGCTCCGGTTCCGCAAAGATTTTCGCCCTGGCAGGCCCGTCTTTGTGCTGAGGTGCGGCACTATCGCAATTGACGCCCCGCCTCTTGCCCCTTATGTGAGAAAGCGACGGTTCCTGCAGCCGAAAGGCGAAGGGATTAATAGGGAACATGGTGCGGGCGATCTTTTTCGCCCAATGCCGTGGCTGCCCCCGCAACTGTAAGCGGATTGTCGTTCATCCCCGTGACGCTCAAGGCGTCGTGCCACTGTATTCTCCGGAATGCGGGAAGGCAGATGAGTGACGTAAATCCGTGAGCCAGGAGACCTGCCGTCAAAATATAAACCATCGTTACGGGCGGGGAAGCCCGGAGGAGGAGATTGTAATGTTATTTCATAACATTTCGTTTGCGTCCTATGCCCGTTCTCCGTACAAGACGTCCCGCTGTTGCTGCGCGTTCTGACGCCTGCTGCTCTGGAATAAGTTTTACTTTCGACTGGAGAACACATGTTTCATTCTAGACGCCTGCCGGCCCATGCCGGTTTTCTGGCCGCCGCGCTTGCGGTTTTGCCTGTTGCCAACGCTTACGCTGCCGAAACCACCTATCCCCTGACGATCAACAGCTGCGGTCAGGAGATCACCTTCAAGCAGGCACCCGCCCGCACCGTGTCCGTCGGCCAGAGCACGACCGAGGTTCTTTACCTGCTCGGCCTCGCCGACAAGGTGGTCGGCACCGCGCTGTGGATCGGCCCGGTTCTGAAGGGTTACGAGGAAGCCAATGCCAGGGTCGAGCGACTGGCCGATAACGATCCGAGCTTCGAGGCGGTCGTCGGCAAGAGACCCGACCTCGTGACGACGCAGTTCCAGTGGCAGATCGGCCCCGAAGGCGTTGTCGGAACGCCGGCGCAATTTGCCGAACTCGGCATTCCCGTCTATACCTCGCCCGCCGATTGCATGGGCAAGGACAATTCCGGCGGCGGCGACGGCGTGCGCAACACCGGTTTCACCATGGAACTGATCTATCAGGAAATTCGCGATCTCGCCAAAATCTTCAACGTGCAGGATCGCGGTGAAGAGGTCGTTGCCGACCTGAAGAAGCGTGAAGATGCCGCCCGCGCCAAGATCGCCTCCGCCAACGGCAAGCTTTCGGCCGTCTTCTGGTTCTCGAGCGCCGAGCTGGATATCGATCCCTATGTGGCCGGCCGCAACGGCGCGCCCGGTTACATCATGTCCGCGCTGGGGCTGAAGAATGTCATCGAAAGCGATGAAGAATGGCCGACCGTCGGCTGGGAAACCATCGCCAAGGCCAATCCGTCCATCATCGTCGCCGGCAAGATGGATCGCCGTCGTTTCCCCGCGGATGATGTCGCCGTCAAGCTGAAGTTCCTCGCCACCGATCCCGTGGCCAGCATCATGCCTGCCGTCAAGGAAGGTCGTGTGTTCGAAATGGATGCGCAGGCGATGAACCCCACCATCCGCACCATTGAAGGCATCGAAACGCTGGCTGAAGCGATTTCGGCTGCCGGTCTCGCCAAGTGAACGGTCTCTCCGTCCATCTCGGCAGGGCGGGGCTGGCTCTTGCCGCGCTCGCCCTGCTGCTCGTCGCGCTGATGGCCGGGGCGGCCATCGGCGAGACCGCCATTCCTTTCGATGTCGTGGCGAAAACCATCGCCAACCGTGTCTTCCATGCCGGTTATCCGCTGGAGCCGCTGGATGAGGGTATCGTCTGGAGTTACCGTCTCAGCCGTGCGGTCGTTGCGGCCTGTTGCGGTGCTTCGCTGGCGCTCGCTGGCGCGGTGCTGCAATCGCTGCTGCGCAATCCGCTCGCCGATCCTTATATTCTCGGCATTTCCGCCGGCGCCTCCACTGGCGCCGTCGCTGTTGCGCTTCTGGGTTTCGGCGCGGGGTTCCTGACGATGCCCGCCGGTGCGCTTATCGGCGCTTTTGTTGCGTTTTCGCTGGTCAGTCTTCTGGCCGTGCGGGCGGGACACGGCAACAGCGCCATCATTCTGGCGGGGGTGGCCGGCTCACAGCTGTTCAACGCCATGACCTCTTTCATCGTCACTAAATCCGCCAATGCTGAACAGGCGCGCGGCATCATGTTCTGGCTGCTGGGCAACCTCTCGGGCGTGCGCTGGCCGGATGTCTGGCTGGCGCTGCCGGTCAGCCTCGCAGGACTTGCCGTATGCCTCTGGTATGCCCGGGCGCTCGATGCCTTCGCCTTCGGCGGTCAGGCCGCTGCCTCGCTCGGCATTCCGGTACGCTGGGTCTATGCCGCGCTGATCTCCGTTTCGGCGATCATGACGGCTGCAATGGTGTCGCTGGTCGGCTCCATTGGCTTCGTGGGCCTCGTCATTCCGCATGCCGCGCGTATCTTCGTCGGCGTTCGCCACGGCATCTTGCTGCCGGTAACGGCGCTAACCGGCGCGGTTTTCATGATCGTCGCGGATATTCTCTCGCGCATCGTCATTCCGGGACAGGTGCTGCCCATCGGCGTCATCACGGCCCTCGTCGGTGCGCCCGCCTTTGCCTTCATTCTCGGTCAGAAGAGGGGGCGTTCATGAAATTATCCGCCCACGACCTGCATTTTCACGCCGGCAATGTCGATATCGTGCGCGGCGTTTCACTCGATGTCGGTTCGGGTGAGTTTCTTGGCGTCATCGGACCGAACGGTTCCGGCAAAAGCACGCTGCTCTCCATGCTGGCAGGCATTCGCAAGCCGCGCCGGGGGCAGGTTACGCTCGGGGGTGAGCCGCTTGCCTCATTGGGACGGCGAGACCTTGCCCGCCGGCTCGCCTTCGTGGAGCAGCAGGCCGAAACCACCGAGCGCATCACAGCACGACAGGCGGTGGAGCTTGGGCGCACGCCCTATCTCGGGCCGCTTTCCGCCTGGTCGCAGGAGGATGACGCCATTGTTGATGCAGCACTTGCCAATGTCGACATGGCCGACAAGGCGGAGCGCAACTGGCACCATCTTTCCGGTGGCGAACGCCAGCGGCTGCATATTGCCCGCGCATTGGCGCAGGAGCCGCATATCCTGCTCCTGGACGAGCCGACCAATCACCTCGATATCGGTCATCAGATCGGCCTGCTCGATCTGGTGCGCCGGCAGGGCCTGACCGTTGTGGCGGCGCTGCACGATCTCAATCACGCCGCCATGTTCTGCGATCGCGTCGCCATCATGCATCGGGGCGAGATGATCGCGGTCGGTCCGCCGCGGGAGGTTCTGACACCGGCGAGAATAGCCGCCGTCTTCGGGGTGGAATGCGTCGTCACCACGGATGAGGGCGGCTTTTCTCATATTCGTTTTCTGCCGGCCCACGGGCGGGCCGGGCATGCAAGGAAAGTACTGGCACGATGATGACATTGACGGAGCTCGCAAACGCCGCTGCAAAGACCAGACTGTTTTGCGCCACTGTCGTCATTGCCGTGGCGTTCACGGGCTTTCCGCTTCAGGCTTCAGCCGAGACCTTCGAGGTAAAAATGCTGAACCGGGGCGAAAAAGGCCCGATGGTATTCGAACCCGATTTTCTCGAAATTGCGCCCGGCGACCGCGTGCGCTTTGTGCCCACCCACAAGAGCCACAATGCCGCGACCATCGATGGCATGATCCCGGAAGGTGTCGAGGGGTTCAAAAGCCGGATCAATGACGAGTTCGAGACCGGCTTTGAAAAGTCGGGCTTTTACGGCATCAAATGCTCGCCGCATTACGGCATGGGCATGGTCATGCTGATCAAGGTCGGCGAGGCCACCCTGCCGCAGAGCTACAGGACGGTGGACGTGCCCGGTCGGGCGAAGCCAAGGTTCGAGGACCTCTTCGAGCAGGCGGAAAAATAAAGGGATACCGCCTCACCCCTTTGCGGAAACACCCGGCTTCACCGCGCACACGGCATAACGATGCTGCAGCCCGCGCAGGATGCCTTTCAGCAGGCCGAAATTTTTCGCCTGGGCGCGGTGAACGGCCTGAAGCTCCTGATCGATTGCGACAGGTTCGAAGCCGGTCGCACGCAACAGCGCCGCGACATCGCCGGCCCTTGCGCCCTTCGAAAAATAGACGCGTGAAAGAATGCTGTTGAAGGTGTTTTCCGGGTCCGCCGGCTTGTGCGGCTGGTCCGGTTTGACAAGGCCGAGGTTTTCGAGACTGGCCGCCAGTTTCTTCACCAGTTTTTCGCGCCAGCCGGTATTCACGAAATCGCCGTCGACGATCAGAAGCCGTCCGCCGGGTTTGAGAACACGGAACCATTCGGCAAAGCTTGCCTGCGGGTCCACAAGCGTCCAGACCAGATGACGGGTGATGATGACATCGGCGCTTTCATCCGGCTCCATCGTGTTTTCGGCGTCGCCGACAAAAAAGCGGATGCTGCGGCAACGGCTTTTCGCCTTCTCCCGGGCAAGCGCCAGCATTGTCTCAGACCAGTCCATACCGGTGACCTGAAAACCGAGATCGTCCATCAGGTGCGAGATGACGCCGGTACCGCTGGCGAGATCAAGCGCCCTGCGGCCCTCGCCGGCGCCGAGGTGCTTCAAGATCAGGGCGTGCCAGGCCTCGCGCTCGTCTTCGGAGAAGATTTCATGTCCGGGGAAAAGGTCGAAAGTCGCGGCGCGGCTGGACCAGTAGGATTTGATTTCCTCTCTCAGACTGTCGTTTTTGCCATATGGGATAGTGTCGTTCATCGGTCTTCAACTCATGTACCGGTCAGTTAAGAATGGCTCTAAAACATAAATCTTGACTAGTATAGTCAGAAAATAATACAGCCGCGCCAGTCAACACTGGAGAGCAATATCCGATGCGCATCTCAGCCAAATCTGCAGCATTTGCCCTTGGCTTTCTCGTATCCGCCGCCTGGCCGGCATTCGCCGAAAAGGTCACCGTCAAGGATGTGACGGGCCGCGATGTCGAGGTGAATGTGCCCGTATCGCATGTCATTCTCGGTGAAGGTCGCCAGATTTATTTCCTCGCTGCGCTCGACAAGGAAAACCCTTTCCAGCATGTGGTCGGCTGGCGTGACGATCTGGCGAAAGCCGATCCGGAAACCTACGCGGCCTATCTCGCCAAATATCCTGATATCGCCAAGCTGCCGACTTTCGGCGGCATGAAGGACGGTACCTTCGACATTGAGCAGGCTGTCGCGCTGAAGCCTGACGTGATCCTGATGAATATCGACGCCAAGACGGCGACCGAAGAAGCGGGCTATATCGAAAAGCTCGCCAAGGTCGGCATTCCGCTGGTTTATGTCGATTTTCGTGAAAAGCCGATGGAAAACACCGAGCCGAGCATGCGCCTCATGGGCCAGCTAACGGGCAAGGAAAAGATCGCCGAGGACTTCATCAAGTTCCGCGCCGATGCCATCGCCAAGGTTACTGATACGCTGGAAAAGGCCAGTCCGAAGAAGCCTGTCGTGTTCATCGAGCGCGCCGGCGGTTACTCCGACGATTGCTGCATGTCCTTCGGCAACGAGAATTTCGGCAAGATGGTGGAGCTTGCCGGCGGCGTCAACATGGCCAAGGACATCATTCCCGGCACCTTCGGTACCGTCAATCCGGAACAGATCATCGCCTCCAATCCGGAGCAGATCATCGTCACCGGCGGCAACTGGGACGGTTATGTTCCGGGCGGCAACTGGGTCGGCGTCGGTTATGGCGCCGATCTCAAGGAAGCCCGTCGCAAGCTTGAAAACCTGACCAAGCGCCCGGCTTTCACCGGTGTGCAGGCGGTGAAGGACGGCAACGTCCACGCCATCTGGCATCAGTTCTATAACAATCCCTATCAGTTCGTGGCCGTTCAGGAAATCGCCAAGTGGCTGCATCCGGACCTCTTTAGGGATCTCGACCCCGAGGCGACCTTCAAGGAACTGCATGCCCGCTTCCTGCCGCTCGATTACAAGCCCGGCTACTTCGTTTCGCTGAAGGACGCCAGGTAATACAGGGACGGTGAAGAGGAGCGCCGTCTGATCCATGGATGAAGCCGCAGCCATGCGGCTTTGTCGCTTTCTTCTGGAACAAGGGGACTTCTCATGCGGCTCAACGCCCTCAGGCATCTTGCGGTGCTGGCTTTCTCGCTTCTCGCCGTGCCCGTTTTGGCGGCAGAGATTACCGACGTCACCGGACGCAAGGTCGAGCTGGACCTGCCGGCCAGGCGCGTCATCGTCGGCGAGGCACGCCAGATCCACGTTATAGCGGCACTCAGGGGCGACCAGACCTTCGAAAATATCGTCGGCTGGCGTGACGACCTCCTTAAGAAGGACCCTGACAGCTACGCGGCCTATGCCGAGCGTTTTCCGCAGATCGAAAAACTGCCGCGGTTCGGTTATCTGCCGCAGGGCGACTTCAGTCTCGAAACGGCGATCACCCTTTCGCCCGATGTCATCACCCTCAACCTGGAAACGGAAAAAACCGCCAAGGAAAGCGGTTTCGAAGAGAAGGCCGCGGCCGCCGGCATCAAGATCGTCTATCTCGACTTCCGTATCGACCCTGAAAAGAACAGCGAAGCCTCGATCGAAATTCTCGGAAAGCTGTTCGGCGCCGAAGAGCGGGTCGGGGAATTCATCGCTTATCGCCGCGCCGAAATCGCACGCGTGACCGACCGGATCGCCAGCGCCAAGGATCTGAAACGTCCTAACGTCTTCATCGAGCGCTCTCCCGGCATTTCCGGCGAAAATAACTGCTGCCGCACCTTTGGGTCGGCCAATTTCGGTGCGATGGTTGATCTGGCCGGCGGCCGCAATATTGCCGACGGCATCATCAAGACGACTTTCGGCGATCTCAATCCCGAACAGCTCGTTGTTGCCGATCCGGACCACGTCATCGTCACCGGTTCCAACTGGGCTGCCGAATCCGACATCAACCAGTTCGTTCCGGTCGGGCGCGGGGCGGATATGGCTCTCTCGCGTGAGCGGCTGGCCAATCTGATGAAGCGCACGCCGTTTCCAGAACTGAAGGCCGTGAAGGAAGGTAATGTCCATGCCGTCTGGCACCAGTTTTATGGCGCCCCCTACGAATTCTTCCCGATCCAGCAATTCGCCAAGTGGTTCCATCCCGATCTCTTCGCCGATCTCGATCCGGAAAAGAATTTCGAGGAATTTCACCGCAAATTCCTCCCCGTCACCTACAAGCCGGGTTATTTCGCCTCGCTCGAAAAAGGTTTGAACCAATGAGTTCGCTGAATGAAAGCGCGGTTGGCATCAGTGGGCGCGATCAATATCGCGCCCTTGCCGCGCGCAGGATAATCATCCTCTTCGGGCTTTTTATCGCGCTGTGTTTCAGCATGGCCGCCGACATGGCGCTCGGCCCGGCGCGCTATACGCTCTCCGAGGTTCTGGCGACGATTGCCGATCCGGCCGCCGTCGGAAACCAGCTTCGGGTGGTGATCTGGGATATTCGCATGCCGATCGCGCTGATGGCGGTGACCGTCGGAGCGTCGCTTTCGGTTGCAGGTGCGCAGATGCAGACCATCCTGTCGAATCCACTCGCCAGCCCCTTCACGCTCGGCATTTCGGCGGCGGCAAGCTTCGGTGCGGCGCTGGCGCTGGTTGGCGGCGTGGCGATCTTTCCGGGCGCCGTGCATTACATGGTGCCGATCAACGCCTTCATCATGGCCATGGTCGCGGCTCTGTTCATCCATTTCGCCTCGACGCTTCGCGGGGTGACGGTCGAAACCATCGTGCTGCTCGGCATCGCGCTGGTGTTCACCTTCAATGCGGCGTTGTCGCTGCTCGAATATCTGGCCTCCGAACAGGCGCTCGCCGCCGTGGTTTTCTGGACAATGGGCAGCCTGACGAAGGCGACCTGGGACAAGGTCTATATCACCGCCGCCATCCTCCTCGTCACCGTGCCGCTGTTCATGCGCAATGCCTGGGCGCTGACGGCGCTGAGGCTCGGCGATGACAAGGCGGCCAGCATGGGCATTAATGTCCGGCGGCTGCGGTTGACGACCATGCTGACGGTCAGCCTGCTGGCGGCCATTCCGGTTTCCTTTGTCGGCACAATCGGTTTCGTCGGGCTGGTCGGTCCGCACATCGCCCGCATGGTGGTGGGTGAGGACCAGCGTTTCTTCCTGCCCGGTTCGGTGATCTGCGGTGCGCTGCTGCTGTCGGCAACCTCGGTCATCAGCAAGGTTCTCATTCCCGGCGCTGTCCTGCCGATCGGCGTCATCACGGCGCTTGTCGGCGTTCCGTTCTTCTTCGCGCTCATTTTCGGCAACAGGAGACGTGCATGGTAGCGCTCGCACTGAAAGATGTCGGCGCCGCCTATGGGCGCACCACGGTTCTCTCCAAGGTCGGCATCGATACGCTGGAGAGCGGCAGCGTTACGGCCGTGATCGGTCCCAATGCCGCCGGCAAGTCCACGCTTTTCAAACGCATCGCCAGCCTGATTTCCGGTCCGGGACTGGTTGAGCTCTCCGATACGGCCCGAGGCGACCGCGCCATCTGCTATATGCCGCAGGATACGGGCGCCAACGCCGTGCTGACCGTCTATGAATCCGTGCTGCTTTCCGCCAAGCAGGGCGGCGGCTGGCGGGTTCGGGACGATGAACTGTTCGAGATCGACGCCATTCTCAAGGCGCTGAAAATACAGGAGCTGGCTTTCCGCGGACTTGGCGAATTGTCGGGTGGCCAGCGGCAGCTCGTGTCGCTGGCGCAGGCGCTCGCTCGCAAGCCGGAAGTGCTGTTGATGGACGAGCCGACCTCCGCGCTCGATCTTCACCGGCAGATCGAGGTTCTGGGTTTCGTCACCGATCTGGCGCAGAAGACAGGCATGATCGTGCTGATCGCCCTGCATGATCTCAACCACGCGCTTCGTTATTGCGCCAATACGATGGTGATTGCGCGCGGCGAAATGGTGGTGAGCGGCAATACCGAGGCGGTGATAACGCCGGAGATGCTGCGCGATATCTATCGCATCGATGCGCGTATCGAGCCCTGTTCGCAGGGCAGGCCGATGGTCATCGTCGACGGGGCCATCTGACAGGCAAGACCCGGCCGCATTCGTTACCGGGTCCGCTTGCCACGGTCGTACGCCTGTCACGCACGGCTGTCTTTATGAATGACAGCGCGCACAAATTCTTGATAATAATAATCATGAAATACCTGTTCGATCTGCGGTTTGGATGCTAGAGCTTTGGGCGGCAAAATTGTGCGGCCATTCGGGGGGCGGCAGGTTTCGTCGATCCTTGAAATTTCTCTCGGTTGAGACATGGGCATACGGGAAGATGACAAGCGTTATAACGCTTACGTCGCGCATAGGGTCGACCTGATCAAATACGCCACCCTCATTCTGGGGTCGCGGGCGGATGCGGAGGACGTGGTTCAGGAGGCGTTCCTGAAATTCGTTCCCGAGGCCTCCGGCAATCCTTCCAATGTCAAATCCTATCTCTTCCGCATTGTGCGCAATCTCGCGCTCGACAATATCAGGCGCAGCCGCCAGGACCTCCGGGAGCGGCCGGACGATACGCCGTTCTGGGGCGTGCCGCAGGATAATGGCACGCCGGAGGAACATGCCCTGTTCTGCGATGAAGTCCGGCAGATGCGGACTATTTTGGCCGGGCTGCCGGTTCAGGCGCGGGTGGCATTGGAAATGCACAGATTCGGGGGTTACAATATGGAGGAGATCGCCCGTCATCTCGGCGTGTCCGTGGCCAGCGCACACCGGCTTATCAAGGGCGGCATTGCCGCGATTACCAGAGAAATGAAGTAAATTAACCTCGATTGTCCCGCTTGTGAAAAAAATCCCGTCGTTAAACGTCTTTATAGCAATGCAGAAGACGATGCTTCTCCTCCGCCCCCGCAAAGGAACTGACCCGGTTCAATGACCCTCGATCCAGATAAGAAAATTGAACTGCCGGAAGGGAAAGCGGAAGAGGCGGCCGACTGGTTGCTGCGGTTGCAGTCGGGCGCGGCAGAACCGCGTCTGAAGGCTGAATTCGAGCGGTGGCTGGCGGCCTCGCCGGGAAACCGTCTTGCCTGGGAGCGGACATGCAAGACGTGGCGGAACCTCGGTCTGGTCGAGCCGGAATTCAGGAATCTCTGGGAAGACGCTCCACATCTCCCGGCCAAGGCCGCGGCAAAGCCATCGCGGCGGCGCTGGTCCATGCGGCATTATGCCGGCGCTGCGGTGGCGGCGGCTTCCCTCTGTCTTGCGGCACTGTTCGTCCCGGCATTTCTCGTGCGTTTCGAGGCTGACTATCAGACCAGCACCGCCGAAAGCCGCACGATAACGCTGGAGGACGGCAGCCGGGTGCAGCTTGCCGCGGCGAGCGCGCTTTCCACCGATTTTACGAATGGCCGCCGCAATGTGAAGGTGCTGAAGGGCGAAGCCTTTTTCGATGTGGTGCCAGACCAGACGCGTCCCTTTGTCGTTGAGGCTAAAAACCTCACCGTTCAGGTGCTGGGCACGTCTTTTGATGTCGATCTGACGGATGGTGTGACCCAGGTTGCGCTGGCGCATGGTTCTGTGGACGCGTCCTTCCGCAAGGGACCGCCAACCCGGCTCGCGCCCGGCGAGATGCTGATTGTCGACGCTTCCGGCGCGATCCGCAAAGAGACTGTTTCCGTCGAGGATATTGGCGGCTGGCGCAATGGCGAGCTCTATGTGGTCGACGCCACGATAGGTTCGGTCGTGGAGCAGATCCAGCGATACCATCCGGCATGGCTGACCATGGCCGACAAGCGGCTTGCCGAACAGAGGGTGACGGGTTTTTACGATCTGCGGGATCCGGACCGCGCGCTCGAAGCTCTGGTGGAGCCCTACAAGGGCAAGGTGCATATGGTTGGCCGCAGCGCTCGCATCATCACCCGCTTCTGAAATATTTTGGAACAAAAAATCATATTTATTTTCAGTAATTTATAAAATTTCTTCCGAAGCCCTGAAAAAAATCGCCGAGGCAATCGTCTTTTTGTTGAGTAATCCGGTCAAGATATTTCCGGAGCGAAAGACAGGAAGACACAAGCAATATGCGCCTCCAGAAATGCAAGACCGGTTCAGCGGAAAAAACGGCACAGCAGGTGCGGATGGCCATGCTGCTGGCGACGACGGCGATCGTCGTTTCGTTTGCAGCGCCCGTTTTTGCCCAGGTCGAGGCTGACACCGTAAATTCCCGCCGTTCAGGCGGCGAGCAGGAGACGAGGCGTCCGTTCAACATTCCGGCCCAGCCGCTGTCTTCCGTCGTGGGGGCTTTCGGTCGGCAATCCGGCCTGCAGGTCACGCTTGCCACACCATCGGCCGGCAATGTGCGCACCAACGCCGTCACCGGCAGTTTCACGGTGCGGGAGGCGCTGTCGCGGTTGCTGGCGGGAACGGGCGTCAACTTCCGCATCGCCGGAAACGGCAGAACCGTCATCATCGGTGCGGGGGAATCGACCGTCGATCTTTCCGGGGCGGATGGGACAACGGTTCTCGAAACCATCACCGTGACAGGCAAAACCGGCCGCAACTCCATTGCTGGCTCCGGTTATCAGGGGACCCCTGACTGGGTCTATGAAACACCCGCCAGTGTCAGCGTCGTCGGTCGTGAGGCGATCCAGTCGGCCGGCGTGCGCAACACGCGTGATGTTTTCAACCGGGTTTCCGGTGTTTATGCCGGTGAGGGCAATGGCAGCTTCCCAACCGTTTCGCCCAATGTGCGCGGTTTGCAGGAAAGCGGCCGCGTGGTCGTTTCCATCGATGGCGCGCGGCAGAATGCGCAGCGTGGTTTCAGCACGGGCGGTGCCTCGATTTATTCCGCCAATAACGGTCAGGCCTATGTGGACGCAGCCTTTATCCGCGCCGTTGAGGTCGAAAAAATGACGAGTGCCACCTCCGGTAACGCCGGTTCGCTGGGTGGTAAGGTTGAATTCCGCACGATAAGCGCCGCCGACCTCATCGCGGAGGGAGAGAACAGGGGGGGGCGAGGTGAATATTTCCCGCGGCACCAACGGTTATGATTTTCAGGGCTCGGTTCTGGCCGCCATTCGTTCACCGGACGGTCCTTTGTCCTTCGTCGCCGGTTATAGCCGCACGATCATGGACGAATATAAGATCGGAACCAGAGGCGAGGCCCGAAGCACAGCGCTGACAATGAAGGATTTGCTCGGCCGGGATGGCTGGTCGACCTTTTTCAAGGGTGAAGGTGATTTCGGGGATGTGCAGGCATCCCTGTCGTGGATGCACCAGCAGAATGATTTCGTTCAGGGGGCCGCCGAACAGATCGACCGGGAAAGCGTGCGCAATGACAGCGTCACGGCCAAATTCGGCTGGGACCCGGAAAGTGAGCTCATCGACTTCAAATCCTCCTTGTGGCTGAATGATAATATGACGCACGAGCTGCGGTCGGCGCGCTCATATGCTTCTGAAACCGATCTGGATATGGGCTTGCGCAGTTTCGGCGGCAGCATGGAAAATACCAGTCGCTTTGACACCAAGGCGGGTGCACTGAGCTTAAACTACGGTGTCGAGGCTTTCCGGGATATCGCCTCATCTATTGCCACGAGCGCCGCTATCGCGAAAAACCCGGCCTTTGCCAGCAGTTACACGTCTTTCAGTCCTGCTGGCCGACGCGATGTGGCGAGTGCTTTTCTGAATGCAGAGCTTGAGCCTGCCGACTGGATAACGATAAGCGCCGGCGTACGTTATGACTGGTCACGCCTAAAGGGGTCCGCAACTTACTATAATCAGACGACGCAGACCGTGGGGATTCCCAGCCGTCTTGCCGGGGCTGTCACCACCTATGGCGCCTGGGCACAGGCTTACAATCCCGCCGTTTTCACAAATTGGAACAATCGTTGCCTTGGAATAACGACGACCAATCCTGTGGCTATCGCGGCAGCATGCAACCGTCTCGCCAGCGCTGGAGAGATCGTGAATGGGAGCTGGTATGCTCAGGGTGCCTGGATTCTCGGAACAACCAGAAACGAGACAATATATCCGTCTTATGATGTCGATGTTGATCGCACCTACGCTGCATGGTTGCCTTCCGCGACGATAGAACTCAAGCCGTTCGACTGGCTACGTCCATATGTGAATTATTCGGAGAGCTTGCGCCCACCTACAATTCTCGAGGCTTTCTTCGCCGGTGCGCGCCCCGGGGATTCCGTTGGCTACGAATATGCTCCGAACGAGTTCCTCCGTGCCGAAAAGGCAAGGACTTATGAAATCGGTGCAAACATGAGTTTCGACGGTGTGCTGCTGGACCAAGATTCGGTGCGCATAAAAATCGCCGCGTTTCGTCGTGAAGTGAAGGACTACATCGCTCTCGGTTATCTTGTCACAGATCAGGTTGCGGACCGCACCTATACCAGCTTCGTCAATCTCGACGGCACGACCTATATGCGCGGGCTTGAATTCGAGGGCAATTACGATGCCCGCAGCTTCTGGATCGGCGGTTCAGCGACGTTGCTCAAGACCGAATGGCCGGACAAAACGCAGGTTTTCTCCAATGGTACGACCACGACGAGCGGGGAAATTGTTGCCTGGCCGGGCGATGTCGCGCCCAAGGTGAAGCTGACGCTCGACGGCGGCTTGCGCTTTTTCGACGAAAAACTCTCCCTCGGCGCGCGCCTCAATCACGTCACGCCGACACAGTCGCGTACGCTCGATACCGAGGGCAATCTGCGCGAAGTAACCGACCCCTATACGACGGTGGATCTCTACGGGTCCTACGCCTTCAATGAAAAGGCCACGCTTCGCTTCGCCGTCAACAATCTGACGGATCGCAAATATATCCCGGCCACAAGCGCATATACGGCGCCGGGCCGCACCTTTATCGCGACGATGAACGTGAAGTTCTGAGGCGCGGAAGAAATTCTCCGGGCTGGGTTGCAGCCCGTCCCGGAGATAAACGCCTTCGTCACACGACGAAGGTATCTGTATTGGCCAGCAAAGGAGTACACCTATGGCTACCACAATTCAACTGACGCAGTCTTCTTCCAACCTGATCGGTTACCTCAACGGTTGGACGAGCGGTTTCGGTTCGACCTATGGTGCATTTTACGACGCTCAGACCAGCTCTCTCGCCACCACCACCATCGATCCGAACACGACCTATGAGGCGTGGGGCGACGGCAGCAACGGCGGCAAGGGCATCGTCATGAGCGGTGCTCTGCAGTACTCTCAGGGCAACCTGACGGGTTCGGTCGACAGCATCGTTCTCGGCTCCGGCTACAGCCAGTCCACCAGCGGCATCGCCGTCAGCCAGCAGGAACTGCTGATCGATCCCGACAGCGCCTATTCGCTGGCCGGTGCGCGCGATCTTCTCGATCTCGCGGTTTACCAGCTTGCCCGCTTCGGCTCGCTGGCCGGCTTTTATGATTACTTTGCTGCTACCGGTACAGTGATCGGGGATACGGCTGCCTCCGATACTCTCACGGGCTTTGCAGGCGCAGACACCTTTGTATTCTCCGGCGGCAATGATGTTGTGACTGCGGGACCGTCGGGAACCTACGGTTATCAGGATGGTACGGATAAGCTCGACGTTTCCGCCTGGGGCGTTGGAAACATTGATGATGTCTTCATCAGCAGCAACGCCAACGGCGACGCTGTCATTGAAAACACCTTTGGTGGCGACAGCATCACTCTCGTTGGTGTAAATTCCAGCGTACTCGACGCATCGGACTTCATTTTCGCCAGCGCAACGGCGCTTGCCGCGTAAAGGAAAATCAGGCTGTGGGCTTTCAAAACCACCAGCAGACGCCGCCGCAGTCCCTCACTGCGGCGGTTGTTTCGCCCCTTAAAAGCACGTTTCTCGGCGTGGCGCTCGTCAGCGGCGTGGTCAACATACTGGCGCTGACATCGCCGCTCTTCATGCTGCAGGTCTATGACCGGGTGCTGGCAAGCGGCAGCCTGCCGACGCTGGTCGGGCTCGCCGTTCTGGCGCTTGGCCTCTACGGCTTCCAGTGCCTGCTCGATATCATCCGCGCCCGCGTTCTGATCCGCATCGGCGAAGATTTCGACATGCGTCATTCCGGCAGGGTGCACGATGCGGTGGTGCGATTGCCGCTCGTCAACCGCATGCCGGGCGACGGGCTGCAGCCGCTGCGCGATCTCGACAATGTACGCGGTTTTCTGTCCGGCACGGGGCCGACCGCCTTTTTCGATCTGCCTTGGATGCCGCTTTATCTCGGCATATGTTTTCTGTTTCATTTCTGGATCGGCGTGACGGCGCTTGCCGGCGCGGTGCTGCTCGTTTCCCTCACCATCCTGACCAACATCTTTTCGCAGAAGCCGATCCGCGACACCATGGTGGAAAACATGGCCCGCAACCGGCAGCTGGAAGCTGCGCGCCGCAATGCCGAAGTCGTGCAGGCCATGGGGCTTGGCGGCCGTCTCGGCAGACGCTGGCAAAATTCCAACGGGGCTTATCTCGCAGCCAATCGCAAGGCAGGAGATGTGGCCGGCGGTCTCGGCAATATCGCGAAATCCCTGCGGGTCGTGCTGCAATCGGCCATTCTCGCGGTCGGGGCGTGGCTCGTTATCAACCAGGAAGCCTCCGGCGGCGTGATGATCGCCAGTTCGATCATGATGGGCCGGGCCCTGGCGCCCGTCGATCTCGCCATTTCCAACTGGAAGTCCTTCGTTGCTGCCCGCCAAAGCTGGGCGCGGCTGAGGGAGCTTTTTGCGCAGATGCCAGCCAATGCCGCCGCCATGGCCCTGCCGAAGCCTGAAAAGGAGCTGCGCGTCGAAAACGTCACCATCGTTCCGCCGGGCGAGAGAAAGCCGACCGTCGCCGGGCTCGGTTTCGTCGTGACCGCCGGCAATGCGCTTGGCGTCATCGGCCCCTCCGGTTCGGGCAAATCCACGCTCTCGCGCATTCTTACCGGCGCGTGGATGCCGGCCGCCGGCAAGGTACGGCTCGACGGCGCAAGCTTCGATCAATGGGATCGCGAGGCGCTCGGCCGCCATATCGGTTATCTGCCGCAGGGTGTGGAACTGTTCGATGGCACGATCGGCGAGAATATTTCCCGTTTCGAGGACGACCCCGATCCCGAAGCCATCATCGCGGCGGCCCGGGCTGCCGGTGCGCATGAGCTGATCCTGCGTTTTGAAAAGGGGTATGACAGCGATATAGGCGAGGCGGGTTCGGCGCTTTCCGCCGGGCAGCGCCAGCGCATCGGCCTTGCCCGCGCTCTTTACGGCGATCCCTTCCTGGTGGTGCTGGACGAGCCCAATGCCAATCTCGATGCGGAAGGCGAAGCCGCCGTCGTCAAGGCGATTTCTTCGGTCAAGGCGCGCGGCGGCATTGCCGTCGTCGTGGCCCACCGGCCAAGCGCCATCGGCGCCGTCGATTTTATCTTGATGATGGAGGAGGGACGGATGAAGGCCTTCGGCCCGCGCGACGAGGTGCTGTCGAAGGTGCTGCGCGTTCCTCAGGGACAGGCGGTCAAGGGATATGCCGCATCTGCCCAGACGATCTCACCGTTGCGGGTCGTCGCCAACGCACAACCCAAGGCGGCGTTGGATGTCGTTGCGGAAGAGGACGGTCAGCAAGGAGAGACGGATGTCAAACATTGAGCAGCGCGGCCATGTTTCCCGTTCCATCCGCAAACATCTTTTTGCCGGCCTGGCCGCAGGCGTTGCGCTGCTGGCCGGTGTCGGTGGCTGGGCGGCGACGACCAATCTCGCCGGCGCGGTGGTCGCGTCAGGTCATCTGGTGGTGGATTCCTACACAAAGAAGGTGCAGCACCCGAGTGGGGGTGTCGTCGGCGAAATTCTTGTCAATGAGGGCGACAGGGTGAAGGCGGGCGATGTCGTCATGCGTCTTGACGCAACCCAGACCCGCGCCAATCTCGCCATCGTCACCAAGCGCCTGGATGAGTTGAATGCGCGCATGGCGAGGCTGGAGGCCGAACGCGACGACCTGCCGGAACTTGCCTTTCCGCAGACGCTGGTGGCGCGCAGGGACGATGTGGATGTCGCCTCCGCCATGCGCAGCGAGACCAAGCTGTTCGAATTCCGCAAATCCTATCGTGAGGGCCGCAAGGCGCAGCTTGCCGAGCGCATCACCCAGTTCGAACATGAAATCGAAGGGTTGAAGGCGCAGGAAGTCGCCTATGACAACGGCCTTGCCGTGCTGGAGGCCGAAATCACCTCGCAGAAATCGTTGCGTGAACAGGGCGTCGTTTCCGTGCAGCGGCTGAACAGCCTGCAGACGCAGGCCGCGACCTTCGGCGGTGAGCGTGGTGAAAAAATCGCCTATCAGGCGCAGACGGCCGGCCGCATCACCGAAACCAGGCTGCAGATACTGCAGATCGATCAGGAGTTGCGCACCGAGGTTGGGCGGGAGCTGCGGGAAATACAGGCGCAGATGGGCGAGTTCGTCGAACGCAAGGTGGCCGCCGAAGACGAGCTGAAGCGCATCGATATCATCGCGCCGCAATCCGGCATGGTGCATGAAATGGCCGTGCATACGGTCGGTGGCGTGGTGACGCCGGCCGATCCGATCATGCTGATCGTGCCCGATGGCGACGAACTGGCGCTGGAGGTGCAGATCGTGCCGAAGGATATCGACCAGCTTCAGGTGGGGCAGAAGGCCATGCTGCGCATGACCGCCTTCAATCAGCGCGTCACGCCGGAACTGGAAGGCCATGTCAGCCGTATCGCGGCGGACATCACCACCGATCAGCGCACGGGCCTTTCCTATTATCTGGCGCGGATTTCCGTGCCGGTCTCCGAGCGGGAAAAACTGAGCAATGCCCCGCTGGTGCCGGGCATGCCTGCCGAGGCCTTCATCCAGACCAGCGAAAGAACGGCGCTGTCCTATATCGCCAAACCGCTGACGGACCAGATCAGCCGCGCCTTCCGTGAGGAATAGGGCCCCGGCGGCCAAGGGGTGCCGAGCCTTATAACCAGCCCAATGCCTTCGCCGCGCGGATCGCCTCCGCGCGGCGTTTGCAATCCAGCTTGCGGAACAGGTTGCCGAGGTGAAATTTCACCGTCACTTCCGAGATGTTGAGCGTCTGGGCGATCTTCTTGTTGGACATGCCGCTGGCGAGCAGCTGCAGCATCTGCGCTTCCCGCTGCGAGAGCCCGCCATGCAGGGCGCGTGCCTGCGGCGAGTTGACCGAAGCGGTGAAAATCGACAGTGCAGCGCGGACATCGGAAGAGGTCTCGATGAAACCGCGGATGCGACGATTGTTGAGAAGCGGTGACAGGAACACACGTTCTTCCGACAGGACACCGTTGCAGCCAAGCCGCGTCGCCGATTCAAGCGCGGTGAGGATATGGGCGCGGGCGGCGGCATTGTCGCGACGCTGGTGCGCCGCATAGCTCTGCCAGATTCGAAGCGCGACCTTCTCGCGGTGGGTAACCCTGGGATTGGCGATCATCGCGTCAATCTGCCGGGAGAGATAGGCACGCGGCGTGAAAAGATGCACGGCATCGCGCAGCCAGGCCATGACATAGGCGATTTCATCGCGTCGCGTCAGCCGGGAAAGATCCTCGTGGGCGCTTTCCACCCAGTTGCGGCCCATCGGCATGCGGATTGCCGAGAGCGTCGCGGCGGCATCCGCCCAGCGGTTGGCGTTCTGATAAGCGATGGCCGTTCTGATCTCCATCATCGCATGGAATTGCAGGCCCTCCGAAAGATGGATCCACAGGCCATCGAGAAAGCCTGTACGAACGGTCATCGGAAAATGGTCGATCAGCACCTGCGAGGCGTAAAACAGGGCGAACTGCATGAGGCTCGGCCATATCTCGGCAGCGGCGAAGTGGTCGAATTCATGTTCGACGAAATGCATGAGATCGCGCGGTTTTCCAGCCTCATAGGCAAGGCAGGCTTCCGCCAGCCGCAACATCCGGAACTCCTGCACCGCATCATGCGGCACCTGTTCCAGCCGTGCGCGCGCCTCCTGTGCTGCGCGGCGGGCCAGGAGCACATCACCGCTCATCAGCCGCAACACGATCTGGTGCAGGTGGATGAAGAATTCGAGCAGGGGCTGCCCGCCCATCTTGCGCAGATAGATAAGCGCGCGGGCGGCAGCCGCTTCCGCCTCGCGGAAATTGCGGCGGCGGATTTCGAATTCCAGCAGCGCATTATAATAGGACGCCCATTTGCCGTGATCGTACATCGGATAATCGGCCATGAACTCGCTGAGCCGCGTTATGACAGCGTCATTGGGCGTCAGGTCCTCGGCGATCATCAGGTTCAGCCGGAAGGTGCGGGCGGCGAAGGAAAACCGCGAACCACGGGCAAGCACCTTCAGCGGATCGAGATAATCCGAACCGAGGCTTTTGCCGAGCAGATGGCGCACACGCTGTAATTCGCCCTGTTTCAGCAGCGCGCGGGTGACGGCAAAGAGCACGGTTTCATTTGCCGCGATCATATCCTGCGAGAACCGCATGATGATGTCGCGAAACCGGTCGACGCTGCTCCTGTAGATCAGCTCACGGCCATCGGCGCGCTCAAGAATTTGCGCGGCATGGGTCTCGTAACCGCGGTCCAGCAGCATGGCCATGGCGGCCAGCGAACGGCCCGCTTTTTCGAATGCCGAGGCGACCTCCACCACGGCGCTGCCGGCCTGCAATGTGGTCAGGCGTTCTTTTGCCGCGACGGTCAGAAGCCGTATCAGCGTGCGGTGATTTTCGGGCTTTCCCGTCAGAAAGGGCGGCAGAAGCCTGGTCCAGTCCGCATCGGGGTCTGCGGAGGGATTTTCGAGCCAGAAGGACAGTTCGACCGTTTGGGCGGGGGAAAGATGCGGCAGATAGCTTTCCCGCAGATAGTCGGCGCATAATGTTTCATCCGGCAGGCGCGCGAGCGACAGGAAGGCCGGCCACCCCGCATAGTCCTCAAGCGCCAGGTGCTTTTGCTCGGGCGGAAGGTCGTCTGCCTCATTCTGCCTGAATGCCAGTTCGTCCGATCCGATGGTGACCGCACCGCGATGCAGGATGTGCCGCGCCATGCCGCTGATCCGCTGGTCCGGCCGGCAGGCGATGACGACTAAACGCACCGACTCCAGAATGGGGGCGGGCATGCGCACCGCCCGTGCAAAGACCGGAACATCCCAAAGCAGGCAGGCATTTGCCGCATCGTCCCCTTGCGGCTGGTGCGTGCGGCATATCTGCGTTCCCAGTTCCTTTGCGAGCATCTCCAGCAGCACGCTTTTTCCGGCGCCCGCCGGCGCGCGCAGAAACACCACGCCCGCGGTTTCGCTGGCGATGCGGCGGCAGAGGCGGGGGCGGGGCAGGAGCGTCATTGGGAAAGGGATAGGGTATCCAAGTCAAAAAACCTATACTCATTCTTCAAAAAACTATACCTTTCGACGATTGTTCAAACGGAGATGTGGTGAAAACTTGTGCTCAGGCAACCGATGCACAAGGAACGTTCCACCGATGCAGCAACATCCGCTGGTCGCGATTTTGAACAGGCTCGGCACTTTCGTGCTGGTGATGATCGCCCTGTCCATCATGATTTTCGTGCTCGCCCGCGTGGTGCCGGGCGATCCCGCCCGCATGGCGCTCGGTCCTGCGGCAACGCAGGAGCAGGTGGATGCGCTGCGCGGGGAGATGGGTCTCGATAAGCCGCTCGCCGTCCAATATCTCGACTACATCGGCAATGCCCTGCACGGCGATTTCGGTTTCTCGCTGGTGTCGCAACGCCCGGTGACTACCGATCTGGCGCAGACCGTTCCTGCGACCGTCGAGCTGGTGCTGGTCTCGGTCATCTTCATGTTCGCCGTCGCCATTCCGCTGGGTGTTATCACGGCACATTACCGCGACCGGCCGCTGGACCATATCGGCCGCATCCTGTCGCTCACCGGGGTCACGATCCCGAGCTTTCTTTTCGCCATCACACTGCAATTGCTGGCCGCCCGGTTTCTCTCCGGCTGGCCGATCATCGGCAGGCTTGACCACTCGCTCGGCTGGCAGGGCGGCCCCACGGGCTTCATCCTGATCGACGGCACGCTGGCCGGACGGTTCGATGTGGTGCTGGATGCGCTGAAACACCTTGCACTGCCGGCATTTGCGCTTTCCATGGCAGGCATCGGCCAGATCACCCGCATCACGCGTTCCTCGATGATCGAGAACCAGCGCAAGGACCACGTGCTGACCCTGCAGAGCTTCGGCGTGCCGGAGCGGGTCATCATCTTCCGTTATCTGCTGAAGCTCTCTTCCATCGCGCCGCTGACGATCATGGGTCTCGAATTCGCGTCTTTGATCGGCAATGCCTTCGTGATCGAGATGGTCTTCGCCTGGGGCGGTTTCGCTTCCTACGGGCTCAATGCCATCCTGCAGAAAGACCTCAATGCCGTGACCGCCGTGGTGCTGGTGGCCGGTCTGTTCTTCATCGTTGCGAACCTGATCGTGGATGTCCTGATCTCGATCATCGACCCGCGCCTGCGCCGCAAGGAGGCTCGCTGATGGCTGATATGAAAATGCTCAAACCCACCGATCGCGGCCTAAGCGCCGGTTATATGATGTGGTATCGCTTCAGCCGTAATCCGGCGGCGGTCATCGGCTCGCTGATCCTCCTGTCGGTGCTGGTGCTGGCGGTCTTCGCGCCATGGCTCACGCCCTATCCGAAACATATCGGCGCGGTCGTTGATTTCCGCGCCCGCCACATGCCGCCGGATCTGGAGCACTGGTTCGGCACCGACAAGGCCGGCCGCGATATCTTCTCCCGCACCATCTTCGGGCTCCGGGTCTCGCTGCTTCTCGTCATCGGCGTGCTCGGCATTTCGGTGCCGGTCGGAACCGTGCTTGGCCTGATCGCCGGTTATTTCGGCGGCTGGACCGAAAAACTCATCAGCGGCCTGACGAATGTGATGCTGGCCATGCCGCCGCTCGTCATGGCGCTCGCGGTTTCCAACCTGCTGGAACCGACGCTGATGAACGCCATGATCGCCATCACGCTGCTATGGTGGACCTGGCATGCGCGGCTGATCTATTCGGTATCGAAGTCCATCGCGTCCGAAGACTATATCGAGGCGGCGCGTCTTGCCGGTGCCGGCCCGCTGCACATCCTCTTTCGCGAAATCCTGCCCAATTGCGTCTCCGTCATATCGGTCAAGACCACGCTCGATGCCGCCTTCGTCATTCTGTTCGGCGCGACGCTGAGCTTCCTCGGCTTCGGCGTCAAACCGCCGACCCCCGACCTTGGATCGATGGTTGCCGACGGGCGCCAGTTCATGCCGGATTTCTGGTGGGAAGTGCTCTGCCCCGGCGCGGCCGTGCTTTACGTGACGCTGGGCTTCAACCTGCTGGGCGACGGCCTGCGCGACATGTTCGACGTGGAAAGCTAAGGCCATGACTGAACCGCTTCTCAAGGTCGAAAACCTCAACGTCACCTTCACCAATTACGGCCGCACCCGGCAGGTGCTGCGCGACGTGGCCTTCACGGTTGCCGCCGGCGAGCGCGTGGCGCTGATCGGCGAAACCGGATCGGGAAAATCCGTCACCGCCAAGGCGATCATCGGCACTTTGCCGAAGAATGCCGCGATCACATCAGGTGCGATTGTCATCGATGGCCGGGATGTGCTGTCCATGCCGCGAAGGGAACGTGAATCCCTGAAAGGCACGGCCTTTTCGCTGATCATGCAGGACCCGCTCTCCTCGTTTAACCCGGTCTTCAAGATCGGCACGCATCTCGATGATGTCATGCGTTTTGCCGACAAACGCGACGGCGTCAATTCGTCGAAGGCGGAGCGCCGCAACCGCATCGCGGCGGTGTTGCGTCGGGTACAGCTTGCCGATACCGAGCGGGTCATGAACGCCTATCCGTCCGAACTTTCGGGCGGCATGCGCCAGCGCGTGCTGATCGGCCTTGCCCTGCTGCACCAGCCGAAGCTCCTGATTGCGGATGAGCCCGGCACGGCGCTCGACGTGACGACGCAGGATGAAATTCTCAACCTCATCAACCAGCTGGTCGCCGAAGAAAACATGGCGCTGCTGATGATCACCCACAATCTCGGTGTCGTGCGCAAGGTGGCTGATAGGGTCGTTGTCATGCACCACGGTGATATCGTCGAGACCGGCCCATGCACGCAAATCCTGCATACTCCCGCCAAGGACTATACGCGTTCGCTGCTGGATGCCGTGCCGCCGCTTTATGGCCCGCGTGTCACCGATCTGGCGCAAAGCACGCGGCAGCCCATCATCACCATCGAAGGGATGAACAAGATTTACGGCAGGCGCAACGGTTATCACGCCGTGCGGGATGTGAACCTGACGCTGAAGCAGGGCGAGGTTTTTGGCCTTGCGGGCGAATCCGGTTCCGGCAAGACCTCGGTTGCGCGCATGATCATGGGTCTTTCGCGCCCGACCTCCGGCAATCTTGTCATTGACGCCCCGGCGCCTGCGCGCGGCAAGAGGCTGACGCAGATCGTCTATCAAAATCCGGGCACCTCGCTCAATCCGAAGCGCACGGTGAAACAGACGCTTTCCCTGCCGCTGAAATCCATCGGCATGGACGGGCCTGCGCGGGAAAGCCGGATGCAGGAACTGATGGGGCTGGTGCGGCTGCCGCAATCCTATCTCGGCAAATATCCGCACGAGCTTTCCGGCGGCCAGAAGCAGCGCGTGGCGATTGCCCGGGCGCTGGCGGCAGAACCGAAAATCCTCATCCTTGATGAGCCGACGGCAGCACTTGATGTCTCCGTGCAGAAGACGGTGATCGACCTTCTGCTGCAGCTGCGCGAGGAACTTGGCCTCACCTATCTGATGATCTCGCACGACCTGTCGCTGATGCGCAATTTCTGCTCGCGCATCGCCATCATGCTGCGCGGCGAGATTGTCGAGGAAGGCGTGACGTCGGCGGTCTTCGCCGAGCCGACGCATCCCTATACCCGCGCCCTGATCGCGGCCATCCCCGTCGTCACCGACGAGGAAGAACGTCTCAAACCCACCGTGACCGAGGAAGAGCGCATGCGCTTCCTCGTAAAAACGACCGATTGATGAAAGAGGAGCCTGACGTGTATCGCGTTGGAATTGACGTCGGCGGCACGAATACCGATGCCGTTGTGTTGCAGGATAAAACCGTTCTGGCGGGGGTGAAGGCCTCCACGACAGAGGATGTGACATCCGGTGTCATCGAAGCCCTTGAAAAGGTCATCGAGGCGTCGGGCATCGACAGGGCGCGCATCGGCGCCGTGATGATCGGCACCACGCATTTCACCAATGCGGTGATCGAGCGCCGGCATATGGATGAGGTGGCCGCCATCCGTCTCGGCCTGCCTTCCGGCGCCGGCCTGCCGCCCATGGTCGACTGGCCGGATGATCTCCGGGAAATCGTCGGCAACCACGGGTATCAGGTGCGTGGCGGTTACGAATTCGACGGCCGCGAAATTTCGCCGCTCGATGAGGACGAGATTGTCCGCATCGCCGCCGATATCCGTGCCAAGGGCCTGAAGGCCGCAGCCGTCACCTGCGTTTTCAGCGGCATCAACGAAGCGATGGAGCTGCGGGCGAAGGAAATCCTGCAGGAACGCTGCCCCGGCCTGCCGGTGGTCATGTCCAAGGATATTGGCCGTCACGGTCTGCTTGCGCGTGAAAGTGCGGCGATCATGAATGCCAGCCTGCTGTCGCTGGCCGACCGCACCGTTGCGGCTTTCGGCGAGGCGCTGAAGGCGGCGGGCATTGCCTGCCCGTTTTATATCACCCAGAACGACGGCACGCTGATGGCGGCTGACGTCGTGCGCGGTTTCCCCGTGCTGACTTTCGCTTCAGGCCCGACGAATTCCATGCGCGGTGCGGCCTTCCTCACCGGCCTCAAGGATGCCGTGGTGGTGGATGTCGGCGGCACCACCTCCGATGTCGGCTCGCTGTCGCACGGCTTCCCGCGTCAGGCCTCGACCACGGTGGATATTGGCGGGGTGCGCACCAATTTCCGCATGCCTGACGTCTTCTCCATCGGTCTCGGCGGCGGTTCGCTGGTGGTCAATGGCGACCATGGCCTGACCGTCGGCCCGAAATCCGTCGGTTACCGTGTTCGCCGCGAGGCGCTCTGCTTCGGTGGCTCGACCCTGACGGCGACCGATATCGCGGTTGCCTCCGGCAAGGCCGATGTGGGCGAGAAGGTGCTGGTTTCCAGCCTCGACAAAAAGCTGGTGGATGCGGCGGTCGACAAGATCAATGACATGCTCGAAGCCTGCGTGGAGCGCAGCCGCATCTCGTCATCGCCGGTGCCGGTGATTGCCGTTGGCGGCGGTTCCATCCTGATGCCGGATCGTATCGGCGACCTGGAGGTCATTCGGCCCGAGAATTTCGCGGTGGCCAATGCCGTCGGCGCGGCGATTGCGCAGATCAGCGGCGAGACCGACCGGGTCTTCTCGCTGGTGGACGGACGCACGCGCGAGAGCGCGCTGGCCGAGGCGGAAGCGGAGGCGCGCGAAAAGGCGATTGCCGCCGGTGCAATTGCCGAAACGCTTGAGGTCATCGAGCGCGAGGACATGCCGCTTGCCTATCTGCCCGGCAATGCCACCCGCATTCATGTGAAAGTTGTTGGAGAAATGGGAGCCAATCATGGCTGAGACACGCAAGCTGAAATATGACGAAGCGGCATTGCGGACGCTGACCCGTGAAGATCTCGACGCTCTGGAAATCGGCGCCGGCATTCTCGGCACGGGCGGCGGCGGCAATCCCTATCTCGGCAAGCTTCTGGCGCTGGAAGCCATGAAGGCCGGTTACGAGATGAAGATACTCGCAACCGACGCCATCGAGCCGGACGCGCTCTGCATGTCCATCGGCGGCATCGGCGCACCCGTCGTTGGCGTTGAGCGCATTCGCGAAGGCCGTGAGGGCCTGCGTTGCCTGCGGGCGATGGAAGAGTTGATCCGCACGCCTGTCGACGCCATTGTCTGCGAGGAAATCGGCGGTTCCAACTCCATGAACCCGCTGGTGACGGCGGCGCTGGGCGGCCTGCCTATCCTCGATTGCGACGGCATGGGCCGGGCATTCCCGGAAATGCAGATGACCACCTTCTCCATCTACGGCCATAGTTCCACGCCGTCGGTGATGTGCGATCTGCATGGCAATGCCGTCATTTTCAGCCATGCCGTTTCCGAAGTCTGGCACGAGCGCATGGCGCGCGCCTGCGTCGTTTCGCAGGGCGGCGGCGCGATGCTGGCGACCGCGCCGATGCAGGCGCATTACGTGCACCAGTATGGCATTCCGAAAACCTACACCAAGGCGATCGCCATCGGTGAGGCGGTGATCCGCGCCCGCAAGCAGCAGGAAGACCCGATTGCCGCGGTCTGCGCACTGGAAGGCGGAAAGCGCATCTTCAACGGCAAGATCACCGATCTGAAGCGCCACCTGCGCGGCGGTTTCGCGGTCGGCGATCTCACGCTCTCCGGCTTCGACGATTGCGCCGGCCAGACGGCAGGCGTCGCCATCCAGAACGAATTCCTGCTGTTTTCCCGTGACGGCAAGGTGGAAGTGACGGTTCCCGACCTGATCGTCCTGCTTGATGTCGACACCGGTTATCCGATCACCACCGAAGTGCTGCGCTACGGCCAGCGCGTGGCCGTCATCGCCATCCCCTGCCACGACCTGCTGCGCAGCGCCCGCGCGCTTGAGGTCGTCGGGCCGGCGGCATTCGGTTACCCGGATATTCCTTTCTCACCGCTGCCCGTCCCGGTCAGCAAGGCTGCCTAACCATAAGCGGGGCCAATGCCCCGCAATAAAGAGGAGAACGATAATGAAAATGCCTGTACTTTCTTCCCGTCTCGCCGCGCTGGCGCTCGGCACGGCGCTCGTGCTGCCACTTGTTTCTTCCGCAGCCCTTGCGGAAGACAAGGTGTCGGTCGCGGTCAACACCATGCAGATATTCAGCTCGCTCGACCCGGCGAAGGTGACCGATTACACCGGCTATATGGCCATCGTGAACATGTATGACGGTCTCACCACGGTGAACGCCAAGGGCGAAATCGTGCCGCATCTGGCGAAATCCTGGGAGATTTCTGAAGACGGCCTGACCTACACCTTCCACCTGCGCGACGATGCGAAATTCCAGGACGGTACGTCGGTAAAGGCTGCCGATCTTGCCTGGTCGATCCAGCGCCTGCTCGGCATCAACAAGGGTCCTTCGAACCTCATCGTCGGCGTGCTGAAGCCAGAAAACGTTACCGCGCCTGACGATGCCACGCTGGTCATGAAGATCGAGCGCCAGTTCTCGCCCTTCATGGCGGCAACGCCGCTGATGATGGCGATGAACAAGACGCTCGTCGAAGCCAATGCCAAGCCCGAGGACAAATGGGGCGAGGCCTATGTCGGCGAACATTCCGCCGGCTCCGGCCCCTACAAGCTGGTCAGCTACAACCGTTCCGCCGATATGGTCATCGCCCGCAATGCCGATTATTTCCTCGGCTGGACCAAGGGCAAGCCGATTGACGAAGTGCGCTTCGTGCAGACCAGCGACGACGCCACCGTAAAGGCGCTGGCGGAAAAGGGTGAACTCGGCCTTTCCTCGCACGGGCTTGGCAACGACACCTATGAATCCATCGGCCGGATGAAGGGTTACAAGTTGATCCAGACCCGCACCGCCGGCGGTTTCGTCATCAAGCTCAACACCAAGGCCTATCCGACCGACGACGTCCACGTGCGCCGCGCCATCGCCTATGCGACGGATTACAAGACGATCCAGGAAGTGATCTATCCTGGCTTCGATATGAAGGGACCGCTCTCCGACGCGTTCAAGGATGCGCATAACGGCGACATCCAGCCCGGCGTTTACGATCTGGAAAAGGCCAAGGAAGAACTGGCGAAGTCGAAATATGCCGGCCAGAAGATCACGCTCGTCAACAGCTATGTCGCTTCGCTGGCCTTCGAGGCGGAAGTGGCGCTGCTCCTGCAATCCAGCCTCGAGCAGATCGGCATCACGCTCGATATCAAGCCCGAGCCGTGGAACCGCATCGTCGAGCTTTCCTCCAAACCGGAAACGACGCCTGCATCGACGCAGGTGAACATCTCACCGACCTATCCGTCGCCGGATTCGATGTTCTACAACCAGTATCACTCCAAGGCTTCCGGCACCTGGATGTCTATGGAATGGCTGCAGAATGCGGAAGTCGACGGGCTGATCGACAAGGTCCGCGCCACCACCGATGTCAACGAGCAGAACGCCACCTACAAGGAACTGCAGACAAAGATCGCCGATCTTCAGCCTGACGTCTGGGCCGTTGCGCCGAACCGCCGTTACGCGGCGAACAAGTGCCTTCAGGGTTACGAGTTCATTCCCATGCAGAGCTGGGACCTGAACTTCTCCAACTTCCATTGGGACTGCAAGGCGGAGTGATCTCCGCTTCATGAAAACCGGCCCCGCCACAAATGGCGGGGTTGGCCAGACTTGGAACTTCAAAGGGAAGGAGCATCGCCTGCGGCCGGAACGGCTGCGGCATGCCCGAGGATGACGCATGATCCAGGAATTTTCCGAAGACGATATCGAACCTCTGGCCACCGGCGCCTGGATTTTGGGAACCGGCGGCGGCGGCAATCCCTATATCTCGACGCTCAACCTGCGCCGTCTTTACGCCGAGGGCAGGCGGGTAAAGGTCATGGATCCCATGGCGCTTGCCGATGACGACATGGTTGCCGTCGTCTCCAAGATGGGTGCGCCGCTTGTCGGTCAGGAGCGGTTGGGGGATCCCGTGCATCTCGCCCGCGCCGTCGAGGTGATGGAAGATTATCTTGGCAAGCCGTTTCGGGCGATCATGAGCGTGGAAATCGGCGGCTCGAACGCGCTGTCATCCTTCCTCGCCGCCGCCGTGCTCGACCGGCCGGTCGTGAACGCGGACGCCATGGGACGCGCCTATCCGGAAGCGCAGATGACATCCTTCGCCATCGGCAACCTGCCGATGTTTCCGCTGTCGCTGGTCGATGTGCGCGATAATGAGGTGATCGTGACCCGCGCTGCCTCCTGGAAATGGATGGAGCGCATCTCTCGCAAGGTCTGCACCGAAGTCGGTTCCACCGCCGCCACCTGCAAGGCGCCGCGCACCGGCAAGGAAGTCAAGGAATGGGGCATTCACTACACCGTCACCAAGGCGACCGAACTCGGGCGTGCGGTGATGGCAGCACGTGCGCGCCATGACGATCCGGTTCAGGCAGTTCTCGACCATGAGGGCGGAAAGCAGCTGTTCCGCGGCAAGGTGGTGGATGTCGCCCGCGAGACCACTGGTGGTTTTCTGCGCGGCAGCACGACCATTGAAGGTATCGATGCCGACCGCGGTTCGCGCATGGAACTCGCCTTCCAGAACGAATGGGCGGTCGCCTTCCGCGATGGCCAGCCGGTCGCCATGACGCCAGACCTGCTCTGCCTTCTCGACACGGTTTCCGGCGGCGCCATCGGAACGGAATCGGTGCGTTACGGCCAGCGCGTCACGGTTGTCGCCCTGCCGGCGCCGGAGCTTTTGACGACACCTGCCGGCATCGCCGCCGTCGGCCCGCGCGCCTTCGGTTATGACATTGACTTCAGATCGGTATTCCCATGAAACGCATCGGTATTGACGTTGGCGGCACCAATACGGATGCCGTTCTGATCGATGGAGACACCATCGTCGCCTCCATCAAGGTCCCGACCACGCAGGATGTCCTGTCCGGCGTCAAGGCGGCGCTTGCCCATGTGGCAAGCCATGTCGGCGCGGCCGACCGGCCGATCGATGCGGTGATGATCGGCACCACCCACTTCACCAATGCGGTGGTGGAGCGCGCCCGGCTGGAACGGGTTGCGGCGATCCGCATCGCATTGCCAACAGGTTCTTCACTGCCGCCGATGTGCGACTGGCCGAAGGATCTGCGCGATGCCGTCGATCCGCTGATCTTCATGGTGCATGGCGGCCATGAATATGACGGCAGTCCGCTGGTGCCGATGATCCCGGATGAAATCCGCGAAGCGGCGATGAAAATCCGCGATGCGGGTATCACCTCCATTGCCATTTCAGCGACCTTCTCGCCGCTGACGACGGAGTGCGAGGTGCGGGCGGCGGAGATTGTCCATTCGGTGATCCCCGATGCACGCATCACGCTTTCCCATACGCTTGGCCGTATCGGGCTTCTCGAGCGCGAGAACGTCGCCCTTCTGAACGCAGCGCTGCAAACACTGGGCAAGACCACGGTTCAGGCATTTTCGGATGCACTGCGCGAAGCGGGCGTAAAAGCGCCGTTCTATCTGACCCAGAATGACGGCACCGTGGCGCTCGCGGATGTCGCTGCCGCCAACCCCGTGCACAGCTTCGCTTCCGGCCCAACGAACTCGATGCGCGGTGCGGCCTTCCTCACCGGGCTTTCCGATGCCATGGTGGTGGATGTCGGCGGCACCACCTCCGATATCGGCTGCCTTGTCGGCGGTTTTCCGCGCGAGGCGAACAATATCGTCCATATTGGCGGGGTGCGCACGCTCTTCCGTATGCCCGATCTTCTACCGGTCGCACTCGGCGGTGGCACCATCGTCGACCCTGAGACGGGCAAGATTGGCCCGCGCTCGGTCGGTTATCGCATCCTGACGGAAGCCCGCGTTTTCGGCGGCGAGACGCTGACCACATCGGATATCGCCGTTGCCGCCGGCCTGATCGAGATGGGTGACCGCGACCGTGTAAAAGACCTCGATCGGGCTTTCGTGCAGGCCTCGCTTCAACGCATCCGCGATATGGTGGCCGACAGTTTCGACCAGATGAAGACATCGGCCGAGGACGTGCCGCTGGTTGCTGTCGGCGGCGGGGCGTTCCTGATACCTGAGACCGTTCCGGGTGCATCGGAAGTGCTGCGCGTCGAAAATGCCGGCGTTGCCAATGCGCTGGGGGCGGCGATGGCGCAGGTTTCCGGCGAGGTGGATCAGGTCTTTTCCGGCCTGAGCCGCGACGAAGCCCTTGCGAAGGCCGAGACCGAGGCGCAGAACGCTGCGGTCGCGTCTGGCGCGGAGCGCGCGAGTCTCAAGACGCTTGAGGTGGAGGATATTCCGATCGCCTATCTGCCGGGCGGCGCTCGCAGAGTGCGTGTAAGGGTCATCGGCGATATCGCCTTTCATTGATGGTAAGAGGCCCTGCGGGAGTGGGGTGACGAGGGAGTGAGAACATGACGAAGATCGCACTGGCCATTCACGGTGGCTGCGGCGTGATGCCGGAAGACAGCATGACTTCAGAGGAGTGGGCTGCTGCACGCGACGACCTGGCTGCGGCCCTGCGTGCCGGTTATGACGTGCTGAAGGCTGGCGGAACGGCGCTTGAAGCGGTTGAGGCGGCGGTCGTCGTCATGGAGGACAGCCGGCATTTCAACGCCGGCCACGGGGCGGCGCTCAATGAAAACGGCATTCATGAACTCGATGCCTCGATCATGGATGGTGAAACGCTGGCGGCAGGTGCGATCAGCGCCTCCCGCGCCATCCGCAACCCGGTAAAGGCAGCCCGTGCGCTGATGGCGGATGAGCGTGCCGTCTATCTGACGGGGGAGGCGGCTGACCGTTTCGCAAAGGAAAAGGGACTCGCAACCGAGCCTCAATCCTATTTCACCACGCAAAAGCGCGTGGAGGCACTTGCGGCGATGAAGCGTCATGCTGCCACGGGCACGGAAGCCACTGAGAACGAAAAGCACGGAACCGTCGGCGCAGTTGCGCTCGATGCGATGGGTCATCTCGCGGCAGCCACTTCGACCGGCGGCTACACCAACAAGCCGGATGGCCGGGTGGGCGATAGCCCGGTGATCGGGGCCGGCACCTATGCGCGGGATGGGGCCTGTGCGGTCTCCGGCACTGGCAAGGGCGAATTTTTCATCCGTTATGTCGTCGGCCACGAGATCGCATCGCGTGTCGCCTATCTCGGGCAGGATCTGGAGACCGCCGCCGGCGATCTGGTCCACAGGGATCTGGCGCCCTACGATATCGGCGCGGGCCTCGTCGCGATCGATGCCGAAGGCGGCATATCCGCGCCCTATAATACATCAGGCATGTTTCGCGGCTGGGTGACGCCATCGGGAGAGGCGCGTGTGGCTACCCATGACACGGTCTATGAGGTGGAATTGTAACTGGCGACCGTGCCGGCTAAGTGGCGGCGTTAAAAAAAACGGTGACATCAAGGTCTATCGGCGGCAAAACATCCGAACCGAAACCGGCTCGTTTTTTCACCCATGGTGCTGGCCTCATGAACATCAAGCAGCTCGAAGTCCTGCGCACGCTTCTTTCCACTGGCTCGACCATCGCCACCGCCAAAGCCATGGGTCTCAGCCAGTCCGGTATCAGCCGGCTTCTGGCCCAACTTGAGGCCGACCTGTCGCTGACGCTGTTTGCCCGCGACAAGGGGCGGCTGATACCGACACCGGAGGCGGTGCTGCTTGCCCGGGATGCGGAAAACGTGCTGCTTGCGGTTGATCGCATGTCCGGCCACGCCGAGGATTTGCGCAATGGCGCAGCCGGTCCGGAAATCGTCCGCATCGGCCTGCCGAGCAGCATGTGGGAAAATTTCGCGCCCGCCATGCTGATCGACTATGTCAGGGACTTTCCCGGCGTGCGCATCGAGACTTTTTTCGAAACGACGACCGCCATCAACAAGCTCGTCGGCGAGCGGGTGATCGATCTCGGTTTCCTGCGGATGGAAGGCGAGATCGGGCCGGGCATCGATGTCGAACGCGTTGCGACCGGCAAGAGTGTCTGTGTGGTGCGGGAGGATCATCCCTTGGCCGAGCTTGATGAAATTACCGTCAAGGACCTGCGCAATATTCCGCTCATCCTGATCGGCCGGCAGCGGCCGAACCGCATGGCGCTCGATCAGGTTTTCAAGAAGGCCGGCGTCAAGCCGATGGTGAAGATTGAGACCCACACCAACAGTTCCGCCTGCGCTTACGTGGCACACGGTTTGGGGGTGACGATCATCAGCAGTTTTTATGCGAATCTTTACCGGCACCTTCCCGTCGTCGCCCGGCCTTTCATCCCGCAGTCAACGCAGGAATTCGGTCTTGCCCGCGCCTCCGGCGCCCCGCTGTCCATCGCCGCGCAGGCGCTCAGCGACGCCTTGAAACAGCAAATCCAGCTTTCGCAGAAAACCGACTGAAAACAGGATTTTTCGCGGAAGTCCTCCTTGTCCGTGTCAGGATGAAACGCGCCATCATTCTGCATAGATATATGACGTTTATGCATAATATTGCGTGATATTTCTCAATCCGTCATAGTTACCAGCAACGAAACCGATAGAGGCGGGATGTCATTCCCGGCCATCAATCGTGGGGAACCAATGATAAGATTCATACTGAGCCGTCTTTTGATGGCGCTGCCGACGATCGCATTCGTGTCGATCACGGTCTTTGCGCTCATCCGCTTCATTCCGGGTGATCCGGCTGCCCTGATGCTGGGCGACATGGCGCAACCGGAACAGATCGAGGCGATGAGGACCGAACTCGGCCTCGACAAATCCATGCCGCAACAATTCGTCATCTGGGCCGGCAATGTGGTGCAGGGTGATTTCGGTCGCTCCATCGTCAATGATGAAGCGGTGCTGCCGCTGGTCGTCTCGCGCTTCCTCGTCAGCGCCGAGATCGTCGTCGTCGCCGTGCTGCTCGCCAGCCTTATTGCTGTTCCGGCGGGTGTGATCGCCGCCTGGAAGCAGAACAGCCTCACTGATCTGGCCCTCGTTGGAACGGCAACCCTGCTTCTGTCCATCCCGACATTCTGGCTGGGTCTTCTGCTTCTCCTGTTTTTCGGCCTCAAGCTCGGCTGGCTGCCGGTGCTGGGATATGTGTCGATCAGCGATAATCTTGTCGGTGGCATGCTTTATCTCGTCCTGCCCGTCATGACGCTTGTCATCCACGAAATGGGCGTTCTGATCCGCATGGCGCGCGCCTCGACACTGGAAGTGCTGCGGCTGGATTACATCACCCATGCCCGTGCCAAGGGCCTTTCCGAAGGCGCTGTCCTCTGGCGGCACGCCTTCAAGAACGCCTTCGGCCCGACATGGACGATGATCGGCCTCATCCTCGGCAATCTCCTCGGCGGTATCGCCGTCATCGAAACGGTGTTCACCATTCCCGGCCTCGGGCGGCTGATGGTCGACAGTATTTTCGCCCGCGATTACCCCGTCATTCAAGGCTGCCTGCTGTTCGTCTCCCTGTCCTATGTGCTGGTCAACCTCTTCGTCGACCTTCTTTATCCCCTCTTCGATCCGCGTGTGGTTGCCGAATGAAAAAGTTCACACTTAACGGGCTTATCGGCGGCTTTCTCATCGCCCTCCTGCTCATCACCGCCGTTACCGGCCTGTTCTGGACGCCCTATGACCCGATGAAGCTCGGCTTTGCCTCGCGTCTGGCCGCACCCGGCCCGAGCCATCTTCTCGGCACCGACGAATTCGGACGCGATGTTTTGAGCCGCCTGATGGTGGGTGCCCGCGCCAGTGTCTGGATCGGTTTCCTGACGGTCAGCTTCGCGACGATCTGCGGCACACTGATCGGCCTTGTCAGCGGTTATGCACGCGGCTGGGTGGATGGCGTCATCATGGCCATCAACAATGCGCTTCTCGCCTTTCCGGGCATTCTGCTGGCGCTCGGCCTGCTCGCGGTTTTCGGCGCCAACCAGTATGGCATCATCTTCGCGCTCGGCATTGCCTATACGCCATCCATGGCGCGTGTGGTGCGCGGTGCCGTGCTTTCTCTGCGCGAGCGGGAATTCATCGAGGCGTCGCTGGTGATGGGCAATGGTGAAATCTACACCATGTTCCGCCACATCCTGCCCAATTGCATTGCGCCGATCACGGTTCTTGCCACCTCCATGTTCGGCTGGGCCATCCTGTCGGAAAGTGCGCTCTCCTTCCTCGGCCTCGGCGTGCCGCCGCCGGCCCCCACCTGGGGCAACATGCTGGCCGCCGGCCGTCCCTTCATCCAGCAGGCCGTTTGGCTTGGGCTTTTCCCCGGTCTCTGCATCGCGCTGACGCTGCTTGGCATCAATCTTCTGGGCGATGCCCTTCGCGACAGGCTTGACCCGCGCATGAGAGGTCTTAAATGACTGTTAATACACTTCTCACCGTTCGCGGCCTTTCGCTCGAAGTCGCCAGAACCGGCCATCGGGTGGTCAAGGATATCTCCTTCGATATTGCCGCGGGCGAAATTTTCGGCATCGTCGGCGAAAGCGGCTCGGGCAAGACGCTCGCCACCCGTGCGCTGATCTCGCTTCTGCCACCGGCCATCGCCGTCACCGGCGGATCGATCATCTACAAGGGGCAGGATGTCATGTCCCTGCCGGTGAAGGCGCTTCAGCGTCTGCGCGGCGCGGAGATCGGCGTCGTGTTTCAGGAGCCGATGACCTCCCTCAACCCATCGATGACGATTGGCCGGCAGCTGGAAGAGGGGCTGATCCTTCACACGGAATTGTCGCCCGAAGAGCGCCGCGAGAAAATTCTCGACATGCTGCGGCGGGTGGGCATCCGAGATCCGGAAGGTGCGCTGATGGCCTATCCGCACGAGTTTTCCGGCGGCATGCGCCAGCGCATCATGCTGGCCTCGGTCATGCTGCTGAAACCGGCGCTGCTTATTGCCGACGAGCCGACAACGGCGCTTGACGCGGTCATCCAGCGCGATGTCATGGAGCTGATGGTGGAGCTGACGCGGGCGGAAGGCACGGCCGTTCTCCTCATCAGCCACGATCTGCCGATGGTGGCGCGTTATACCAGCCGCATCGTGGTGATGGAAAAAGGCGCGATTGTCGAGCAGGGCCGCACCGAGGACCTGCTGGATGCGCCGCAGCACCCCTATACGAAAAAGCTGCTTTCCTCTCTGCCGTTTCGCGGTGAGCCGCGCAGCATCGACACCTCCAAGGCGCCGATGGTTTCGGCCCGCGATATCGTTGTGGATTATGCTGGCCGCAAATCGCTGCTCAAGAAAGCCAAACCGAAGCGGGCGCTGCATGGTGTCAGCATCGATATTCATGAGGGTGAGGTCGTGGCGCTGGTCGGCGGCTCCGGTTCCGGCAAAACGACGCTTGGCCGCACCATCGCCGGGCTCGTGCAGGAGAGCGAAGGGCATATCCGCTTTCAGGGCCGCGAGCGCAACGAGGACTGGAAGGATTATCGCCTCAACTGCCAGATGGTGTTTCAGGATCCCTATTCTTCACTCGATCCGCGCATGACCATTCAGGCGCTGGTGGAGGAGGCGCTGCGCCTCGTGCCTGACCTCGACCAGGCCGCCAAGCGCAAGCGGGCGCTGGAAACGCTGGAGGAAGTCGGGCTCGGCGCCGACTTTGCCGCCCGTTATCCGCACGAGCTTTCCGGCGGCCAGCGCCAGCGCGTGGCAATTGCCCGCGCCATTGCCCGCCGTCCGAGGTTCCTGATCGCCGACGAGCCGGTCTCCGCGCTCGACGTGACGGTGCGGGCTCAGGTGCTCGATCTCTTTTCCGATCTGCAGAAACGTTACGGTTTCTCCTGTCTGTTCATCAGCCACGATCTCGGTGTGGTGGAGCAGGTGGCGGACCGTGTCGTCGTCATGCAGGACGGCCGCATCATCGAAGAGGGTGATCGCGACACGATTTTCGACAGTCCGAGAGAGGCCTATACGCGCCGGCTGCTCTCGGCCATTCCCGCCCTCGACCAGAATGAAAAGGGCGGCGTGACACTCAAATGGCGTCTGGAAGATGAAGTTTAACAGGAAGATGACAATGACTGTGGCTGCCCAACTGAATGCGATCTGTGATGCACAGCCTTTCGTGACGCGCTTCATGGTGCGCAATCTCCTGACCGGCGAAGAGATCGGCCGGGGAGAAAACGAGGAGACGCCATCGGGCAGCACCCGCAAGACGTCGATCATGATGGCTGTGCTGAAAGCAGCCAGCGAAGGGCGGATCGATCTCGACCAGCCCGTCACCTATGAAAAGCGGCTGGCGGAAGAGGTTGCGAGCGGCATGTTCCGTTATATGACGCCGGGCATCGTCATTTCGCTGCGCGATGCCGTTGCCGGCATGATGGTGCTCAGCGACAATGTCTGCACCAAGATGGTGCTGGAGAGGCTGACGCTGGAAGAGGTGGACGGCTATTGCAAATCGCTCGGTATGGCCAATACCCACCACCGTTTCCTCATTCCGCCGCTGGCGCTGGCGGCCGACCATCCGCTGAAAACCGTCACCACCACCTCGGCGGTGGATCAGGTGCTGCTGCTGCAGACCATTCTCGATGCGCAGACCTCGCCCGAGGCGCAGGCAAAGCTCGGTTGCAGTCCGCAACTGTGCGAATGGGCGATGCAGACGCTGAAGAACCAGATTTTGCGCTATGGAATTCGCTCCCGCCTGCCTTTCGAGGCGGTAGTGGCCAGCAAGAGCGGCCGCGGCAAGCGCGGGCGCATGGATGCCGGCATCGTCTACAGAAACGGCGCACCGTCCTTCATCATCACCACCTATACCGATGAGGTTCCGCAAACCATGCCTGACGGCACGCCGGGATACACCATCGCGCTTGAGACGATCGGCCGGCTGGCACAGGCCTGCTGGGACGGGTTTTAATCAATTACAATCAACGACAACAAAGAGGGTAGAACAGTGAAAAAACTTCTTCTCGCAGGCGTTGCCCTGCTAGTAACGGCCAATATCGCGGCGGCCCGCGACATCACCATCGCGCAAAGCTCGGATCTGCGCAGCAACAATCCCGGTGTGAACCGCGACGGCAATACGGACGGGGTTATCCTGCACATCGTCGAAGGCCTCGTCGGTTATAACAATGCCGGAGAGGTGAAGCCGCTTCTCGCCGAAAGCGTCGAGGTTGCGCCTGACGGCCTGACCTATACGTTCAAGCTGCGCAAGGACGTGAAGTTCCACAATGGCAAGCCGCTCACCGCAGAGGATGTCGTCTGGAACTGGACACGTTATCTGAAGCCGGAAACCAAATGGGCCTGCCTCAACGATTTCGCGGAAGGCGGGGCAGCGCACGTCACCGGCGTCAAGGCCTCGGATGCATCCACGGTCGAGATCACCCTTGCAAAACCCTCCGCCGTTTTCCTCGGCCTCATGTCGCGACCGGAATGCGGTTATACCGGCATGATCTCGCCGGAATCGGTTGCTGCCGATGGCAGCTTCGCCAAACCCATCGGCACCGGGCCGTTCCAGTGGGACGAGTGGAAGAAGGGCGAATATATTCGCCTCGCCAAATTTGCCGACTATGTTTCGCCGGCAAATGACGGCAAGCCTGATGGCATGGTCGGCTCCAAACGGCCGCTCGCCGATGGCATTAAATTCATGGTCATTCCCGATGCCTCGACAGTGAAGGCGGGTCTTGAATCCGGCGTGCTCGACACGGCGGAGATTTCGCCCGATCTCATCCCGGAGTTCAAGACCAATGACAAGATGCAGCTCATCGTTGCCCGCAACAACGGCAAGAACCTGTTCTATATCCAGACCCGCGACAAAGTTCTGAGCAATCCCGGCGTGCGCCGCGCCATGGCGATGGCGCTCGATCTCGATGAACTGGTCGCCGCCGCATCCAACGGCACGGGTGAAGCCAACGGCTCAATGGTCTCGCAGGACTCGGTTTATTATGACGAGGCCCAGAAGAAGCGTCCGGCCTATGATGTCGAGGCCGCGAAGAAGGAGCTGGAGGCCGCCGGTTACAAGGGCGAGCCGATCTCCATCATCGCCAACAAGCGCGGCAATGTGCCGAGCTTCCCGGCCGCCGTCATGGCGCAGGCCATGATGCAGCAGGCGGGTCTCAACGTGCAGATCGAGGTGCTGGACTATGCCACGCAGGTGGATCGTCGCCGTTCCGGCAATTATCAGGTGATCTCGCAGTCGGTCGCCCCGCGTCTCGATCCGGCCCTGATGTATGCCTTCTATGTCGGCAACAAGGACAAGAACGCCTCGCTGATGTGGGACGATCCGAAGGCTATCGAGCTGATGAAGGCGGCCTATGTCGAGGCCGACCAGACGAAACGCCAGAAGATTTTCGACGAGTTCCATGAGCTGATGCTGAAGGAAATGCCGGGCATCTTCCTCTACGACATGGTCGATGTCTGGGGCGCGACGAAGAAGCTGAAAGGCCAGCCGGTCTGGCAGTCGAACGCCCGCCTATGGGAAGTCTCGGTCGATAACTGATCCACTATGCCCGCGCCGGAGGCGGACCCCGGCGCGGGCTTTCCATTATGAAGCGCGGAATTTGGCGGTGCATCCGCCGAAGCGCTTGCGCGTGCCCGCAAAGGGCGGAAATGCGAGGACAAGCCATGAACCGTGACGCCGTGATGTCGATTGCCGCCGAAATCGAGGCAATGAAGCCCGATTTCACCACTCTGAGTGACAGTATCTGGGATTTTGCCGAACTGAAATTCGAGGAGCGGCAATCCGCCGGAGTTCTGGCAAAGGCGCTTGAGGAAAACGGCTTTGCGGTTCGCCGGGGCGTCGCGGGTATGGAAACGGCCTTCATCGGCGAATTCGGCAGCGGCAAGCCGGTCATCGCCTTCCTCGGCGAATTCGATGCGCTGGCCGGCATGAGCCAGATGGCCGATGTGGCGCAGGTGCGGCCGCGTGAGGCGGGTGGCACCGGCCACGGCTGCGGCCACAACCTGCTCGGCGTCGGGTCGCTGATGGCGGCCATTGCACTGACGCGGCATCTGAAGGCCAATAATCTGCCCGGCACGGTGCGTTATTATGGCTGCCCGGGTGAAGAGGGCGGTTCCGGCAAGACCTTCATGGTGCGCGCCGGCCTGTTCGACGATGTCGATGCGGCTTTGACGTGGCATCCCGCACCCTTCAACGGCGTGCGCTCCACCAACAATCTCGCTGTTCTGGAATATTTCTACCGTTTCAAAGGCGTGGCTTCCCACGCCTCCAACGCTGCCCATCTCGGCCGCTCGGCGCTTGATGCGGTCGAACTCATGAATGTCGGCGTCAACTTCCTGCGTGAACATATGCCGCAGGATTGCCGGGTGCATTATGCGATTACCGATACCGGCGGCAAGGCGGCCAATGTGGTGCAGGCGAAGGCGGAAGTGCTTTACCTTATCCGCGCCCCGGAAATGCGCCAGGCGCTCGATCTTGCCGCGCGGGTGGACAAGGTGGCGCGCGGTGCGGCGATGATGACCGAAACCGAGGTGGAAATCGTCTTCGATACCGCTTCCACCAATCTTTTGCCCAACATCACGCTGGAAACGGCGATGCATGAAAACATGGTGGCGCTTGGCCCCATCGCCTTCGATGAGGCGGATATCGTTTTCGCAAAGAGCATTCAGGATACCTTTACTGACGAGGCGATCAAAAGCAGCATCCGGCTCTACCAGATCAAGGGCGATGTCTTTTCCAACCGGAAGGTCGACGGCTCGACGCCGCTGCATCTCGGCCTGCGCGATTTCGAGGGCCAGTCGCATTTCCGGGCGGGTTCCACCGATGTCGGTGATGTCAGCTGGGTGACGCCAACTGCACAGTGCTGGACGCCTGCCTGGGCGATCGGCACCAATCCGCATACCTGGCAGGTGGTGGCGCAGGGTAAAAGCCCCGCCGCCCACAAGGCCATGGCGCATGCCGCCAAAGCACTCGCATCGACCGGTCTTGCGCTGATGAGCTCGCCGGAATTGCTCGCCAATGCCAAAAGGGAATGGCGGGAAAAGACCGAGGGCAACCAATATGTCTGCCCGATTCCCGCCGATGTCATGCCCGGTTCGCACGTCCAGAATGGATAGGCTCCGCGCGGGTCTCAATGAAGACCTGCGGGTCTCGAATTGAAAATAAGTCTGTCTCCATCCTTGGAACCGAGCCCAGACTCCACAATATCAACGGCTTATGGATCCTCGCCCGAAGGGCGGGGATAGTTGAAAGAGGGCCCGGTGCGTTTATCGCAATCCTGCCCCAGATCCTCGCTCTCCCCAAAATCCCCTATCATCACCGCCTTGTGTGCCGCTTTGCCGCCCTGCCGCGAAGAAAGCATTGACGTTCGGACTAAAAATGGAATAAATATATCGAACAATAGAAAATCGGTTTCATTATTCCGTTTTTCGTTGAGGAGGTAGCGGCGGATTTTCGTGTCCGCCTCCGGCTGGGAGAGGTGGCGCCGGACACCGAGGAGGAGAAAACAATGAAAAAGCTTATTATCGGCGCAGCCATGTCTGTGCTTGTCAGCACGGCGGCGCATGCGGAGACGATCGGCGTTTCGATGGCGCTGTTCGACGACAACTTCCTGACCGTGCTGCGCAACGGCATGCAGGATTATTCCAAGGAACTGAAGGGCGTGACCCTGCAGGTCGAGGACGCGCAGAACGACGTTGCCAAGCAGCAGAGCCAGATCCAGAATTTCATCGCCTCCAAGGTCGATGCGATCATCGTCAACCCGGTTGATACGGATGCGACGGCGGCCATGTCGAAACTGGCCGCTGAAGCCAAGATTCCGCTGGTTTACGTCAACCGCCAGCCGGTGAACGTCGATAGCCTGCCGGATGGCCAGGCATTCGTCGCCTCCGACGAGACGGTGGCCGGTACGCTTGAAGCGAAAGAAGTTTGCCGCCTGCTCGGCGGCAAGGGCAATGCGGTCATCATGATGGGTGAGCTTTCCAACCAGGCGGCGCGCATGCGCACGCAGTCTGCGAAGGATGTGCTGAAGACCGACGAATGCAAGGGCATTTCGGTTGTTGAAGAGCAGACCGCCAACTGGCAGCGTACGCAGGGCTCCGACCTTGTGACCAACTGGCTCTCCAGCGGCATGGAATTCAACGCCGTCATCTCCAACAATGACGAAATGGCCATCGGGGCGATCCAGGCGTTGAAGGCAGCAGGCAAGGACATGAAGGAATATGTCGTTGCCGGCGTTGACGCCACGCAGGACGCGCTTGCAGCCATGCAGGCGGGCGATCTCGACGTAACGGTCTTCCAGGATGCCGCAGGGCAGGGCAAGGGCGCTCTCGATGCCGCGCTGAAGCTCGTCAAGGGCGACAAGGTCGAGAAGAAGGTCTACATTCCTTTCCAGCTCGTCACGCCTGAAAACGTCAAGGACTACGTGGCCAAGAACTAACGGCCATCTTCCGGCATCTGCGCCCGTTCAGATTGATATTGGAGGCAGATGCCGGTTTCCGACGGCGCCGAATGCAAGCTCCGGTGCGCGAGCGGATTACGATTGAATTTCAGTGAATTCAAAGTGTTGCAGCGCCTTTCATGTCGTGATCGGCACGGCGCTGCAAGCCTCCCCGGGGGCGAGGTGCGCCGTTTGGCAAAACCTGTTTCCGGTCATTTTTGTCTATTGTGGAGGATGAGATGGTCGTCAGTCCATCGACAATGGCCGCCGTGCGCGCCAGCGGAGCCGTGCCGAATGCGGAATTTCTTCTGGCAGCGGAGGGCATACGCAAGGAGTTTCCAGGCGTGGTGGCGCTCGATGATGTGCAGTTCCACCTCAAGCGCGGCACCGTGCATGCGCTGATGGGCGAGAATGGCGCCGGCAAATCGACGCTGATGAAGATTCTTGCCGGCATCTACCAGCCGGACAAGGGCGAAATCCGCCTGAAAGGCGCGCCGATCCGTCTCGATTCCCCGCTCGATGCGCTGGAGAACGGTATCGCCATGATCCATCAGGAACTGAACCTGATGGCCTACATGACGGTCGCTGAAAACATCTGGATCCGCCGCGAGCCGAAAAACCGGCTGGGCTTCATCGATCACGGCGAAATGTATCGTCGCACCCAGACCCTGCTTGAAAGGCTTGGTATCGATCTCGATCCGGAAACGCGCGTTGGCGAGCTTTCGGTGGCAAGCCGTCAGATGGTCGAGATCGCCAAGGCGGTTTCTTACGATTCCGACGTTCTCATCATGGACGAGCCGACATCGGCGCTGACGGAGCGTGAGGTCGAGCATCTCTTCCGCATCATTCGTGATCTCAGGGAACGCGGTATCGGCATCGTCTACATCACCCACAAGATGAACGAGCTGTTCGAGATTGCCGACGAGTTCTCGGTTTTCCGTGACGGCAAATATATCGGCACCCACGCTTCTACGGATGTGACGCGCGATGACATCATCCGCATGATGGTGGGCCGCGAAATTACCCAGATGTTCCCGAAGGAAGAGGTTCCGATCGGCGACGTCGTATTATCGGTCAAGAACCTGCACCTCGACGGCGTCTTCCATGACGTCTCCTTCGATGTCCGAGCCGGTGAAATTCTCGGTGTTGCCGGCCTTGTCGGCTCCGGCCGCTCCAACGTGGCGGAAACCGTGTTCGGTGTGACGCCCGCTTCCTCGGGCACGATTTCGATCGACGGCAAGACGGTTTCGATCGACAGCCCGACAAAGGCCATCAGTCACCGCATGGCGTTTCTGACGGAGGATCGCAAGGATACCGGGTGCCTGCTGATCCTCAATATTCTGGAGAACATGCAGATCGCCGTCCTTCAGGACAAATATGTCGCCAACGGTTTCGTGCAGGAAAATGTGCTTTCCGATGCCTGCGAGGAAATGTGCCGCAAGCTCCGGGTCAAGACGCCGCATCTTTACGAGCGCATCGAAAACCTTTCTGGCGGCAACCAGCAAAAGGTGCTGATCGGCCGCTGGATGCTGACCAAGCCGCGTATTCTCATTCTGGATGAGCCGACACGCGGCATCGATGTCGGGGCCAAGGCGGAAATCCACAAGCTGGTTTGCGAGATGGCGCGCCAGGGCGTCGCCGTCATCATGATTTCCTCCGAAATGCCGGAGGTTCTGGGAATGAGCGACCGCGTCATGGTCATGCATGAAGGTCGGGTGACGGGCTTCCTCGATAGAAGTGAAGCTACGCAGGTGAAGGTGATGGATCTCGCATCGCGGTGAGGCGCGCCGGGATTTCTCGAGGAGGAACGATTATGAATACGAACGCCGCCGCCAACACGGAGTTGGACGCAAAATCCGGACGCAAGCCGCACCGGCGCATCCCGCCGGAGGCCAATATCTTTTTTGTGCTGATCGGCATCGCGCTGGTTTATGAAATTCTCGGCTGGATTTTCATCGGCCAGAGCTTCCTGATGAACCAGCAGCGCCTGACGATCATGATCCTGCAGGTCTCGGTGATCGGCATCATCGCGGTTGGTGTCACGCAGGTCATCATCACCGGAGGCATCGATCTGTCTTCCGGTTCTGTCGTCGGCCTGACGGCGATGCTGTCCGCCAGCGTGGCGCAATCGTCCACCTGGCCGCGAGCGCTTTATCCGGGCCTGACCGATCTGCCGTTTTTCATACCGCTGGCGGTCGGCATATTGGCCGGCACCCTGGCGGGGTTCATCAACGGGCAACTCATCGCGCGCACCAAGATTCCGCCCTTCATCGCAACGCTCGGCATGATGGTGACGGCGCGTGGTATCTCCAAATGGTACACGAAGGGCCAGCCGATCTCCGGCCTGACCGACGGCTTCAACTTCATCGGCACGGGTATCTGGCCGGTCGTGGTGTTCCTCGTCGTCGCCGTCATCTTCCATGTGGCCCTGCGTTACACCCGTTACGGCAAGTTCACCTATGCAATCGGCGCCAACCAGCAGGCGGCGCGCGTTTCCGGTATCAATATCGAGGCGCATCTGATCAAGGTCTATGCCATTGCCGGCATGCTGGCCGGTCTTGCCGGCGTCGTCACCGCCGCCCGTGCGCAGACGGCGCAGGCCGGCATGGGCGTGATGTATGAACTCGACGCCATCGCCGCAGCCGTTATCGGCGGCACCTCGCTTGCCGGCGGCGCCGGCCGCATCACTGGAACTGTGATCGGCACCATCATTCTTGGCGTGATGACATCGGGCTTCACCTTCCTCAGGGTCGACGCCTATTACCAGGAAATCGTCAAGGGCCTGATCATCGTCGCCGCGGTCGTTGCCGACGTCTACCGACAGAAGAAACGCGCAAAGCGCTAATCCTCCTCCCAGGACTTGGGGCAGGCCTTCAGGCTTGCCCCTTTTTTATGTCCATATGAGCCGAGAGGATCGGCGTCGGCTCATGCCTTGCTGTTTCGATAATCGTGGACGGCCTTGCCGAAGGCCTCGAACAAAGCACGCGACGGTGCATCTGTCTCGGCCCAATATTCCGGGTGCCATTGTACACCGACGGCAAATCCCTTGGCGTCGATGACGGAAACGGCCTCGATGGTGCCGTCTTCCGCCGTCGCTTCCACCTGCAGGCGAGGCGCGGTCTCGGCGATGGCCTGCCGGTGCAGCGAATTGATCTGGATTTCGCCCGACATGCCAAGATGCTGCGCGATGCAGGAGCCTTCGCGCACATGCACCGGCTGACGGATGGCGAAGGCCACATCGCGGTTATCATGCTCCGGCTTGCGGTGGTCCCATATGCCGGGCTGCTCCTGAATCTCGGTGGCAAGCGTGCCGCCCAGCGCCACGTTCAGCTCCTGAATGCCGCGGCAGATGGCGAGCATCGGAATACCACGCTCGACGGCGCGGCGGATCAGCGGCAGGCTGGTGGCGTCGCGGGCCTGATCGAAGGGGCCGTCGCTTTCCTGCGCCTCTTTTCCGTAAAGGGAAGGATGCACATTGGTGGCGGAGCCGGAGACAAGCAGGCCGTCGACCCTGTCGAGAATGGCGTCAACCTCATTTCCATCCTCGAAGGCCGGGACGATGAAGGACATGACACCAGCCACTTTCAATGCGGCGGAAACATACTGGTTCTGCGCGGCGTGCCAGTCGGCTCCGGTGAAATGCCGGATGTCGGCGGGGACGGCGATGATGGGTTTTGGCATGGTGGCTCCGGGACGAATCTTTGAAATTTGTGCGACTGCCGGCCAGCCAAGTCAAGCATGCGTTTTGCGTCCTGCGGGTTCTGTATGCGCCTAAAGTATAAGGTGGCTCCCAGATATTTCAGTTGCAAATAAAATACGAAGCAGCGTTTCGGGAATTTCCTGAAAAGGCCGGTTTTCCCGCGATTAATTCTTGGCGCGGGTGCTTGTCAGCCGGGCGGTAACCGTGCTTACTTTGCTGCGATGCCTGAACAGCAACGAGGGGAATTCAAAGCTGCGGGCAGCGTTCATATCTGGGAGGATATAGATGGACCGCCGTTCCTTCATGAAAAAAGGTGCGCTTGCGGGAGCCGCAACGGCTCTGGCCGCGCCCGCCATTGCACAGCAGAATACCAAGATCAACTGGCGCCTGACCTCGTCGTTTCCGAAATCGCTCGACACGATCTATGGCGGCGCCGAAGATATCGCCAAACATGTCGCCGCCGCAACCGACGGCAACTTCACCATCCAGCCTTTTGCCGCCGGCGAAATCGTTCCCGGCCTTCAGGCGGCCGACGCGGTATCGTCGGGCACGGTGGAGATGTGCCACACCTGCTCTTATTATTATGTCGGCAAGGATCCGACCTTCGCCATCGGCACGGCCATACCCTTCGGCCTCAATGCGCGCCTGACCAATTCCTGGTTCTATGAAGGCAACGGCAACAAGCTGCTCAACGAATTTTACGCCAAGCACAACCTCTACGGCATGATATCGGGCAATACCGGTGCGCAGATGGGCGGCTGGTTCCGCAAGGAAATCAATACCGTCGACGATTTCAAGGGCGTGAAGATGCGTATTGCCGGTCTCGCCGGCAAGGTGGTGGAAAAGCTTGGCGTCGTGCCGCAGCAGATCGCCGGCGGCGACATCTATCCGGCGCTGGAAAAAGGCACTATCGATGCCGCCGAATGGGTCGGTCCCTATGACGACCACAAGCTCGGCTTCCAGAAGGTGGCGAAATATTACTATTATCCCGCTTTCTGGGAGGGCGGCCCGGTCATCCATTCCTTCGTCAACCTGGACAAGTGGAACAGCCTGCCGAAAAGCTACCAGACGGCGCTGCAGGATGCCTGCGCTTTCGCCAACACCAGCATGATGGCGAAATACGACGCGAAAAACCCGATCGCCATCAAGCAGCTCGTCTCTGAAGGTGCGGTGCTCCGGCCCTTCAGCCAGGAAATCCTTGAGGCCTGCTACAAGGCCGCCTTGGAAGTTTACGCCAATATTTCGGCCTCCAATCCGGACTTCAAGAAGATCTACGAGGATCAGGTTGCCTTCAAGCGCGAAGGTTATCTGTGGATGCAGCTGGCGGAATATACCTTCGATACGTTCATGATGATCCAGCAGCGTAACGGCAAGCTCTGATTATTCGGCAACGGCGGCGGACCGGGCAAAGGCCTCGGAGACTTCGGTTTCCGGGGTTTTTGCTGTGCGTCCATGCCTTCACACACCCGGCAACAAAGGATGATTTACGATCAATTCCGTTGTGGGCAAAAGCAGCAGGCTCCGGGTCCAGCCGGAATGTCGGTGAGTATTGGCCACGCCGACCTCGGCAAAGGCCTTGCTCGCAACTGTGGAGGTGATGCGATGTGGAAAACGCTGAGCATTGCATTCGTCATTAGGAAAAACCGGACAGGCTGGTCAGTGACTGCCCGGTTCCATTTCTAAAGAGAGTAAACGGAAGGCAGGGCGCAACCCTGTCTTCCACTCCGCAATCATAAGCGTTAGACGTCGATCAGGGCCCGATCTTCGGGGGCTCACCAAGATTCGGCATGCCCGGCATCCCGCCCGGCGGGCCGAAATTGGGCATGGTGTTACCGCCCTGATTGCCGAAGGCGGGCACTTCGATCTTGATGGAATTCAGATCGACCTCGGGCGCCTTGTCCAGCCAGTAGGTGACGGATTCCGGCCAGAAGATCACGATGGCGACGAGGATGAGCTGCATGCCGAGCCAGGGGATGGCACCCATGTAGATATCCGATGTCTTGACCGTGCGCGGCGCAATGGAGCGCAGGTAGAACAGCGCAAACCCGAAGGGCGGATGCATGAAGCTTGTCTGCATGTTGATGCAGATGAGGACGCCGAACCAGATAAGATCGATGCCGAGCGATTGTGCAATCGGCGCCAGCATCGGGATAACGATGAAGGCGATCTCGAAGAAATCCAGGAAAAAAGCGAGGAAGAAGATGAAGATGTTGACGAAGATCAGGAAGCCGATGGGGCCGCCCGGAATGCCCGACAGCATGTGCTCGATCCAGAGCGAACCATCCATGCCCTGAAAGACGAGGGAGAAGCAGGTGGCGCCAACCAGAATGAAAACCACCATGGAGGTGATGTGCATGGTGGAATGCATGCCCTGCTTGACCAGGTCCCATGTGAGGCGGCGGTGCGCGGCGGCAAGCGCCATGGCGCCGACGACGCCGAGCGCACCGGCTTCTGTCGGCGTTGCGAGGCCGAGGAAGATGGTGCCGAGCACGAGGAAGATCAGCACGATCGAGGGGATCATGCCCGCCAGTACGCGGAACACCAGCGCCCGGTTAAGCTCGCCGCGCGCTTCCGGCGGCAGCGCCGGCAGGTCCTTCGGTCGCACGATCGACATCAGCAGGATGAAGAGCATGAAGATCGCCACCTGCAGGATCGACGGGCCGATGGCGCCGAGATACATGTCTCCCACGGATTTGCCGAGCTGGTCGGCAAGCACGATCAGCACCAGCGAAGGCGGGATGACCTGCGTGATCGTTCCCGATGCGGCGATGACACCGGTCGCAAGCCGCGGGTTGTAACCGTACTTCAACATGATCGGCAGCGAGATGACGCCCATGGTGATGACGGAAGCCGCAACCGTGCCGGTGATCGCGCCGAGAATGGCGCCGACGATGATGACCGCATAAGCGAGACCGCCCGGAATGGCGCCGAACAGCTTGCCCGTCCCTTCAAGCAGATCCTCCGCCAGCCCGCATCGCTCGAGGATCGCGCCCATGAAGGTGAAGAAGGGGATGGCAAGCAGAAGGTCGTTCGAGACGATGCCGAAGATACGCAGCGGCAGGGCCTGAAGGAAGGCCGGCGAAAAATGTTCCGTGAAGATGCCGATGATGCCGAAAACGAGACCGACGGTGGCAAGCGAGAAAGCAACCGGGAATCCATAAAGCATGAAGAGGATCATGCCGAGGAACATCAGTGGCGGAAGAATACCATATTCGAACATGGGAAATATCCTGAAGGTTCAGATCGGCAAGATCATTGCAGGGGTTTTTCGTATTTCGTGTCGAGCGCATAAACCCCTTTGAGGGCGCCTATACGCTTGATGAGTTCCGAAAATCCCTGAAGAACCAGAAGGGCGAAACCAGCGAAGATGATGAGTTTCACCGGCCAGCGGATGAGACCGCCGGCATTGGAGGACATTTCGCTCTGATGCCAGGACAGGCTGAACATGGGCCAGGAAAGCCAGGCGAGGTAAAAGCAGCCGGGCAGCAGGAACAGCACGATGCCGATAATATCTACCCAGATGCGGCTGCGCGGCGAAATCGCGCCGTAGATGATGTCCACCCGCACATGTTCGTTCATGCGCAGCGTATAGGATGCGCCGATCAGCACGATAAAGGCGAACATGTACCACTGGATTTCCAGCCAGCCGTTTGAACTGTAGTTCAGGGCGTAGCGGACCATCGCATTACCGGCGCTGACGAGGCAGCAGATGAGTACGAGATAGCCGGCAACCTTGCCCAGAGCTTCGCTCGCAAGGTCTATCGTCGCGCTTAGTTTTAAAAGCGGTTTCATAACTTTCCCCTCTTCCCTTTTCGGGCCCTTTACGGGTTTATGGCGGAAAGCAAAGTCCGGTACCCTTGCGGCAGCCACGCCTCCACGTGCATCCGTTGCCACAGGTTCCAGAAGTTCCTCCCCACAGAATCCCGTGTATGGTCAGGCGGTTCGAAAAGCAACTGAAACTGCTGCGAAACAGTTCGGCGGAACGCCCTTTTCAACCGTTTGCGAAAGAATGTTGCTCCGGGACATGCTTTGCCCCGGGGAGGGATCGCAGCGCATGTCCGCCCCGCTCTTTAGCGTGGAACGCATTGCGCTTTTCGGCGACTTCATGTTAGGTCTGGCTACGGAGAATTCGGCATGGGCCGTGATCGTGCGCAGGCGAATCGCCTCGCACGACGGGCATGACGGATGGAGCACAAGGGGAAGCGGAATGAGCGAACACCACACGGGTCCGGTCGAAGTCGGCGCCGAGATGAACTACGCCGAGCACGAAAAGACCTATAACGGTTTTCTGGCCCTGACCAAGTACGGCACCATGCTGCTGTGCGTGCTGATGCTGGCCATGGTCGCCGGTTTCTTCACCACCGCCGGCTTCCTTGGCGGGCTGGTCGTCTTCGTCGTGCTGTCGGCCGCGGGTTTCTTTTTGCTGCGCTGAACACGCCCGTTCATGAGCGGTTCCCCTTCCGGGAACCGGGCGATGCCGGATAACCGGAAAGGCCAAGCCATGAAGCGTTTATTATATTGCCTGTTTCTGCTGGTGGCGATTGCGCATCCCGCTTTGTCGCGCGACCTTTCGCCCGCCGAACAGGATAGTCTTCGAACGCAGATAGAGCGGTTCAGCACGGCTTTGAAGGCACAGGATTTCGAGATTGTCGGCAAGACAGTGCCGCCGAAAATCTTTGAATTCATCGCAAGTGACGCGGGTGTGACCGTGGAGCAATTGCGCAGCGCCTTGACGACGCAGATGCAGATGGCGCTCGCGGCGGTCAAGATAACCGAATTCACCATGGATATGCAGGCGATCAGCCTTGCGCAAACGCCTGATGGAACGCCCTACGCGCTTGTCCCGACCAAGACGGTGATGGAAACCGGCGGCCGGACGATCGAGGCGAAATCCCACACGCTGGCGCTGATGGATGGAGCGGAATGGTACCTGCTGCGCGTCAGCGACCAACAGCAGGTCACCATCTTGCGCAAGGTCTATCCATCCTTCGCCGAGGTGAAGTTTCCGGACGATTCCATGCAGCCGGCGAAGTAACCCGGGCCTTTCAGGAAAAACGCCCCGGCCGGAACGGATCGACCGAAATTGCCGTCTCCTCGCCACTGGCCAGCTGCGTCACCAGACGCGCGGTCGCCGCCGACTGTGTCAGCCCCAGATGGCCATGGCCGAAAGCATAGATGACGGACGGTGTGGCGCGGGCCGTGCCGATGACGGGAAGACAGTCCGGCATGGACGGGCGGAACCCCATCCATTGTCGTCCGCCTTCCAGCTTCAGGCCGGGCAGGAAACGTCCAGCCTTCTTCAGCATGGCTTCGGCACGACGAAAATTCGGTTTGAGCTCCAGCCCGCCGAGTTCCACCGCGCCGCCGACACGGATGCCTGTCGAAAGCGGGGTAACAACAAAGCCATGGTCATTGAAATAAAGCTGGCGCGTAAGGTTGAAAGCCTCAGGGGGCAGGGTGGTATTGTAGCCGCGTTCGGTCTCCAGCGGCACGATATTGCCGAGCGTGGCGGCGAGCTTCCTCGACCAAGCGCCGCAGGCGATCACCACTTTGTCGGCATCGATCTTGTCGCCGTTTTCCAGCGTCACGATCGTGCTTTCGCCGACGGCGTCGATGCGTTCGGCTTCGCCCTTGCGCAGGCTGGCGCCGCGGGCGAGCACCAGGTCGAAAATGGCGCGGGTGAAATCATAGGGATCGGAGACCTGCAGGCCATCCGGTGAGAACATGGCATGGCGGAACTGCGGCGCGAGACCCGGCTGCAGCGCCTCGATTTCGCTGCGGCCGACGCGTTCGAAGCTGAAGCCGGCGCTTGCCTTTTCGTCCCAGTCCCTGCGGGCGGCGTTGAGGCTGGCCTCACTGTCATAAAGATCGAGCGTACCGGTTTTCGAGACGAGGTGCGAAAGCTCCGGCATCGCAGCGACATGGGCCATTTCCATGGCCGCCAGCCGGTTGATATCCGCAAGCGACTTCAGCCCGTGGCGAAAATTGCGCTCGGCGCTGGCACGCCAGAAGCGCCACAGCCAGGGTGCAATCTTGTGAGCATAGGCAGGCGGCACACTGAGCGGGCCAAGCGGATCGAACAGCCAGCGCGGTGCTTTTTTCATGATGCCGGGAGCGGGAATGGGGATGATTTCGGGGAAGGCCAGAATGCCGGCATTGCCGGAACTTGCACCCCGGGCGACCTCGCCACGCTCCAGAAACACCACTTCCCGTCCGGCATTCTGCAGATAAAGCGCCGCCATGGAACCGATAATGCCGGTGCCGATCACCAGCACATCGCATTTCAGGGTTTTGGTCATCGGCGCTCCTGCAACACTAATCTTTCAATCCCGCCATAACAATGAATGGCGTCCGGATGAAAGACCGCATCGCGTTGCCGGCGCAGAAATATCGGCACTGTGGCAAATAAGCGGTCCGAATTGCGCAAGAGGACTGCGTGTGCCGCTGGGCTTCTGGCGGTCGTTTCAGGTCGCAGGATGGTTATATTGCATCATTAATCGCTATTTAACGCTGTCCGGCTAGTTTCGCGAACAGGCAGACCGACCGTTTTTCATTCTTATACTTCGAGAATGAAGGAGGTCCGCATATTAGTCATCGTCGGGGGATTTAAAGGCATGTCTCACTTTTCAAAATTCGGTCTGGACGCTTCCGCTGTGCTCGATGCGCTCAGCCGCTCACAGGCCATCATCGAATTCGATTTGACTGGCAGGATTTTGAAGGCGAACGATAATTTCTGCAAAGCGGTTGGTTATCAGTCGTCCGAAATCGTTGGACGTTCGCACAGCATGTTCCTGTCTTCCGAAGACGCGGCCTCGCCCGAATACAAAGCGTTCTGGGCGAAGCTGTCGCGTGGTGAATACGACCAGGGCCAGTACCGGCGTCAGGCCAAGAATGGCGACGAAATCTGGATCGAAGCTTCCTACAATCCGGTGTTCCGTTTCGGCAAACCCTACAAGGTGGTCAAGATTGCAACCGACATCACCTCGATCAAGCGCAAGAGCGCCGAGGATGACGGCAAGCTGGCCGCGCTTTCCCGCGCGCAGGCCATGATCGAATTTACGCCCGACGGAAAGATACTCAGCGCCAACGAAAATTTCCTCGCGACGCTCGGTTACACGGCGGAAGAAATCATCGGCAAGCATCATCAGATGTTCTGCGAACCGGCCTATGCCCAGTCTCAGGACTATCGGGATTTCTGGAAGGAACTCGCAAAGGGCCATTTCTCGACCGGGCAGTTCATGCGCCTTGGCAAGGATGGCAAACGTGTTTTCATTCAGGCTTCCTACAACCCGATCATCGATGACCGGGGCCGCGTCTTCAAGGTGGTGAAATTCGCCTTCGATGTGACGGACCGGATGCACGCGGTCGAGGAACTTGGCGCGGCGCTCGAGCGGCTTTCTCAATGCAACATCCGTATCACGCTCGACAAACCCTTCGTCGGCGAATTCGAACGGTTGCGTAGCGATTTCAATAAGTCCATCGCGGAATTCCAGAAGACGCTGGAAAATGTTCTCGGCCAGACCGGGGACCTGACCCGCAGCAGCCAGGAGGTCAGCGAAGCCTCCGTCAACCTTGCCGAACGCTCACGCGAGCAGGCGGTGGCGCTTGAGGAGACGTCGGCAGCGCTCGAAGAAATCACCGCGACCGTTCGTTCATCGACGGAAAATATGAAAGAGACGCGCAAGCTCGTTCAAAGCGCGCGGGCATCTACCGTGGCTTCCACCGAAGTCGTGGAGCGCACGGTTGACGCCATGCAGCGCATCGAGACGGCATCGCGGGAAATCAGCCAGATCATCGGCGTGATCGACGAGATCGCTTTCCAGACGAACCTGCTGGCGCTGAATGCCGGCGTGGAAGCCGCCCGTGCGGGAGAGGCCGGCAAGGGCTTTGCCGTGGTGGCGCAGGAGGTGCGCGAGCTGGCACAGCGTTCCGCCAATGCCGCCAAGGAAATCAAGGCGCTGATCAACAATTCCGGCACCGAGGTTCTGGAAGGCGTCAGGCTGGTCGGCGAAACGGGTGAAGCGCTGAAGCAGATCGATGCTCTGGTCCGGCACATCGACGGTAATGTCGACATGATCTCCAAGGCGGCGGACGAACAGGCTGTCGGCATCAGCGAAATCAACAAGGCGGTCAACCGGCTGGACCGGATGACGCAGGAGAATGCTGCCATGAGCGCCCGCACCACGGTGATCAGCACGACGCTGGCGCAGGGCGCCGATGCGCTGGCGCAGCTTGTCAGCCTGTTCAAGCTGAACCGCCGTACGGTTCAGCGCGAGAACGGACCGTCCGTGCGGCCGGAGTCTCCCAATACAGCCCGGCGCGAGCAAGGCTCGTCACGCGCCGCCGCATAAGGGGGCGGGCTGAGGCCCGCTTCAGCTTGGTAACGGTTATGGATGCGGATGCCTTTGACCGGCATCCGCATGCCGTTATCCCCGCAGGGTCGGCCGTGCAATGCCGAGATGGTCGCGCAATGTAGACCCTTCGTAGTCCGTCCGGAACAGGCCGCGTTCCTGCAACAGCGGCACGACTTCGCGGTTGAATTCCTCCAGCCCCCCAGGGAAGAAGGGCGGCATGACGTTGAAGCCGTCGGCTGCGCCGTTTTCGAACCATTCCTGCATCCGGTCCGCCACATCCCTCGCTGTGCCCATGACGATATGGTGGCCGCGGCCGGCGGCGACGCGCAGCGCCAGTTCGCGGATTGTCAACTTTTCGCGGTGCGCGAGTTCTGTCAGAAGTTCGGCGCGGCTGCGCAACTGGTCGGAAATCGGCAGATCGGGCAGCGGGCCGTCGAGATCGTAATCCGTGAGGCTGTGGCCGATGCGTTCTTCAAGCAGCGGCATGGCGCTCTTGATATCGGTCCAGCGGTTCAGTTCCTTCAGTTTCTCGCCAGCCTCTTCGAAACTCCTGCCGATGATCGGCATGAAGCCGGGCATTACGGCGACGCTGGCCGGATCGCGGCCGAACTTCTCAACGCGCGCCTTGAGGCTGGTATAGAAGGCCTGCGCTTCGGAAATCGCCTGCTGGGCGGTGAAGACGATATCGGCGGTGCGGGCGGCGAGATCCTGCCCCGGCCCGGAGGAGCCGGCCTGGATGAGAACCGGGTGGCCCTGCGGCGAGCGCGGAATATTGAGCGGTCCCTTGACCGTGAAATATTTGCCTTCGTGATTGAGGATATGGACCTTTTCGGGGTCGACATAGCGGCCCGCCTGCTTGTCCTTGATGAAGGCGTCATCGTCCCAGCTGTCCCACAGGCCGCGAACGACGTTCACATATTCTTCCGCCACCGCATAACGCTCGTCATGCTCTGGGTGGTCCTTGGAAAAATTCGCCGCCGTGCGGGCGTAAGAGGTGGTGACGATGTTCCAGGCCGCGCGGCCGTGGCTCAGATGGTCGATGGACGCGAAGGCGCGAGCGGTATGATAGGGCTCGCCATAGGTGGTGGAAGCGGTTGCAGCAAGCCCGATCTTGTCGGTCACCATGGCAAGTGCGGCAAGCAGGGTCAGCGGCTCGAAGCGGGCTATCATCGACGGATGGGCGTCGACGCCGCTGGTCAGGCCGTCGGCCAGGAAAACCATGTCGAACTTCGCCGCTTCGGCCATTTTCGTAACGCGGGTGAGCAGATCGAGATTCTCGCTGCCGGCTTCCGCATCGGGGTGACGCCAGCCGGAAACGTGGTGCCCGGCGCCTTGGAGAAAAAGGCCGAGATGCATCTGTCTTTTGCGGATCGTATTGGTCATGGGGATCATGCCTTCATTTCGGTCGAGTTATATCTGCCTTGCCAGAAGCGTTTCGAGCTTCTGGAGGTCCGCTGCGGTTGTCATGCTCCGCACCAGCGCCGGAATTCCGGCGAATTTTTCATTGCCGCCGGTTGCGTCGGCAAATTTTTCCGTGGGATCGTCGATGCCCGGCAGACCGTCGATACGGCGCGACAGCAGCGTGCCATCCTTCTTCGTCACATCGATGACCACGAAACGGGTGGTCGGATCGGGTGAGAGGCGGCGGGCGGTCTCGTCATGTCGGCGTGAGACCCTGGAGGAAACGGCAAGCAGGTCGGCGCGTGTCTGGCGCTCGTCGAAATGGCTGATTCCGAGCGCTCCATCCGTCAGCGCCGCGGCAAAGACATATTCGGGGCTGAAGCGCGCATCGATGCCAGTCGCGGGCGTGGCCGGTCCGACGAGGGCGGCGTCGCCGCCCGGCGGGAAGGTGATGGTGACCGCTTCAATCTCATCCGGCGTCAGACCATTGCCGCTGCGCAGCGCCAGTGCCCCGACAGCGACGGGATGGGCGGCGGTACAGCAGGGAAAGGCCTTGAGGGTGAGGCCGGGCGAAACGATCTGCCAGGGTGCGCCCCAACCGGAGAGAACCCTTTTCGGCTGTTCCGCACCGAAGGCGAAAGCGGAATAGAAGCCGATGGGATTTTCCAGAAAATCGGTAGCGCCCTGAAAGCCAACTCGCGCCAGCCGCGCGGCGGTGAGGCCGGCGCGTGTGGCAAGGCCGGCATGCAGCGGCTTGGCGTCGAACCCGAATTGCAGGCGAAGCCCGGCCGATTGTGTGGCGGCGAGGCCAAGTGCCGTGGCTGTGGTCTGCGGATTGAATTTCAGCAGGTGGGCGATGGCCGCCGCGGCGCCGATGGGGCCGAGCGTTGCCGTGGCGTGGAAGCCGTTTTCGTAATGTCTGGTGCCGAGTGACAGGCCGAGACGCGCCATGGTCTCGAGACCGACAATATAGGCGGCGATGAAGGCATCCGCCGTCGAACCTTCCTCGACTGCAACAGCCAGCAGCGCGGGAATGATGGCGACGGTCGGGTGGCCGCGCACGCTGCCGTGGACATCGTCATAGTCAAGCACATGGCCGGCATGGCCATTGATGAGCGCTGCGGTGAAGATGTCTGTACGCAGGTCGTGACCGATGATGCCCGCTGTGCCTGACGTGCCGGGCGTAAAGCTGTCGATCAGGATTTTGGTGCTTCTGTCGGCAGCGCCGCCCAGCACGCAGGCGAAAAAATCGACCAGCGCCGTGCGGGCGATTGTGACCGCCTCATTGTCGCGCAGCGGATCGGAGGCGACAATCGCCTCGGCAAGATGGAGGGTGAGCTTTTCGTCGGCGGTCATGGCGTCAGATCCCTTCGCCGTCAGCCACCCGCGCCACCTGCCCGCCGAGACCCTTGACGAAGGCGTTGATGCGCGGATTGGTCGATCTGTAGAAGATATGCTCCGGCGTGCCCTGATCGACGATCAGGCCGTTTTCGGTAAAGACGATCTTGTCGCTGATTTCCTCGGCAAAGCGCATTTCATGGGTGACGAGAATGCTGGTCATGCCCTCATTGACGAGATCGCGGATGACGGCGAGCACTTCGCCCACGGTTTCGGGGTCGAGCGCAGAAGTGACCTCATCGAACAGCACCAGTTCCGGCCGCATGGCAAGCGCGCGGGCAATCGCCACGCGCTGCTGCTGGCCGCCGGAAAGCTGGCCGGGATAGGCATCGACCTTCTGGGAAAGGCGGACCTTTTCCAGCAGTTCGCGGGCATGGCGCTCGGCCTCCGCCTTCGGTGTGCCGAGAATCTTGATCGGCGCGATGGTGATGTTTTCCATGACAGTCAGATGCGGGAAGAGGTTGAACTGCTGGAACACGATGCCGATGCGCTTGCGCAGCGCAATGCGCTCAGCCTCGGTCTTCAGCTGGTCCACCCGGGTGCCGCCGACGGTGATCTTGCCCGATTGCGGGATGAGCAGGCCGTTGATGCAGCGCAGGATGGTGGATTTGCCGGAGCCGGAAGGGCCGATGATGGAGACGGCGTCGCCCTTGTTCACCGTAAGGTCGATGCCCTTCAGGACCTGATTGTCACCGAAGGACAGGTGTATGCCTTCCAGTTCAACCAGGGCTTTTGCGGCGGTTTGTGGTGCGGGTGCGGACATGGCGTGTTCCAATCAGCGGGAAGCGAAGCGCCGTTCCAGGCGCTGCGTGAAACGGGAGACGGGATAGCAGAACAGGAAGAACGCCATCAGAACGGTGAGATAGACCACGACGGTGAAATCGTTGCGCTGCACGGCGGTGCTGGCGTCTGTCGCGGCGTGCAGTAGCTCATGCACGCCGACCAGCGAGGCAAGTGCCGTACCCATGGTGATCGACGCATACAGGTTCATCCATGGCGGCAGCGAACGTTTCACGCATTGCGGCAGGATGATCCAGCGCAGCGTCTGGTTACGCGAGAAGCCAAGGCCCTGCGCCGCTTCCCATTGCGCCGTCGGAATGGACTGGATGGCGCCGCGGGTGATTTCGGCGATATGGGCGCTGGCCGGAATGGCGAGACCGACGACGGCCTTGATCCAGTCCGGGAAGGGTATGTAGTTGCCGAAGGCGACGATCTCGAAGGGGAAGATGTAGGTCGCGGCAAAGATCAGCACCAGATGCGGGGCATTGCGGAAGATTTGCACATAGGTGAGCGCCGGCGTCCGCACCAGACGATAGGGCGCGAGTTCCATGATGCCGAGCAGGACGCCGATGAAGGTGCCGATGGCGATCGCAAGGACGCTGATCAGCACATTCATGGCAAAACCCTTGCCGAGATAAGGCAGCCATTGCAGCAGCACCTGACCGAGCGATGGATCGAGGATCAGCCACAGGATGACCGCAATCAGCACGCCGAGCAGCAGGATGGTGCCGAAAGGCGGCTTCTTTACCGCCTGTGCTGGAGAAACCACCGCGCTCATTGACCAAACCCCGGAACCGCAAGACGCCGTTCAAGCCACAGACCGGCCCTTGCGACGATGAAATTGATGACGCTGAAGAAGATGAGGATGACGAGCATCAGCTCGACCACATTGTCGCGCTGCGTCCAGATCAGGATCGAGGCATAGGTGATTTCACCCACTGCAATTGCCGAGCCGACCGTGGTGAGCTTCACCAGATTGACGAGATTGTTGATGATCGAGGGTAGCGCCGTGCGGATCGCCAGCGGAAACTCGACATAACGCAGCACCTCGAAGGAGCTGAAGCCGATGGAGCGCGCCGCCTCGATGGTGGTGGCCGGCACCGCCTCGATGCCGCCGCGCAGCGCTTCCGCATGGAAGGCGGCAATATGCAGGCCGGTGACGGCGACGACCCAGAAGAACGGCGTGAGCGGATTGTTCTGCGCGCCGCCGAGCGCATTGGAAATCAGCATGTTGAGCACGAGGAAACCGCACATCAGCTGCACCAGCGTCGGCGTGTTGCGCGTCAGCTCCACATAGGCGCGCACCGGACCGGCGAGCCAGGTCTTGCCCGATGTCAGCATCGCCGCAAAAATGAAGCCGAAGACGAGGCTGAGCGGCAGGGTGACAGCGACGAGGATGAGCGTCATCTTCATGCCATCAAGCCAGATCTGAACCTCGTAACCGCTGTTCAGAAAATCATAGTTGAGGCCGAGATGCGCGGCGAGTTCAATGAAGCGCGCTGTAAACGAATCCTGCATCGGAAATCCATGCTGTTATTGCGGCCGCCGCCCGGCGGGCGACGCCAGAATGGCCTGCCTTGTTATAAAGCAGAAAAGAACGGCAGGCGAAACCGGCCGTTCCTGATGGTCAGGGAAAATCACTCCGCTTGTTTGCCGCTGCCCTCACCCCGGGATGAGGACGGGCAGATAACGGAAAAGCCCTGCGCCTGCCCTTATTGCGCGGCAGAAAGCTTCTTCTGCTGCTCTTCCATATAGCCGATGCTTGGCAGGCGGTTGGCCTTGGCGAATTCGATCATCTTGCCGGATGCGTGCAGCTCCTTGACGATCTTGTCGAGCGCGGCCTGCGTGTCGGCTTCGCCCTTGCGCAGCCAGATCACCGAATCCGACGGGATGAGGTCGGTGGGGATCAGGATGCCGTAGTCCTTCCACTCGTCGGCGCGATCCTGCAGCATCAGGCTCAGCGTGCCGTTGACGTGAACGGAAACATCGCAATTGCCGCCCTTCAGCGCCAGCAGCGATTCCGGCTGGCTCGGCAGAGCCTTCACCTGTGCGCCATATTGCTCGATCAAAGGCTGGGTATAGTTGGAGCCCTGCGAAACGCAGGCGATCTTGCCTTTGAGGTCCGGCCAGTCCTTGATGCCGCTGTCCTTGCGGCCGATGGCTGCACCGCCCTGACGGTCATAGGGGGTCTGAACGTAATCGAGCGTTTTGGCGCGCTCTTCCGTGTACTGCATGTTGGCGATGAGAATATCCACCTTGCCCTGCTGCAGGAACTGCACGCGGTTGGGCGGCGTCACGGTTTCGGTGACCAGCTCGACACCGAGGCCGGCAGCCAGCGCCTTGGCGACGTCGATGTTGAGGCCCTTCTGCTCCTGCGTCTTCGGATCGATAAAGCCGAAAGGCGCGCCGGAAAGGATGACGCCGACGGTGAGCTTGCCGCGACCCTTGATCCGGTCGAGCGTTGCATCCGCATGGGCGGCGGTGGCCATCGAAGCGACGACGACGGTTCCGGCAATGAGTTTAGCGGCAAATCTGGAGAAAGAGAGGGCCATGGGTATTTCCTTTTGAGTGTAGGTGGAAACTACATGAGGCACCCGCCAAGAGCGAGAATTGGTATTGCGTGAAAAATACTATGAATAAAATCGGGTTCCAATAAAGTCTTTGATGCGAAAAAAAATCCTAATAATTTTAAGTCGTAGAATCCTGTTCTTTGTCCGCTTCCCCAGAGGGAGCGGGAGAGTAAATCCGCCGCAGCATACGGGCCGTATCGCCCATGGAAAGCGAGCGATTGCGGCTTTCGCCTTCTCCCCGCCGGGGAGAAGGTCGCGGCAGCGGGATGAGGGGACAAGGGGGCGGTCTATCGCTGGCGTGGCCCCCTCATCCGACCCTTCGGACCACCTTCTCCCCCTCGGGGAGAAGAAACGTGCTGCAACCTCCCGGCTGTCTCAACGACCGGCGTTATAGGCCGCGATTGCCGCCATGTTGACGATATCGCTGTCCTTGGCGCCCATCGTGGCGATCTGCACCGATTTGTCGAGGCCGACCAGAAGCGGGCCGATGACGGTTGCGCCGCCCAGTTCCTGCAGCATCTTGGTGGAGATGGAGGCGGAATGGATGGCGGGCATGACCAGCACGTTGGCCGGACCGGAAAGGCGGGCGAAGGGATACTGGCTCTGCATACGGTGATGGTTCAGCGCCACATCGGCCGACATTTCGCCGTCGACCTCGAAATTGACATTGCGCTTGTCGAGGATTTTCACCGCCTCGCGCACCTTGTCGGAGCGTTCGCCGGTCGGCTGGCCGAAGGTGGAATAAGCGAGCATGGCGACGCGCGGCTCGTAGCCGAAGCGGCGGGCGAGGTGGGCTGCCTCTTCGGCGATATCGGCGAGGTCTTCCGCATTCGGCATGTCATGCACGGCAGTATCGGCCACAAAGACGGTGCGGTTGCGCGAGACGACCAGCGAGACGCCGATGACACGGTGGCCGGGCTTGGTGTTGATGCAGCGGCGGATATCCTCAAGCGCCGTCGAATAATTGCGGGTAACGCCTGTCACCACCGCGTCCGCATCGCCCATCGCCACCATGCAGGCGGCGAAGTGGTTGCGGTCGTTGTGGATCAGGCGCTGCACGTCGCGCAGCAGGAAACCGCCGCGCTGCAGCCGTGCATAGAGATAATCGACATAGGCATCGACGCGGCTCGACAGGCGGGCATTGGTGATCTCGATATTGGCACGGTCGAGATCGATACCGGCGCGCTCCGCATTGGCCTTGATGATGTCATCGCGGCCGAGCAGGATGGCGGTGCCAAGCCCTTGAGCGGTAAAGGAAATCGCCGCGCGCATGACCTGTTCTTCTTCCGCTTCGGCAAAAACGACGCGCTTCGGCGAGCGGCGTACGCGCTCGTAAAGGCGCTGCGTCGTCGAGGCCATCGGGTCGCGGCGGGCGGAAAGCTCGCGGGCATAGGCGTCGAGGTCCGGCAGTTCGCGCTGGGCGACGCCGGTCTCAATGGCGGCTCTGGCCACGGCCACCGGAATGGCCGAGATCAGGCGCGGATCGAAGGGCACCGGAATGATATATTGCGAACCGAAGCGCGGGCGGTTGCCCTGATAGGCGGCGGCCACATCGTCAGGCACATCCTCGCGGGCAAGGTCGGCCAGCGCCTGCGCAGCCGCGATCTTCATCGCATCGTTGATCTGGCGGGCGCGCACATCGAGAGCGCCGCGGAAGATATAAGGGAAGCCGAGGACGTTATTGACCTGGTTCGGATAATCCGAACGGCCGGTCGCCATGATGGCGTCGTCGCGGATGCGCGAGACTTCCTCGGGGGTGATTTCCGGATCCGGATTGGCCATGGCGAAGATGATCGGCTTCGGCGCCATGGAGCGGATCATCTCTTCGGTAAAGGCGCCCTTCTGGGACAGGCCGAACACCACATCCGCACCCTTCATGGCTTCCGCCAGCGTGCGATTGTCGGTCTTCACCGCATGCGCCGATTTCCACTGGTTCATGCCTTCGGTGCGGCCCTGATAGATCACGCCCTTGGTATCGCAGAGCGTGATGTTTTCGGGGTTGAACCCCATGGCCTTGATAAGGTCCATGCAGGCGATTGCCGCAGCACCCGCGCCATTGCAGACGAGCTTCGTGGTCTTGAAATCGCGGCCGGTCAGCTCGATGGCGTTGATGAGGCCGGCGGCGGCGATGATGGCGGTGCCGTGCTGGTCGTCATGGAAAACGGGAATGTCCATCAGCTCGCGCAGGCGGCTTTCAATGATGAAACATTCGGGCGCCTTGATGTCTTCCAGATTGATGCCGCCGAAGGAGGGGCCGAGGTATCGCACGCAATTGATGAATTCATCGGCGTCTTCGGTATCGACCTCGAGATCGATGGAATCGACATCGGCGAAGCGCTTGAAGAGGACGGATTTACCCTCCATGACCGGCTTGGAAGCGAGCGCGCCGAGATTGCCGAGGCCGAGGATGGCCGTGCCGTTGGAGATGACGGCGACCATGTTGCCGCGCGTGGTATAATCGTAAGCGGTCGCCGGGTTTTCGGCGATGGCTTTCACCGGCACGGCCACGCCAGGCGAATAGGCGAGCGACAGGTCCCGCTGCGTCGCCATCGGTTTGGTCGGAGTGATTTCCAGCTTGCCCGGTCTGCCTTCCGCGTGGAAATCCAGGGCTTCCTGATCCGTTACCGATGTTCTTGTGCTGGCGGGTTTTGTCGTGTCGGACATGGGCTGTGCGTGCTTTCCTGTCGATAACGTGTAAAAATATCCGCCGTTGTTATTGTATTTTTCGCGCCCCTGCCAAGCTTTGAATGTTGTTCAGTGCAGCAAATTTAGCGTGAGGTAAAATTGCGACCGATTCAATCGATTGAGTTGATATTCTTCGCTCGGCCGCAAGCGAAGCTGGCTTCCGACGCCATCATTCGGTCCGCTAATGCGGCTTTTTAAAGTGAGCAAATTTCCACGATCAGCGGAGATGTTTTCGCAGCGTGTTCTACGGAACCTGACGCGTCACCCAGCGTTATCGAAACGTGTTCGCTGACAATCGACATGCCCTTCAAATGCGCCGTCGCCATTCACCAAGCTTTCACAAGGCGAATTTATGAGCTTGCGCTTATCCGTCGGTAAACCGATGATGGCGGTATTTCGAAATATGTATATTGTCCGGCGCGCCGGGAATTTTTTAGAA